>JAWDXP010000011.1:0-147504 GCA_032477055.1 Dysgonomonas sp. | reverse complement strand
TAGTTTAGTCAATAAAGCTAATGTCAGGTCGGCGAGGAACTAAGCACTAGCTTTTTGGTTCGTTTTGGGCAATGCCAAAATGAACGAAGGCAAGCCTTTGAAAAAGGCGCGGCAGCAAAATCAATAATTTGAAAGAACGACTATTTCTAATAACTTATCTCAAAAGGGTAATCCCCATTAATCCAATAACCACCTCATTAGCTATACTTTTCAGTTCCAACGAATGAAGTTCCTTTCCTTTATCCAAAGGCAAATCAAGTATAATACCTGCCCCTCCGTCAATGCTTCGTCCATAGACTTCTTCAGGTTTGATTTTCATTTCTTTTTCCATATCGCGACTGATAACTCCTGTCTTGAAAGCAACACGATACGGACGCGGTTGTTTGGAACGAAAAGCCTGTCCGTCTATATAAAAATCTTGTTCGATAGGAGCCCACGTTTCTGGTGGAATAAGTTTTAATAGCGATTGACTTCCATCTGTATATCTAACTGTTACCGTACCATTCACGACATGACATTGCATATGATTTGTACTACCTGCCATCATCAGATATGCGTGCGAAGCCTTTCCCGAAAGAGGTATCTCTACTTCCGTCGGATAGTTATCCCACAATGTTGTGAATGCGATATTATCCGCACCGACATTTCCTGTCGTTCGGAAGGGAATGTCAAAAGGTGTTGCAATCTCATTACCTTTTACAGCTTTTCTCAATCCTGTATCATCAATATCGGCTGTTAATAGAGGATGGCACCACTCCCCTATTCCCTGTTTCGGAACCTGCAAAGTTGTATACGGAGAACGGGGCGTGAGGTATTCATTCTTGAATATCTGCGAAACCGAAGCATTCAGATATTTATCTATATTTACGGCTTCGTATTTTGGTTGATTATTCTTTAAATTCCAGTTTATCAAGTTTGTTTCATAAATAATCCTGCCATCTTTTTCTATCTGCAAGGTATTTGTCCCGAATTTCACTTTATCAATAGGAATGCTAATCAATGTCGATATTTCTCCAGATTTCAGATTTACAGATTGAGTATAATTCTCAGAATCTTTATTTACATACAACTTTATATTTGCAGATGTCTGATAATTATTTTTAAGGCTAAATTCCAGCTTAGTGCTTTCTGCGTTATATTCAACCAAGAAAGGTTCTTGTATCTCGATATGAACAGGTTGCCACCATGTCATTTGCCCCTGTTTGGTCTGTACAAATAATGTCCGATGTCCTGTTTCCCCTTTCAGTATGCCCGACAGTGTATTAACCTTATGTTTTGAATTGGATAAAATGCTCTGAGGGTCATATATTTTTAGGATATCGATAGAAGAATTCAATGTCCATTGTTCTCCGTTTACACCTTTATTCTGATAATCAATGCTTTTTAATTCATTTCCCGACCATTCTATTTTCACTTCAAAAGTTTCAGAACCCGTACAATCTATCTTTATCGACGGACTACCGATATTTTCGGATAAAACCCACTTCTGATTTTTTCCATTTACAGTCAATGACTTTATATTTTCCCGATGGACTTTCACGAAAAACTCAATGTTCAACTGTTTTCCGAACTGATTCTTTACCTGATAAGTATCTGTCAACCCATTTCGTTTAAAATCGAAATCAATATCGGGTGTAGAAACGGATGCATAATCCCATCCGTCAGGAAATCCGGGACGGATAACCAAACGATTATTCATGGCGTCGGGTAATATTCCGAAAAGCCCCTGTATAAGCGTTCTTGAATATACTCCTATCGGATCGGCAAAATCGCGGTAGCATTCGCCTCGTGCGGCATCGTAAAAGCTAACCTGTCCGATATTACCGGGACTACTTCCCAGATACATTCCATCCAGAACAGAACTCTTGAAAAGCTGATAGGCTTCCTCTGCCCGGCCCGCCTGCCAATAGGCAAGACTAGTATGAGCCACCTCAGCCAGAGCAACATTATTGATAGACCACGAATAAGGCAGCCAGTTGGTTGTAGATATGGTCTGATATTCTTTATCTTCCAATCCCTTTGCTAATACAGGTATATGAGGTATTTCGGTATCCACATAGCGTGTCGCCTGATATGCCTGAAAAGGTGTATGAATATCCGAATCGATAGCATGATAAACTGTCCATACGGCAGCATTCGGATGTATCATCTGATTACCCATGAAGTCCTTATATTCAGCCCACCATCCTTTGTCAGCCAGCCACAATGTAGAGTTTATTGCTTTCAGTATCTTTTCGGCTTCGGCTTTATAGGGCTTCGGATCTTCTCCTAATTTTTCAGCTATTTCAGCAGCCATTTTATTTGCGCGGTAGTTATAAGCTGACGAATGTGTTACGCCTCCACTATTGTATTGAAGAGCATCACTCGCCCATATTCCTGCATAAGCATCATATAGTCCGTCATCGTTCGGGTCGAAATTCCGTTTTTCCCACGCCAAATGACGTTTCAGAACAGGCCACATTTTTCGTACATAATCCATATCTCCTGTCCAGTTGAAATGCCAAAGCAGTTCGTCTATGTAGACCAAATTCATATCGTAATGGTGCATCTGGCTCGTATTGTTCGGATTACGGCAAATATATCCGTTGCTGTACATCTGCGTCCCCCATGTTTTTTCAGCCCGCGCCAGATTCAGTTTCCGGTCTTGTGCAGGATGAGGCATAGTGGGTTCAACGTTGGTAATCTGAGAATTCGCATATCCGTCGAAATGCTTGCGGGTACGCTCGTGCCAACCGACCACATCTCCGACATAGGCAGCGCGCCAGCCGTTCAACGGCATACGCCACCCCACCGCACCATGTTGCCATGTATTGGTAACTTCATCCCAGATACCATCGGCAGCAATGCTTAGCACACCTCCCAAAGTATTGAAATAAGGGTCAGGTGTATTTATTTTCACTGTTCCGGCTATTTCTTGCCGTTTAGTTTCTGCTCTCTCGAATTCACTTTTCAAGTGACCATAGCTTAGGCTCTTATTATCATCACTTTTGATAGCAACATAGTATTCGCCTGATTTATTCAAAGCTATCTTTGACACCAATACAGGCTTATTTTCAGAAACAGAGGAGTTCCACAAACCAAAGGGAGTCATTACCGCAAAGGGAGAAGCTAGCTTCAACAACGATTTTTCAGGGAAGACTCCCGCTATTTTCAGAGGACCTCCTTTTGTTCCCTGTCCGTATTCTAGCAAAAAGGAATTTTCACTTATTGTGTAAAGATTATTCTCACAAGCATCAGGATGAAGAGCAAAAGCGTTAGGGTCATCTACTCCCAAATCTCCATTCCGAAAGAAACGCTTATTACTTGCCCCGCCATACATACAAATCAGTTCTATACCGGCAGGCAGATTATACGCTTCTATCTTCATAATCATGCCTTCCGCTTCAGCCATAGCTAAAACAGTAAGTGTAATTTTCCCCTCCCCGATAAACGGGTCTTTTATTTCATAGATACGGCTTCCTGCCCTGTAAACAGATTTGATATATTCAGCATCATTCAGCCAAAGGCTTTTATCGTTACTGATAAGACCAAATTGCATATTACCTCCCATATTCGGCATAAAGAATCCGAATTCGGGCAAATCTCCTGTTTCGATACGAAAGGCAGTATTTGTACCATATAAAGCTCGGTTGAATTTTTTATCTCCGTTCACGATAATGAAATCCTGTCCTTCAGGTGTATATCGCAACTGACGTTCTTTTCCATGCCAATATCCTTTCGGCTGGGCAGAAACAGTACTCAAACAGAGAACCAACAAAAGATATGTAAATGCAATGTATCTCATCTTCTTTGTAAACGGGCAGAGACAAGCCCTGCCCCTACATTATTAATTTTTAATTCTTTTTCTGTCACTTTGTCTTGACACAAAGTAACCAAAGGTCAAGACTACATCTCTCGGCGACCTGTCATACTATTTGGCGACTGAATTAAACTAAACTCACACCTTACAGGTGTTCAGACAACATTTAATTCTTATAGTCGCCTGCACCAAACAGGTACCCGCCTGCGAGATAAATGTCAATCAGGCGTATGCAATACATCGGGTATAAATGTGGCCTTTGTTTTTTAGACGGGCACCTCTCAGCCGGAAAAGGCGTAAAATTGAAAGCTGTTTGAAGCAGGCTTTAGACTGCAAGTTATTTTCAATTTAGCCTTTGAGGCTACTAGAGGTCGTCTAAAAGACTCAGCCACAAAATGCGTTTTTGATTCCTTTTGAGGCATTAGTCAAAAGGAATGCAAGGAATTTATAATTCCGCGCAGACAAAATGAAGATAGCCTAAGGCATAGCCTTTAAATCTTCCCAAACCACGTTCCAAGTACCATCTTTCGGAAAACCCGGATTCTTAACTTCATTACCATCCCAACCTGCACACATCATTGCTATGGCTGTCAACAGACCGCCATTACCCGGAAGATATACCCGCAGACGAGAATCCTGATAATTATGACCATTCACCAGATATGTATTGGTACGCTTCTCCATCAATAAAGCACCGACTGCTTTCTCAGGGTCACCTAATCGCGCCGCACTCATGGCTGTCATCGGATAATCCCAGCCCCACGTTTTACCCCAGTTCCAGTTATCCCAAATCCAGTTTAACGTATTTGTCATATAATCAGGACGTACCAATTTACATTGCGGCAATATTCCTAATGCACCCAACACCGCAGGATGGTCGGAAGTAAAACGAATATCTTTGTAAGTATCCACCGCATCTTCCGAAGCCAGATACAATCCGTCCAAAGCCGTTAGCGGAGAAAGTTTATCTATCAATTCATCCCATTGAGGTTTGCGCTTTTCGCCTGCACGCTCTCTCCATTGCTGAGCAACCGACATCGCATAGTGCCAGTAAGAAAGTTCGAAAGGTGGATTGATAGTCTCCGAAGCCCTCAAAGTTTCCTGAGCCGGAATGATCCCTTTCAGGATATAGCGTCCCTCCAATTCGTCATACGTAGCGAAAGAAGCCATAAACTCAGCCGTTTCATTTACCAGAAAACCATATTTTTGAATTACTTCCTCTGATGGATTGTTCCTGTAAATAAGTTCAGCCATATAAATGAAGTGAGGTTGTTGCCAGATAAGGAACGAACCCACTTTCGAGGGAGCTTCCGTACCCGATGGATCGGTCATCTTCATCCAGCGCGCGCCTTTGAATCCTTGTCTTTCGGCTATTTGTTTAGCCACAGGATATGCCTGTGCATACCAGTCCATACTACGCTCCAGTAAATCGGCTCTGTTCCACAATGCAAAATGTACAGCATGCCACCAGTGCATTTCGAGGTGAAATTTTCCGAACCAACTGTTGTACGTCAATCCTGTTTCCTGCGGAGGATACATTCCTGCCGATTGTATAGCCATGAGGTATTGAGACAGGATAACTCTGCGCTCCAATTCTTTCGCCCTTTCGTCGGTACATTTAGAGAAATCGACAGCACCGCCTTTTTCCCAGAATGCAGTCCAATATTGTGAAGAAGCTTCGAATGCTTCATTCGTATTATTATTCAGTTTTGCAGGTGCTTTGTCGGTAAATTCACATACGAATGAGAACTTATCACTTTCGGGAGTCAACACCAGATAATGTTTTTCCTTTTCCGACAAAACAGCTTTTCCTTCATATTTGACCGATACATAGTAAACAGTTGTATCTAAAGTTCTTTTCAACACGAAAGAATGATCGTCCTGAGAGAATATCTCCGTTTTATGTTTTTCCGGAACAGTCCAATCCGTAGCGTCGTCCGCATGTTTTCCGCTAGGATACGGAAAGCGGAGATTTACTTTCATCTTTCCCTTGCTAATCATAGGAGAATTAAGGTTAACAGCTATCTGATCCTGATTGGGGTGAACTGCCGTTTCCACAGATACTGAGTCGGAATTTACAGTATAGCGGCTCGAAACCATCCCTTTCCACAAATCAAGTGTCTGGTTGATATTTTTAAACTCCTCCGATTTAATTTTTTCGCCATTCTCATCGGTCATCTCTAATCCGACATAACCTAAATGCAGACGGTGAGGATTGACACGGAAATAGTTGGCCGCATCCTGTTGACGTCCTTTCTCGTTGAACTGAACGGCATAAGGCTCATCCCATCCCCTGAAATTGTAGTTCTTTAAAGTTTCTTCCGGTTTGAAGTTTTCGGCGTTCGGATAACTATGCCATCCCCATTGAGATTGTGTACCTAAAGGAACACCTGCCGAATATAGTTCAGGAAAGGTTTGCAATCCTGTAGCATCCACCGTAAACGCAAAATTACCGTTACCGACAGACAGGGAAGATAATTCCTCGAACTCCGCCACCTTCGGATTATTTCTTTCAACCAAAGCATAACGGTCAATCTTTTCGGGTGTATCATTCCCGCAGGCAACCAGAAAACCTGCAAAAAGCAGAACTGCCCATTTTTTCATTGTAAAGTAATTATTCATTGTCAGATAATATTTTAAAGACAAACCCCGAGGCTGTTCCGTATTTTCCTCCTTGCATAGCATTGAAAAGGTATGCGGGTTTTCCGTTTTTCATTAATAACTGGGGACGTTCGAAGCGTCCGTATCTTTTCAGGTGTGAGGGAGCAGGCGGTTCCTGCAAATAAGCATCCGCGCCAAACCACGCAATCTGAGGTTCCGACCAGTTGATTCCGTCTTCCGATTCGAAAATCAATCCGACCTCGTGGTCAAAATATCCCATATCGCGCATCAGCATTTTGAATTTGCCATCTTCGATATACACATAGGCATCTTCGACCTGCTTGTTATCTCCGTATTTTGAAAAATCAACAACCGGATTTTCCTTTATTCTTTTGTATTCTGCTTCTATGTTTTCGGCAATAGCCAGACCATACTTTCGATTGGCACGAATAGCGCCTTTTTCATTTTGGTAAGCCTCTTTATTCCACGATTTATAATAGAGCCATGCCCGTCCGTCGGGATGTGAAACAAATGCAGGATTAGTCGTATTGCAGTCATCCCATTCGTCATCTTTCCCTGCTTCCAGAATCGGCTTGTCGTATCTTTCCCAAGGTCCGTATAGCGATTTGGACTTTGCTATACCGATACGTTTCGTGTAAACCGTACCGTCACTATTACCCATATAGAAAAGGTAATATGTACCGTTCACATACTGTATATGCGGATTGTGGCAGGTGGTCGCATCGAAATAACCGGGACGTGGAGCAAGTACGGTTCCCACATACCTGTAAGGTCCCTCGGGTTTATCCGCGACCGCATGTGCTATTTCACTTTTATGTATCCAACCTCCCATTTTGTATTTTTCAGGCCAACGTGAATAAAAAACATGAACTTTTCCGTCCTCATCAAAAATTGGTGCACAACACCAGACATAATATCCTTCCGATTCGAGAATACGTCCCAAGGGTTGTAATCTCTTACTAAAACCGGAAATCTTATCCTGCGGATATTTACCTGTTACTTCCTTGTTCGTATCTTTTTTCAGTACAGAATAATGATAGTTTTCTAAATTTACTAAAGAGTTGAGATACACTTCAATATTTGTATAATCTTCATTGAGATTGTACAGATTTCCATCTTTCGCATCCTTCGGATTCAATCCATTAGCCGTTTCCCATGTATCGGGCATACCGTCGCCATCACTATCCAAGGGATATTTACCTTGTTGAAGCTCAGGCCATCCGCCTACTGCATTTTGTGAATCTATAATACCTTTGTTTCCTCCTCCGTAAGTCTCGCCGCCTGTAGCTGCTCCTGTTCTCACTTCTTCTACCACACGCTCATCATACGAGTCGCGGCGGTAACTGCAACCTGCATAGGCAAGAACTTTTTCAAAAGCTATTTCGGGAGAATCTTCGTGAATCGGTTCATAAGGAAAAGGTTGTTCCGCCTTCGTTCTGTTGGCGGAACCTACTCCCTTCCAGTTATCGGCAGTAACTTCGTCACTGCCCTCCATGATATTCCCTGCTACAAAATATGAGCCCGTACCATCTTCAGCCGGATCAAGAAACCATGCCCTCTTGTTGTCTGATGTTGCAGGTCCGGGCTTATAATAATTTGCTACAAAGTTTATTTTTCCATGTTGTCCTCCTCCGTAAGCAGATTTGAATCCCCAATTGTAAACCACATTGTTGCGGAAATCCACAGGGGAATATCCATCGGACGCAAAACGGGGATTACGGCTGCTATGATGAGCCAACAGATTGTGATGAAAAGTCGCTTTGCTTCCTCCCCATATTCCACCAAAACCATGCGCTCCTTTGGAGTGAGCAGATTTGGACAGGCTGTGCGTCACCATACACCATTGTACAGTCACATTATCAGACCTGTAAACGGAAAGGCATTCATCGACCGACCACGACATCGAACAGTGGTCGATAATCAGGTCTTTTACACGCATAGCTCCCATCGCATCGTCTTCTATTCCGTAAAGGTCGCCCATCCGCGAACGGATATAACGGATAATCACATTATTCGCCCTCACATACAGAGGATAACCTTTCAGACAGATCCCATCACCGGGCGCACTTTGCCCGGCAATAGTGATGCTGTCATTCTCAATAATCAGTTTCGATTGCAGGTCAATAGTTCCGTCTACCGCAAAAACTATTGTCCGTGCTCCTTTTTGTTCTATGGCGTATCGTAAACTTTCTATACCCGAGTCGTTGAGATTAGTGACCGTAATTACACGCCCTCCTCTTCCGCCCGAAGTATACTTTCCGTATCCTTCGGCTGTAGGGAATGCCAGAGACTGTGAGAATAAGCTATAGACATATCCCAACACACATATCGATATAAGAAGAATTTTTTGCATCAACTTTTCAGTTAAGTTTTATAGAATAACACCAATCAATAATTGGATAAAATGTTCTTTTCATTCATACTGCGCGCAATCAAATAGATTGCTTGCATTCCTTTTGCCCCAAGCCGCAAAAGGAATCAAAAAGTCTTTTTGTGACTAAGCTTCTTAGACGACCTCTCGCAGACTCATGGACTAAATTGAAAACAACTCGCAGCAAAGCTGCTCAGACACTTTCAATTTTCGCCTTTGGCGAACGCCCTTATTCGCCTGAGAGGTGCCCGTCTGCAAAGCCAGATGTCACGCGGTTTACACCCGACATTCGGGTATCAGCAGGGATCGGCATCTGTCTCTCCAAGCGGGTTACCTGTCCGATGCAGTTGACGTAAGAAAACAAATGCTGTCTGAGCATTCCTTAAGAATGAGAGTTTTATTTGTTTTAGTCAACAAATCGCTGACAGGTCGCCAGAGAGATGCAGCCTTGACTTTTTGGTGCTTTTGTGTCAAGACAAAAGCACGGAAGGCAAGCTTTTGAAAAGGCGCGGCAGTAAAAAAGAACTAAAAAGAACGCTTTTGTTATACCGTTTTAAACGGTGATCCATATAACTAATTAATACATTGGATGTTGTTGCCCGATCAATCCGGGATTTACATCGATTATATTAGTTGTATTAAATGGCATGATTTCCACCATATTTTTCTGCATTCCGTAAAACATGTTTTCGATCCATTTATTTACCGAAGCCAATCCCGGTACTTCCTCCACAGAAAGTCCACCCATCTGCTTCACCGAATGGCAGCCAAACATATTCAATATTGTGTAAGATGCTTCCGTAACATCTGTTCCGGCAGGTACGTCATTCTTATTAAAATACACTTTACCTGTCGCTTTATCTTCATAAAGGGTTTTATCCAGATAACCTTTACCCGACGCATTCAGAGTGTTTAGCGTAGTTTTTTCCGTCTCTGTAAGACCCATTGAAGCAACATCCGCATCACTCATAGAAACATAAGAAAGAGCAATAACCGGATTTTTCATAACACCCTTCACCATTTTGTAGGCACGATATACATCAACACTCGCATATTGACCTTTGCGTTCTGCCAGTTGATACAGCTTATCTTTTTCTGCTGTCAGATGCTCGAATAAGATTCCCCAACGGGTAAGGTCACTTTTACGAAGCGATTCGTTCGAAAGTTCCAGTTTACGTTCTTTGATAATAGCATCTTTGAACTCGCTATATCCTGTCGGGATAGCCCCTACTTTAGAAACATCTTTTTTGAATGCACGCAAGCGGACTTGTTTCAATGCATCTATTGCAGCTTCAGTCGCACCATTATTCAATTCGTTCAGAGCTTCTGCATACATCAACAATACATCCGAATAACGCAGCAATGGAAAATTAATATCGCGTTTGCTGTCAGTTGTACCACGATCAGCTTTCCAGTCAATACGGTATTTACCCAAACAAGTTCCGATGTAAGTACTCATCTGCAAGTTGTCATTCGCCAAAATACCATAATTACAAACTGACACATCACGACGCTGGTCTCCTTCATCAAATTCGAAGTAAAGAGTTGGCATAGTAATCATCTGAGGACCACCTTTTCCGAAGGTTGCACTTGTTCCACTCGTAGCAACACCATTTACATAACCTGTACGCACGTCAGAAGCATTCGAGCCAAACCAGCCATATTCAAGTATGGTTTCATTGTTATATTGTTTCAAAGCCAAATCGCGGAAAACCTGATCGTAATTCTCCAACAAGCTATTTTCATTCTTTGATATAACAGCCGCGCACGCATCGGCAGCTATTTGATATAATTCACGGATGCGAGTTGCATCGTCACGCTGTGCTATCTTGACAGAACCTGCATTATAAGGCACGGTACTCAAATCCCAACGTAATGAATATCCGGCAGCATGAAGAGCTACACGAGCCAAAATACCGTAAGCTGAATTCTTGGTGAAACGCTCCCCTGTTTTTACCATACCTTCGCTTTTCCACGGAAGTAATTCAACAGCTTTTTGCAGATCAGCTATACAGTTATCCCATATCTCGTCTCGGCTTACACGTGAAGAAATGAAAGTAGTCAGATCCGAAGTAGGGATATTCGTATAAGGAACATCACCATAAAAACGTACAATATTCCAATAAGCATACGCCCTCACAGCATAAGCTTCACCCAACAATGAATTCACTTTTGCCTGTTCGCTTTCCGACACGCTCATATTCGGTATGTTTTTAATACATACATTCGAATATTCGATTGCGCGGTACATTGTAGTATACGTTGAACTTAACATTCCGGTAAGGTTCGTATAATCGTAATTCGATACGTTGTATTTGGAGTTTGATTCGGTTGAACTCGATTCGTCCGTACCCATCAATAATTGGTAACCTAATTCCTGTGTATGCAGGAAAGGGTAAGCACCTACTACAGCCATCTCTGCCCTACTTACTGTTGAAAAAACGGTGCCACTGTCAGCTTTAGATTCGGAAGGCATATCCAACCAGTCCTGACATGAGCTGAACATCATCAACAGGAGAAATATCCCTAAAATATTTATTATCTTTTTCATATTTATGATCTATTAAAATGTTAAGTTTACTCCTAATACCCAACTCTTTGCACGAGGATATGAAGAATTATCTACACCAACAGCCAATCCCTCGCCAGACTTTTTAGGGTCAGATGCCGATTCAGGATCATATGCCGATACTTCAGGGTCATAACCACTGTATTTGGTAAACGTGTGGATATTATTCAGCGTACCATAAACACGAACGCTGTTGATCTTCATCTTTTGCACCAGTTTCTTCGGTAATGTATAGCCCAATGTGATATTATTCAGGCGCAGGAAAGAACCATCTTCCAAATAATAGCTGCTATGGTCGCTGATCGCATTTTTATTATTGGAAGAGATATTCCATAATAATCCGTTTTGATTTGGATTCAACTCAGCTAATCGTGTCAGGCTTGTAGATTCTTTACCGGTTGCAGGGTCTATCAATGTAAACCGGTTGTTCATTTTCGCCAACGTATTCTGGTTAGCAAGGTATGGACCGATGAAACGCTGAGTACTCATATTGAATACTTCATTTCCGTATACAAAATTGAAGAATACAGTCAGGTCAAAACCTTTATACGTGAAAGTATTACTCATACCTCCCGTAAATTTAGGTTGTCCATTACCGATAACAGTACGGTCGTTGACAGAGTAAACAGGAAATCCGTCTTTATCTACTTCTCCAGCAGTCGTTTTGTATTTTACATCTCCTACTTTCACATTGGAGCGGGTACTACCTTTAAGGTACGGAATATTATCTTTCAGAGTATATGATCCATCCGCATTCTGAGTAAAATCGTCCGTAGTATAGATACCATCATAAATAAGTCCATAAAACTGACCTAAAGGCTGACCTACTTCGATTTTATAACCCATACGCGATTCGTAATCCTTTATAAAGTAATTTAATTCATCGCTTCCATATAAATCCAATACTTTCGAACGATTGAACGCAATATTGAAATCCGTTGTCCACGTAAAGTCCTTATTTACAATATTTGTTGTATTCAACACAAATTCCACACCTCTATTGCGAATAGAACCGATATTTTGTATCTGGGTCGAATATCCGGTAGAAGTAGGAATTTTGTTTTCGATCAGCAGGTTGGACGATTCATTGTTATACCAGTCTACAGAAAGATTGAAACGGCTGTTAAGCCACGACATATCCAACCCAACGTTAGTTGTAGTGGTTTTTTCCCATTTCAGATCGGCATTTCCTAATACTGTACCCGGAATATATGTAATATAATCTCCTCCGTTGTAGCCATAATGCCCCGAACCGTAAGAAGTGGCGTACATATTGTTCTTGATATTGTTATTACCTGCAATACCATAACCTATACGTAGCTTTAAGCTATTCATGTATTCCTTAATATTCGCCATGAAGGTTTCTTCCGTAACACGCCACGCCGCAGATGCTGATGGAAAATAGCCCCATTGTTTGCCTCTCGCAAATTTAGAAGAACCGTCACCGCGTAAAGTTCCTGTAAAAAGATAGCGGTCATTGAAGTTATAAGACAAACGCCCAAATACAGAAACCAATCCTACTTTCTCTTTTTCCGATTTCCATGTATAGGGTACACCCATACTCACATCATTCAGTCCGAAATTACCATCCGAAAAACTACGGTATTCGTTTTCCAGTTTCATATTTTCAGTATAATAAGTTTCCTGTCCTAACAGTACAGTAAAACGATGCGCATCTTTAAGATTGAAAGCATAGTTCAGCGTATTTGTCACCTGCCACGAATACTTCTCGCTATTGTCGCGTGAACCGTAGCCGTAAGGGCTTTTATTTGCTTTAGCCTGCTTAGTGCTACCATCGTCCCAATAATCTTTGCGGACTTGTTGCCACATATAGCTACCCGCCGTACGGAATGTCAGATCCTTCATAAGATCTATCTCTAACCCTGCATTGACAGTTGCCATACGTGTATATTTTTCGTTGGAAATAGCCCTGTTATCCAGAATAGGGTTCTGCGCATCATAATTGGCATCATTCATTATCTCCCCTATCTCCGTACCTATATCGGTACCTATCATTTGTTCGTTCGTCCATCTGGCTCCACCTGTTATCGGTTGCAGGATGGTTTGTTTCAGCTTACCACCCAACGATGCACCACCGTCTACTTTAGTCATTTGCATGCTGGAAGCGAAATCCAGGCGGACACCTTTCCATAATTCATGATTGATCTTTGCACGAATACTGTTCTTCTGATAATCATGTTTTTCCATGATACCGTCTTCCCCTGTATAATTATAACTCAGCATATATTTGGTCTTTTCGCCACCACCACTAATATTTAAATTGTGATTCTGGGTAATACCTGTATCACCGAATACCAAATCCTGCCAATCGATTCCGGCACGGTTTCCATATTCCTGAGAAATACGGGAATAAGCTCCGGTATAAAAATCAGAAGCATTCACATCACCTCCGAAGAAATTGGCAAAGCTATCCGCATTACCACGCAGTGTATTGTATTCATACTGATATTTTACATAATCTTCAACTCCCAATAGATTCAGTTTTTTACCTAAACGGTTAAAACTAACATAAGCATTGTACGAAACCTCTGTTTTTCCTGATTTCCCAGATTTAGTAGTAATCAATACTACACCATTAGAACCCCGTGCCCCATAAATAGCCGTTGCAGATGCATCTTTCATCACATCGATGCTCTCGATATCATTAATATCGACATTCTGCAATCCGTTCTCCATC
The DNA here is from genome assembly GCA_032477055.1 of Dysgonomonas sp. Classification (GTDB taxonomy): domain Bacteria; phylum Bacteroidota; class Bacteroidia; order Bacteroidales; family Dysgonomonadaceae; genus Dysgonomonas_A. The sequence goes on along the minus strand of JAWDXP010000011.1, from coordinate 133,445 downwards.
TGGAAACCATCCACAATATACAAAGGCTCTGTACCCTGCGTTATAGATGTTCCTCCACGTACTGTAATCTGAACATTGGCACCCGGCGCTCCACTATTCTGGATCACATTTACTCCGGCTGCTTTACCGGACAAAGCCTGAGCAGCTGTTGTCACCGGAATATTCGCTAATTCCGAACCCCTTACCGATACGGTAGATCCGGTCAGGTCTTTTTTCCTGACAGAACCATAACCAATAACTACGACTTCGTCCAAAGAATTATCTTCGGCTTTCATCGTAACATTAAGTGTCTTGTTGGAACCTACTGTTATGCTCTGAGGAACATACCCGAGGAAGGAAAACGTCAGGATTGCCTTATCATTCGGAACGTTCAATGTAAACTTACCATCCAAATCAGTCAAAGTACCCGTAGTTGTTCCTTTAATGGCAACACTTACTCCCGGAAGCGGACCTAATTCGTCCTGTACTGTACCGGAAACTTGTATACTGTTCTGGGCAAAAGCCATACTCCCCACCAGAAAGGAGACCAAGAACAGCAACACCTTCAAACTAAAAGATCTACTCTCTTTCTTTTTGTTATTATTCATGATATTAATTTGTTTATATTAGGTTATAAACTAAGATTACAAGGTTTATATATCCCCTACGACAAAACTCCTCTTTCTACATTTTATATTTTATTGACAAATGTAATGAGGCTTCCCAACTCGCTCATCGAAAATTTGACATTTAGGCTTCATTTTTGTTCAACAGCGCATTTTTAACCCATTCCATCTTTATAATTAACAGGATTTTTTGACAATATTCATGGACTTATGTTTACCTTGCCCATGAAATAGCGTTGAGAGAAGATGTATTTGTTTTAATCTTAATTAACTTTGAGATGTTATCCTTGATTACATGAAAAGATTAAATCTAATTGTTCTGTTACTTTATATTTTAGTATATCCGATTTATTCCATCGATAACCTAAAATTTGAGAATATAAATAACAAAAACGGGCTATCCCATAATACCGTAAGGTATATTATGCAGGATGGGAAAGGCTTTATATGGGCTAGTACCATAAACGGTCTGAACCGCTACGATGGTAGAGAGTTTATTGTTATGTTACCGGAGTTTCATTCTCCATCACTCACCGAAAATAAAATAAAGAAAACAATAGAAGACCAGGACGGGCGTATCTGGGTACATCTGACATCCGGTATTGTCAACTGTTATAATACGCACACCGAATCTTTTGTCGATTACACAGGTAGGAATGAGGCGAAAACTTATCTGGATATCCAGATAACAACAAACGGAGACGTATGGCTATGGGGAACAAAAGAAGGAGCATGCCGTATACGCTATGTAGATGATGAACCGATAGCCACCTTTTTTGACAAAAACACGATTCAAACCAACATCGTGAATTTTGTCTTTGAAGATTCGAACCATCAGATATGGTTAGGTACTGATAAAGAATTGTATAAAGTAAATAAGGACAATCCGGAGTATTATATTACAGGAGATGATAATCTTAGTTTTCAGGGAGCTAAAGAATCCGGAGAATTTATTTATTTTTTTACTCAGAACAACAAAATTATTGTAGTTGATAAAAACAAAAAAAGATACTTTTCCAAAATCAATATTTCTCCACAAAAGGGCAAATATACAATCAATCAAACTGCAGTTTTAGACAACAAAAATATCCTAATAACAGGTAAACAAGGCACTTATCTACTGAATACAGAACATGCAACCATAAGTAGTGCTAAAGAATTATTCGAAAATCAGGAGTTGATCGGAACCCGGATCTTAACAGATAATAAGAAACAGATTTGGGTATACAATAAATCCGGAAATGTCTGGAAATACGAAACAGACCAAAACAAATTTAAACAAATAGAGTTAATTCCTAAATCAATATTATCCGTTATTGACCTGGAAAGATACGATATCTACTCCGATTCGCGAGGGATAGACTGGATTACTACCTATGGAAACGGTTTGTTCGCCTTGGACTCAAAAACCGGAGAATTAAGCCATTTCACAAGAAACAACAGTGAACTAAAAACCAATTATTTATTATCAGTTTTTGAAGACAGAAGTGGAGATATTTGGATAGGAACAGAACATACCGGAATCTGTAAAATCTCATTAACAAAATACCAAAATGAGGTATTCTTACCTGATACAGACAAAAAAAATGTTGAGAATAAAATAATAAGGACTGTTTTTCAGGATAAATCCGGAAACATATGGATAGGAACGAAAAGCGGTAATATGTATATTTTTGACGAAAATCTACACATCAAAAATACAATCTCCTTATCTCAAGGAATGCCCTATTGCATAGTTGAAGATAAAGATGGTAGCAAATGGGTCGGAACGAAAGGAAATGGGCTACTAGTTTTCTCGAAAGAAAATGAAAAGTATAAAACATACAGCCATAACTTACAGGATACAACAAGTTTAGCTAACAACAGCATATACTCGATATTAATTGATTCGAACGAGAATGTATGGATAGGAACTTTTGGCGGAGGGCTTCTGCTTTGCGAAAAAAACGATGATGACTTCAAATTTAAAAGAATACACTCTGTATCTGAAAATCAAAAATTTATTCGCAGCATTATTCAGGATGATTCTGGCTTAATCTGGGTAGGAGGAAATAATGGTATCATAGTTTTCGATCCGAATAAAATTGAAAAACTCCCCCATCACATCCGACATTATCATTTTGATAAAAGCAATCCAAATTCACTCAATAATAACGAGGTAAAAATCATGTTCAAAGACAGCCAGAATCGAATATGGATAGGGACATCGGGAGGAGGATTAAATTTAGCCAATAAAGATTCTATAAACGGAGATATTCATTTTAAACATTTCTCTTCCGAAGAAGGGATTATCAACAATGTAATCCAATCGATAGAAGAAGACAATAATAAGAATCTCTGGATCAGTACGGAAAATGGTATATCGAAATTCAATCTTACATCATATACATTCGAAAATTATAACTTCTCCGATATATGGGAAAGTAATTTATTCTGTGAGTCTTCCAGTTTTAAGCGGAAAGATGGAGAACTAATGTTCGGTAGTTACAACGGGCTTTATATTTTCAATCCTTTATCTTTCAATGAGAAAAACTCTGCTGCTCCCCTATTAACTCTGACTAGATTGAGAATTAACGGCATACCTGTTATTTCCAATAGCCCCGACTCTCCCCTTAAGGTTAGTATTTCTGAAACAAAAAGAATAAAATTAAAAAACGGACAAAATTCGTTCAGCATCGAATTTTCATCCCTCAATTATCAGAACTCCTTTTCCGACAGATACACCTATATTCTCGAAGGTTATGATAAGACTTGGAGCCCCATTACTCAATACAATGTAGCAAGCTACAAGAATATTCCTTCCGGTAAATATACGTTTAAGGTAAAAGGAATCAATAGTTCCGGAATTTTAGATGAGAATGAAACCACTCTGGAAATTACCATAGTTCCTCCTTTCTGGAAATCATCTCAGGCAATAGCCATATATATTATAGTACTATTAGTCAGTTGTTTTTTCGCTGCAAAACTGATCCTCAAGATGAATAAACTTCATAATGCTGTAGAGATAGAGAAACGATTGACCGAATATCGTTTACGCTTTTTTACAAACATTTCTCACGAGTTCAGGACTCCTTTAACAATTATCAGGGGAAGTATAGAAAATATAAACACAATGCCCTCTCTCCCTCCTTCTCTGAAAAAGCAAATTAAGGTGTTAGAGAAAAGCTCATCCAGATTAATGAGACTGATAGACCAGTTATTAGAATTCAGGAAACTACAAAAAGATAGTCAGGAACTCACACTCGAATATACGGATGCTGTCGCTTTTTTCCAAGATATCTATAATATATTCTCTGATACGGCAGGGAAAAGCCACATACATTTTACATTTACAAGTAATAAAGAATCAGAAATTATTCTTCTGGACAAAGCCAAAATGGATAAAGTACTATTCAATCTTTTATCTAACGCTTTCAAACACACACCCGAAAACGGAAATATAAAAGTAGAACTGTCGTTTGATGAAAATGATCTGGAATTGAAAGTTTCTGATTCAGGAATTGGTATTCCTCAAAGTAAGCTGGACTTACTATTCCAAAGGTTCAAACAAATAAACTATTCCGAATCAGGAATTGGAATAGGTCTTCATTTGACTTCCGAATTAGTCAATATACATAAGGGAAAAATAGTTTATAATGATTCTGAATGGGGAGGTGCTTCATTTTTGGTAACAATTCCCGTTACTAAAGACACATATAGCGGAGAAAATATTATTAGTGGCAATTCTTTAAACATCCCAGAAAATGACAAAGAGGAGAACAGCCATACGGAAGAAGAACTGATAGTAGATAAGAAATATAAAGATTATAAACTTCTGATCATTGAAGATGATAATGAAATCAGAGAATTTTTAATGAGCCAGTTAGAAAATTCTTTTCAGGTATTGACAGCTTCAAATGGATTAAAAGGGTTGGAAGTTGCAACAAACGAACAACCTGATCTGATAGTCTGTGATGTAATGATGCCCGAAATGAACGGATTTGAAGTAACAAAAAAACTCAAATCCGATTTCGAGACCAGCCACATCCCTATTATTTTACTAACAGCGCATTCCTCGATAGAACATCAGGTCGAAGGAATAGAGGCCGGTGCCGACTCATATATAATGAAACCTTTCAGTACAAAATATCTGACTACTCGCATTATCAAATTAATAGAACAGAGGGAAAAACTTCAACATAAATTTTCGCAAGAAATAGGCACAAGTCAGGTTACTATAACAACTACTGATAAGGATAAGGAGTTTCTGGAAAAGGTGCACACTATTCTTTATCAAAATCTGGACAATACAGAATTTTCGATCGAAGAGTTTGCCCAATCTGTCAATTTAGGCAGAACCATGTTTTACAAAAAAGTCAAGGGAATAACCGGTTATTCCCCCAACGAATATATCAGAATAATACGTCTCAAAAAAGCTGCTGAACTACTTAGAACCACTGATCTCAATATTTCCGAAGTAGCATATAAAGTCGGATTCAATGATCCTTTCTACTTCAGCAGATGCTTTAAAGATCAGTTTGAGATTACTCCTACACAGTTTAGAAGTGGTAATGAATAGGATCAGACATTATATAGGCTTCTCAAAAGTTCGATTTCTTTTGCATAACCATCCAATTCATTAGGGGTTTCCAAATTAAAAGGTAAATGCTTTAGTTTGGGATGATTAATTATTTTTGCAAAAGTATCTATCCCGATTGTACCCTCTCCTATCTTTTGATGACGGTCTTTGTGGCTTCCCATAGGATTCATGCTATCATTCAGGTGAATAGCATATAACCTATCTAGTCCGATAACTTCGTCGAACTCAGCCAATACTCCATCCAGATCATTAACTATATCATAGCCGGCATCATAGATATGGCAAGTATCAAGACATACTCCCATCTTTTCTTTCAAATCCACACCATCTATTATCCGCCTCAACTCCTGAAAAGTGCGTCCCACTTCACTCCCCTTCCCTGCCATTGTTTCCAATAATACAATAGTCGTTTGCTCAGGTTTCATAACCATATTCAGACCTTCGATTATCAATTCAGTCCCTTTCTCAACACCCTGTCCGGTATGGCTACCCGGATGAAAATTATACAAATTACAGGGTAGACCTTCCATACGTTGCAAATCATCCGCCATCATCTGTTGTGCAAATGATCTGGTTTTAGGTTCTGCCGAACACAGATTTAAAGTATATGGCGAATGTGCCAGCAATGGTGCAAAATCATTCTCCTTGACCAAGTCTGTCAATGCACTCGCATCTTCCGGCTTTATTTCTTTGGCAGAACCTCCACGAGGATTACGCGTAAAAAACTGAAACGTATTTGCCTGTATACTAATTGCATCTTTACCCATCGCTAAATAACCTTTGGATAGAGACAAATGGCATCCTATATTTAACATTGTCAACCTATTTTAATTATTAATACAAAAGTCATAAATATTAAGGAGACTTACAAAAATGATTCTTATTCTTAATTTTAGATTATATCTTTATAACAAATAAAATATTATTTGATCTTAGTTTATTAAATATGAGACATAGGACAAAAGGGATGCAAGCAATTTTAATTGAGCTCAGTTAAATATTAAATAACAGCATCAACCAACATAAATAACAAATTACTCAATGCCACGACTAGACATAGATAAAGAAATATTTACTAAAGCAGTTTATGATATTGTCAGACGAATACCCAAAGGAAGGGCTACCAGTTACGGCGCTATAGCTAAGGCTATAGGCTACCCGAATATGTCCCGATTGGTTGGAAAAGTTATGGCAAGTGCTGATACTTCTGTGTCGAAAATCCCTGCTCATAGAGTAGTAAATAGTCAGGGAATATTATCCGGTAAAGATGCTTTTACCTATCAGGGAGGTATGCAGAATTTATTAGAATCGGAAGGTATATCAGTGAAAAACGATCGAATCACAAACTGGAAAAAAGTTTTTTGGAATCCTTTGGAGGAAATAGAACTAGATTTATAGTAATCAGTAAAAAGTCATATATATAAGAATAACCATAAAAATTCGACAACAATGAAATTTAGTAACGTAAGATTATTAGTTAAGGATTTTGCAAAATGCTTTAAGTTCTACTCTGAACAACTTGGTTTGGAACCGGCTTGGGGTGATGAGAATAGCGGATATGCCTTTTTTAAGGTAGCAGACGGAATAGAGGGATTTGCCCTTTTTGTATCCGACTGGATGGCACCGTCCGTAGGAAACACGGATAAAGAATTGCCTGTAGGATTTCGGGAAAAATCACTTGTGTGCTTCAGTGTGGATAATGTTGACGATACTTATAAAGCTTTGAAAGAAAAGGGTGTAATATTTATTAATGAACCTACCGATATGCCTGATTGGGGGAGTCGTACGGTAAATCTGCGCGATCCTGAAGATAATTTAATAGAACTTTTTTCTCCAATGGCTCCGGAACAATGGAGTGAAGAGCTAATAGAAGAAAATAAGAAATACTAGTAAAGAGGATTTACTCTGGTTATATTTACAATAAAACGGGAAATCTCAGATACTATGTGATTCCTCGCTTTATTGGCAAAATACGGTTTTCAAGTAAAATAAAAGAACCAAACGTTTTATACAACTGTTCTTTATAGTACATAATTTTGTGTGAATATTGAATTATGATTAATAACAGAGATTTAAGTTGGTTAAGTTTCAACGAACGGGTTTTGCAAGAAGCTCAGGACGAAAGTGTTCCTTTGTTGCAAAGGCTTCGCTTTCTAGGTATATTTTCCAACAATCAGGACGAATACATACGAGTACGTATAGCTAATATAGTACGCCTGACCCATCTGAAAGGAAAAAAGATTCCGAAACTATCAGGAGGATATACTCCCGCTGAACTATTACCACTCATAAATTCTCGTGTTTTGGATGGGCAACTCAAATTCACCCATATATACGAAAAAATACTTTCCGAAATGGAAGGGCATGGTATCTATGTTATTAATGAGAACAAATTAACCAAGGAGCAAGAAGATTTTTGTCGCGAATATTTCTCCAATATAGTTAGCCCTCGGCTTGTTCCTCTCATCCTTAGGAAAAGCTTCAAAATACCTTTTCTTAGCGATAATCATATTTATCACGCAATTAAAATGTCCTCAAAAAATGGTACAAATATTAAATATGCCATTATCCAGATACCAGTGAGCAGTGCATGCCCCCGATTTGTAAAACTACCATCCGAAGAAGGGCGGCACGATATTATCTTTCTGGATGATATCATCCGGTTATGCCTGGATGAAATATTTTTCATGTTCAACTATGATCAGATATCTGCTTATACATTCAAACTAATGAGGGATTCTCATCTTAGCTTTGATGAAGATATATCAAAAAGCCTGCTCGAAAAAATGGAAGAAGGTTTAGAAAACCGTCTTCACGGGCGTCCTGTCCGTCTCATCTATGACCGTAACATGCCTCAGGATTTATTCGATATTATCTCAACAAAACTAAAATTGAAAAGCAGCGATAATCTGGATGCAGGCGGGCGTTATCATAGAATGCGTGACCTGATGAAGTTTCCTAAAGTACAATCAGATTTGGAGACCACACCTTTAACTGCATTACAACATCCCGATATAAAGCCATTCTCTAGCATCCTGAAAGTTATAAGGGAAAAAGACATTCTACTCAATTACCCGTATCATACATTCAATCACTTTATCGATTTTCTACGCGAAGCCGCTATAGATCCCAAAGTACAGAATATTTATATTACGTTATACCGTACTGCAGAACGTTCCAAAGTCATCAATACACTTGTCAATGCTGCCCAAAATGGAAAAAATGTAGTTGTATTGCTCGAACTATTCGCCCGTTTTGATGAAGAACAGAATGTCGAAAACACAGAATTATTACAAAAAGCGGGAGTAAAAGTAATTCCAGGCGTTACCGGGCTAAAAGTTCATAGTAAACTTGTTCTTATAGAACGAAAGGAAAACTCCACCATTCAGGGATATACTTACATTGGTACTGGCAATTTTAATGAAACGACTGCCCAGGTATACAGCGATTTTGGACTCTTCACTTATAACAAACAAATCGTCGCTGATGCCAAAACAGTCTTTGAGCTTCTATTAAATGCACACAAACAATTTCAGTTTAAACAACTGATGGTTTCTCCCTATTATTTGAGGGCACAAACCGAAAAAATGATAGAGCGTGAAATCAAAGAAGCACAAAAAGGCAGAAAAGCATTCATATACGGAAAATGCAACAGTCTGACTGACGAACGTATGGTTAAACTGCTCTATAAAGCCAGTGAAGCCGGAGTGAAAATACGGCTGATCATCAGAGGAGCATGTAGCCTCCAACCACAGGTAAAAGGACAAAGTGAAAATATAAAAGTAATCAGTATAGTAGATCGCTTTCTCGAACATTCCCGATTGTTTATTTTCAACAATGGAGGAGACAATCAGGTATATATATCGAGTGCGGACTGGATGACCCGCAATCTGGACAGGCGAATCGAGGTTGCGGTCCCTATCATGGACAAGAAAATAAAACAAACTCTAAAAGACTTTTTCGATATACAATGGAACGATAATGTCAAAGCACGGGACTTAACCGTTTTTGGTAAAAATAATTATGTTCCAAGAAGGCGGAGTAAGCCTTGCCGTTCTCAGATTGCATTGTATGATTTCTATAAAAACATTCCCGATAAAAAAGAAGAAAAATGAAAGAAGAAATACTTGGAGCAATAGATATAGGCTCTAACGCTATACGGCTGATGATAAGTACAGTTGATGAAAATAAATCTGCTAAAGAATTTAAGAAAACAGCCTTTCTTCGGGTTCCCATCCGTTTAGGCGAAGATGTATTTACAAAAGAAGAAATAAGCGAAGAAAAAAAATTACGCTTGTGTGAAGCATTACAAGGATTTTCTCACTTAATCAATGCATATAATGTAAACCGTTATCGAGCATGTGCAACAAGCGCTATGAGGGATGCCAAAAACGGAAAAGATATTGTAGACGCTATTAAAGAAACCAGTGGGATTACCATCGAGATCATCAATGGACATGAAGAAGCAGATATTATCTATCAGGCAGGCGGATTGGATAAAATGATGGACAAAGACCGTAATTACCTGTATGTAGATGTGGGAGGAGGTAGTACCGAGATCGTACTTTACAGTAGCCAGAAGAAAATTACTTCGGAATCTTTCCAATTAGGAACTGTCCGCATGCTGGTAGATGCTGTAGACAAAGATGAAAAAGAAAGATTTAAGAAATGGCTTGCCAACATCTATAAAGAATATTCTCCACTAAGCGTTATAGCATCGGGAGGAAATATCAATAAAGTATTCAAGTTGCTGGATAAAAAAGACGGTCAATACATCAACTATCCCGAATTGCAGGTATTATACGATACATTAAAAGACATGACATATGAAGAAAGAATATTGAATTATAAACTGAAATCTTATCGTGCCGATGTTATTATTCCTGCGATGTATATCTTTACCACAATATGCAAAATATGCAAAGTAAATGAGATATTTGCGCCTAAAGTAGGATTAGTAGACGGGATAATACATTACCTTTATAACAATAAATAATAATGCTAATTAAGGATATTATATTCATTTGTAGGGATAGGGCTATTCTATATCCGTAATATATCGGGTGGAACAAAACCCCACCTTTACATCGTTAATATTACAAAAACTAAAACAAATATGAATCTAAAAACCATATGTGTGATCGCCCTTATTGCTACATGTTGTATTATCGCTGTTTCGTGTAAGGGGCAAACAATTGATAATAAACAGCTAAAAGAGATTTATCAAAAAGAAAATACAATAGTAGTTGATGTTCGCACAGAAAAAGAGTTTGGCGAAGGTCATTTCGAGAATTCTATCAATATTCCTCTTTCTGAAATATCGAAACAAGAGAATCAGGAAAGGTTGAAACCCTATGAAAACATAATTACTATCTGCCGAAGCGGAAGAAGAAGTGGCAAAGCAATGCAAATTCTAAAAGAAAAAGGATTCGAAAATGTATACAATGGCGGAGGATGGAAATCATTCGAGACCATAATCATACAAGAAGAGTAAGCCTACTTATATTTATAATAAAAAAGGAGTTGATTTAATAAATCAACTCCTTTTCATATTCTAGTCATTAGCTTACTGATAATCTTGAGGTGTAATAGTAAATGAATAAAGCATATTGCCATCATTATCTCTGTAATTATATACAGTTGAGATTTTATAACTTCTGATATCCGCCATTCCCGGATCGTCTTTTGTTACTCTCTTTGCTTCATCTCGGATACTTCCGAAGAATGATGATTTATCGGATATAGTATCAGTAACCGTATAATTATTTTCTAAATCGTTATTCGGACGCAATACAACACTATCTAGTCGAATTGTTTCGCTCAACATAGTTGGAACATTTTTATTGATTTCATCCACTTCCAACGTAAGTTGTTTGTGAATTTTTTCCTTATCCGGTCCTGACGAACATTGATAAGAAAACAAAATCACTGCAAATACAGTTACTATTATAGATAATACCTTAAGTTTCATTTATTCACTTTTTTGATTTTATTTTGTACCTAAATACATTGAACAAATACCAAACGTATAAGTTTTGCATTTAGCATTTCGAAAACCGTTTTTATTCAACACATTTACCATCTCTTTTCCCTGTACAAATGCTTCGATTGATTTAGGCAGATATGAATATGCGGCTTTATCTTTTGAAATGAGTCTACCAATTGTAGGAATGAACAGTCGTGAATAGATCCAATATCCTTGTTTCATCGGAAAATGCTGTGGAGTAGATAATTCAAGAATCATCAACTTCCCTCCCGGTTTCAATACCCGAAGAATTTCTTTCAGACCTTTATCGAGATTCTCGAAGTTACGTATGCCAAAAGCAACAATAGCTGCATCGTAAGTATTATCCTGTATGTCCAAAGACATGCAATCCTGCTTTTCGAAATCTATTTGATCGGACAAACCCAGCTTAGCTACTTTTTGTCTTCCTACCTCCATCATACCTTCCGATATATCTATACCGGTAATATGTTGCGGTCGAAGTATCTTATTAGCTTCAATAGCCAGATCTCCTGTTCCGGTGGCAATATCTAATATATTTTGAGGATTGAGGTCTTTCAGAGTCAAAAGACCTTTTTTACGCCATCCGCGGTCTATTCCCATCGACAGGGTATGATTCAACGTATCATAGTTTTCCGCGATAGAATCAAACATCTTTTCCACCTGAGTACCTTTGTTTTCGGAACTCCCGTATGGAACGACTTTCTCTGCCTGATATGTCATGGATAGTTTATTATACGATGTCAGCAATCGGAGTGGCACTGACATTGCTCAATTTACGAGCTTTGATTTTTACAATTCTTCCGTTTTTGGTAAAGATGAGGCTACCATCTTCTCTTTGCTTTTTCTCTATTAAACGGGTGTATGAAAGATTAAGACCTACTAATAATTTGCTCCTCAGAGCCAATTCTTTATGAGTCATATATTCATTATTTGATTAAATATCTCTTCATCATGCTTTTCCATCATATCGTCCCTTTTGCCTTCAGCGACCAAACTAAACGGATTATCCGAGTTGTTTACTACCAACCAATAATCGGCAATAGGCGTATATAAAGTAAACAGATTATTAGCTCCTGCTTTGTATCTCCGACGGATAACATCGCTCGGTACATTATGACCTCCCGACTTCACCCTGTCTTCGACCCGCTTGATAGCAAGTTCAGGAGAACTGAGCCAAAAATACAACAATGTTACGAAATAACCTAACTTTTGTGCTTTTTTAATAAAGGACACATAAGATTTGGTTGCGAGAGTTGTCTCTATCGCAAAATCCTGTCTCAGGCGAAGCATTTCCTCAATGCGCCGTATCATGATACGACCGGCATCTATGGCTGCTTTTTCGGGCTGAAAAGGCGAAAGACCTTTGGCTATTTCATCTGCATTGATAAACTCTTTACATTCCAACATTTCGGGCAGCATGGTATAAGACGCAGTTGTCTTTCCTGCACCATTGCATCCCGCTATTATGTAAAGATTCGGCATATTATATATTTTTAAAACGATTCAATATTATTAAACGTATCCGTAAAGTAAGAATTTCCGTTACGCTTATCAAATTTATCGGCTAGCTCTTTAGCTTTTTCTCTGTAATAAAGATACAATTCTTCCGAATTGTACATATTATCTTCCTTAAAATAAGAAAGTTCCGGATTCAAACTTAAAGAACGCTCTTCTTTTCTTCTGAATAAAGGTAATAAATTTACCGAAAAATAAAAAGACGAGTAATCTTCGGCATTGATATCCCACACCGAATATCTCTCGAATAACTCCCATCCTCTATCGGGATTGAACAATGCATTGTAAAAAATCAGATATGAGATACTCTGCAAAGAATAGGATTCTCCCGATTCTTGTTGAGATAATGCTTCTTCAGCTTTTTGATAATATATTTCAGCTCTCTTATCTCTTCTCTTTAACAAATAATAAACCAGTTTTGATAGGACAGAGAATGGTTCATAATAACAAGTAACCCTCTCGGTCAGTAAATCATCTGCCAAAGTTATTGCTTTGTCAAAATTTCCGGCAAGAAGTTCTATTTCCACATCCAGATTTACACTACATGCCTCACAATAAGAAATAGTATCGGGCTGTTCCTTATCCCTTAACTCCTGATGCTTCCGAGCGAGATCGGCATTCCCTGTTTCCAAAAACCATCTGAACATTTCGTTATAAAAAGTATATACTCCATGCCCGTTTTTATACATTCGCCGTCTATAATCTTCGCGAATATTATGTATCTGATCTAACGTGAAATCAGCGTTGCGACCGACAGCAACTATCATCCATCTGTATTTGGACAATATTTCGCTTTCATCAAACAGATCGGGATTATTATCGACCACATCGAGCATCCATGTAAAGGCAGGAATACTTTCGATACATTGAGAAGTCCCTTTCTCCAAATACATCAAATCGCCACGCAACTCATAACCCCAATCCAGATCATTGTGGCTGTCAGCTATCGAAACAGCCTGTTTTTGCAGCTTTATTTTATCTAGAATATTAGCAGCATTATCTACTGCCAATAAAATTTTCTGTATCTGAAGATTGTAATTCATTATCTGCTCATCAAGAAGTCCTTAACACTGCTTTCGATACGTTCTTCAATACTGGTTACGTCCGCCTTTACAAAAGGTTCTCCGATAATACGTTCATACAATTCGATATACCTTTCCGACACAGAATTGCAATATTCGGGTGTCATTTCCGGAACTTGTTGCCCATCTTTCCCCTGAAATCCATTATCCATTAACCATTTACGAACAAATTCTTTCGACAGCTGACGTTGTTCTTCTCCTTTTTCGAATAACTCCTGATAAGAATCAGCATAGAAATAACGAGAAGAATCTGGAGTATGGATTTCATCTATCAAATAGATTTCTCCGTCTTTCTTACCAAATTCGTATTTTGTATCAACCAGAATCAACCCTTTCTCGGCGGCAATATCCGTGCCTCTCTGGAAAAGGGCATACGTATATTTTTCCAATTGTTCATATTCTTCTTTTGAGACAAGTCCTTGAGCAATGATTTCTTCTTTCGAAATATTCTCATCATGTCCCTCATCTGCCTTTGTCGTAGGCGTAATGATAGGAGATGGAAATTTTTGATTCTCTTTCATCCCTTCCGGTAGCGGAACACCGCATAGAGTACGCACACCTGCTTTATATTCGCGCCATGCACTACCAGTCAGATATCCACGAATGACCATTTCCACTTTGTAAGGCTCGCAACGCAATCCTACTGTTACCATCGGATCAGGAGTCGCTAATTTCCAGTTAGGTACAATATCCGATGTAGCATCCAAGAATTTAGATGCAATCTGGTTAAGAACCTGTCCTTTGTAAGGAATACCCTTCGGTAATACAACATCAAATGCCGAAATCCGGTCTGTAGCAATCATTACAAGAAGGTCTTCCCCCAGTGTATATACGTCTCTCACTTTTCCGTGATAAACATTTGTCTGACCCGGAAACTGAAAATTAGTTGATGTCAATGCTGTCTTCATATATGGTAATTTTTTAATTTTCTGACTTCTGATTATTTGCGTCCCGCTCTGCCTGATGCTCTTTCCGGCGGCGTTCGTCCTCTTTTTCATAAGCATCTACAATTCTTTGTACCAACTTATGACGGACAATATCTTTCTTATCGAAATCTACTCTTCCAATTCCTTTCACCCCATCCAGAATACGCAGTGCATGTTTCAACCCTGACAATTGAGAAGGTGGAAGGTCTATTTGAGTAACGTCTCCTGTCACTATCATCTTGGCATTCATGCCCAAACGGGTCATAAACATTTTTATCTGATGAGTAGTTGTATTTTGAGCCTCATCCAGAATAATGACGGCGTCATTCAATGTACGTCCGCGCATAAAAGCCAGAGGCGCTATCTGAACCACTTTCGTTTCGATATAGTCTTTCAGCTTTGCAGGGGTAATCATATCCTCCAACGCATCATACAATGGCTGCAAATAAGGATCGATCTTATCTTTCATATCCCCGGGAAGGAAACCCAGCTTTTCTCCTGCTTCCACTGCCGGACGGCTTAGTATAATACGTTTTACTTCCTTATTTTTAAGAGCTTTAACAGCCAAAGCAATAGCAACATACGTCTTTCCTGTTCCCGCAGGTCCTAAAGCAAATATTAAATCGTTTTTCTGGAACGCCTCCACCAGTTTTTGCTGATTTTCATTACGGGCAAGAATAGGCTTCCCATTCATTCCGTAGATAATCAGGTTATCTTGTTTAGGTGCACTAGGAGATTTACCCTTAACTATATCAATTATATTTTCTTCGGTCAAAGTATTATGATCTACACAAAAAAGTTCCAGTTCTCTGATTTTTTCTTCAAAAAAAGGTATTTCTTCCGGATTTCCAATAACCTTAATTATATTCCCTCTCGCAATTATTCTTAATTTTGGAAAAAGTGTTTTTAACAGTTGCAGATTGCTATTGTTCACTCCATAAAAAATGGCTGCATCTGCATTATCCAATACAATAATTTGTTCTATCATTCAGTCAATTTTCTATCTTACAAAAATAGTACACTTTATCCGGTTATTCCTCATAAAATCTTTTGTTTTTTCGCATGGATTATCCATTCTTTTTTGTTCTTACAGAAGAAGCATAGACACCAAACAAACAAAGCACAGAACAAACGATAAATGTTATCCTCATACTGACCATCAGCTCACTATGCATATCCGCAGAAAACTTAGCGCCTCCCATCTGCATAGATATTGCCATCATCGCAATTCCCATACTAAAGGATTGACCTACCAGCCGCATTGTCCCTGCCGTTGCAGATGCTAAACTATAATATTTTTTTTCGACCGAACTCATCAGAATATTCATATTAGGAGAAGAGAATACGCCAAAGCCAAATCCTATCAACAATAATAACCCGATTATAAAATAAAAGTTTGTTGTCTCGGTTATAAAACATAATCCGACCAAACCTACAAATATGACGAACATGCCTAAGGTCGCCAGAAAAGATGGTGAAACCTTATCAGACAACCTGCCGGAGAAAAAAGTAGTTATAGCCATCATAACGGACTGAACTATCAGAATCAGCCCTGCATCACGTGGTGATAATCCTCTCACATATTGCAAATAAAGACTCAGCATAAAAGAGATAGCAAACGTAGCTGAATAGTTTATAAGCGCAGACAAAGAAGAATATTTAAATACTCTGTTTTCCAGAAAAAGCCTGATATTAAAAACAGGTGCGATCTGTCTTTTTTCATATATCGCAAAAGTCAATATCAGAACGATTCCCACAACCAATATAACAATACCGGCTTTATCCGGCAATACAGAAAATCCGTATATTATAGCGGACAATCCTAAGGCATATAAGACAGAACCAACATAATCGAAGGACTGTTTCACATCATCCTTCCAGTCTTCTTTAATAGCTACAAATGTTCCTATCAAAACTAATAAAGCCATAAAAGCAGCCATAAAGAAAATACTATGCCATCCCAGATATTGTGTGAGTAGCCCTCCTAACAGCGGACCTGCTGCCAAAGAAATATATACCACAGCTGTATTAATACCTAATGCTTGCCCCCTTTTCTCAAGAGGAATAGCAGACATCAGAATAGCTGCACTTGTCCCGAACATCATTGCACTACCTATCCCACTCAGAAAACGATATACAATCAAACTTTCTGCCGAAGTAGCTATTCCGCTCAATAAGGAGAATAGGATAAATAAAGCAATACCCCATATAAAAACTTTTCTTCTTCCCAGCATATCGGCAACCTTTGCTGCCGGAATCTGAAAAATTGCGGTAGAAAGCATATAGCTGGTCGGTATCCACCCCGAAACAGATGCACTGATAGAAAAATCGCTATTAATATAAGGAAGTGCCAGATTAAGAGCTGCTCCCATAAAAGGCACCAAAGAAGAAGAAAGACAAATTACAAACAATATTGCATTTGAATTATCTTTCTGAGTTCGGGAATTTTCCATATTCATAGTTTAGTCAATAACTGATACAGATATAAAGTTAACAAGATTTCAGAAGAGAACGTTCATTATTTATTCTTTATAAAAAACTTATGAAAAAACATCATGTGTGAATCTATCGAATTTTTCCAATATTCACCGTTATGTTTCCCCGGACGAGAAATAAACTCATGGGGAATATTCATATACAATAGTTTCTCATGTAATTTCTGGTTGGCTTCATAGAAAAAGTCTTCTGTTCCACAATCAAATATCAAGGCTAATGAATTAGGAATTAGTAAATGTACCAGATTAATCACTGTATTTTTTTCCCAGTTTTCAGGATATTCACTATATGAACCAAGACGCTTAGCCATGTCCCAGTTCAGTGGAAACGGACGAATATCCAACCCTCCGGAGGTACTTCCCGCCGCCCCAAATATATCTTGATGACGAAACGACAAATAAAATGCACCATGCCCTCCCATACTCAGACCTGTAATTGCGCGCCCTTTGGGAGATGCCATTGTAGAGAAATGCTCATCAATGTATGATACTAATTCTTTACTAACAAATGTTTCATATCTATAAGTCGGATCTATAGGGCTATCGAAATACCAACTGCTAAAACCACCATCGGGGACTACAAGTATCATTTCGCAAAGATCTGCCCAATGTCGTGCATCTACGTCTTCCTCAAACCAACTATCGATATAGCTTCCACTATACCCATGCAACATATACACTGCCGGATATTTTTTTGACGAAGTGTAGTTATCCGGAACTGCAACGAGTACAGGTACATTTTTCTTCATCGACTCACTATACACTTGTATCGTATCTATCTTTGCAGCAGATATGGTAGAGAAAACGGACGATACCCAAAAGATAAAAAAGCCTAATAGTAAAGTTTTATTTTTCATAGTTGTTTTAAATTATATTTTATCCATTCAATTATTATGTAATTTGCCGCAATATTAGCAAAATTTCCTTATATTGTAAACTCTATATATCAAAATACTTCCTATCTTTGAATAGAACCTTAAAAACTACAAGTTATGGAAATTAAAAGAGTAATTAATCCCACCAACCAAATTTTATTGGACAGAACTAGTATCAGAAAGTATGACCCTACTGTAAAAATCAGCCGTGAAGAGATGTCCGATATCCTGCAAGATGCAATGACAGCACCTTCTTCCCTTAATCTTCAACCCTGGCGATTTGTTGTGATAGATAGTGAAGATGGTAAAAACCTTATCAAACCTTACATGTTATTCAACCATCAGCAATGGGAAACATCGTCAGCAATCATAGCTGTATTCGGAGATTTAAAGAACCCAGCCACAGCAGAAAAGATATACCATGCTGCTGTCGACAAAGGTGTTATGCCCGAAGAGTATATGGAAAAAATGCTGGAAATGATTCATTCCTACACCTCAGCCTATACTAGAGACCATATGTGCAATACAGTAATGCTTGACTGTGGTTTTGTTACTATGCAGATTATGCTTGCTGCGAAAGGCTATGGCTATGATACTAACCCTATTGGAGGTTTCATGAAAAAAGAATTGACAGAAGCTTTGGGAATGGATGAAGAACGGTATTTCCCGGTTATTCTTATATCGATAGGCAAAGCTGCCGAAAAGGCCAAAGATAGCATTCGTTATTCTGCATCTGATATTACACAATGGAAATAAACTATATAAGGTAGTTTTTCGTTAATCATAAATAATACAGTTAACGATTATTGATGTAACTTTGCATCTCGAAATTTTAAATAGTATTGATGAAAGATTTTATAATCTCAGAAGTAAAAAACGAACAAGCTATTCTCGTCGGGGTAATTACCCAATATCAAACAGAAGAGAAAGTTAAAGAATATCTGGACGAACTGGATTTCCTTGCCGAAACAGCAGGAATAATTCCGGTAAAACATTTTACACAGAAAATAGACCATCCTAACCCTGCGACATTTGTCAATTCGGGAAAACTGCACGAAATCAGGCAGTATATGGAGGAGAATGAAATAGGAGTAGTTATTTTTGACGATGAACTGACGGCTAAACAGATACGGAATATAGAGAAAGAACTAGGCGTAAAAATACTGGACAGAACCAGCCTCATATTGGATATTTTCGCTATGAGAGCACAAACTGCCTATGCCAAAACTCAAGTAGAGCTGGCACAGTATCAATACCTATTGCCTCGTCTGACACGTATGTGGAACCACTTAGACAGACAACGAGGCGGAGGGGTTATGATGCGTGGCGTTGGTGAAACCCAGCTGGAAAGTGACCGCCGTATCGTTAAAGCTAAAATTGCCGAACTGAAAGAGGAATTGAAGACCATTGACAAACAAATGGTTGTTCAACGCAAAAACAGGGGCAAAATGGTGCGTGTAGCATTAGTCGGTTATACGAATGTCGGCAAATCAACTCTGATGAATCTTCTGAGCAAATCGGAAGTATTTGCAGAAAACAAACTCTTTGCAACACTGGATACTACTGTGCGCAAAGTCATCATTGATAATCTTCCATTTCTATTATCCGATACTGTTGGATTTATACGTAAGTTGCCCACTCACCTTATCGAGTCCTTCAAATCGACATTGGATGAGGTTCGTGAAGCAGACTTGTTAGTACATGTTGTAGATATTTCCCATCCTAATTTCGAAGAGCAAATCGAAATTGTAGAGAAAACTCTTCTTGAAATTGACGGAACGGAAAAATCAACTATTCTTGTGTTTAATAAGATAGATGCTTTCACTTATGTCAAGAAAGATGAAGACGACCTCTCTCCTATCAAACGTGAGAATCTGTCTCTGGATGATCTTCGTAAAACATGGATGGCTAAGATGAATAACAATTGTATATTCATTTCTGCTACTAACAAAACGAATGTCGAAGAGTTGAGGCAAATGCTCTATGACCGTGTAAAAGAAATTCATGTGGAAAGATATCCTTACAACGACTTTCTTTTCCAGAAATATGATGAAGAGAATTAATACTCAAGTATGTGTTTTAAATAAATGTAGGGGCTAAATATTTTTAGCCCCTACTCTTTTATATATTTCATAATTATAGCAATATCGTAAAACAAAAAAAGGAAAAAACCACTTAAGTTTCTTCCTTTTTTGAGCCTCTTGTCGGATTCGAACCAACGACCCCGAGATTACAAATCACGTGCTCTGGCCAACTGAGCTAAAGAGGCAAGTGGGCAAGCTGACTATATCGCGCCGCTACAACCAACTACCCTTGCTGCGATCAAACCCTGGGGGATTAATCGGGAGCTGACCGTATAGGACTTACCCGGGCACAAAGGTAGATATTTTTTTTAAACTCCCAAACACTTTAACAGCTTTTTCCTTTGCTTACATTTTAGTATCTTTGTCTGTACAAGCTATAATGAGAATAAATATTTTGAAAAGCAGAGAGTTATACATTATGCTACTTTTCTGACAAAATGTATTTTTTTTAATTTAATCATCAATAAAAAAATGAATGTAGTAGACAGATTTATCAAATACACAAAATACGATACAGAATCGAGCCCCGAAGCAGGTACTACACCAAGTACTCCTGGTCAATTAGTCTTAGCAGAAGAATTAAAAAAAGAATTAATAGAGTTAGGTCTTGAAGATATTTCACTGGATAATAATGGTTACCTGATGGCAACACTTCCTGCCAACACGACAAAAAGCGTTCCAACTATTGGCTTTGTTGCACACATGGATACCAGCCCCGACCTGACAGGAAAAGATGTAAACCCGCAGATCGTAAAATCATATGATGGTGGTGATATTACCTTAAACAAAGAAAAAAATATAGTTCTTTCTCCGATCGATTTTCCTGAATTACTGGATTATAAAGGTGAAGACATTATAACTACAGATGGCAATACCCTATTGGGCGCAGATGATAAAGCAGGCATTGCTGAAATTATCACTGCAATGGAGTATCTGAAAAATCATCCTGAAATAGAACACGGTAAAATCCGTATCTGTTTCACTCCAGATGAAGAAATCGGAGAAGGAGCAGACCACTTCGATGTGAAAAAATTCGGCGCAGAGTGGGCATACACAATGGACGGAGGTCAACGTGGTGAATTGGAATATGAAAATTTCAATGCAGCTTCTGCAAAGATCGCAATACAAGGAAGAAGTGTACATCCCGGTTCTGCGAAAGGCAAAATGATCAATGCTCTAGTTGTTGCCAATAAGTTGGTAAATCTTATCCCTGAAAGCGAAAGACCGGAACACACTGCACATTATGAAGGATTTTTCCATCTGATGGGAATTTCGGGTACAGTAGATGCTGCAAATTTATCTTTCATTATACGAGATCATGACAAAGAGTTGTATGAAGGAAGAAAACAATTGATGGTAGATGCAGTAAGTTATTTACAGAAACTATATCCGAACAGTAACATTAAGCTTGAGATCAAAGACCAATATTTCAATATGCGCGAAAAGGTAGAACCTGTTATGCATATTGTGGATTATGCCTTTAAGGCTATGACATCATTGGGCATTGTCCCTATTGTGAAACCGATCCGCGGAGGAACAGATGGGGCACGCCTTTCCTTTATGGGATTACCCTGTCCGAATATCTTTGCAGGAGGACATAATTTTCATGGAAGATACGAATTCGTTCCTATTCCATCATTAGAAAAAGCAACTCAGGTTATTGTAAAAATAGCAGAATTAGTTGCATTGGACGCTAAATAAAAAAATTGTTATATATAACAACTAAAATTACATGAATAAAAGATTAACAATCGCTCTAGTTGCGCACGATCACCGCAAAGCCGATATGGTAGAATGGTGTTATTATAATTCCGATTTTTTGGCAAGACATCATCTTGTATGTACAGGAACCACAGGTGCTTTGATTCAGGAAGCTTTCCAGCAAAAAGGTGTAAATGCAGAAATTACACGTATGAATTCAGGACCTTTGGGTGGTGATGCAGAAATTGCAGCCATGGTTGTACGCCAGGAGGTAAATTTAGCCATCTTCTTAATAGACGACCTCAATGCACAACCTCACGAGGCGGATATTATGATGTTGTTGCGTCAATGCCGCGTACACAATGTCCCCATTGCTTGTAACCGCTATAGTGCAGACCTCATGATAACAAGCTCTTTATGGGATAATGATGATTACACTCCTACTAAGCCCCGTTACGAGCTTTTTGATAGAGAAAAATTCGAGCAATTGTACAAAAAATAATAATAATAATTTTCTACATAATAAGACCCACAATTCATGAAGTTGTGGGTTTTATTTCATTATTAGATTGATATACAAATGGAAATAAGAAGCAAATTGCTTAATGCTTCCAAATTAGTGTAAAATCTACCCGAATCCCCATTAGAATATTCAAATTTTCAGTAAATTCGCATCCCGAAAAATTGAGTTAATTGAAAACAAGGAAAAACTTTAAAAAAGATATTGCCAGTATATTTGCTTTCCGTAAATCAGAAAGGCACTGGCATATTCCGATCTTAGCAGGTATTTCAGTAGGAGTTCCCCTTTTTGTCGGTTATCTATTCGATAACTTACCTAATGGTATCTTAGCCAGCACTTCAGGTCTTCTAATTTTGTATATACGTTATACTGCTATAGTGAACAGAATGATTACATTAATGATGTGTTCATTTATATTCATTTTGTCTTATTTTATTGGAGCTATTGGAGCTTTTAACATTTGGATTGCTCCCTTGGTGCTTTTCTTATATGTGTTCTTTCTTAATCTTATTATCCGATACTTTAAAGTTAAACCTCCAGGGAATTTTTTCTTTATTCTGATATTCTCTTTAGCCATTTGTCAGAAGTTTGACCTGTCTTCTTTACCAGAAAGAGTAGGAATAATAACATTAGGTACGATCTCTACATGCACATTGGCTTTCATATATAGTATCTTTACGATAAAGAACTATTCACTATCAGATGAAACAATTCTATTCGAAAAAGCTAAACGAATAGATATTGGAGAGTCGGCTATTCTTGCTATAACTATAGGAATTTCTTTATTGATTGCAACTGCTCTGAAATTAGAGAATCCATATTGGGTACCTGTATCCTGTGCAGCTGTTATGCAAGGCGCCACTCGCAGGCATATTTGGGAAAGAGGAATAAATCGGGTTATCGGAACATTTATAGGAGCTGGTTTCGCATGGTTTTTACTTAGTCTGGATATTTCGGGATTAGCAATTTGTATTGTAATCATATTACTCCAATTTATTGTTGAAGTATTAGTTGTCAGACAATATGCTATAGCTGTGATCTTTATCACAGCCTTAACCATTTTTCTAGCTGAAGGAGGACAAGTCAATCATACAGAAGAACAATCAATTTATATTCGTTTTTTTAATTTTGTATTGGGATGCATCATTGGAGCTGCCGGAGGATATATTCTTTATAGCAATAAAGTAAGAGGGAAGCTTGGACAGTCCTCTCAATCAATCTAAAATCATGTACAGCAATCTAAGATGTGCAGAAGAAGCTAAAAATAAAAAAGGTCTCCTTAGAGACCTTTTTTATCTTCAACTATTTAATTATAGTAGGTGAGTTATCTTTCTGCTAGTAGCCTTATCATTTTTTCCATATTCATGATACTGATAATTTTTGAAAATCTTCAAAAATTATCTTATCAGTAAATTAATTTACAGTCAGTTCAATTACACGACTATTCAGCTTAGCGCCAGTAAATACATCTAAACCTATTTTCATCAGATAATCTCCTGAATAAATTTTTCCATTCGAAGATAGTCTTGATTCTGTATTTGGCATTAAGCTTATTTCTTCTACCTTGTATTTCTTTGCTGGATCCAAACCTTGCATCTTCACTTTAAGCAATTTTTCGCCATATCGAGGAAAGATATCATAAGCATATAGAACAGCCTTACTTTTATTTTCATCCACATACATCACTGATGTATGATTCTCTTCGTATGGAGAAACTAAACGATACATATCGCCATCCAATATCACCTTTTTAAGACGTTTGTAGTTAACAACTGCATCTTGACAATAGAGCTGCTCATCCTTAGTCAGTTCATCCATACTAATATCAAACCCGAACTTACACATCATAGCTACATCCGTACGGAATTTTATACTGGCATTTTTATTCCAGCTTGTGACATGAGCATCCATAGATTTAGCTGGGAAAAACTGAGAAAATCCCCATTGGATATAAAGCCGTTCGATCGGGTCTGTATTATCACTACACCAGAATTCAGTAAAATACTTCAATGCTTCGTAATCGCAACGTCCACCTCCACCTGAGCAAAGCATCATTGGTAAATTAGGATATTTAGCCTTTACCCTATCCAACACATTATAAATACCACGAACATGATCAATATATAGATTATTCTGCTTTTCTTTCAGATATGGTGAATATATATTAGTGATAGGGCTGTTACAATCCCATTTGAAGAAAGCTAAATCTGGATTTTCCTTCATAATATTGTCCAATACGCCAAATACATAATCCTGTACTTGAGGATTAGACAGATCCAATACCAACTGGTGACGATAGTAATATGGCTCTCTGCTAGGTTGTAGAATCACCCAATCCCGATGTTTTTCAAACAACTCACTTTTCGGGTTCACCATCTCAGGTTCAATCCATATTCCAAACTTAACGCCTGCATCTTTAGCCGATTTTACAAGATGAGGAATGCCATTGGGCAGTTTACTTTTTGTCACACCCCAGTCTCCTAATCCCTGTGTAGCACCCGAACGAGGATGTTTATTGCCAAACCAGCCATCATCTAGCAAAAACATATCTACACCCAGTTCTTTAGCTTCTTTCATCAGCTTTTCCAATTTAGGCTCATCAAAATTGAAATAGGTAGCTTCCCAATTATTTAGCAATGTCAGGCGATCACCCTTCCCGTCTTTCAACTGATAATTACGTGCCCAGCGATGAAAATTACGGCTACCCTGCCCCATTCCGTTCTGACTAAGTGTAAATATAAATTCCGGTGTCTTGAAAACCTCATTTGGTTTCAATTCATAATTAGAAGCATAAGGATTAATACCGGATATAATACGCAGATTATCTTCATTATCTACTTCAAAAGTAAATCTGAAATTACCTGTCCATCCCAATGTACCCATCAATACACTTCCTTGATTTTCCTGTGGAGTATCTCCCAAACCTACAATGAAGAAAGGAGAAGTGTGTAATCCTGCCCTCGAACCCAGTTTAGTATCAAGCACCTTTTTACCAAACTGTAATTGTTGAGTATTCATCTGTACTTCTTTTGCCCAATCTCCACTAAATTCGGTCAGATGGTATTCCGAACCGGTCAGATAAAGCATAGAAGAAGCATATTGACTCATCGTTATAGCTTTCTTTTCATTATGCTTAATTTCTGTCCAAGATTTAATGATATTTTCATTAGCATATGTTACGTAGAACATTTTTACTTCGACCGGATAGACATCATCTTTCAGACTTATGATTGTTTCCGTAATATTTTCGTCTACCTTTTTTACCGTATGGTCAACATATTTCAGATATGTTGTCATATTTCCATCGTTATGCTGAATCGCAAAAGCAGGTTCGAAGAAAGTTTCTGTTCCCGACACCGCATAAGCCTCCCATGCATGACCATCGGTTTTCGATTTCAAAAAAGGTGAAAGATTATTATATTCGGAATTATCAAGTAGTTTCGCCCCAAGATAAGATTGGTACAGACGTCCGTTTGCGGCAACTTCCAGAACCAGGTCTGTACTATTTGTAGATATGGTTATAATTTTGTTATTAGCTGAAATAGAAATGATAAAAGTAAATAAGAAAGAGAATATAAAAAATGTTTTTTTCATGATATAAACAGATTAGGTATAATACAAATGAGTTTGAATAGAAAACGGTTACCCTCAAAAGAATAACCGTTTCTCTACATATCTGATATCAAATATTATTGTGCTTTACCTGCACTACCTAAAACTGACTCAATTTTATGTTTGTACAGTTTTTTCATATTTTCACGAGCAGGTCCTAAATATTTACGTGGGTCAAACTCTGCTGGTTTAGTAGCAAATACTTCACGAACAGCAGCAGTCATAGCAAGACGGCTATCTGAGTCGATATTGATTTTACATACAGCAGATGCAGCCGCTTTGCGCAATTGCTCTTCTGGAATACCGATAGCATCTTTCAATGCACCACCGTATTTATTGATTGTAGCAACTTCTTCTTGTGGAACCGAAGACGCACCATGCAATACGATAGGGAATCCCGGAAGTTCTTTTTCAACGCCTTCAAGGATATCGAAACGTAATGGAGGTGGAACCAATACACCATTAGCATCTTTAGTACATTGTGCCGGAGTAAATTTGTTAGCTCCGTGAGATGTACCGATAGAGATAGCCAATGAGTCACAACCTGTTCTTGTAGCGAAATCCACTACTTCTTCTGGTTGAGTATATGTATGATGTTCTGCAACAACGTCATCTTCGATACCTGCTAATACTCCAAGCTCGCCTTCAACTGTTACATCGAATTGATGAGCATATTCAACTACTTTTTTAGTAAGTGCAATGTTTTCTTCATAAGGGAAGTGAGATCCGTCGATCATTACCGAAGAGAAACCCGAATCGATACAAGCTTTGCAAGTTTCGAAAGAATCGCCATGGTCAAGGTGAAGAACGATTTCTGGTTTTTCCCAACCTAAGCTTTTTGCATATTCAACAGCTCCCTGAGCCATATAACGCAACAAGATAGGGTTAGCATATTCGCGTGCACCTTTAGATACCTGAAGAATCACAGGAGATTTTGTTTCAGCAGCAGCTTGGATAATAGCTTGCAATTGCTCCATATTATTGAAGTTAAAAGCAGGGATAGCATATCCACCTTTGACAGCTTTTGCGAACATCTCTTTAGTGTTCACAAGACCTAAATCTTTGTAATTTACCATTGTTTTTAGTTTATTATAGTTATAGACTGAAATTTTTATTTGTCACACGCAAAAATAGGAAATTTATACGAATAAAACAGCTTTATTTTAACTAAAAAATCAGGAATGAAAGCACTTAACTCAAATAATCACATTTATTAAGATTAACGATAAGTTTATATGAATTAGCAACCTTTCGGGAGATAATACAGATCAGATAATTTAGACTCTGTATAAATTAGCACATCAAAGCTTTATTTGATTGATTTAACAGTCAATAATAAGTAACTTTACTCATAAGAAATGATCAACTAAAACTATTACAACTATGGAAAAGAGCATCAAAGGTACCGAAACAGAAAAGTGCCTTCTTAAATCATTTGCAGGAGAATCTCAAGCCAGAATGCGCTACACAATGTTTGCAAAAGCCGCTAAAAATGAAGGCTATGAGCAAATAGCTTCCATCTTTATGGAAACGGCCGAACAGGAAAAGGAGCATGCCGAACGTATGTTCAAATATCTGGAAGGTGGAATGGTAGAAATCACGGCATCTTATCCTGCCGGAAGAATAGGAACTACAGCAGAAAACCTTATCGAAGCTGCTGCAGGAGAACATGAGGAATGGGCGGAAGATTATCCTAAATTTGCCGACATTGCCGAATCAGAAGGTTTCAAAGAAATTGCAGTTATGTATCGTATGATCGCTAAGGTCGAGAATATGCACGAAGATCGCTACAAAGCTTTACTCGCCAGAGTAGAAAGTGGTGAAGTATTTATGCGTGAAGAACCTATCGAATGGCAATGTATGAATTGTGGTTTCGTAATCAAAAGTAAATCTGCCCCTAAACAATGTCCGGCCTGTATTCATCCTCAGGCATATTTCGAACCATTGAAATGGAACTTTTAAGTATACAATATCTTGAACTAAACTCGGAAAGAGGGAGAATATTCTCCCTTTTTTTTATATTCTAAAAAATCTATTCATTCAATTAAATAATTATAACTCGAATACTTGCATATATTGGAAAAAACTTATTACTTTATGATATCATTTTAATATCATAACAATTCACACTATGGAAACAAAAGAAAAAAAATTTAATGGAACTAAAATCTCAGGGTTTCTAGCTCTTTTCATCTGGGTTTTATTATTAGCCGCCTCTATATGGTTATTCACTTTCAATATTGACATTTATTATATATTAGGTACTATCGGTTTCACTATTGTATCGATCATAGTAGTAGGATTTACGATTATAGAACCTAACGATGCTCGGGTAATGATATTTTTCGGTAAATATAAAGGCACAATAACCGATAACGGATTTTTCTGGGTAAATCCTTTTTATAGTAAGAAAAAATTGACACTAAGAGCGCGTAACCTCGATGTGCCTCCAATAAAGGTAAATGACAAAGTAGGGAATCCTATCATGATAGGATCGGTACTGGTATGGAAAGTGAAAGACTCATACAAAGCAATGTTTGACATTGATTCTTCTTCCATAAATTTCGATGCAAGTAATAGACATGCACAGTTTAGCAACAGGATGAAATCATATGAGAACTTTGTCAAAATACAAAGCGATGCAGCCTTACGCCAAGTCGCAGGTATGTTTGCATATGATAATAACGAAACCGATGAAAATCAGGTTACATTACGTTCCGATAATGGAGAGATAAGTCAAAGATTGGAAGAAGAACTAAACAGCAGGCTTAGTATAGCAGGAATAGAAATTATCGAAGCTCGGATCAATTATCTGGCATATGCAGCAGAAATTGCCAGCGTAATGCTACGCAGACAACAAGCCGACGCAATCATAGCCGCACGCGAGAAGATTGTTGAAGGAGCAGTCAGTATGGTACAACTGGCTTTGAATAAATTGCAAAATGAGAATATTGTGGATTTAGACGAGGAACGCAAAGCTGCAATGGTGAGCAATCTCTTGGTAGTACTTTGCGCCGACGAAGCAGCACAACCTATTGTTAATGCCGGAACTCTGCATCATTAAATGGAGCTTCTATTTTTGAGAACAGATAGATAATCTTTATTTTTGACATGAATTTATAACATTGTGGCAAAAAAAGAAAAAGAATCAAATACAAAAAGTTTTGTTTTACGTGTCAATCCGGAAATGATGGACGCAATAGAAAAATGGGCTGCAGATGAATTTCGTAGTACAAACGGACAAATACAATATATACTCGATCAGGCATTACGTAAAGCAGGACGAATAAAGAAAGAAAAAAAGAATCCGAATAATGATGAATAGAAATCATATTTGTATAACAAAGAGGCTGTCCTAAAAAACGAAAAAGGATAGCCTCTTTTGTGTTTTTAAGGGGTATTCATATTTCATAAACAAAAGCATTTGGACATTGTTATAACATTGAAATGTATTTATTCACTTACTTACAAACAAAACTTTTATGAAAACAATTTATTCTTATTTAATGCTGGCATTTCTGGCGGTAACTGTATCCTCTTGTTCCGAATCGGAAGATTTAATACCAATAGAAACACGTGCTACAACCCAAGCAAACTCTCCATTATTGATAGCTAGTCCTACAGCAGTTTATTTTACTGATGTAGAAGTAGAGACCAGAGTAAGAGACACTGTAAATATTAAAATTGCAGGCTTGCCATTATTGGCTTCCCTTACCAATTTTGAAGTATTTATTCAGGGTGATGATCTATTTGATTTTGGCTATGAAGAGCCTGAACTTGGTTTGGTAGAATTTTTGCAAGCTTTATTAGGAGGTGGGGTAAACATTCCGGTATCTTATAGGCCCTATACCCATGGTTCACACGAAGCAGAGTTGCTGATTACTGCATCTTTACTAGGAGTACTGGCACCTGTGCAGACTACTGTTCCGCTCCATGGTACTACCAAAGCGCTTCCTATTCCTAAATTGGTAAGTACAGTACCTGTAAATGGAGGAACTGTAGAATTTGATGGTCCGGTTTCCGGCTCAGACAAAGGTGAATATCATGTAGACCTAATTTTTGATCAGGATATTGTAATATACAAGTCTTTTTTAATTCTTCTGGCAAACCAGACTTCGGCAAATATAGCAGGACTACAAGTGATTAATGGAAATACACTGAGAGTCACAATATGGGAGATACCCGGAGTAACCGTTCCGAATGTTGTTGTTATAGGAGAGGATGCAATAATAAGTGCCAAGGCTACTGATGGAGACAAGGCATCAGGCAATGCACAGGGAAATACTCTGACAAGGCTCGATTATCAGGCAGTTGGTGATATTCCCCAATAACTAAGATTAGAACATAATTTACGTAGTATGTTATTCAAAAAAGACCGAAAAGAAATGTTTCTTTTCGGTCTTTTTTAAATTTAACGAATAGATCAGATTTGCCGCTTAATAATCAGGAGTCATCCTTTTGGGACAGCACCTTTTGCTTTTTCTAATATATATATTTCTAGTTATATAATTTCTCTGTAACTATAGGCTTGCTGTTATTCTCTTCTTTATACCATTTTACTTTTCTCGAGGCATACATTACAATTGCCAAAGCAATGAATAGCCCTACGCTTCCTAATAAAAGTGCCATATCTTCGAGTTGGATAACAACATACAAGAAACCATACAAAACAAGCAAGAATATTCCCATACTTATTGTCTGCTTTTTATTTTTAAAGATAGAATACGAATATGCTGTTATTAATGAAACAATAGCTACTGCAGAGACAATATAGGACAGATTGAAACCTATGTGTTCCGAAAATGCTAACAACAAGCTATAGAACAATACCAAAGCAAAACTCACCATTAGATACTGAACAGGATGGATGGGTTTATGACTTCTCAATTCTACAATGAAAAACACAAGGAAAGTGAGCGCAATAAACATGATAGCATATTTTGCCGAACGCATGTTTTTCTGATAATGATCGATTGGAAGTATCAGGTCAACACCCAAACGAGAAGATGAAAGTTCGGGATTCGCCCCTATCCACTGTTGCGCATAATTACGGTTGTAATCGAAAATATCCCATTTGGCATCAAAACCTTCATCATTTATCGGATTGTTATTAGGTAAAAAATCCCCTGTAAACTTTGCAGATTTGTAACCGGAAGTTATATGAACACTCGTTTGCTTACCGATTGGCATAAAGTATAGACTCTCAGTACCATTCAGCGACAGATCGAAATCAAACTTACACGCCAGTTCTTTATTATCAATATCCAAAGGCATCTTCACGGTTAATCCCGAGCGGATGATTTCATTATTGGCTGCACTCGAAAGTATCTCCTGAGGTTTTCCATTCACATTAAAAACGATCTTGTTCTTTATTCCCTGCAAATAAGGGATACCTATAACCACAAAAGCATCTTTCCACAATACATTTTCCTCAATCAAATTTAGCTTCTGATAATCGGGGAAATTAAAATATCCCTTTACATTCATATCCGACTGATAACACAAAACCTGGTAGATACCTCTCGAACGTTCTTCCGGTTTTATTTTACCTTCGATATTATACTCTTCCGGCAGAAAATAGGCATACTCTGTTGTAAATTGCTCCGGTTGCTTCATTGGCTTTATAAAGGGAACCACCAATACAGGACCTGTCAACTGCTGCTGTCCTCCCCATTTAGAGGAAATATCTTCCTGTACTAGCTCTTTATTTTCTTGCCTCTCTCTCACCAACGATTTCACCATACCCACAGGAATAAGCATCAGTAAAGTCAAAATTGCCACCATAAAGGCTTTCACCGTAATTGAATTCTTCTTAAAGAAGTCTTTGCTCAAATCTTTGTTCGTTTCCATACTTTCCAATTTTAAAAGAACTTTGAAATTCAAAGTTTATAAATAAAAAAAATTTATGATAAAGGATTAATTAATTTCTCTAAAGCATCGATATGTTGCTGAAACAACTTTCGCCCTTTTTCAGTAACACTATACGAAGTATTAGGCTTTCGCCCTATAAATTGCTTTTTCACTTCCACTATCTCTTCCTTTTCTAGGGCTTTCAAATGACTTGCCAAATTGCCATCCGTTACATCCAACAGTTCCTTCATGGTATTAAAATCGGCATTTTCATTTACCAGAAGTACAGACATAATTCCAAGCCTCACACGGCTATCAAAAACCTTATTTAATCCGGACAGAATATCTTTCATGATCAATCATTTTTATCCGGTTCGCTATCGTATTTCTTATACAGGACTATACCATACAATATGTGCATCACGCCAAAGCCTAGTGCCCAAAGAAACAAACCATATTGGGTAAATATTCCTGCTAATATTCCAATAACAACCTCACATACTCCTAATATTTTGATGTCCCTGTATGTACGAGCTCCTGCACTGATAAGCGCCAATCCATAAAAAACCAGCATAGCGGATGCAACCAGAAAAGAAGTATTATGGTAAATAAGCAGAATACTGAATACGCCCCCCACAGCTAATGGAACACCTGCGTCTTTTAGTAACTGTAATGTAACAGGCATCCAGAATTTAGCTCCCGTCTTCTTGGCTTTACGGAACGAGAAATACACACCGAATGATACTGCACCCACCAATACAATACCTGCAATCAGGATCATATCAGCCAATGTATTACCTGTAAACGTATAACCCTGATATACGACCTGATAGGCAACCGCCGCACCAGCCAATGCCAGCAGACCTGCAATCACTCCCGACATTCCACTCAATGACAGAAATTTACCCGACCGCTCCATCGTAGAGCGTATATATCTCAAATCATCTATATTAGCATTCATATGATATAGTACTTTGAAATACAAAGTAACGGTTTATATTTCACATTTCAAAAAAAATAACAATTAAAATGTACCATTTTTTAACGGTATTTTTCATAAATGATTAGAATGTTTTAACAATTTATTTATAAATTTAAAACTTGTTATTTATCTATGTAAAAACCACAAGAACTTAACAAAGCGTATTCATTTCACTTTATAATTTATAAGTTTTTTACAAATTATATTTAACCTACTTATGAAAATCAAAAGAATTGTATTTATTGTATTAATTGCATTTTCTTACTATTCGTGTAGTACCGATGATGATCTAGAAAATGTAAATGAGCCCTCTAATCTAAGTTTCAAAACTACAGTTGAAAATCTGGGCTCGGGAGGAGGTTCTGCCCCATCATGGAAAGAGAATGATAAGATAGGAGTGTTTATGAAAGAACACAACCAAATTTTATCATCTGCAAGCATTCTCGATAATGCAGAAAATAAACTTTATATGACATCGGGCAATGGGATTTTCTTGTCTGCTCCTTCATCCGAAGCTATAAAAATGCCCTTAAATGGAAGAAAAGTAGACTTTATAGCTTATCATCCTTACACACAATCTATTTCCAACTTCATGTATCCAATCGATATTAAGGATCAGGATATTCAGGCAGACATAGACCTGTTATATTCCAATCAGGCTACAGGAAAGGATAAGAATAATCCGGATGTGACACTCAACTTCAAACATACCTTATCTAAACTGATTTTCAATATTAACGGAGACAAAACGATTCCCTCTTTAAACGGATTGACCGCTAAAATAGCAGGACTTAAAACAAAAGCAACATTTCATTTAGCAGACGCACAGATCGATGTAAACGATACTTCGATAGCAGATATTGAACTAAAGTCGAGATATGCAGGCGCAGGAATTATTATCGAAGCGATTGTGATTCCAGATGATAACCTAAACGGTGTGGTCGTGACATTTATTCTACCCGATTATGGAATGTTTAAATTAAGAATTCCTGATAATACCAAATACGAAACAGGCAAAAGATATATTTACAATGTTCAGCTGAAAGGGGAAGATAATACAGTATATTTGAAATCAAGTTCCACTATCGAAGACTGGGATAGTGAAACACCTATAGATCTGAATGTAGAAAAGGAGGAAGGAGGAGAAGTTGACAATTACGGATGGCTGGAAACTCCTACACGAACATCGATTTCCAATACAACATTCGTCAATCATATGTTACCATTCGACAGCAATGCCCCTCAAAGATCGATATACCGCAATTACTCAATGCTATATGATACCCAATACAAACTTGCTCATTGGGTAGCTTATCCTATGCACAGCTTCTATTTAGGAAGTACTAAAAGAACTGACAAATGGGCATTTGATCCAGCCGTAGATCAAGCATATCAACCTTATCTTTTCAGTTCATGGGGAATTACCGGTATGGATAGAGGGCATCAGTTGCCTAGTGCCGATAGAACATATAGTGTAGCAGAGAATGAAACAACATTTTACTTTACAAACATGGCTGTCCAACAAAGTACCCTAAACCAAACTACATGGGCTAATCTAGAGTCAAAACTCAGGACATGGACAGGTCAATGCGATACATTGTACGTAGTCACAGGAGCCAGTATAACGACTAAGGATGATACTAATATCGAAATCATTTATGATCGTGATAACAGAAGCGTAGCAAAACCAAAATTCTTCTACAAAGCTATAGCTAAAAGAGAGGGAGACATGTATTACACAATAGCTTACAAAATGAACAACGTAGCTACGAGTGACAGTTATGACAATTATCGATTGACCGTAGCACAATTAGAAAATGAGACAGGGTTTGAGTTCTTCCCTTCTATCCCCTCTGTTTCAAAAAAGATCATCAATTCTGATAAATGGAAATAAAATAAATATATAACCTAATTAATATACACAATTATGAAATTCAAAAAATTATTTTTCGCAACCACATTGATGGCTTTAGCCCTTACTTCATGTAGCAATGATGATGATTCGATTAATAAACCGAATGACCAAACTGTAAACTTCTCTGCAACTATTGGAGAATCTGATTTTCTTCGTGCAGCGGGTACACAATGGGCTCCCAACGACCAGATCGGAATCTTTATGAAACAAAACGGTCAGGATTTATCATCGGGAAGTATCGTCGATGGAGCAGAAAACATCCAGTATTTTACAGCTTTGGGAACTGGGAATTTCGATCCTGTTGTGACTTCTTCTGCGATCAAAATGCCTGAGAATGGAAGCGCTGTCGATTTCGTTGCTTATTATCCATATCAAGCAAGCATAAGCGATTATTCATATCCTATAAATGTACAGAATCAAACATCGCAAGAAGCTATTGACCTCCTATTTTCTAATCAGGCTACGGGTAAAGACAAGACAAACCCGAATGTTACGCTAAATTTTAAGCATAAATTATCGAAACTAATTTTTAATGTAAAAGCCGGTGATGGAGTTTCTACTCTTGAAGGAATGACAACCGAAATATCCGGACTCAAAACAAAAGCTTCTTTTTCATTTATTGATGAAAATATTGTATTAGATGGTAACTCTGTAAATAACATTAGCCTCAAGAGTACAATAAATACTACCACCGCAGTTAGCGAAGGAATTGTTATTCCGGAAAATAACCTAAGCAATATTGAGGTACGTTTCTTTATTCCTAATGTAGGTACATTCAAATCCAATCTAGCCAATGGAATCAATTTTGAAGGTGGTAAAAAATACACTTTCAATGTTGAACTAAAAGAATCCGGCGAAGCTGTTTTTGCCAATTTTACAGGAACAATTGAAGACTGGGTAGAAGGAACGACCACCGATTGGTCGCTGGAAAGAGAAGATATAGAAGGTGAAGGAACAAAAGATTCTCCTTATATCATATCTCAGTTAAGTTCAAAAATCGGAGAAACAGACAAATGGGTAGAAGGATATATTATTGGAGTTTCAAATACAACCAGAGTGATCAGCTCCGACGGTTCTACTATCACCGATACTAATATATTACTGGCAACCAAAGCAGACGAAACAGAAGCCAGCAAATGTATAGCTGTAGCTCTTGATGAAGGAACTGACATCCAGAAAGCATTGAATTTAGCAGATAATCCATCATTAATCGGAAAAAAAATAAAAGTGAAAGGCACAATTTCGGCTAATATTCTTGGATTTGCTATTGGCATTACTGCACTTACCGATCAGGAAGGCGGAATCATATCAAGTGATGACTGGAAGGTGATATTTAATGAAACATTCGGAACTGCTACTGTTTCATCAAGACCCAAATTTGGTTCGTATACAGGATATGACAATATATCACCTGTTGTATTTAGCGGAACAGGAGATATCAGATCTACTACTGCATTCGACAATCATGCATGGTTGGCTGTAGGAGAGGCAAGTCTGAAAATCGAAAATATCTCAATAGAGGGATACAAGACAATACGATTGTCTTACGATATAACTGCCAATCTGTTTTCTACAGGCTCTGCCATAGATGTAAATAAACTAAAAGTTAAATGTGATGAAACCTATCTGGAAGTCCCAAGCTTCGAGTTAAACAGAGCAGATTATCAAAATGCTTATTATAACGTAATAATAGACAACCTACCTGTGAGCTTTTCGACTCTTGAATTTACCTCAACCGCAGAAGACAATACATTAGGATTTCGTCTAGATAATATTAAAATAGAAGGAGTACAGTAAGCTCTCACAACAAAGCCTCACTAATGTGAGGCTTTGTGTTTTATTTAATAGTAAAATCTTACATTATTACACCTAATATTTATCCGCCGATATTATCCAACCCGTCCTTTAATTGGTTCAGTTCTTTCTTTATTATTTCCAATCGCTTGATAACATCCAGACGTCTTGTTTCCTCGTCTTTTTTCAACTTCAGAGTCTGTCTTGCACCTTCAAGCGTCATTCCTTTTTCTTTCACCAAAGAATAGACCAGTTCTATTGCTTCAATATCCTCACGTGTATATTGCCTGACGCCTCCCGGCGTTTTTTTCGGTTTGATTTCCTTAAACTCAGACTCCCAAAAACGAAGCAAAGACTCATTCACATCGAAATGAGTTGCAACTTCTTTTATCGAATAAAATAGTTTCTTTGAGTTCTCTAAGTCTATCATACTGACAAATGTAACACTTTTCAGAGAAAAGATGTTTCAATCCTTTTTCATATTTTGTCTTAACTGCTCTTCTTTATCATCTGTCCAATATCCACAATCCAACTCGACAAATATAGAAGTATATGGAATAGTTGTTTCGGTCTTCAACACTACTACTTCAAAAAGTTTTGAAGCGTCATCCAACCTCGAAAAAACCTCTTCGTGCAACAAAGTTTGTATAGGATATTCTTGAAGCATATTATCTAAATTACGGCGAAAATCGCCGATTCCTTCGATCATATCTTCGGTAATATAATTGAGTTCTAAATCGCTATATATAATAGGTTTCAGATGTGGTGCATTTTCATTGACTTCTGTCAAAACATCCTTTATAGTCGGCAATAGTTCCTGCTTTGTATCCATATACCGCATCCCTGCTGCACTCTGCAAAGGAAAAGCCTTATCCACAATCAGTATCCAGTTTCTATGTCCTAAAAATGGCAAGACAGAACGAAATTCGTATATCCAATTAGAATAAGATAATTCATTTTGTGTTTTTTCCATGATCTGTTTTAAAATCTACAATATTATAATAAGGGTTATTCCATAAAGATTAATCCATCACCTGACCATGATTATCAGCAATCTGCAACATACGGTCATATTCCTCAGGCGTTAAATCCATAAAGTAGTATTTCGCCGGATTATCAGGTTTACCTTTCACATGTACCTCATAGTGTAAGTGAGGTCCTGTTGATTTTCCGGTACTACCTACTTTACCAATCAACTCTCCGCGTTTTACCTTTTGTCCTTTTTTAGCCACATAATCATCCATGTGTGCATATAACGTTTCAAAGCCATATCCATGATCTATAATAATACACTTACCATATCCCTGACGCCAGTCTGCCCATGTAACCACTCCATCTCCCGTCGCATAAATATCTGTTCCTGTTTTAGCCGTAAAGTCCATTCCGGCATGGAAACGCAACGTTCCGTAAATAGGGTCTATACGGGTACCGTAACCCGATGCTACCCTTGATAAATCTTTATTAGCAACAGGCTGTATACTAGGAATATGATTTATCCTGTCTTTCTGTTGTTTAGAGAGAGTCAGTATTTCATCAAAAGAATTTGACTGAACATATAACTGGCGAGATACTAAGTCTATTTTTTGAGAAGTTTGAATAATTAAATCAGGATTGGACAGTTCCATCAGATAATCGTACTTCCCTACTCCACCTAGTGTAGAATTTCGTATTGCCGGAGCAATCGGGTCTGAGTGAAATATAGCGCGATACATATTATCGTCACGCTGTTGAATGTCCCTCAAAACATCTGTAATATTTTCGACTCTTTTTGATAAAACGTTGTATTGGGCACGTATAAGCTTATTCTCCTTTTTTAGCTCCACTTCTTTGGGTGAATCAAGGATATAATACATCATAAACCAGAAACCTCCGGCTCCCAGAATTATACCTGCCAGCAAATTTCTTATGATAATAAATATTTTTTTTCCTAAACTCGGATAGACACGTTCA
Source organism: Dysgonomonas sp. (assembly GCA_032477055.1). Taxonomy (GTDB): domain Bacteria; phylum Bacteroidota; class Bacteroidia; order Bacteroidales; family Dysgonomonadaceae; genus Dysgonomonas_A. Next base: position 94,953 of record JAWDXP010000011.1, on the reverse strand, counting down.
TATGTCAAAGATTGAGAATTGTATATATAATATACCTTTTTTGCCATTCGATTTAAATAAACTCCCTTGATTTTATTGCTTGAGATGAAGGCAAAAGTAAAGTTTTTGGCTTATTTTTGCAAACTATTATATATTAAGAAACTGTAAATACGAAAAATAGTAAGTTCAAAGATACAAGTATGATGACTTCAAAAGAAATCCGTAATTCGTTTAAAGAATTTTTTAAGGAAAAAGGACACCAGATAGTACCATCAGCTCCGATGGTAATTAAAGACGACCCCACATTGATGTTTACCAATGCAGGAATGAACCAATTCAAGGATATCATACTTGGAAACGCCCCTATCAAGTATCCACGCGTTGCAGATTCTCAAAAATGCCTGCGCGTAAGCGGAAAGCATAATGATCTGGAAGAAGTAGGGCACGACACCTATCATCATACTATGTTCGAAATGTTGGGTAACTGGTCTTTCGGTGACTATTTCAAAAAAGAAGCTATCGAATGGGCTTGGGAGTATCTGACAGAGGTTCTCAAATTAGATAAAAACAAATTATATGTAACTGTTTTTGAAGGAAGCCCCGAGGATGGTCTTGAAAGAGACAACGAGGCAGCCGGATACTGGTCAAAATATTTACCCGAAGAAAGAATCATCAACGGAAACAAAAAAGACAATTTCTGGGAGATGGGCGATACAGGACCTTGCGGACCTTGTTCTGAAATCCACATAGACCTACGTCCGGATGAAGAACGTGCGAAAGTAGACGGACTTATTCTGGTAAACCGTAGCCATCCACAGGTAATTGAAATATGGAATCTTGTATTCATGCAATTCAACCGTAAAGCAGATTCTTCATTAGAGGAACTTCCTGCAAAGGTTATTGATACGGGAATGGGATTCGAACGCCTTTGTATGGCAATACAAGGAAAAATATCAAATTATGACACAGATGTTTTCCAACCCATTATCAAAGCTATCGGTAATTTAACAAATAGCACTTATGGTAATGATGAGAAGAAAGACATCGCTATGCGTGTTATTGCTGACCATATCAGAACTATTGCTTTCTCTATTACCGATGGTCAGCTACCTTCGAACGCTAAAGCCGGATATGTAATTCGTCGTATTCTTCGTCGGGCAGTTCGTTACGGATATACTTTCCTAAATCAGCATAAATCTTTTATGTATAAACTGATTCCTGCTCTTATCGATACAATGGGTGATGCTTATCCTGAATTGATGCAGCAACAAACTCTTATCGAGAAAGTGATGAAAGAGGAAGAAGAATCTTTCTTGCGTACACTTGAGACAGGTATTAAATTATTAGATAAGCAAATCGCAGACACTAAAGCTAAAGGTTTAAATGTTTTAAACGGTGTAGATGCATTTACATTATACGATACTTATGGTTTTCCGCTCGATTTAACAGAGCTTATTCTCCGTGAAAATAATATGAGTGTAGATCACGATGAATTTAACGTAGAAATGCAGAAACAAAAAGACCGTGCGCGCAATGCTGCTTCTGTAGAAACAGGTGACTGGGTTACGGTAAGAGAAGGAGAGCCTGCATTTGTCGGTTACGATCTTGTAAAAACAGAAACTCAGATTCTAAGATACCGTAAAGTAAAACAAAAAGGCAAAGATTTTTATCAAATAGTACTTGAGGTTACTCCATTCTATGCAGAAATGGGAGGACAGGTTGGCGACAGTGGCTGGTTAACAGACGGTAATGAAAAGATAGAGATATTCGATACCAAACGCGAGAATAACTTATCTGTACACTTATCTAATAAATTACCATCTGATATAACAGCAACTTTTATTGCAGAAATCAATACAAAAAATCGTACTGCGACCGAATGCAACCACACTGCAACCCATTTATTGCACGAAGCTCTAAGAGAAATAGTGGGCACTCATGTGGAACAAAAGGGTTCATATGTTTCTCCGAAAGTATTACGTTTCGACTTTTCTCATTTCCAAAAGCTAACAGATGAAGAAATAAGAAAAATAGAACGTTATGTAACCGGAAAGATTCGCGAAAATCTGGAATTAGTCGAAAACCGGAGTATACCTATTGCCGAAGCAAAAGCAATGGGAGCAATGGCTCTTTTCGGTGAAAAATACGGTGATGATGTTCGTACCATTCGCTTCGGTAATTCCATAGAACTTTGTGGAGGGACCCATATTTCTTCAACCGGTAAAATAGGATCGTTCCGCATTATAAATGAAAGTTCTATCGCAGCAGGTATCCGTCGTGTAGAGGCTATCACTGCAGAGGTATGTGAAGATTATTTCTACGTTCAGCAAGAAGTAATAGCTGAAATGAAATCTATCTTCAATAATGCTCCGAATTTGATTCAAACTATCCGCAAATTCATCGATGAAAACACTGAAATGAAAAAACAGGTAGAGGAATATGTGAAAGAAAAAACGGTACGTATCAAAGAAAGTGTCATCAAGCAAAAGCATGAGATGAACGGAATCACAGTATTCTCTTTACGGGGTCATTTCCCTGCTGATATTGTTAAAGACATAGCATTCCAACTGCGTGGAGAATTTTCTCAAAACATGATTTTCATTGGAGCAACAGATTTAGAAAACAAACCAACCCTTACACTTATGCTTTCTGATGATATCGTTGCCAGAGGGTTTAATGCCTCTCAGATAATAAGGGATGCAGCTAAACATATACAAGGTGGTGGTGGAGGTCAACCACATTTTGCAACCGCAGGAGGAAAAAATGCTGATGGTCTGATAAAGGCTGTAGATGAAATTATTGAAAAGTTTTAATCAATTGGAGATCAAACGTCTCCAATTCACTATACAACTAATTAAAAGTAGCTAATTGAAATATTAGTTACTTTTAATTTATGCACAAATACAAAATAACAACAACATATAAATCATGAATCGAACAAAACAACAAAGAGATTCTAATATCGAATTATTAAGGATAGTATTAATGTTATTAATCATTCTGATGCACCTTATCGTCCATGGCTCAGACTTGAAGAATCTAATCGGAGATGCTTATATTACTACACCCAAAGATGGATTATTTACATTTTTATATTCATTCATATGTGTATCTGTGGTTTCTTTTATATTCATCTCAGGTTATTATGGTATTAGATTTAAAGTAAAAACCTTGCTTTCAATCGTTATACAAGCAATATTTTATTCTGTTTCTATCTTCATCTTTTTTAAGATTTTCGTCTTCAAAGAAAATATATTGTCTTATGATTTTTTTAAATGTTTCTTTCCTTTATCTTTTAACAGCTGGTGGTTTCTAAGTGCATATGTAGGTTTATATATACTTTCCCCTTTATTAAATAAAGCTTGCCAATATCTGACTAAAATACAGTTAGCAGGAGTTATTCTGTTCATGGTATATCTTCAAGCATCTTTTTTTCCTGTTGGCTATAATTTTTATTCAAGTGACGGACTTAGCCTATTTTCCTTTGTTGTTATATATCTGATAGCTCGCTTTTGCTACATATACGAAATAAAAATACCGAAACCATTCCTGATATATACACTCATTTCAATATTCACATTCCTTGGAATAAATTTATTTATGAAAATCGGATGGCAAAGCTGGGGATGGAGAATAACTACTCTAAACATTCCATTAGTTATCATAGGAGGCGTATGCTTATTCTATACATTTAAAAATATAAAAATACAGAGTCCTATTATCAATAAGATCTCTCCATTATTATTAGGAGTTTATCTGCTTCATGATAGTAAAGAAGTAGGAATATACTTTCTTTACCCACTTATGAGAGATATTAATAAAAGCATTGGAAGTCCCGTAGAGATTATGATAATACTTTTATTATTTACAATTACTATATTCATAGCAGGAACCTGTATAGAAAAAATCAGACAAATAATCTGCGCCCCAATTGTAGATTATATTTATAACGTTATTAATAAGTTCTTACCCAAAATACTCATAAAACTCAACCTCGTTGAAGAAGCACAATTAAATAAATAAGAATAGACTAATTAATAGTTAAGAGAGGAGACTATGTCTTTTCTCTTTTTTGTATCGCGAACCTTTATTATTTTTTATTAGTTTTGTAGTTTATAGAAACTAAAAGTGAATAAAATATGAAACGTTATTACATTGGATTATTATCGCTATTGTTAATAACAAACAGTATATCGGCGCAAAATACAGTAAAGATGAGTGCTGTAAAGAGTAACGATTATGGGGTTGCTTACACTCTACCCAAAACTCAAATAATAATAAAAGTCGAAGCTACTAAAACAACCCGTAAAGCCGGTGAATTTTACGAATATGCTGAGCGTTATTTGAATATATCGAATCCGATAACGACCGACGAAACCATCTATAATATAACCGACATAAAAGTCGGAACTGAAGGGATACCTGATAAAGAGAATAGTTATCTGGTAGAATTCAGAAGCAATACCACTGCCCCATATGTTACATTAACCAAAGATGGACTAATCTGCGCAATCAACTCTGATGCTGAATTTAGCAACAATAATGATTTAGATAGTAAACCATCTGATAGTAAAATAAAACCTCTCCCCAACCCCAATACTTTTCTATCAGAAGAAACTTTACGTGCAGGTTCTAAAGCCCGTCAGGCTGATCTTATTGCAAAGCAGATATTCAAATTGCGTGAAACAAAATCAAATATTCTTACGGGTGAAGCAGACAATATGCCTCCAGATGGCAATGCATATAAACTGGTAATGGAGCAAATCGATGAACAGGAAAAAGCACTTATGTCAATGTTTGTAGGGACAGAAAATATCGAAACTACGAGTAAAACATACACTATACTACCAGATAATGAAAGTATAGTAAACAAAACACTATTCCGCTTCTCTAAAAGGCTAGGTTTTGTTAATGCAGATGATTTATCAGGTGCTCCTGTAACAATCTCATTAACAAGTAATGAGCCTGTAAAAGAGGCACCAATATTAAGTCCTAAAGAACAAAAAGACTTAGAGAAAAAATTCTCGCAAGGTATTATTTATAATATTCCCGGCAAAGCCAGCCTTAAAATAGATTATGCCAACAAAACATGGGTGAATAAAGAATGTGATGTAGTACAATATGGAATACAAGATGTGCTAGTACCTAAAATGTTCGATAATAACAAACAACCCGTAAAAGTTATATTCTTTCCTGATCTTGGGGCTATCAAACAAATTATTCAATAATTAAATGGCAAACCTGGAAATAGAAAGGAAGTTTCTGGTTAACGGAGATTTCAAATCTTTTGCTTTTAAAGAAGAACGGATAAAACAAGGATATATAACATCTAATTCTGACAAAAATAGCGTACGGATCCGAATAAAAAATAATAAGGGATTTCTTACAATAAAAGGAGCTTCTAATACGTCGGGAATGACCCGTTTCGAATGGGAAAAAGAGATTCCTTTAGAAGATGCTGAACAACTTTTAGAATTATCTCAGCAAGCATCTATAGATAAAACCCGCCATTATATAAAAGTAGAAAATCACACTTTTGAAGTAGACGAATTCTATGGAGATAATGAGGGTCTTATTATTGCCGAAATAGAGTTAAAATCGGAAGATGAAAAATTCGAAAAGCCGGATTGGCTTGGTAAAGAAGTCACAGGGGATATACGTTATTACAACTCCCAGTTAATTCAATATCCTTTTACAAAGTGGAAAGAGAATAATGATTGATATTAAGGTTAAAATACATGATAAATTTTCATTTGAATTTAAGACATCTTTTATTGCCACCCGCAAAACCAAGAATGATGATACAAATGAATTTTCTATCAACACATGGATATTTGTCCCCAATACTTTAGATATAAATAGAGCAACCTATTCTAAGGAGCAATTCTATAGAGATACCAAGTCAAATATAAGACTAATTACACCAGTCTATTCATTAAAGGAAATATACTCTGAGAATAACGATAGTCCGATAAACAGATTAAAAAAAGCACTACGAGAACTAACAGAGAATCCGTCTGACGAAGATAAATATCAAAACTATACTTTTCAAGTTAAGATGTTCTCCTCGATCCTAAAAAGTGCTTCAAGAGACAAAGCCTACTATATTATAGAAGAGCAAGACGATGCTCTCATTCCCGATTTAATAGACGAATATATAGAAGATACGATCTCGATACTCCAACAGTACCGCTCGTTAAGGGTTTTAGCAAATCATTCCTCTATCTCTGAAGATATGAGGCAATATTTTAATTTCGGTGATGATTTTAACGGAAATGTAATCGAACAGCATACATTCAGACTCATGCGTATGCTCGAAAACCGATCTATCTATAATACTATTAAACCTAAGTTGTATGAGCTAATTAATAAAGAAGAGAAGTATAAAAAGAAGAGAGCCTATTCTTGTCTTGACAATGAAGATACTACGAATAATTTCTTAGTCGTTATGCGTAGAGGTATCTTAAAGAAATTTATCGAAAGTGATCTTTACCTCAATACTAAAAACCTGAAAGACGGAGCTTTTGCTCAACAATTTTATTATGGTATCGCAGCAGGAATATCGATGATATTTGCAACCATAATAGCCTTCACCGCCCAACAAAGATATGGGAACTTTACCTTACCCTTATTCTTTGCTCTGGTTGTCAGTTATATATTCAAAGACAGGATCAAAGACCTAATGAGATTTTACTTTAGTACTCAATTAGGAAAAAAATATTTTGACAACAAAAGAGAACTGGAAATACAAAACGAAAAAATAGGATGGGTAAAAGAATCATTTGATTTTGTGATCGAAGGAAAAACTCCGGACACGATCATGAATATGAGAAAACGTAGCCCTTTGGTTGAAGCCGAAAATAAAATCTATAACGAACAAATTATCCTCTATAGAAAATTAGCGAAAATATCCTCCTCTGAGATATCTGCTTACAAAGGTTATGAGTTTATAGGAATAAATGATATAACACGATTTAACCTTACCAACTTCGTACAGAAAATGGACAATCCGTTTGTTCCCATTTATATGCCCGATGAAAAGGATGGATATATCCGTTTTACGAGTGAAAAGGTATACGCATTACATATTATACTACGCTGCGAGGGAAATGAAAATCTTTATTACCGCAAGTTTCGTCTTCTGTTTAATAGAGAAGGAATAAGAGATATCACTGAAATAAATGAGTAGCTTTTTATGAATAAATCTCTCAACGATCTTTCGAACGAAGAACTCTGGAAATTATTTCCGATAATCATCTCCGAACATCAACCCAAGTGGCAACAACTCTATTCCGAAGAAAAAGAAAAACTTTGTTTATCTATAGGTAGCAACAACATTACGAGAATTAACCATATCGGAAGTACAGCTATTCCCAAATTACTTGCAAAACCTACGATAGATATACTTATAGAAATTAAGAAAAACGCAGATTTAGAATCTTTGATAAAAAATATAGAGTCAGCAGGTTATATCTTTGCTCCTCAACCGAAGAATCCACCCCCACATATGATGTTCATGAAAGGCTATACAATCGAAGGTTTTAAAGGTCAAGCGTTTCACATTCATGTAAGGTATCCCGGAGATTGGGATGAGTTATATTTTAGAGACTATCTCCTCTCGCATCCTCAGGTAGCAGATAAATACGGGGAACTAAAACTAAAGCTAAAAGAAGAACATGAATTTAACAGAGATGCTTATACATATGCAAAAACAGAATTTGTTAAGTCCATTACAAGGCAAGCGCGCGAGGAAATAGATCACAGATATAAAATAGAAGAACAATAATACCAGATTAAACTTTGCATGTAATAAATTGTTGTAATCATAGTAATTATTAAATACAGAATTTATAATATACAACCCATAATATGCTTATCCAATTTTTATTTGTATTAGTAGCAATTATTGTCGGAGCCCGTTTGCAGGGTATTGGTCTGGGGGTAATGGGAGGACTAGGTCTTGCCATATTAACATTCGGATTCGGATTAGAACCAACTTCTCCACCTATCGATGTAATGCTGATGATAGTGGCAGTTATTGCCGCAGCAGGTTGTATGCAAGCAGCAGGAGGGCTGGACTTGATGGTCTCAATTGCCGAAAAATTTTTACGTAAAAATCCTTCCCGTATTACTCTATACAGTCCATTAGTTACCTATCTTTTCACATTTGTCGCCGGAACCGGACACGTTGCATATTCTGTTTTGCCTGTAATTGCCGAAGTAGCAAGAGAAACAAAGATACGCCCCGAACGTCCCTTGGCAATAGCTGTTATAGCATCACAGCAAGCTATTACAGCAAGTCCTATATCAGCGGCAACAGTGGCTTTACTAAGCATGCTAACGGGATATAATATATCTCTTCTCAATATCTTAATGATAAGCATACCATCTACACTTGTGGGAGTACTCTTAGGGGCTCTATTTAGTATGAGAATGGGGAAAGAGTTACACGAAGACCCTGAATACCTTCAAAGATTAGAAGCCGGAATGTTTTTACATGACAAGAAAGCCGAAAAAATCAATCCTAATATAAAAAGTAAGGCAGGATTATCTGTATTAATATTCATATTAGCAACTGTTCTCATTGTAATCTTAGGATCCTTCGAGGAGTTAAGAAGCTTTGGAACTACGATGCTTGGAATGCCCGATATCATAGAAATATTAATGCTCTCTGCCGCAGCACTTATTCTTCTGGTAACTAAAACAGATGGAATAAAAGCTGCTCAAGGTTCCGTTTTTGTTGCCGGAATGCAGGCTGTAGTAGCCATATTTGGTATAGCATGGATGGGGGATACATTCATTCATGGAAATATGGAACAATTGCGATCAACCATTGAAGGAACAGTAAGGTCTATGCCATGGATATTTGGTATCGCTCTTTTTGTAATGTCCATCCTTCTGTATAGTCAGGCCGCCACCGTACGCGCCTTAATGCCATTAGGTATTACTCTGGGAATTTCGCCATGGATGCTGATTGCCTTATTTCCCACAGTAAATGGTTATTTCTTTTTACCAAACTATCCGACAGTAGTAGCAGCCATCAATTTTGACAGGACAGGAACTACACGCATTGGAAAATGGGTGCTCAACCACTCATTTATGTTCCCGGGACTGATTGCTACGATTGGTGCCGTCTGTACAGGTTTTTTGCTTATTACATTATTAGGGAAATAAGCCAAGTTAACGAACCTTTTGTAATAACCAGATAGGAGACTGCACAGTATTCTCTATGTCATGAGACTCATCTAATTGACTTTTCACATATTCCAAAAACATATCTGTCTTTTCTGGATATTTTACAGATAACTCTTGGGCTCTCTTCGCAATATGAAGATTACTCAAATCATTAGTCGAAACAATATCATCGAAGGATTCATTCATCTCTTCTACAATTTTTAATCCTGCCAGATCGAAAGCACGCGCCCACTCATCGTAGGAAGGATAGTCATAATCACAAAGAATATTATTTTTCTGATCATCAGAAATATACGAATCTTCTATAATAATATAACCATTTTTGGAAATCGTAGATGACAATTTAATCATGGTTTCCTGAATATTACCCAAGACATTACCTATTGCAAGAAGCATTACACAATCCCAACCGCGTTCAGAAATAACAGATTTCTGAATATCTTCTATCTGGAAAGTACATAAACTATCCACACCCAACTCCTGTGCTTTTTGATGAGCAAAATTCACGAATTCGGGAATTATATCAATCATTTTGACCTGACATCCAAACTCTTTAGCTAAAGAGATACCAACCGCTCCTTTACCACATGCCAAATCCAATATTTTTAACTGAGACGATTCTACAATATGTTTACCTATCAAATGAAGTATATCTTTTACAGGTGTACCCAATTCCCACAAATCCTGTAATAAATAAGGTAAAAAAGGTATTAAATCTGTATTTTCAGTCGTTAATGAACGGGCTAATTTTTGTTCAGTAATTTTATCCATGGCTTATTATTTATTATCAGAATTTGTGTCTAGACTCATAACCTCCTCTAACAAAGGAGATAACCTATAATTACTCTTATCCTCTATATAATGACTCAATACAGAGCTCAGATACCTACCTCTTACTTTTTGTACAACATAGTATACAGCCAATAAATTACGACCTCCTAATAATACTTTTGATCTGTTCATTTTATAGATGACTCTCTTGGCTTTGGTAGGGATTCCTTCAAATATTATATCAACATCCTCTTCAGCCTGCATTTTATACATTCCGGATTTCTTATTTATCAATAAATGAGCATCATTATTAATCTCGGCATCTTCTCTTTCTCTGAATACCGACCAACTGATTTGCCCAAAAGAAGGACAATGTACATTGAATGGAGATACCCAAGAACAAACATCACCCAATGAGATATTACGCCCTGCAAAATTTATCTTATCTGCTCCCCATTCGTCACTTGCATACTTCAATACTTCACGACTGAAAAAAGCATTCATAAAAGCGTGTTCAATATCTTCATTCCTTCGGTTTAAAGATTCAAAAAACACAGCAGTAGTCACATCATCTGTTTCGGGAAACAAATAACATAATTGATAATTGATAACTTCCGGAACCGACTTATCATAACTTGTACTCTCTATTACATAATTTGTCCATTTAAATGTTGTATCCCTATATTCCCGCACAACATCTTTTAGGTCATATTTCTTTTTTATTTTCTTTATTCCTTTATTATCTAAAGCAATCTTATTCTTTTCTATAATTATAGCATACCCCTCTACTTCAAAAATATAGTTGCCTTTATCAGATAACCCCTGCATATCGGAAAGAATATTCACTTGTGCCTGACATGCGATCGATACAAAGAAAAATAGTAGTAAAATCCTCAACGTTTTCATCACCTACGAATATAATACATTAAAAAGAAATTTTATTCCGTGCATTTATTTTATTACTTAATAATTAATAAATCAAAACAGATTTTAAATTATTCCCAGCCTTTGTTTTATACTATACCTTTTACTACTTTTGCATCCGAATAGTTTTACTCTATTCCGTGTAGCTTAGGATACAACCACGTAAAAAACAAAGATTATAATGAAATATAAAGAACCCGCATTAGTCTTGTTCTCGGGAGGGCAAGACTCTACAACTTGCCTTTTTTGGGCTTTAAAATATTTTTCTGAAGTCCGTACACTGTGCTTCACATACGGGCAACGCCATTCTCTGGAAGTTGAAATTGCTCAGAAAATAGCAAAAAAAGCAAATGTCCCTTTTCAAATTTTGGATGCATCTATCATCAGCCAGTTATCCACTAATTCTTTGACCGATGCATCGGTAACTATGGATAAAGAAAAACCTGCTGATGCATATCCCAATACCTTTGTCCCGGGACGAAATTTATTATTCCTAACTTTTGCAGCAGTTATAGCCAGAACACATGGAATAAGACACATCGTAACAGGCGTTTCAGAAGCCGACTACAGTGGATATCCGGATTGCCGTGATACATTTATCATGTCAGCAAATACAAGTATCAATCTGGCAATGGATGAACATTTTCAGATTCATACTCCTCTTATGTGGCGTGACAAAACAGCTGTATGGCAGCTTGCGGACGAATTGGGAGTTTTTGATCTGATCAAGAATGAAACGCTTACTTGCTACAATGGTATTCCTGCCGATGGTTGTGGCGAATGTCCATCGTGCCAGTTGAGAAACCAAGGACTCGAAAACTACTTGAAAATAAAAAATAACTCTATATGAAATATCTCTTTTTACTGTTCATATACATTATTGCATCATGCCCATCTGCTATATCTCAGACCCTAGAAATCGACTCTATATTTCGTATAGTTGACTCAAAATTTTCTGCCAGTGAAGCAGAAAAAATCAAGACTGACTACTATAACGCTGATGAGCAAACAAAAGCTATGATGCTGAATATTCTGTCAATGCCAATGAGCAGTAAAAAAGAATTGATTGAGAACTACGAAAGCAAGCAAAAAGAAATAGCAGAACTCAAAAATACTTTCGAAAATATGGTACCTAAAGGGTATGTAGTATTTGTTGAGTTAAAAAACTCCGACAGAATTCCCGGCATGGTACAAGCTATCGATTTTCAGGTTTATAAAAAGAATGCAGCAGGAGAGCTCGACTTTATCGATGGGGACTGGGATCTTGATTACGGAGATAATGAGCTGGATCGTTTGCTTACCATAATCAATTGGGATAGGATGACTCTACTAGGACTAAAGAATATCTTACAGACAGCAAATTGTATCTCAATACAAAACGGGGAACATACCGAAATCGGATTTGCCCGTAGTGGTCTGGGTAAATACTTTTATATTTTATTCCCGAAAAAATTAAACAAAGACCAAATAGAAATATATAATGATGGCTGTGAATACCTTTATTACAAAAACAATGTTGTTTTAAAATATGTTGGAGGTATGGCCGGACCACAATGTTTTACTGATTAACAGAATTACCAGCAGAAAATGGATAAACAAACAGAAAGCCTCAGTCTATTAGGAGGCAAAACAGAATATAAAGATGATTATGCACCCGAAGTGTTAGAGTCATTCATAAATAAACATCCTGAGAATGATTATTGGGTAGCATTCAATTGTCCCGAATTTACGAGCCTTTGCCCTATTACAGGACAACCCGACTTTGCAACTATCCACATTAACTATCTGCCCGATATAAAAATGGTGGAAAGTAAAAGCCTGAAACTATATCTATTTAGTTTTCGCAATCATGGAGCTTTTCATGAAGACTGTGTAAATATTATAATGAAAGACCTCATTAAATTAATGGATACTCGCTATATCGAAGTTATCGGGGTTTTCACTCCTCGCGGAGGAATAAGTATATATCCTTATTGCAATTACGGTCGTCCGGGAACAGAATATGAGCAGATGGCAAAAACCAGATTACTCAACAGAAATCCACAGGAAGGTTATAAATAAATACTTTTTCGAAAAGGAATACTTGGAGATAAAACAATATTATATTAATTTCGCAACCGATTTCGGGATGTAGCTCAGCCCGGTTAGAGTACACGTCTGGGGGGCGTGTGGTCGCTGGTTCGAATCCAGTCATCCCGACAGCTGAAACAGAGAGGTTTACAATTACTTGTAAACCTCTTTTTTATTTATGCGTGACGGTTCCGTGACGGATTTTTGGTTTGTTTTTGCATATAAATAAACTTATCTTTGACTTGAAAAATAACAAAATTTAACGCAATTATATGACTTTCGAAATATATAAAGATAAAATTCTCTCCGAATTAACAGGGTCTCCGCATTTTTCTGATTTCAAAGTAATGCTATGCGGTATAGGACTTAAAGAATTTGATAAGTCAAATGCAACATTTGAATACGAAGTATATGAAAAAATAATTAATAAGCACATCAAAAAACTTCCTCAAATAGAAGAATACAAAACACATCTTTGGAAATTTGGTCATTGTTTATATATAGATAAAAAAGATTTTGAGGAACGTCCTAGATATCAATTTTCTATTGATTTATTAGAAAAATTCAACTTCCTTCTTGATAATAAGGATGCAAAGATTAGTATAACTAATAAAGGATTTATAGCTGAAAGTATTTTTTTTGATAACCCAAGATACACAGAAATATTAATAGATGAATTGAAAAAAGAAATTGAAGAAAGTAAAATAAATAGATTTGGGTATGTAAATATAGATGGAAAGCAAGAAATTGTAAACGACAAAGAAAAATTCGAAGATGAAGAAATCTTCATAGAACCTTTCTCTTTAGATCAAAGAGAATTAGTGGAAAAGAAAATAGAACAATTAAAATATTGGAAAATAAAAGATGGGGAAGATGTAAGAAAAAAACCGGTTTATCGAGCGGTTCATATGGGTATGCATGCATTATTAAACCTTCTACGTATTGATGAGTTCTTTATAAGAAGAGAAACTTTTAATTCTATTGATAATATTAAGATTTCAAATCAAATGTGCGAATTTGTTGCTGATTTTCTAGTTTTCTTTCAAGTATATAATGACCAAAATTTAATCAAAAGCTCAAAATTATATTCAAATATTCGCAATCTATACCGTTACCCACAAAAATGCAACTCCTCTGTTATACAATGAAATAAAAGAAATAAAAGAGGCTCTTGATTCCATTATCAAGAGAATAAAGTAATAAAATATACTCCAAATAAATATTATATTCTACCAGATTGAGTTGCTTATTCTTAAGTTTCATTGTTTCATCTTTGCACTGAAAATATCTAAATAAATGCAATATGAAACAAAGAACAATCGAAGAACTTAAAGGAAAGCCATTATTTACTCTGACTGTGGAGGAATTTATTTCTTTACAAGGGACATTAGGGAAAGAAGAAGGTAATAACAACAGCATCCCAGAAATCATATCAATTGATGATGCCGCAAAGTTTACTGGCTATAAAAAATCCACTCTCTATAGAAAGACTTGCACCAATGCTATTCCTTTCTACAGGCAAGGTAGTCGAATATTATTTCGAAAGAATGATCTTGAAAAATGGTTGTTATCTGATAAACAAGAAACTGTTAAAGAGCAAATTGAGAGATTAGAGAGTGAATTAAACAATAGAGGTAAACGAAAAAGAATCTCTTGATATGGAAAAAAAGAATATTATAAGAGAAAGAATCTTCAATAATCCGCTACAAAACGAAGAAAAACTATATGGCTCTGATTTCCCGTTACATGTACTTCCCTCTCAATTGCAAGAAATTGTATATGCAACAAGTGAGCGTTTGAATTATCCGCCAGACTATATTGCTATGGCTCTTTGTTTTGTAATCTCTACTTTAACGGGGAACACGCACGTTGCTAAATTGAAAGAAGGTTGGGTCGAACCAGCTATATTATATTTGGCTCTTTTAGGGAGACCTGGAACAAATAAGACACATCCTCTTTATTTTGCTTTACGTCCTCTTTTAGACTCAGATGCTGTTAATGTGCTTAAATTCAAAAAAGAATATAAAGAATACGAAAAAATCTTGTCTTACTCTCGAAAAGAAAGAGATGATAGAGGGATAGAGTGTATCCCGGATGAGCCAACCTTGAAAAAGTTCGTAGTTTCAGACATTACGCCCGAATCACTTGCGTTTCTACATGAAAACAATAAACGAGGAATATGTCTTTATTCCGATGAGTTGGCTTCATGGTTCAAGAATTTCAATAGATATAATAAAGGTTCCGAAGAACAATTTTGGCTGTCCATATTTTCAGGAAAGCCGGTCATTTTAGATAGACGAGGGGCGAAAAATTCTGTATCTGTGAAGCATTCTTTTATAAATGTTATCGGAACTATACAGCATGGCGTTTTAAAAGATTTAGCAAAAGGAGAACGTGCTCAAAATGGCTTTCTCGATAGGATTCTGTTTGTTATACCTCAGAATCTTGAAAAACGTTATTGGAATGAAGAAGAATTATCCATTCATGTTATTCCATATTGGAATAGTATTATTCAAAGATTAATTAATATCGATTATATTACAGATGAAACAGGCGATCCGATACCAAGAGAATTAAGCTTCAAACCTGATGCTAAAAGGATGTTGTATGAATGGCAACGAGTGAATACTGACCAATGTAATCAAGAAAAGGATGAAATCATGGTGGGTATTTACAGTAAACTCGAAATATACGTTATCCGTTTTTGTCTCATTTTGCAAATGGCTCGTTGGTTGTGTGGAGAGACAGATAAAGACTATATTGACTTGAAAAGTGTTGAAGGAGCTATTGAATTTGTCGAATATTTCAAACGTACAGCTCGGAAAGTTCAATATATTATCAACTCTTCTGATATCCTTGAAAAATTACCAATGGATAAACAAAAATTATATCATGCTTTGCCTCGCGAGTTTTCCACATCAGAGGGAATCAAAATTGCAACGAAGTTCTCTATTTCAGCAGATAGCTTTAAAAGAATGATTGGAGAATTGAAAGGAGAATTGTTGGAAAATTACAAATATGGAAATTATCGGAAAATCTTTTAGCGCATACTTCCAATTCTTCTCATTCTTACACTTAATTATTTATTTTTCAGCAATAAAACTGTGCATTTTTCTGACATCTCAGCTCCACACTTCGAAATCTAACCTTCAAGTTGTGCAGTAATTTTTTAAGTTTCCCGCACAGTTCATTCAATATAAGATACTGGTTTTCAACTATATTAAAATGAGTGTGGGCAGAATTGGAAGTGTGTAAAAGGTGGAACTTAGGATAAAATGATATTATATAAGACGATAAATTGTAATAGTATAATGTAAGTATATCGCTGACGAAGCTGGCATTTGAAAAATGCCATAGCTTATTAGGGCGTTTTCTTAACGCTCCGTTACACTTCACTAAAAAAGCCCTAAATAAGCCAAAGGTTTTCCCCCTTTGGAATCCTCTTCAAAAACGAAAATCAAGGAAATCATATGGGATATGCTGTACTTCATTTAGATAAGGCTACCGGCAACGATGCCGGAATGTCCGCTCATATTGAGCGAACTGTTGAGCCGAAAAATGCCGATAAAAATCGAACGCATTTAAATAGCGAATTAATTATATTTCCTGAAGGAGTAAAGAACCGGACAGACGCTATTCAATACCGAATAAAAGAGGCAGGAATAAAAAGAAAAATAACAGACAATCAAGTCCGGGCAATTCGGATTTTATTATCAGGAAGTCCCAAAGATATGAAACGAATAGTTATGCAGGGACAATTGAGTAATTGGTGCAATGATAATTTAGAATGGCTGAAGAAAACATATGGACAAGAAAATCTAGTTTCAGCAGTGTTGCATATGGATGAATCAACCCCGCATATTCACGCTACTGTTATCCCTATTGTTACAGGAGAGAGACGAAAAGCCAAAAAAGAAAAAACGGAAGGGAAAAGAAAATATAGGAAAAATAATACTGTTCGTTTATGTGCAGACGATGTGATGGCTAGAAACAAATTGAAAAGTTATCAGGATTCTTATGCCAAAGCAATGAATAAATATGGCTTGCAAAGAGGAATTGAAGGTTCGGAAGCCAAACATATAGCAACAAGCCAATATTATAAAGAGCTGATGATACAGACAGGATCTTTACAAGAAAATATTGATGTACTCTTGATGCAAGAGAAGCTGGTAAAGGAGAATCTTTCTCAAATAAAAAAACAAATCAAGACCGAAGAACTAAAGAGTACTGCTGTTAATATGGCTACTTCTGCAATGGATGTTATCAGCTCTTCCTTAAGCAAATCCAAGATAAAGAAGCAGGAGCAAGAAGTTGAACGATTGAAAAAAGAGAATAAGCAACTCTGCGAGAACATAAATGTATTAAATCAAAAACTAGAATCTTCCAAGAAAGAGCATGATAAAGTGATAAATAACTTGAAACAAGAAATAAAGATCATATACGAACGATTTCCTATGGTCAGAGAAGTTTTCCGTATAGAAAATCTTTGCAGGATCGTTGGCTTTAGAGAGGATATGATTAAAAGATTGTTATCTTTTACACCATTCAAATTCAAAGGATATTTATATTCGCCGGAACATAAAGAAAGATTTAAGACGGATAATTCTATTGCCCATATTGAAAAAGAAATAGGTAAAGAAAACAAATTGCATTTATTGATAGACAAAGTAGATGTTATGGATTGGTTTAAAATGAGATACATTGAAATGAGGGAGAGTCTACAAGAAGAGAGAAATAAAGGGATAAAACGTTAATATGAGAAGAAAACTGTACCTTTGAGGGAAATTTTGAAAACAAGATTGAAAATACAATTCGCATCGGACTTGCATTTGGAATTTGCTGATAACAGCCGTTATCTGAAAGAAAATCCGTTAATTCCTGTTGGAGATATTCTTATTCTAGCGGGAGATATTTCCTACTTGAATCATCCGACGCTCGATACACATCCCTTTTGGGATTGGGCTTCCCGAAATTACGAGCAGGTAATAATGGCTGTTGGAAATCATGAACTATATAATTTCTACGATTTGGCAAAAATGCCTAAAGGAGTGGCATATTCCTTACGGGATAATATAAACTATTACTACAATTCCGTTATCAGGATAGGAAATACAGATTTTATTATCTCTACCTTATGGTCGGAAATCTCTATGGAGAGAGCTTCCATTACCAAAAGCCGTGTCAGCGATTTTCGACGAATCCTTTACGATGGGGATAATTTAACTTGGCAACAATTTAATTCGGAGTATAAAAAATGCCTGAACTTCATTAAAGAGAGTATCGAGAAAAGCGATGCAGAGTATATCATAGTAGTAACCCATCACGTTCCATCTTATCTGCTATCCTCTCCTGATTTTGAAGGTAGCCTGATAAACGGAGCTTTCGTTTCCGAGTTAGAAGATTTTATTAAGACAAGCCGTATCGATTATTGGATTTATGGACACTCACATCGGAATATAGATCGGATTATTGGAAATACTTCCTGCTTATCCAATCAGTTGGGATATCTCTCTCATAATGAGCATTTAGATTTTGATCCTCAGAAATATATAGAAATATAAATAGGGATTTGCATAAAAATACATTTGAATAATTGTGTAATTATATTTTTATATAACTACACAATCATTTGTTATTCAGATTTTAATGCCTTATACGCCTTTGAGCCATCGGGAGAAAGGATGAAAACACCATCAACTTCCTGACGGGCGGATAATGCAGGATCTTGAAACGATAATTTGCATGTTGCTTTTTTTGCAATAATTTCATCGCCGTTTCTTCCTGCATAACGGTTCAGATAATCAGGTTTCCAAGACTTTGCTTTTTCAAGTTCTTGTTTAGCTTTCTCCAAATCTTTAGAAAAACGATCGGCTAAAGCTTTGGCTACAATATCATCTCCTTTCCCCTCTTGTTCTTTGATTGAGTTTTCACGGATAGAAACAACCTTTTGTGCCGATTCTATTTTCTTGAACAATTCCTCCTCATATCGTTTTTGTAAAATTGCGATGCTATCAGCAATCGAAATATCAGACAGGGTAATATTATTATGAAATTTGATTTTCAAATCGGTTCTGACTCCTGGAAAAGCATTATTTTCCATGAAATCGGTTATCGCTTTTTCATAAATACTGTTTTGAGAATTGCATCCGAATAAAATGCACGAAGCTAAACATAACATATAAATCTTTTTCATAAAGTGTTTATTTTGTGATTAATACTTATAATTCAATCTATTTCACAATAGCTATTCACTTAACCACAAAAAGAAGATGCGGTACTCACTCGAACGTAACAGAGGTACTGGTATACCCGGAAAACGAAACAAGCAAGCCCGCACCTAATCGGCACGAGCATTGCACATCTCATTCGTTTTCCTCGAAAGTTACCAGTTTTCTGTTACGAATGTATTATGTGAACGCTAATGTATATTCTCAATATGCGACGCTTCGCAGTTATTTTTATAAAGGCAAAGATAGAGAATTTTGTTAGAACCTAGATAGGATAAGAGGGAAATTCGTTCCAAGAATAAACTCCAAATCAGCTACATAATACTTTCTTGTGAGAAAGAGCAAATGCTGATAATTTCATTTGAAACTATAAAATAGTAGATATTATAAATTTGCCTAATCTATGTAAAAGTCATATCTTTATATCGATTTTATTTTTAAAACTATATGAGTGATAAATTAGGAATCTTCTCTTTTTTTTCAGGCGCAGGTTTTTTGGACTTAGGATTTGAACAGACAAGAAAATATGATATACTTTTTGTAAACGAAATACATAAACCGTTTATGGATATATACAAATTTTCCCGTATCAGTATGGGGGTTAATCCTCCTGTTTATGGACATTCAATATCAGATATTACAAGCTTTTTGAAAGATGAGAAACTAGAAAAGTTATGTAAAGATGTTGAAGAGTCCCGTAAGCAATATAAGTATGTGGGATTTATAGGAGGGCCTCCATGTCCAGATTTCTCTGTTGGAGGTAAAAATAAAGGTAAAAAAGGAGAAAATGGGAAGTTATCAGGCACATATGCTAATCTTATATGTAGAGCAAAACCCGATTTTTTCCTGTTTGAAAATGTTAAAGGCCTTTACCGTACACAAAAACACCGGGAGTTTTTTGACACCTTGAAGAAGCGATTTATTAGAAACGGTTATTACTTAACTGAAAAATTAATTAATGCCATAGAATATGGCACACCACAAGATAGAGAGAGGATCATATTACTAGGGTTTAAGAAATCTGTATTTAAAGGTAAAGGAATTTCCACAAAAGATAGTTATCTGACTGATTTTGACTGGAATTCATTTGTTAAATATGACAAAAATACTACTTTTGAAGAAAGTTGGCCAGAAATTACTCCATATATAGAAAATTCAACAATGACTAAGCCGCACAATATCACACAAGAATTGACAGTTGAATATTGGTTTAACAAAAATCATGTTGATGATCATTACAATAGTAAGAGGTTTTTTACCCCTAAAGAAGGATTGAAGAGATTCCGAGAAATACAAGAAGGCGATGATAAAAAAAAGTCTTATAAAAGATTACACCGTTGGAGGTATTCTCCTACAGCTGCATATGGAAATAATGAAGTTCATTTGCACCCATACAAGTCAAGACGGCTTTCAGCCGCAGAAGCATTAGCTATACAGTCATTACCGGAAGATTATAAGATGCCTAATGATATAACTCTCTCTGATACTTTTAAAGCAATAGGGAACGGAGTTCCTTTTCTGGTTGCAGAAGGTTTAGCAAATAACATATTTGAGTTTATAAAGAATCAAGATAATGATACAAAAACTAACCGCTAGTAATATTGTTGCAGCAATAAAGAAGTTACCTCGCAATGTATCATATACATATGTTAATCCATCTAATACAGGCTTAATACAAATATGTAATGTAGAATCACCGGAGGGTCCTATAAAAATTAAACGCTGGAATCCAGAGAAAGAAGAATCTGCTGACCAAAAAAGAGAAGAAAGTATATCTTCCGAGTTAATATGGCGTATTGCAAATGCATTTGCACCAGGGCAACCTATTAATTTTGACAGAGTTTTAGGTGGAAGCTATAACACAAGGTCTGTCTTAGAATCTTTATTAGCGCATACAGCCGAATTCTATTACTGTTATCCAGGTAGAATAGAAAACAAAGGTGGAATTAGTAGTGTACAACATGGTCATAAACATTTAGTATGGATGCCTGATCAGCCTCATAAATCAGGCGCAATGTACAAAATAGAAACAGACATTGTAATATCAGAAGTTCCTCGGATTGAAGCTTTTTATGAATCTCTTTCATTACCTGATACTATAGGAATAACTCCGATGGATATCGATATGCAACGTAGACATGCACAAATTCAGATAGCTTTGTATTTTATCGGTAGGCAGTTAGGTTTTAGGACTTGGATTGCACAAAATGACAAAGGTATTCTTTATCAAGATAAAAAATTAGGAGAATACGAAGGAGTAATTGGATCGTTGAAAGATGAAAAGTTATTATCTGCTTTCGATGAGGCAATTAAGGCTGCATTAATGATAGACTGTATTTGGTTTAGAAATGGACGACTAATGCCTGCGGTAATGGAAGTAGAGCACTCAACGGGAGTTACTAGTGGATTAAGTCGAATGAAAAACTTTAAAGATAAGGCTCCTCCCTATCCCACTCGATATGTCATAGTTGCACCCGATGAGGATCGGGATAAAGTTGTTAGGGAAGCCAATAAAGATCAATTTATCGATTTGGATACAAGGTTTTTCCCTTATTCGGCTGTAGAAGAATTTTATGCTCTTTGTCAGAAACGTAAACTGCGTGGGGTAACAGAGGAGTTTTTAGACTGTTATATGGAACCTATTGTCATACATCCTATTTCTTCTCCAACCTTTATATCATTGATGTGACATATTGACGTCCACTCTATTGAAACGAGAAGTTATAATATGTCTAGGATCAGGAGTAAGGACACTAAACCTGAGATCATAGTCAGACGATACCTTTTCAAAAAAGGATTCCGATATAGAAAAAATGTCAAAAAACTTACTGGTAAACCAGATATAGTTTTACGAAAATATAAGACCACCATATTTGTAAATGGTTGTTTTTGGCATGGACATGATAAATGCAAAGATTCACATATTCCAAAATCTAATTCTGAATGGTGGAGAGAAAAGATTTATAGAACAAAGCAACGAGATCAAGCACATTATTCTCAATTAGAAAAAGATGGTTGGAATGTAATTGTTTTATGGGATTGCGATCTAAAACCTAAAACAAAAGACGTCACTTTAGAAAAGCTAATTGAATCAATAATATTGAATTTACCAAGAAAATAAAGTATAATTTGAAATAGTTTCGACTTAACCAATTGCTAATAAAAATGGTAACATTATAAAAATTAAATTATAACTACTTTAGCTTAAACCTCTCTGCCAAAATCTCCCGGCACCCTTCAAGCATCGAATCAATGATCGCTTGCCCTTTCTTTCGGGAAATCCGAATTGTTTCGCCAACAGCAATCAGATCTTCAATCGTAGGTAATCCATTGTTGTTTACAGATGTAGCATGTTCGCCATTGTAGCCTTCGGAGCTTTTGGTAAGGTCATAAGCTGGAGTTTGCAACCATTTACCATCGCGACAGATAAAACTGAAATTTTTTGCATGATCATCTTTATTGTCTGTTAGAACATTGAAAACCATACGACGAAACATTTCATCCACCTGTTCCGGATCTTGCGTTAGATAGCCTGTCAAGTGAAGCAATGTTTTATAGTCCAATTTTGGATTATTTATCGATTCATTGAGTAATGCTCCGGCTGTAGCAATATGCAAACGCTCTCCATTCTCTAAATCGAACCGTTTACTAGCGAAATATTTTCCTTGAATAAGTTTGAAGTCTGCGACCTCGATTCCACAAGAACGAGCAATCTCATTATACTGAAATTCCATTCGCCCCATATCTTTAGGATCATAAGTGTGCCGAAATTTAACTAACCATATTCCTTCTTCGTCACGATATAGGCATTTTGGTCGACAACCACCAGAATTACCGCTGTTGAAATAAAGGATATCTGTACCGTTATCCGTTCTTTCGGAAAGTACATCTAAGGCTAGTTGCTGTAAATAATCTAATTCGGGGAGAGCCTTATCTTCTCCAATAAATGATTCCGGCAAATAGGATAAGGCTCCCATACCGGAGGTGCCGACAATACTGAGACGCTGAATAGGAGTTAATGTAATATCATCGATCCCTTGTTTGCGCAACATACGATTAAGCAAATAACGACCGTAGCCATCCGGTAAGCTATCTTCAAAAATTCCGAAGTTGCCCCAGAAAGGTACGGGTTTAGCTATAAATAAATCCGATTTTAGAGGTAAATCCAACGGAGAAATAGAAAAACCAGATAGTAGCCATTCTTTGTCATATTGAAATGCACATAACTTATTGTCAGGTGTCATGGTCAATTCTCCAACTTTTTGGTTTCGATATAATATATTCAGTTTATTTATTGATTTCACGGTTTCCTCTTTTACGATCTTTATTCTTATTAATCATATCTAATTCTTCCATTGTATTATAGATGGGTTTCGAAAGCAATTCTTTTACATCTTTAGAATAGCCTAATGCTTTGGTTAAAGCAACATAAGAAGCTAACGATATAGTGTATTTCTGTTCAAATTTAGCGATGGTGGCAGATGGAACACCACTTATTTCAGAAAGCATATTCCGTGATATTCCTTTTTCTAAGCGTCGTTTTTGAAGATTCTGAGCTAACATTTTCAGAATATCATCAATTGTATCAATATCGAAGTTGTAAAAAAAAGACATACAATAGTATTCGTTAATTCTAAAAATAGCTAATAATGAATATTATTTTATCTCTTACAAAGATAATTATTTTATTCTAATATTTCAAATTTGCAAGATAGCCAACTCTATATTTTCTATCACAATACGCTTACAATCTCATCAATTACTCTATTCCCGAAACTGTCTAAATATACATTGGTAGTTTTCACATCTTCATGTCCTAAAACTTGAGAAATTTGGTCTATCGGAATTCCGCTATTTCTTAGACGCATAGCAACGGAATGACGAGAAACATAGGTCGTCAAATTTATTTCGATGCCAAGTTCTTTTGCTACATCTTTTAATGCATCATTATATCGTCCTCGTCTGTTTTTGATATGCTCATATAGTTTTGAATGACTATAGTTTTTTGTAATACAAGGAGTGAGATAATTTGTATTCAAAAGTGTATTGTATTTGAACCAGTTAATTAATGATTCCAATTCGGACGTTATTTTCACATATAAAGGTTTTGTTGAATTATTATGTCTTAATTTGTACCGCTTATAAACAATGTATTTCTCCTCTTCTATAATAAAAATGTTCTTTGAGGATAATAAAGCCATATCTATATAGCTAATTCCATGACAATAATAAGAAAACAAAAATAATTTTCTTGCAATTTCTAACCGAATATTTTCACACGCAGTTGTTTTGATTGTTTTAATATGATTATCAGACAAGTAACGTTTTGCTGTTGTTTCGGTAAGTTTATTTACTTCAAATTTCCCTTTTCCATAAGGGTAAAAGCGATCGTCTGCATCACCTTCACTAATTGCTTTATTATAAACAGCACGCAACGCTTTATGATAATATTTTCTTGTATTACCACAACAGCCATTTCTCTGTATCGTCCTTTTACCTTTCTTATATGCTGATGTTCTAGGCTTTTGTAAGAAAATATCAAAAGCTTTTACATATTTAATTCCAATTTCACTGAAAATACGATTATTAAATTCAGAATCGTATAAACGGAGCATATCCAAGGTTCTTTGATAGCATTCTGCATTTCCATCATGACCGGTTTCTTTCAAGTCAGATATTAGTTTAGTGAAAAAATCACTAACATTTGATTGATAACTTTTATGCAAGAACATATCTTCAAATTGATTGAGAGTCCAATCTATTTTTAGTCGGTCGAACTCTTCAATAATATCATGAGCCTGTACTTCTTTCCGATTCAAGTATTCGTTATTTTTAATTCGGTCGGAATGTAAATTTTTATTTCGTCCTGTTTTATACCTTTGCAAATCTTCGTCCCATTGATGAGAATGAGCATAAAGATTTAATGCTATAATTTTGCGTTCATTATTTTTTCGAACAACCAATTTTATCGGACATCCCTTTTGCGATGAATTTCCTGCGTAAAGACTGAATTTGAAACTAGCCATACCTTATTATTTATATCGTTTTTGCGTGACGGATTCGTGACGGATTTGGTACAAAGGTATAAAAATGAAGTCCAATCTTGCAAGAGCATAATTTCCATATCTAACAGAATATCAAATAAATGCAAATAAATCAAAAAGCTTTTTTTGATTCTGGGGGCGTGTGGTCGCTGGTTCGAATCCAGTCATCCCGACTGTTGTATATAAAGCACTTGCAGAGTAATTCTGTGGGTGCTTTTTTAATATAAAGTATATATAAGAGTATGGGTGTCATAAACACCCACTAAGACTTTATCTCTAAAACAGTTAACCCCTTTCTCTTGTTTCCTCATCTAAGTTTATGATATCTGTCGCTGCATTCACTTCACAGTCAGTAGCCTCAATCGGAGTTTCCTCTTCTTTATCTATTCTGGCTTCTTCATAAGCTATAAATTCTTCATGATCTTTTTTGTGTTCGTCTTTTTCCATAATTTATTTTTATTAATATTAATCACGTTTCTATTTATTCGTATAACATCCAAAACACATTTCTTGTTTAAGAAAAAGTAAAAGAGGCTTTCCTAATAATCTAAGAAAGCCTCTTTTTGGTCACTGTGTAATAATGTATCATCATATGTTAAGTATAATATAAACACACAAGTATGTATATTGTTCACCTATCACAGAAAAAAAATTATAAACTCAATAAAAAACGGAGAATCTTATAAGATTCTCCGTTTTAACTATTTAATCTATTCTCATTAATTATTAATTAAAGAAAACAATTCTTCCGCAGCATCTCTAGGACCGTCTTTACTTCTTCCGTCAATAGCCAGAGAGGTATGTATTTCTCCTATTTTCACTCCATTATTTTTCATATCAGAGAAAAACTCGCGTACCAATACTTCGGTTTCTTCGCGCTCCTGTACAGGACCAAACGGATTAGCAAAATATGATTTTACCAAACCTTTTTCTGTTGTAGTACCTTTAGCTTTACGCGCTCCGTCCTCAAATATACCAATGGCTTTAGTCAGATCATCATAGAATACTATTTTCTTATCTGCTTCTGCATAATTATTTGCGTAAAGCATAAAGTCAACCTTATATCCTTTCGATATTACTTCATAAGTAGAAATCGGAATTGTAATACGGGCATTTATTTTATCAGGATTTGTATAAATTCCCCTATCTAATTGCTCGTAAGCATAAGTTGGATCCAAGTCATCGATACGCACAAAGGCTCCAATCTCCGTACCATATCCTTTTATGGTTCCATCTTCTTCTTTTTTCAAGAATCCCATATCATCAAATATAACGCGCATATGGCGAATATATTTTTCATTTAATGTACGGAATGCCTCCAGACTTTCAGATTTTCCGGCACCACTATCTCCCATGATTATGATATTTGACTCTGCTCCGTTCTTCAACACGATATTAACCATTGCACCGTGAATAGGCAAATTCTTCTTTTCTATTTGTTTCACGTTATGAAGTGTTAATAGCATCTTCTTCATATATCCGAAGTAGTCGATATCGTCACAATAATTGGCATATCCGATCAAAATATCGTTCTTCTTATCCTTATAATAGAAAGTTCTCTTTTCTTCTATACCATCCGGATTACCAAACACATAGATTATCTCCGGTTTTTTTCCAATATATTCACTTTCTTTCGCCATCTCAAAAAGATTAGATAACCCAATACCATGAGCCATAAAATCTTTATGAAAGTAAACGAACGTAAGCATAGAACCTACCTTTGCCGGATAAACAAACCAGTCGTCTTCATGCAAAACGACGTTTTTCAGAGGGTTCTGATTCTGTTCATGAAAAATCCCATCTCGCGTATTTCGTTTAGTATACGTAATAAATGGAGGGCGTATCACAACTGTACTGATAAATGGCACAGCTGCCAATCCTTTATATTCTATCGGACAATTCCAGTTCACATCATTCAGCGTCAATGAAGCGGTAGCTCCAACTGTCACCTGACGGTATACTCTTTGCTCGTATCCATTCACAGTGTCTTGAATCCTGCGAGCAGTTGTTAAAACCAAATCATTAAATAAATCATTGGCTTGGATGAATCTTACATTTTGTAAACCTTGTCCAAGACGAGTATTTCTAACGATAGAATATCTTTCCAGTTTTTTCCAATACTGAATCAGTAATTCGATAAGTTCAATAAACAAATCTTTATCTTCGAAGAAAATTGAATATTTATTATCTACTTCTATTACTTCTTCAGTCTTAAAGACTGTTAGCAATTTAAAAGCTTCAATAATAGACTCAACCAAATCTTCATCTATTTTAAAGCTTTCTATATAATACTCATATACAATAGGATCTTCCTTTTTAATTTTTTGGATAAAAGATTCCACTACCTTCTTAAATCCATAACTACTAAGTAATTTTTCTTTTGTATCACAGTATTTAAGCGTGAAATTAATGAGTGCTTTATCACGTGATAGAGTGAATTCGTGTAGCATATTTTACTTACTCTTTGATTATTATTAATTAATATTTACTATCTTTTTGATTCTGCGAGGCACACAAAGTTAAAAAAAAAATCAAATTAATGATACTAAGGAGAATATTAATACTTGAATGCTTTTGTTAAATTATCTTTCTTTCAGAAGTTACCTGCGAGTTGTTAAAACTTATTCCGGCTTTCGACTGTTTATAAATAAATCATTACAATATTTAATTAATTAAATCAGATATAATTATGGCCTCAAAAATTGAACAGATTCTAGGGGATTCAGCATCTTATTTATTAGAACATTCTTCTAAAACAGTCGATAAATCCCTCCTACATCTCCCTTCCCCCAATATTATAGATAATGTATGGGCTGACTCGGACAGAAATATACAGACACTCCGAAATTATCAGACATTATTAAATCATGGTCGTCTGGCTAATACAGGATACATCTCTATTCTTCCTGTCGATCAGGATATAGAGCACACTGCCGGAGCATCATTTGCACCAAACCCAATATATTTCGACCCCGAAAATATTGTCAAGCTAGCTATCGAAGGAGGCTGTAATGCAGTTGCATCTACATTTGGGATACTCGGGTCTGTTGCCCGAAAATATGCACACAAAATACCGTTTATTGTAAAACTTAATCATAACGAACTTCTTACTTATCCAAATTCATACAATCAGATATTATTCGGAACCGTCAAAGAAGCATGGAATATGGGAGCGGCTGCCGTAGGAGCAACCATCTATTTCGGTTCGGAAGAAAGCCGCCGTCAAATAATAGAGATATCCGAAGCCTTTGAATATGCTCACGAACTAGGTATGGTTACTATTCTTTGGTGTTATTTACGTAATTCGGCCTTCAAAAAAGATGGCATTGACTATTCATCATCTGCCGATATGACAAGCCAGGCAGACCATATAGGAGTTACCATACAAGCCGATATTATAAAACAAAAACTTCCTACTAATAATGGAGGTTTCACGGCTATAAACTTTAGTAAATCAACACCTCAAATGTATTCTGATTTAATGACTGACCACCCTATCGATCTATGTCGTTACCAAGTAGTCAACGGTTATATGGGAAGAGTAGGCTTAATTAACTCAGGAGGCGAATCCCATGGGGAATCTGATTTGAAAGAAGCTGTTTATACGGCTGTTGTAAACAAACGGGCAGGCGGTATGGGTCTAATAGCTGGACGAAAAGCATTCCAACGTCCGATGAAAGAAGGAGTAGAACTCCTAAATGCTATTCAGGATGTATATCTAGATAAAAGTATAACAATCGCCTAACAGTGTATAAAAACAAAAGCATCTCTGATTATTCAAGAGGTGCTTTTCGTCTTTTTATTAACAATAACTATGAAACCGCCGGCAATAAATAAAAAAGAATTAAATATCCCGAAAATAAAGAAATTTTCGACTTCATTTTTATACTTTTGTGTGTTTTAAGACGAACGTTCTATCAAAAGGTTCAAATATATATTTCTCAGCATATTAGGAATACTCACAGGACTGATATTGCTTTTGTATGGTCTACTAAATATGCAGGCCGTACAGAATTATGTTAAAGATATAATTGTCGAGGAACTAAAAAACAGGCTTAATACCGACCTCGACATTGGCACTTTAAGTATACAGCCATTCAACATTATACAACTTAATGATATCTATCTGAAAGATCGCCAAGATAGTGTAATCTTAGTTGCAGATAAAGTATATGCCGATTTTGAATTATTGTCTTTATTGAATAATCGGTTAATTATTTCATCTGCCAGATTAGATGACTTTCAACTCAATCTCTCAAAAGACAGTACAGAGGCTCCCTTGAATATCCAATTTGTCATTGATGCTTTTAAATCAAAGGATAATACCCCAAAAACAAAACTAGAAGTAAAAATAAATTCAATAAATCTTGCTGACGGGCACTTTAGATTTGATGTTAAAAACAAAGAAAAGCTCGCAAACAAGTTTGACCCTAATCATATAGACATTTCAAATTTAAATGCAAAACTGTCTTTAAAGTCCATTAACCCCGATTCTCTGAACATTCAAATAAAGAAGCTGGAATTACAAGAACAAAGCGGGCTGGAAATAAAAAACTTAATCGTCAGAGTCGTTACACAAGAAAACCATCTTTCCGTAAAGGGTTTCAAACTCAGTCTACCTAAGTCTTTGCTACAGTTCGATAAATGCGAAATAGATTACAGCGGCTTTAATACTCCGGCTGATTTTTTAGACAATGCTTTCTTTGAAACTAAGATATCCTCTTCTTATGTAACTCTAAAAGATATCTCAGCCCTGGTTCCTGCTCTCGAACATTTTCAGGAACGTATTCTATTCAAAACAGAAGTCAGCGGAAAACTCGATAGCATTCAGGTCAATAACATCAAGCTTGATTATGGGGAAAAAATGCACCTTTCTGCTCAAGGCTTCGTAGCAAACATACGAGACAAAGAGCGCACATATATTCGAGGAAAACTTTCCGAGTTTACCGTTACAAAAGACGGCATAATCGGGATTTTAAACAACCTGTCAAAGGAAAAGAAAACACCTCCACCTATTCTCGACAATATAGGAAAACTATCTTTTATCGGAAATGTAAATGGTTACCTAAAGCATTTGAAAGCAGAAGGTAGTCTAAGTTCGGAATTAGGAACTATAACAGCAAATGCCATATTCGGATTAGAGGCCAGAGCGAACGAACGCTTTTTCTTCGATGGAATGGTAGAGACCAAAAGTTTCAAATTGGGTAGCCTCTTAAAGAATGAAGATATAGGAGATATATCTTTCAATGTCTCTGCAAACATTACTCAACCTAAAAAAGGAGAAATAAATGGTACAGTGAAAGGACTCGTTGAAGATTTCACCTTCAAAAAATACACTTACCACAATATAGTCATAGATGGAAAATACGATGGGCTACAAATCGATGGAGGGCTATCAGTAGATGATCCTAATGGTATTTTAAAAATAAGCGGCTTATTTGATTTATCAAGCAAAGAACCCAAACTAGACTTTTTTGCAAGATTGAAAAACGTACGTCTGGACAACCTGAATCTAAGTAATAAATACAAAGAGGCATATTTAGGATTTGCTATTGATGCTAATTTTTCAGGAAAAAATATCGATGATATCGAAGGTTATATAAAAGCAGACTCTATAAGTTTCCTTCATGCAGGAAAAATATTAAGAATGAATAAATTTCTTATAGAAGCTAAACAAGGCGGAGAAACTCAGTCTTTAAATGTACAATCTGACATTATCAATGGAAAAGTTTCGGGAGTTTACTCATTTACGACTATTGTCGAAAGCTTTAAACGTACTTTTTCCAATTATTTACCTGCCCTTGTTACATACAATGCGAAAAATGATTCAAAAATAAAGGTAAATGATCTGGACTTCGACTTTACCATAAACAATACGGAAGAAATAAGTAGTATTTTTAAGTTGCCTGTCACCATTTACAGCCCGACAAAGATTGCAGGATTTTACAACAACCAGACGGAACGCTTCAAGCTAGAGGCTTTCATGCCATCTCTGAGTGCAGGAGGAGGAAAAATCCAATCAGGATATTTGATTTTACAGAATAACGATGAAAATATCAATGCCAATATATCTGCATCTTTCGTCACGAAAAAAGGTACTGTAAACGACCTCTCTACAAGTATTATCGCCCAAAACGACAATATAGACTTGAAAACGTCTTTCCTTAACGAAAACGAAAATCAGTTAAAAGGAATATTCTCTAATACAGTCCATTTCTCTAAGCAGGAAAATAATATCTTACAAACCGAATTCCGTTTTCATCCCGGAGAACTTATCCTCAACAATACACTCTGGAAGATACAAGATTCCCAGATCCGTTTGACAGGGAGCAGAATAGAAGTCCAGAATTTTGCGATAAGTAGTGATACCAAAGACCAGCTTCTGACTATTGAGGGTGTTTACTCCCCCAAAGAAGAGAACGAAAATTTAGATATTCATCTGAAAAACATAGACCTGGAATATATTTTCTCGTCCCTAGCTATAGATGCTTTACAGTTTTCCGGTGCAGCCACAGGGGATATAATTGCATCTTCGATCAAAGGTCAACCCTATGCAGAAGTAAATCTGAATGTCCATGATTTCGGCTTTAACCAAACGACACTTGGAGACCTTAAACTATTCAGTGATCTTGATACAGAAACCCTTAAAGTAAATATGAAAGGGAATATCACGAATGAAAATAATAAACTAACTAATATAGACGGCTTCATAAATCCAATCAATTCTGAATTATCGATAAACTTCGATGCAGAAGAAGTAAATGTAGCTTTCCTGAATAAATATGTGTCTACCCTGTTCAATAATGTCAAAGGAAGCGGAAGTGGACATGTACACCTTTTCGGTAACTTTTCGAAAGTTACAGTCGAAGGAGAAGCATATATAGAAAATGGTGGAATAGGAATCAATTTCCTAAACACGAATTATTCTTTTACCGATACCATTGTCATGAAAGAAGATCTTATCTATTTCAGTGATATAGATTTTCATGACGAAAAAGGAAATATTGCAAAAGTCAGCGGAAGGGTTGCACACGACTATTTCTCCAACTTTATGTACTATGTAGACCTAAATGGAGAAAACTTCATGGTTTACAATGCACCCGAAAAACTCAACCCTATGTTTTACGGGACAGTCTTTGCTACAGGGACAGGAGTCATAAAAGGTGATGAAACGGCAGTAGACCTGAATATGAATCTACGGACAGACCGAAATACCAGTGTGTATATGAATTTCATGGAAGAAGCCGCTGCTGAGTATTCCTTCATTACGTACAAAACAGATTCGACAGAAACAGACTCAATAACAGGAATTACAACAAACAGGTTTAAGCCGAACAGGTTCACCACCGACTCCGGAATAGAAATGAACATGAATTTCTACATCGATGCCACACCTGACGCTAGTGTAGAATTCTTGATGGATCCGGTTGGAGGAGACAGACTGAAAGGCTCCGGTAGTGGTGCTTTACAATTTGTCTGGGGTAGCAATAAAGACCCTATGCTCTACGGAACTTATCAAATAACAAAGGGTAGTTACAACTTTACTTTCCAGAAAATACTTGAGCGAAAATTCAATATTCAGGAAGGAAGTTCTGTTCAATTCAGGGGAGATCCATTCCAGGCAAATATAGATATCACTGCTGTATATAGAGTAACCGCCAATCTGAATGATTTAGACAGAAACCTTGCCATGACCACAGGTCAAACAAGTGTTCCTGTTAATTGTCTTCTGAATATTACAGGTCCGTTAAGACATCCTAATGTGAATCTGGACGTAGAGCTTCCATCAGCAGACCCCGAAGTACAAAGACAGGTTAAGAGCCTTATGAGTACCGAAGATATGATAAACCGGCAAATAGTATATCTATTGCTGTTATCGAAATTTTATACTCCATCATACGCAGTTACAGACCAGAAAACATCCGATTTTGCGGCAGTAGCTTCGGCAACCCTCTCGGCACAATTAAGTAAAGTACTGAGCCAGATAGACGATCGCTGGCAAATCGGCACCAATATACGTACAAGTGATTCCGAATTCTCGAATACAGAGGTGGAATTACTTCTATCAAGCCGTTTGTTGAATGATAGAGTTCTATTCAACGGGAATTTCGGATATAGAGATAATGTTACTACCTCCGATGCATTTATCGGGGATATTGATATCGAAGTTCTGTTGAACCGTATGGGAACATGGCGATTGAAAGCATATAATCACTACAACGAAAAGTACTATTATGTAAGGAGTGGAGGATCTGTACAAACACAAGGTATAGGTATTATCTACAAAAAAGATTTTGACAATTTAAGAGACCTTTTCGGGGTTCCTCAAAAAACACGCCAACCAATAGTAATAGATACTATTCCTAAACAAGATACCATACCGCCGACAACTTCACAATTTGTAATAATGAAAAAATGATCTTCATCGATCAAAATACAAAAACATTCATTCAGCAACATATAACGGATGACGTGAAGCAACTGGCTCTAAAAGCCAGTTCCCATTCTTCCGTTGACATTCCTATGGCCTTACGCCAAATTGCTGCCCGACAGACTGTAAAAAACAAAATTCCATCGTGGTACGAAAACGAAGATATAATATATCCTCCACACTTATCAATGGAGCAATGTTCGTCCGAAAAAACGGCCATTTACAAATCTCATTTATGTAAAGGTAATACCCTCACCGATCTTACAGGTGGACTGGGAGTAGACTTTGTATACATGTCTTCAAAAGTAAATAAATCAACTTATGTAGAAGCACAGAAAGAACTAACAGAGCTTGCTCAACACAATTTTAAATCGTTAAATCTTGGCAATTGTGCTATTATAAACGATGACGCAGTCGACTACCTAAACAGCTTGGAAGAAATACAGGACATCATTTATATTGACCCTGCCCGAAGAAGTAAGAGTGGAAGTAAAACAGTTCTTATTGAAGATTGCACACCTAATCTGATAGAGATAGATGACCTGCTGGATAGTAAGGCTAACAAAATAATAATAAAATTGTCCCCTATGCTCGATATCTCGCGAGCAATAAAGTCACTCAACAATATATCTGAAATACACATTATAAGTATTGCGAATGAGTGTAAGGAACTCTTATTCATTAAAGAAAATAAGAGAGAGGATAAAATAAAGATATATTGTGTAAATATCCCGAACAACGGACAAGAAGAATCTTTTATTTTCACTCCTGAACAAGAAAAAGAAATTACAATAAAATATACCGACTCCGTTTTACAGTATTTATACGAACCCAATAGTTCCATATTAAAAGGAGGCGCCTATAAGAGTATAGCTTCCAAATTTGGTTTAGAGAAGTTACACCCTAATAGTCACTTATACACCTCCGATAATTATATTGGAGATTTTCCGGGAAGAAAGTTTTTAGTAAAAAAGACGTTTTCACCGAATAAAAAGGAATTAAAGGAAAACCTGAGAAGCCTCTCACAGGCCAATATCAGCATCCGGAATTATCCGTTTTCGGTAGCCGAACTTCGTAAACAGACAAAACTAAAAGAAGGAGGGCTGGATTACTTGTTCGCCACTACCCTATCGAATGAGAAAAAAGTGCTAATTTTGTGCGAGAAAGCAGATATAAAATATTCCCCTTCATGAATATCATATCTAAGGTTGATAAATACATTCAGGATAACAATTTACTTGACAAAAATAAAACAGTTATTGTAGGAGTGAGTGGTGGTGCAGATTCCATTGCTTTACTAACTATTCTGCATGAATTAAAATACAATTGTATTGCTGCACACTGTAATTTTCACCTAAGAGGAGAAGAATCAAACAAGGATTATCTATTTGTTAAGGATTTCTGCCAAAAGAAGGATATTCGATTTGCCTCCGTAGATTTCGACACATATGCCTATATGGAGCAAAATTCCCTTTCGCTGGAAATGGCTGCAAGAGAATTACGCTACCATTGGTTCGAACAAATACGCAACGATTTTCAGGCTGATAAAATAGCTGTAGCTCATCATCTTGACGACTCGGCTGAAACTATTCTGATCAATCTGGTCAGGGGTACAGGGATCAGGGGATTAACAGGTATCCCTCCAAAAAATGAAGCTATTATACGTCCACTATTGTGTTTATATAGAGATGAGATTATTGAATATCTGACATCGAATAATATCAGCTTTGTTACCGATAGCACAAATAACGAAGATATATATGTACGTAACAAGATACGTTTAAACATCATTCCTCTATTAAAAAGCATCAACCCATCGGCAGTTCAGGCGATTATCAAGACATCCGAAAATCTGGCTGCAACTGAGAGGATTTATAGTAAAGCCATTGAAAATATAGAGACCAAATTATTAAGGGATAATCATATAAATATAGATCTTTTATTGCAACTAGAAGATACTAAAACCGTTCTGTTCGAACTATTACACCCCTATGGATTCAATATAGATACTATCTCAAATATTATTCATTCCCTAGATGGTATATCCGGTAAAGTTTTCTATTCGAAGAGTCATCGTGTAATTAAGGATCGCGAAACACTGATTATTGAAAACCGAAATAATACAAAAGAAAATAATACATATTTGATCGATGAAAATACAACATTCATAGATACACCAATATCGTTATCATTAGAAGCAACACAAGCGAATAATTTTATCGAAATAGAGAAAAATCCAAACATTATTTATATTGATAGAGATAAAATATCTTTTCCTCTCATTATCCGCAAATGGAAGCAAGGAGATCGTTTCATTCCCTTCGGGATGAAAGGTAACAAGAAGCTCAGTGACTATTTCTCTGATCAGAAATTGAGCCTATCAGACAAAGAAAATACATGGTTATTATGCTCCAGTAAGGAAATAGTTTGGGTTATAGGAAAACGTGCCGACAATCGGTTTAGAATTACTGACCGGACAAAATCTATATTAAAAATAACCCTCCCCAACGCTTGATTATCTGATCTTAACGAAAGAAATTCAATTTTGTTATTCTTTTTTCTTAATTTTTGTAAATTTCATTTTTATTATATTGGTAATGTGAGTAATATAGAATTATTAATAATAAAAATACAGAATCGGACAACAAATCATGTACAAATAAATAAAAAACATATTATTTTTTTGTCAAAGTTTCTGAAAACACTTGTTTTTCAAAAAATCTTTTATAATTTTGCAATACGATAAGAAAAATCCACTATTTCTTATAGACAACTAAATTCATTTTTATCCTATTTTTATTTTGAAAAAACAAAAAAGGAAGAGTAATTCTCGCTCTATCACAATCTGAATATATAATAAATAACATACAATACAACAGTATACATGCGTATATACAACATCCTTGAGCTTAATGAAAAGCTCACTACCGAATTAAGAGTATTAGCTAAAGAACTAGGGATAAAGCGTCCTGATGCCTATAAAAAAGACGAACTCATTTATAAAATATTAGATGAGCAGGCTATACTTGAAGCAAAGAATAAAAGTTCAGAAAGCTATAAGGCAGAAAGCAAAGCTTCGGAGAAAAAAAGTACTACAAGCGCATCTAAAAAAGCGGCAAGCAAAAAAGTTGCACCAGAGCCGCCCAAAGCAGAAAAAAAACCAGCGGTAAGCGAATCAGATAATCCAAAAGAAAAACCTCTCCCCCCAGTAACCCCGGTTACCGAAGAAGAGGAAGCGCCCAAACCTGTAAAAGAGAAAATCATCCCTAAAAAAAATACGGAAGATGCAAATTCTCAAAAAAATGGCCAACCTGCAGCTAAGCCTGCAGCTCAGAAACCAACACAACTAGTTTTCAAATCGAGTAAACCTCGTACTACCGAACCCAAACTGGAAGTTCCTGCAATGGCTCCATTAACCCCTCTCGAGGTAGATACCGATGAGCCGGAAGTACAAGAACCTGCAAAAAATACGACACCCATACAGGCTCCTGTCGTAAACAATCAGCCACAGCAACCCAAGAACAATCATATACAAGAAAAAACTTTCGAATTCGATGGTATACTTTCAGCATCCGGTGTACTCGAAATCATGCAGGAAGGTTATGGTTTTCTTCGCTCATCTGATTACAACTATATGTCTTCTCCAGATGATATCTATATATCACAATCCCAAATTCGTTTATTCGGGCTAAAAACGGGAGATGTAGTAGAAGGACCGATCCGTCCACCTAAAGAAGGAGAAAAATTCTTCCCACTGGTAAAAGTTGACAGAATAAATGGAAGAACACCTGATGAGGTTAGAGACCGTGTACCTTTTGACCACTTAAAACCTCTATTCCCTGACGAGAAATTCAGATTGACAACAGGAAGAAATGACAATTTTTCGTGTCGTGTCGTAGATTTATTTTCTCCTATCGGAAAAGGACAACGTGGACTAATCGTAGCACAACCCAAAACGGGTAAAACAACTTTACTGAAAGATATTGCAAATGCGATAGCCAATAACCATCCTGAGGTATATATGATCGTCTTGCTGATCGACGAACGACCAGAAGAGGTTACCGATATGGAAAGAAGCGTAAACGCTGAAGTTATAGCTTCTACCTTCGACGAACCAGCTGACCGTCACGTAAAGATAGCAGAGATCGTATTGAACAAATCGAAACGTATGGTAGAATGCGGACACGATGTCGTTATCCTATTAGACTCCATCACTCGCCTAGCACGTGCGTACAATACAGTACAGCCTGCATCGGGTAAAGTATTAACCGGAGGGGTAGATGCCAACGCATTGCATAAGCCTAAAAGGTTTTTCGGAGCTGCCCGTAATATCGAAAACGGAGGTTCATTAACAATCATAGCTACTGCACTTACAGAAACCGGTTCTAAAATGGACGATGTTATTTTCGAAGAATTTAAAGGAACGGGTAATATGGAACTTCAGCTCGATCGTAAGTTATCTAACAAGCGTGTATTCCCTGCTGTTGACATCATATCTTCTAGTACTCGTCGCGACGATCTTCTATTGGATAGAGATACATTAAGCCGTATGTGGGTATTACGCAACTTCTTATCAGACATGAACTCTGTAGAAGCAATGCAATTCCTTGAAAATAGATTGAAGAAGACTATGAATAATGAAGAATTCCTTATTTCAATGAATGATTAATCTTCTATCACATTATAGATAAATAAAAAGGATTGTGAGTTTCACAATCCTTTTTTATTTATTATATCTTAATATATATACGTTTCTTATACAGGACATAGCCTATCGACCAACACATGACTACAAATAATATAGCATATACCAGAGAGCCTAGATAATCTCCGAAAATCGGATTTAATACCACATCATATGCAAATGTTCTTACAGAAGCTAATTCACCATTGAAATTGAAACGAATATTATCAAACAATATCGCTATCACTTGTGATGCCACATAAATAAAAAGAGGATTAACACCAAACGACTCAAAGAATTTAGTCCAGCTTTTATAACCTTTCACATCAATTATCCATATCAATAATGCTAAGAGACTACTCGCTAACCCACAAGTAGCTAAGACAAAAGTAGGAGTCCATATCTTCTTATTTATTGGACAACCATAACTTAATAAAAAGCCAATAAAGGTCATTACAGTTCCCCAAATAAAAAGTTTTTCTATTTTCTCTCCAATACTTTGAGCTTCTATCATTATTTTACCGCAATAGAAACCAATCATAACATGAAAAACGGCAGGCAATGTACTAATCAACCCCTCCGGATCAATAGACACACCCGAATCTCTATACATATGATTCACACCTAATATTGTTGTGTCAATCACAGAAACTATACTTTCTTCACTAAAGTCAAAACCATTCCCAGCAAACAGCAACAGAAAATAGCCTAATAATCCGGAAACAATTATATAAGGAAAGTATTTATGCTTAACGAGCAATGCCAGAATTGACGTTATACCATAGGTCAATGCCAATCGTTGCATTACTCCCATTATTCGTATATTTTCAAAATTTGTTACAGATAATCCAAGTCTCGACAAAAAGCTCATTTCATCACTTCCTAATTGATTATAAGTCCGAAGAGATAGAGACAACCAATTCAACCCCAATCCAATAAGAAATATAATGATTGTTCTTTTCAGTATCTTTCTTGCTGCATCGGAGCTATATTCGAAGTTATATTTCCGCAAAGAAATATAAGTCGATATCCCCATGATAAACATAAAAAACGGAAATATAAGGTCGGTAGGAGTCAATCCATGCCAACCGGCATGGGCTAATGGCGCATATATATATGACCAAGATCCGGGATCATTCACAAGGATCATGCCCGCAATAGTAATTCCTCGTAAAATATCTAATGCCAATAAACGGCTGCTAGCTTTTTCTCCCATAATTTTTCACTTTTTCTTCTTAAATCGTTCTATGATAGTTATCAATGCGTTCAAAGAGGGAATCTGGTATCTGACTTCATGGCGTATTTTATTAAAATCGAGCCGATTGACGAGTTTCTCCACCTGCCAGTATTTTTTTGTATATGAACGCCCAGCCAGCTTATATATTCTCGACAGATCCAAAGATGGATGCTCTCTTGTTAAAGGATTAACAGCATCAGGATTAAAGCCCAGATGTTTTTCGATATATCGTCCGGTAAGTTTTTTATTTATCTTCTGAAAATGGCTGGTCTCCGCAAGAAACCAGGTTTCTACTTCTCTGACAGCCACTACTATATCGAAAGCCTTCTGATATTCACGCAGCGAATGAGGTAAAAAAGTCAACCCTTTTTCCAATCGGGGCAATTCTTCTAACGACAGAGGATATAAATCTCTCAAACCTACAATAAAAGAAAAACCATTCTCCCGCAAGCTACGTATATTATCAAGAATTTCAGATTTCACCCGATTATCTGCACCACAATCATATATCAAGACTGTGAACTGAGACGACCGGGATATATTGTAACTTCTCGTAAATTCATGCCGAGGAGAGTTCGTCCCTCCCGAAATCTTTTTCTGTATAACAGTTATATTTCCCGAGCCGAATATTTCCTTTACTAGACGGTTTACAAAGATTTGTTCTGTCTGCCCCTCAACAAAGAATGCAATTTTTCTCATACAATCATATATCGTGCTCGTTATCTTCAAATCCTTTACGATAAAAATCTGTCGCAAGAAAATCAAAGTTACTTAAGCCGGTATATTTAAAATCTTCAAAAGTCTCCTGTGAATTATAGTAATTATAGAATTTCGATTTTTTAGGCTGACGCTCCAGTATAGACCAGTATTTTATGGGTATGGCATTCATTATATACCGGTCATTCGTTGTTATGAATAATTGTATATCAGAATTATTTATTTTATAAATCAGAATATCTATCAATGACTTAGAGCGCGCAAAATCTAGTCCTTCGCCCAAGTCATCAATAAGCAAACAGACCGAAACTTTACTCAATAATGCAATATTGAGCTGTATAGTAAAAGCCAGAGCTCTGAACATTCCCTGAGACATATCGGTCTGCAAAACCGGATTCTGGACTTCTTCCTCATCTACAGATATACCTACTCCACCTGATGTATAATCGAGAGATATCTTTTTCAGATTATAGTCCAGACGTTTCATATCCGATAGGACAGCTTCTGTAAAGGATTCTCCAAAAAGCTCCTGCCCCTTATGAAACAATAAAATTACATTATCAGGATCGATATCAGGATGGAGACGTTCCAATTCCTCTTTATCCAGAAGCTGACTTTTTTCAACCTGATTGGTAAAGGTAAAACGCTTAAGCGCACTACCCCACTCATGTATCTCTGAAAGATACGGATAAGCTACCTCATTATCTTTCAACAAAATAACAACATCCTTATCGGTGATATCCAGTTCTTCAAACGCTTTTATAGTCTCCGAGTATATTTTATTTTCTCTCCGGTTTACTTTTTCCTCTCCATTGACAACGAGCACTTCATCAATTATTTTTTCTCCGAAAACAGAAATGCTATACTCATATAAGTCATCACCCTCTTTCAGGATAAGCTCGAAAGCCCAATCTGATAATTTTTTGTAGCTATCAATTCTTGTTTTTAAGGCTAATACATTCGCAATCTCAGCTATTGCCGTAAGAGTCCGGCTTTTACCAGCAGCATTCTTGCCTACAATCAAATTTGTATTTCCAAATTCTACAGGCTGATCATCTTTACCGGAAAGAGTCCATTCATACGACTTCTCTTTTTGATGCGAATACTTTAAAGATTTTAATATCATAGTTTTTCATATTATTTCTCTAAAGAGAACGACTTAGAACCAATAAAGTTCCCATCTGCAAAAATATCGACGCGATATGTTCCCGGCATCAGATATTCTTCTACACTCCAATATAATGTAACCGGAACTTCCTCACCACCATATTCAATGACACGTTTCATCGAATATTGAATCTCTTTATTTTCGAATGGGAAAGTATTATTCCTGTTTTTACTAAGCACATCATCGTCAGGTTTCATAATGCGCACAAACAAAGTACGTTCACCCGGTTCTGCCGTAATATTCTTTGTTATCACAAAAGAAACCACCAACTGCTCTACCTTTTTTATCTTTTTCTGAACTTTTCCTTTCTTATTTGTAGCAGAAACAGATATAGCCGTTGCGTCCAGTTTTGCAGCCCGGGTTACTTTCTCTGTCAAATTTGCCTTTTCTTGTGATACTTGGCTCAGCGTCTGAGTCGTTTTCTGATATTTTGTAGTTATTTCCCTATTCTCTTGCGCCAGTCTTTCATTCTCTCTATTCAAAGAGTCAATCTGAACAACATAAGACCTTAGGATTTTCCTTAAACTGGCCAACTCATTGTTTAATCGGTTGATTTCGGCCTTATCAGTTGCTTTTACCGTACGCAATTCTTCTCTCAACCGCTGAACTTTTGCCTGTTCATTGCTTAACTGTTGAAGTAAAGAGTCATTTTTGATCGTAATTTTAAAACCCTCATATTGCGTATCTATATTAGCATACTCATCTTCAAGCTGTTGTTTCGTTATTTCATTCAGCTGTTGCATCTCTTCCAGCTCCGTATTTTTCTGGAATATAAAATAGGCAGCTATACCAATACCTACGACCAGTGCCACTATTACAGCTATTAATATTTTCGTATGTTTTGCCGAGTTATTTGCATTATCCTCCATATCAACCAATTACTTTAAACATCTAATAATAAAACGTTATACTTTTAATACAAATATATTAATAAAAAAAGACCTGCAAGCTTAGCTGTCACAAGTTTTTTAACTTATTAATATTTAATGTACTCCCAATATGATTTACACAACAAATAGTATAATTACTAAAACCTAAAGAAATCTTAAAGCACAAAGCTGCTTCATATAACAATTATACATCACCGTTACTAGCTAAAAAACCTCAATACATTTGTTGTAAAGTAGTTTGACTCCATTCGCAGTAGTACAAATAAACTACAGCTTCAACCACAAAGCGGGACGAATGCCACCTGTACACTTTCCATCGCTTATATTACCTTTCAATATATTGTTACCTTGAATACCGATATTGCCATCACCATGAATGTACACGGCTTTTATATTAACGCGACCGGGTGACCGAAGCCACCACCACCAAATTCCCCCTTTATT
The DNA here is from genome assembly GCA_032477055.1 of Dysgonomonas sp. Classification (GTDB taxonomy): domain Bacteria; phylum Bacteroidota; class Bacteroidia; order Bacteroidales; family Dysgonomonadaceae; genus Dysgonomonas_A. The sequence continues at coordinate 52,172 of JAWDXP010000011.1, read as the reverse complement.
ACTTTCAAGCCTTGCTATTCGCTTACTGTTATTCTCATCCTTTCTTTCAAACCAATATCTTTGATTTTTCCCCGGGTTGTACAGTTTAGAACTACTATCACCGAAATATTGACACACAACTTCTTCAATGCTCAATAAAAAGATATTATCCTTTGTATCCTCTCCTCCTTTAGAATCGTACCACTGATTGTTCGCATTTTTATTTATTACGGGAATTATTCTCGCTCTATCAGTTGGATCGAATTTATTATAAAATTCACTATTGAGATATTCCCGTAACGAGCATTCAGCCCATGTTGTATCTTTATAAATATTGTGATAAGAACCCTGTTCTATAATATACTCGGTTATAATCAAAGCTGCATTATCTTTTATGTCTAGAACCCGCCAGTTATAACCGCCGAATGGTATTATCCTACCGATTTTGATGTCATCCATTATTTCACCGTTTTATTGATGAAATCAATTTCATATTGTTGTTCGCCGTATTTTCTTTCGTTGTCAGTAATAGTACCTTCTGTGAGGGCGATACGCAAAACGATTGAGTCCGGATTATCTTCGCCTCCAACCTCATCGAACCAATCAAAAACCTTTTTAAATTTAGTCCTGATTTCTGCATTTTTTTCATCTTTAACCCAGCCGAGGTTTTCGGCAACACCATGGAAAGCATACCATCCAAAACCACAGACAGAAACTTCGTTATTCGCCTCAATCTGCAAAGTTTTACTTTTCTTCGCATCCGTCGAAACATAAAATGCACCATCTTCATAATAAGCGCAAACCATGCGGGCAGCAGGTCGGGGTTTGCCATTGGCATTCGGATACAGCGATATTGTAGCAAGGGCAATAACCTCTTCTTTAATTTCATTTTTGCCATTTCCACAACGTTCTTCCATAATTTTGATTGCGTTCTCGTATTTGCTCATTTTCTATTACCTCAAATTATTATTTTATCGAATACAGCATATCAAGCTGTCGATTCTTTATTTAACCATTTTAAACAAAGTTATGAAAATTTAGCGTATCTCCAAAGCCACGTCCCACACTCATTTTCAGCGATCTCTAACATGAAAAATCCTTGCTTTTATCATTCGATTATGACACCGATAAATTCAAAGCGAACAAACCTATGTTTAAATATGGTAAAACTGAGTGCATCAAAAATCTTTCATTCATTTTTTTTAATAATTCAAATAAAATTAAATCAACAAATAATTCATTTATTCAAAAATAAGAAAGTAATTTTGTTATTTTTAAAACTTAAAAGAACAAAAATCTATTACAATATACTAACAAAAAAATAATAATCATGTCTAAAGTAACAGTAGTTGGAGCCGGTAATGTAGGGGCAACTTGTGCAAATGTACTAGCGTTAAATAAGATTGCAGACGAAGTGGTAATGCTTGATGTAAAAGAAGGTGTTGCCGAAGGAAAAGCAATGGATATGAACCAGACTGCTCAATTATTGGAGTTCAGTTCTAAAATTACAGGTGTTACTAACGATTATAAAGCTACTGCAAATTCCGATGTAGTTGTTATAACTTCAGGTATCCCACGCAAACCCGGAATGACTCGTGAAGAACTTATCGGAGTGAATGCCGGTATAGTGAAAACTGTTGCCGAAAGCATTCTTAAATACTCGCCAAACGCAATATTAGTTATTATATCCAATCCTATGGATACAATGACTTATCTATCGTCAAAAGTTACAGGTCTTCCTAAACACAGAGTTATTGGTATGGGAGGCGCATTGGATAGTTCACGTTTCAAGTACTATCTGAGCCAGGCATTAAATGTAAACCCTACAGAAGTAGAAGGTATGGTGATCGGAGGACATGGCGATACAACAATGATTCCTGTTGCCCGCCTTGCAACATATAAAGGAATTCCTGTATCAGAACTTCTTTCTAAAGAAGCTCTGGATAAAGTAGTTGCAGATACCATGGTAGGAGGAGCTACATTGACAGGACTATTAGGAACTTCTGCATGGTATGCACCGGGAGCAGCAGGCGCCAAAGTTGTAGAGGCAATCATCAGAGATCAGAAAAAAGTAATACCTTGCTGTGTAAGCCTGGAAGGAGAATACGGACAAAACGATATCTGTATCGGTGTTCCTGTGGTATTAGGTAAAAACGGATGGGAGAAAATTATCGACCTAAAATTAACGGCAGAAGAAAAAGAAAAATTCGAAGCATCTGCTGCTGCTGTTCGCAAAACGAACGATGTACTAAAAGAGATCAATGCTATCTGATTTTTACGGATAAAACAAAATATGGAAAAGGGGCTTTTATAAGCTCCTTTTCTATTTTGAACCTTTCATAAAGCCGATATGTTATTTAACACAAAAGAGCTCCTTTAACAAATTCATTTTACAATTTTTCTTATCTTAGACGGCTAAAAGTATTTACCAATTTTCGCTAGAATAACTAAACCTAAATAAACTTATCATGCTAAAAAAACTAATCCCATTATGTACTATGGCTTTGGCATTGCTGGTCACGTCGTGCGACGGCAGTTCCGAACCTACAGTAAGAAAACCATACAACGAGGGTATTAATATTACCCCGATGCCCATGGAAATAACACAGAACACTGATTCTTTTAAGCTCGCAAAAAACACTGTTTTCTCGATAAACGATCCTTCTCTGGAAAAAGTAGCAGCTTTTTTTGCTTCTAAGATCAAAAACTCAACCGGATATAATTTAGAAATAAAATCGTCCCAACCTGAGTCAAATTATATTAGCGTGAATATCGTATCAGACATAGCAGTTAATGATGAAGGATATTTGTTAGATGTAACAGGGAAAGGCATCGAGATAAAAGCAAAAACTCCTCATGGGGCATTTTATGGTATGCAATCTGTTATGCAATTATTACCTGCCGAAATTGAAAGTTCGGATCTAGTAAAAAATATAGCCTGGGTAGCACCGGGAGTAAGCATCAAAGATGAACCACGCTTCACATATCGTGGTCAGATGCTCGATGTATGTCGTCATTTCACAGATGTAGAAGGACTAAAAAGACATCTGGATGTATTAGCGATGTATAAGATCAACAAATATCACTGGCACCTTACTGAAGATCAGGGCTGGCGTATACAGATCGACAAATATCCGAAGCTAACTGAAATAGGATCGAAGCGCATTGAAGGTGAAGGTAACGAATACGGACCATTCTTCTATACAAAAGACCAAGTGAAAGAAGTAGTAGCTTATGCTAAAGAAAGATTTATTGAGGTTATCCCCGAAATCGAGCTTCCCGGACACGGTGTAGCAGCACTTGCCGGTTATCCTGAATTCTCTTGTACAGGAGGTCCATTCGAGGTACGCAATATTTGGGGTGTTGCCAATGATGTATATTGTGCCGGAAACGACTCTACATTCCAATTCCTTACCGATGTGATCGAAGAAGTAATTCCTCTGTTCGAAAGTGAATATTTCCACATAGGAGGTGACGAATGCCCGAAAGGAAGATGGAAAGCTTGCCCAAAATGTCAAGCCAGAATTAAAGAGCTAGGATTAAAAGGAGATAAGGAACATTCTGCCGAAGAGAAACTTCAAAGTTACTTCGTTCAACGTATGGAAAAAGTTTTATTGAAGCATAACAAAAAAATGATCGGCTGGGACGAAATTCTCGAAGGAGGTCTTGCCCCTACAGCTACAGTTATGAGCTGGCAAGGTGAAGAAGGAGGTATCGCCGCTGCTAACATGGGACACGATGTTATTATGACACCGGGTGCATGGATGTACATTGATAAATATCAGGGCGATTCGAAATTATCGTCTGTAACGATAGGAGGTTTACTAACTCTAGAAAAAGTTTATAACTACGAGCCTGTTCCTGAGAAAATAGCTCAAGACAAAAGACATCATATCTTAGGTGCACAGGTAAATATGTGGAATGAATACAACTATGATACAAAGGAAAAAGAGTATGACATCTTCCCTCGTGTAATTGCCTTGAGTGAGTTAACATGGACTCCACAAAACAAGAAAAATTATAAGGATTTCGAACGCCGTATCGAGAATCAGCGTGTACGCCTCGACCTTCATGATATCAATTATTATATTCCTCTACCGGAAGATAAGAATGCACCATCTTGTAACTTTGTTGCGTTTACGGACAATGCTGTTTTAGAATTTAAATCAACAGAGCCTGTAAAAATAGTGTATACTACAGACGGAAGTGAACCCACTCTAAGTTCTCCGATGTATACAGAACCAATAACTATCACAGAAAATTCAACTGTAAAAGTCCGTTCTGTCTTATTATCTGAAAAAATGAGTCCGGTAAGAACGATAACTCTGGAAAAACAGACTTTCGCTCCTGCTGTAGCAAAAGAAGCAAATGCCAAACCGGGTTTAAAAACCGAATATTATAAAGGAGTCGCACGCACAGTGGAAGAACTGGATGGTAAAACTCCCGATGAAACCGAATATGTAGCAAGCCCTCAGAAATCGAAGTATAGAATACCTGATTATAGAGAAATATATGACGGAGAATTCTACAGTACAGTTTTGACCGGCTATATTAATATAGATGAAGACGGAGTATATTACTTCAGTACTGATTCTGAAATGTGGATAGATGGTAGCCAGCTTATCTCGAATGCTCATGAAAAAGGGTCGGCACGCCGCTTTTCTAGATCCGATAAATCCATAGCTTTAGCCAAAGGACCTCATGCTATAAAAATAGTTCGATTAGGTGCAATCTTCGGCGGTTGGCCTACTCAGTGGGATCCGGTAAATGTCTCTATCAGACCTGAAAAAGCAACAGAATTTACGATGTTGGACGAATCTTATTTTAAATAAAGAATATATTAGTAAATTTTCACGAAAAGGTGCCTCAATTGAAGCACCTTTTCTTTTTTTCTTAAAAACATAAAAAAAGTCATTATAACTTATACCACTTTATGCAAAAAAAGGACTTTCATATAGAAAAAAAGGACTTTGTATAATACCCTTCTTTTTTTTTCTTATTAAACACATAAACACATATTTTTACACTTAGAAATATAGTTAAAGATATATTTGGACAACAACAAACGAAAAGGTTAATTCAGACCTGTTTGCTACCCAGAAAGTAGCAACAGGTTTTATAAAGAAAATTGAGAATCAATCTATTATTAACGATTAAGCAAAAATAATATAGTGCTATTAAATCTAAATACAAAGTCATAGAGATGACAGAGAATGAGAGCAGTCTATTTTAAAATATAGACAAGGCTTTTAATAATTAGTTATGTTGAGAGTGTAAAGAGGTTTGTTTAGACAACAAGCCTCTTTATATTTTTATAGAAAAGCAATAAGGGAGTATCTTCTCAATTTGCTCTTACAAAAAAATATACCTACATTTGTTTTAATAAAATAACCTGAGCTTAACGTAAAAAATTAAACAAACATTATATGAGATTCGTTGTATCCAGTACTGCTCTTCTTAGTCATTTGCAGTCAATTAGCAAAGTAATCAATTCAAAGAACACATTACCTATTTTAGATTGTTTCTTATTAGAGCTAAAAGATTCTACATTGACACTTACAGCTGCTGATACAGAAACACGTTTGGTAACATCTTTAGAGATCAATGAAATACAGGGTAGTGGCAAGCTCGCAATAAACGCGCGTAACCTACTCGATCCCTTAAAAGAATTACCGGAACAACCTCTTACTTTCGAGATAAATGATGATAATCTGGAAGTATTCATTTATTTTCATAATGGAAAATATAATTTTATCGGACAAAGCGGTGAAGAATACCCACAACCAAAAGAATTAAAAGATACAGCAATCAGCTTGACTATAGATCCTCAAATCCTAAACACAGGAATAAATCGCACACTATTTGCTAGTGCTGACGATGAATTACGTCCTGTAATGAACGGGATTTATTTTGATATCTCTCCTGAAGACCTGACTTTTGTAGCTTCGGACGGACACAAGTTAGTACGCAGCAAAACGCTAGCAGCAAAAGGTTCGGAAAGAGCATCGTTCATTCTACCTAAGAAACCAGCCAACTTGTTAAAGTCTATCTTACCTAAAGAAACGGAAGAAGTCACAATCAAGTTTGATGAAAACAATGCACATATTTCGATGGCTAGCTATACGATGACATGCCGTTTCATCGAAGGGCGTTATCCTAATTATAATTCGGTAATCCCACAGAACAACCCAAATAAAGTAACTATAGACCGCCTAGCATTACTAAATGCACTAAAGCGTGTATCTGTATTCTCGAATCCGGCAAGCAGTTTGGTTAAACTCCAACTTTCAGACAATAAAATGCTTATTTCTGCTCAGGATATTGATTTCTCAACTGCTGCGGAAGAAACTATTCCTTGCCAATATGAAGGAACAGCAATGAACATTGGTTTCAAGTCCAATTTTCTTATAGAAATATTAAATAACATCCCGGCTACAGATGTGTCTGTAGAATTATCAGATCCGTCACGGGCAGGTTTAATATTCCCTATCGAAAAAGAAGATAATGAAGACTTACTGATGTTATTAATGCCAATGATGCTGAATGACTAAGTAATCTGAAATAAACATATTAATAATATATAAGACTTTATCATTCTTCTAACCAAGATGATAAAGTCTTTTAATTCAATAGAAACTCAAATGGAACTAAACCTGAAAAATCCTATCATTTTCTTTGATCTTGAGACGACAGGTACAAATATAACAAAAGACAGAATCGTCGAAATCTCTTTTTTGAAAGTACATCCAAACGGAAAGCAGGATATAAAGACTAAAAGAATAAATCCGGAAATGCCTATTCCCAAAGAGTCTTCGGATATACATGGAATTACGGACGAAGACGTAGCAGACGCACCTACATTCCGCCAAATAGCAAAATCCCTGGCAGATCAGATAGAAGGTTGCGACTTGGCAGGATTTAATTCCAGCCGTTTCGATATTCCTCTATTGGCAGAAGAGTTTTTGCGTGTAGGTCTTGACATCGATTTTTCCAGAAAGAAATTAATAGATGTACAAATTATTTTTCATAAAAAGGAACAAAGAACTCTCGAAGCAGCATACAAGTTTTATTGTGACCGTACATTAGAAGATGCCCACTCTGCCGAAGCAGACACATTGGCTACATTTGAAGTACTGAAAGCACAATTGGATAAATACGATGATCTACCTAATGATATAGCAAAATTGGCCGAAGATTATTCTTTCTTCAATAATAATGTAGACTTAGCAGGTCGCATTATTAAAAATGAAGAAGGAATTGAGGTTTTTAATTTTGGGAAACACAAAGGGAAACCCGTAGCAGAAATATTAAGAATCGAACCTAGCTTTTATGCATGGATGATGGACGCGGACTTCCCATTAAATACGAAACAGACTTTAACTAAAATAAAATTAAGGGAAATGAATAAATAATTTATTCTATAAGCAATAGAATATAAGCATATTACCAAATAAAAAAGAATAAAAACAAAAATAAAAGAGAAAATTTAAATCTATTTTAGTTTTTTTTTCATTTCTTTGCCACGCTTTTGAGCTAAAAATTTAAGAGAGAAGAGTTCTAATTTTAATTTAATTTATTTATGAAAAAAATGACATTAGCAATTGTGGCATCTGCTGCATTATTGCTTTCTAGCTGTGGCATGGTAAAAGCTCCTATGACAGGTTTCCTTTACACTGATTTAACTTCAGGTCAAACTGCAACAAGTAACTCTTTAGGAACTAAAGTAGGTAGAGCTACTGCAAAAGGTTATCTAGGGTTAATTGCAACTGGCGATGCAAGTATCGAAACTGCTGCTAAATCGGCAGGTATCAAAAAAATAAGCCACATCGATGAACATGCTAATTCTATACTTGGTATAATTACGACTTATGAAGTAATTGTATACGGAGAATAATAATTTTCTAAAAATAGAAACTCATTTTTATGAGTTTCTATTTTCCATATATGATAAATCAATGAAACTTTTACTGTTTATATTAAGCTTATTTGCAGCTGTCCCTGTTTTTGGACAGAATGTAAAAAATAAATATACATCTCATTCGACTTCTGAAGGAAGTGTATATTTTATAAAACCTCTGAAAGGATTCGAAAATAAACAGATATCAAGTAAGCTTGAATATGATATAACCTATCTTTCTTCTAATGATTCTCTAACTTATAATTTCACATTTGTAGCACAGACTGCTTCGCCTGTTGATTCTGTATCTTTTTTGGTTAATAACAACAAAGAAACCGTTCCTGCCAAAATGCTTTTCATAAGCCCTGAGAAAAATAAATGGAAACATAGAGTATCACTAAAAGTTCCGAACACAAATTTCACTGAACTATATCAGAACAGTATACCTTACCAATTGGTGATATATTCGCCCAAAGGCAAGCAGACATTTTCTATCAGCAATAAAGATTGGCAACAGCAGACATCTATAGTCAATAAAGTTTTCGAAATTATTCAATATAATCAATATTAAATCCGCAGCTATAATTTGTTCTTTGAGAAAGAATATTTTATCTTTGCATCGCTTTTTCAGGAAGCCCGTGTGATGGGAATAAGGAAGAAGTCCTTTATTTGAGTAACACATTTAAAATAAAAAAATGAAAACATTTGAATTAAACGGTTCTCTAAGAACAGAAGTTGGTAAAAAATCAACAAAAGCTTATCGTAAAGATGGAATTATTCCAGCAGTTATTTATGGTGGAGAGAAATCTACAGAAGCAATTCACTTCTCTGTAAAAAACTCTGAAGTTCGTAAATTAATTTACACTCCTGAAATATTTTTAGTAAATCTTTCGGTCGATGGCAAAGCATATACCGCTATTCTAAAAGATATACAATTACATCCGGTAACAGACGAAATTCTACATTTAGACTTTTTACATGTATTTGAAAGTAAACCTGTTGTTATCGACGTACCTGTTGTTCTTGACGGATTAGCAGAAGGGGTAAAAGCCGGGGGTAAATTATCTTTAGATTTACGTAAACTTAAAGTTAAAGCTCTTTACAAAAGTATTCCTGAAAAGTTACACATCAACATCGAGCATTTAGCATTAGGAAAGTCTATACAAGTAGGTGAACTTAACTTTGATGGTCTTGAACTATTGAATGCTAAAAATGCGGTTGTATGTCGCGTTCAATTGACTCGTGCTGCAAGAGGTCTTGCTGCAAAGAGCGGTAAATAAAAAGAATTTATTGAATGAAATACTTGATTGCCGGCTTGGGCAATATCGGAGACGAATACCGATATACCCGCCACAATATAGGATTCAGAGTATTGGACGCTTTTGCAAAAGCGTCCAATATTGTTTTTACAGACAGGCGTTATGGAGAGACTGCAGAACTTAAGGTAAAAAACAAAAACCTGATACTGCTCAAACCATCGACATATATGAACCTGAGCGGTAATGCCATACGATATTGGCTACAGAAAGAGAAAATACCTGTAGAAAACCTATTAGTTATACTTGATGATCTGGCTTTACCTTTCGGAACACTAAGATTGAAAGGTAAAGGAAGCGATGCAGGGCATAACGGACTAAGAAATATCCAATCTGTACTAGGAACTCAGAATTATGCACGACTGCGTTTCGGTATAGGAAATGACTACCCAAAAGGTGCGCAGATACATTACGTACTAGGCGAGTTTGAGCAAGAAGAAGAGCAAGCCTTACCCAACCGCTTCGAAGTCTGTGATGAGATCATTAAAAGTTTCTGCCTGTCGGGTTTACAAATAACAATGAATAATTATAATAATAAGTAATCTTATTTTTATTCATCAACTTATGAAAGAAGAAAAAACAGAAGTAAGGATAGATAAATGGTTATGGGCTGTCAGGCTTTTCAAGACTCGCTCATTAGCTATCGAGGCATGCAAAAAAGGGCGAATAATGATTGGGGGGATGAATATCAAACCATCGAGGATGATAAAAACAGGAGATATTATCCAGATAAGACGCCAACCTATTACATACTCCTTCAAAGTATTAGCACTTACTGAAAAACGTATGGGAGCAAAATTAGTTCCGGAATTTATGGAAGATGTAACTCCTCCTTCCGAATATGCTATTCTGGAAATGACTAAAGCCAGTGGCTTTGTAGACAGAGGTAAGGGAATGGGACGCCCGACTAAAAAAGACCGTCGCGACTTAGTCGATTTCGTAGACGACTCCTTCTTTGATGAATGGGATTTCGATTCTGATGAAGAATAAAAAAACAGTGAAGCCTAAACTTCACTATTTTCTTTTTATTATTAAATGGATATTCACTCACACAGTTGGCATGAATTCTCATGAAATTTCAATAAACGACCTTCCGTCTGAATTGTGATATGACGAATTCCTGTTTTTTCAATTAGTATTCCTATCGATTTCTCTAAAATAATATCTCTATCTGCATCCTTTTCGACTAAAAGGTGTACAGTGAGTGATGGAAATTCCTGTGTTATCATCCAAATATGCAAATCATGTATATCAACGACTCCATCTACAGATTTCAATGCAGCTATTACTTCATCTGTATCGATATCAGCCGGTTTACTCTCCATTAGTATATTGACTGCATCTTTCAAAATATGCCATCCACTATACAAAACAAGCACAGATACTATCATACTTGCAATGGGGTCTGCAATATTCCAGCCAAAAAGAAGAATTAAAATTGCCGCAGTTATAGCACCTACCGAACCGAGTAAATCTCCTAAAACGTGCATAAAAGCACTTTTTACATTCAGGTTTTCCTTCGAATCTCCCCGTGATAATATTATGGCTACTATAATATTAATTATAAGTCCGATAACTGATATTATCATCATACCTTTCCCTATTACCTGAGGAGGAGACGACAACCGATGTATGGCTTCATAAAGTATATAAGCAGACAGTAAGACCAATGCTATACCATTCAGAAGTGCTGCCAGTATCTCGAACCGTTTATATCCATATGTTTTTTGAGGAGTAGCAGCTCTTTGTCCAAAGATCAATGCTGCTAAACTTAAACCTAATGCAACGGCATCACTCAACATATGACCGGCATCAGACAAGAGGGCTAAACTATTAGTTAGAATCCCACCTATAAATTCGACAAACATAAAACCTGCAATCAGGATAAAGCTTAAAGTTAAAGCTTTCTTGTTTGCGTTATGAGAGTGAGAATGGGAATGATTATGACTGTGATTATGTGACATAACAAACTTTTCTTGAATAAACACAAAGTAAGTAATGATTGTTTGTAAATCAAATAATCTGTGTAACAAATTTTATCTTAAACAATTATTATTGGGGAACAGATATAACTTGAAATAATATAAATTGAATAGAAAAATAACCGATAACAATCTACATTCAGATTATTGTATATTCCAGGCCATTAATTGTATTCCGGATTTCAAGGCTTGCTCATATTTTTCTTTATTGAAAGCGTATAAATATGGAGATTTGTGTGCGCCTTTCTTCTTCTTCTCGTTCAATCTATTTATCAGACCTATAGAGAGCATCTTTCGTTGAAAATTACGACGATCCAATTCTTTACCGACAATAGCCTCATAAATCGAACGCAGTTCCGGCATTGTGAATTTTTCTGGCAATAGTTCGAAACCTAGCGGAATATACCCCAGCTGTACACGTATAGTAGCTAAAGCTTTATTTATTATTTCATAATGATCGGCATAGAGAGGGGGCAGATCATCAATATCAAACCATTTTATAGATTCTACCTTTGTATCCTTATTTATTAAGACTTCTTCTTGTTTCACCAAGGCATAGTATCCCAGTTTCAACGATCGATCAACAAACCAATGGTCTTTATCTTCAATATTGAAATTTTTTAATAATAATAAACTATCCTCAGTATTAGTCCTTTCTCTATTTCCGAAAAGATAAAATTGGCGCAAAAATACATTTTCCAACCCTGTTCTTATTCTTAAGATACGACAAGCTGCGTTATCGACATCTTCTTCTTTGAATATAAAGCCTCCGGGTAATAACCATTTCTCTCCAATCTTATATTTATTGAGCAATATTTTTAAAGTCTCGTCTTTAAACCCAAAGATAACACAACCAATAGTTATACCTACCAGTAAGTCTTCCTCAGCAGGCATTATAGTATCTGTAATTTTAGTTTGTTCTTTTTTCATAGAGTATATCCTCCATTGTTTTACTAAGTTCCCTTATGCAAAGATAATATAATTCAATAAATAATAAGATTCTCAATCTTCTACGAACTCAGAATCTGTCATACGAAGAATATCATTGAAAAGAATCATACCGGTTTTCATCTTTCCAAATCCCAATTTCCTGTAAAAATCTTCTTTACCAGGCGATGCATACAGAATATAGTTGCACCCGGGAGTATCAGCCATTAGCCTGTTAACAATCTCCTTACCTATCCCATAACCCTGATAGTCCGGATTCACTACAATATCGTATAAGGCAGCCTGACGCACTCCATCCGAAATAGAACGTCCCATCCCTATCATTTTACGATTATCAAATACAAAAATTACTGAGTAACTATTTTCGAATGAAATACGATGAGTATTACTGTCTGTATACGACATACCTACTTCCTGAAGTAAAGAGCATACTTCTTCCCAGTCTATATTTTTACAATTCTTCTGATAATGTAATTCCATTTCTATATTTTTTTTATCTGATCTTTAATCTTCATCTGCATCTATTCCCCGAATTTCACGGGCTATCATCAAATGTTTCTGAGAAAGTTCTTCATTACCTATGTTAGCATATGCCTGTGCCAGATATTCGTGACAAGCCGCATGCTCCGGTTTTATTTGTGCAGCTTTTGACAAATCATTAATAGCCATTTCATATTCTTCCAGAGCTATACGGTTTTTGCCCCGATTATAAAGGGCTTTAAACAACATCGGGCTTAAACTGATGGCTTTATTAAAACAAACATCCGCCTCATAATAGTCTTTCAAGTCATAAAGAGTCACCCCTTTTCTAACCCACACATCCACATAGGTAGGATCTAACTCCAATGCTTTATTGAAGTTAGCTAAAGCCGCACGTGTATCTTTATATGAAACAACACATTCATTTCCTAACAAATAATATTCTTCTGCATACTTATGAAGTGCCGTACGCTGTTCCAGCAGCTTTTTAATCAGAAGTTTATTCTGCTCCTGTAATTCATTTATAACATTAAGTTTCTTTCTTATAAATCGTTTAGCCAAAGGTTTTTCAACCTCATAACGGGCACGGATAGCCTTGAAAAACAAATCGATAGTTTCATCAAAATTACCCTCATCAAATTTATGAACAGTCTGGGCATACAGAAAGTCTGCATCCGATTCTTTCAATGCCTTCTCTATTAATTGCTGATTATTAAACTGTCGGCTAAACTCCATAATTTCAGGACGAACGAATACATCGGAGCGGGTAATAGCTTTTCTCAGAACCATTCCTTCCAACGAAGTACATCGGCTCAAGGCAACATATGCCTGTCCTCCGGCAAAAACACCACCTGCAAAATCAACTATTACACGGCTAAAAGTAAGTCCCTGACTCTTATGGACAGTTACAGCCCATGCAGGCTTAAGAGGGAGTTGGGTAAAAGTCCCTATAATCTCCTCTTCTATTTTATTCTCAGCCTCATTGTACTTATATCTGTAATTACGCCACGATTCCAGATCGACAAGTACTTCTTGTCCATCCTCTTTTATGACATACACATTATCCATATCATCGATATAGGATATGACACCCAACGTTCCGTTGACCCATCGGCGAGGCCATTGTAAATCGTTACGGATAAACATTACCTGCGCTCTTTCTTTTAGCAATAAGTCTTTCGCTGTCGGAAGACTGGATTCTGGAAAATCTCCCTCAATAGTACCTAAACTGAGAAATTCTGATGTCTCCAATTCCGACATTTTTTTCTCATTGATATAGTCCACATTATCCCGACGAGTAGCCAGAGTAATATACATATCTTCTTCGGGCGGATTAAAGGACGGATCGAAACGGGTATTAAGCGTCTGCATTTCTTTTGCGCCTACCTCTCCTATCCGTATTTTATCGAGAATAGAAATAAATACCTTATCGGTCTGACGATATATTTTTGTAAACTCGATAGGTACTAATTTCGCTTCTGAAAAAACCTTTGCCGAAAAGAAAAACGAATTAGGATAAAAACGATTCAATATATCCTTTGAATCATTTGTTACTACAGGCTCTAACTGAAACATATCACCAACAAATACAAGTTGCTTCCCACCGAAAGGAACTCTCATATTATTGGAATATACCCGAAGGATGCGATCTATACAATCGACCATATCGGCGCGTACCATAGATATCTCATCTATTATGATAAGCTCTACTTCCTGAATGAGTTTCCGATGGTTTTTCTTATACTTGAAGAATTCAAATATCCGTCCTCCGACCAGACTCAAATCCGGATCATCGAGCAACATCGGACGAAATGGCAATTTGAAAAAGGAATGTATAGTAGAGCCATTAGCATTAATAGCCGCAATACCTGTAGGGGCAAGGACAACGTATTTCTTTTTGGTAGTTTCACACAAATATTTCAAAAAAGTAGATTTACCCGTTCCGGCTTTTCCTGTAAGGAAGACAGATTGACGAGTACGTATAATCAAGTCCAAGGCATTCTTAAACTCCGGGTTGGATATATCGATATTTGGTGTCATTGTAACTCTATAGTAAAAACAAAAATACAAAAAAGCCCCGAACAGTATATCTTTTCGGAGCTTCTTAATATATATTAAGTCCGGCTATCCTAAATTAATATTTCATTGAAACTGGCTATCCTCGATCGATTCATTAAATTGTAGATCAATAATATTCAGTTTTATTTCCATACCTATATTATTCGTAAACTTATTAGGATATTTGATTCCAGAATAGTCCTTATATTCCTCATAAACAGACATCTGATCTACAACCTGTCCCGGGCTAATTTCTTTTGTCACACCATTTGCTATTTTAAGCCCACTGTCTATTCCGTAGTAATAAGAACTATCTCCATCTACCAAACGATATGTTGCTATCCCGTTAATAGTCTCCGCTCCACCAATTTTTAACGTCGGTGAATTTAGCATCAACAGTTCGGGAAATATCGTATTATATTTCTTTAATTCTGCAATATCATCTTCTTTCATTTCCTGGCGCTTACCCTGTACTTCAATATATCCGTTCTCTCCATTAAAAACGGTTTTCAATAATGCCATACCATTAAAAGTCATCGTTTGATAAATTTTCCCATCTGATGTTGCTTTCTTTTCCAGTAATAACTTTTGTCCTTGTACATCTGCTTCTGCTGTATAAGAAATAGTTTTGACCGCTTCTAATACAGATTTTCCTCCGATAGCCTGAAGATATTTTTCGAGAATGCTATTTACCGAAATGCCTGTATCTACATTTTTCTCTTCAGGTTTAGCAGCCAAATTACCATAAGCATCATAATATCTGATCGGGATATTCAGTTTTTCAAGATTAGGTAAAACATCAGAAGCTTTCCCCGCAATAACAATACGAGCCGCATCATCCGAAAAATATTTTTTCGCCGCCGCTCTTACTTCATCCAAAGTAACAGCATTCAGATTCTTAATATAATTTTCATAGAAATCGGAAGGCAAAGACTGGGTTCTCTCTGTCAAAGCAAAACCGGCAATAGTTTGAGGCTTTTCCGCATTCATTACAAAGTTTCCTGTATATTTCGCTTTCGCCAAATCTAATTCACCCTGGGTGGGCAAAGATGTACGGATCTTCTTGATCTCATTCATCATTTCCACAACAGCACTATCCGTCACAGCATTGCGAACTGCCGCTGTAGCTGTAAAATCAGACACATACTTACTCCCCGAAATACTGGAATAAGAGCCGTACGTCCAGCCATGAGCCTCGCGTAGATTCATGAATAAATAACTATCGCTACCTCCTCCTAAAATATAGTTGGCTAATAAAGCTGCAAAATAGTCCGGATCTGTCATTTTCAGACCAACAACATTACTTACTGATATTTCACTCTGAACAGCATTAGGCACATCGACAAACGCGATTTCCGTCCGAGTCAAATTCGTAGGTTCCTTATATTTGCTCTTAGGAGCAGAAGCCTTTTGCCATGATGAGAAATTTTCTGTAACCAGTTTCTTTACCTCACCCAGCTTCACATCACCTACCACTACCAAATAAGCATTTTCGGGTACAAAATAGTTTTTATAATAAGCTTTTATATCCTGCAACGATACTTTATTGATTGTTTGCTCTGTAAGATATTCTCCTTTCGGATGCTCTTTCCCATACAATAATACTCTGCGTACCCTACTTGCAATAGCTTTAGCACTTTTCTCATTTGCCTTGATTGCATCCAAAAGCTTAGCCCTTTCACTCTCCAATTCATCCTCTACAAATAATGGGTTTAATGCACCTTGTGCAGCTAAACTCAAAACTTGCGGAAAATATTTGGATAAAGTATTCCCTTTTACGCTATGTACACCGAAACTAACAGACGCACCATAAAAGTCGAGTTCCTCGTTATATTTTTCTTTCGAAATAGAAGAAGTTCCATTCCCCAACATTGAGCTGGCTAAATCGTCAACTCCTTTTAAGGTTCCTTCTAATGAAGGAGGATTATCCAATGACAAAGAAAAAGTAACTCTAGGTAGTTTATGGTTTTCTACAACTAAAACTTTCAGACCGTTTGGCAATTCAAAACTATGGGGCTTCCCCAAATTCACAGTAGGCGCAGGACCGGGCTTAGGTTGTACCGATCTATCTATCTGAGCACTTAAGGGTATCGATAGCAGTAAAGTAAATAATATATAAATTGATTTTTTCATAACTCTCTTTTTACTTATTTTTTAGGAATGTAGTCAAGAACCAAACGCTGATTCGGTTTCAGATAACGATTAGCAACCTCTTTTATCTCCTCTCTGGTTACAGACCTGTAAATATCTATTTCTGTATTTATTAGATTTGTATCGCCATAAAGCAGATAATAGCCCGCCAGATTATGAGCAACACCATCACTGGTCGCATTTTGATTCACATACATATTCTCGTACTGGTTCTGGAGTTTCTCAAACTCTCTTTCTGACACAAGTTCAGTACAGATCTTATTAATCTCTTCATCAATCACAGTTTGCACTTCTTTCATTGTTTTACCTGTCATTGGTATAGCAGCCATAATATATGTACTGTAATCCTCTTCACTCATATTGAAGGATGTTACTTCCAGTGCCAGCTTATCATTATCTACCAACCTTTTATATAGGCGTGAACTTTTACCATCACTCAGAATAGACGAGACCATATCCAATACCCGTGCATCCCGTTCTTTCATCGAAGGAGTACGATAAGCATTTAGTAACATTGGCAATTGAATATTCGGATCTTCATAAACAGCATTTATCTGGGTAGTAATCGGATCTTCTGTATATTTAGTCTTCACAACTTCCGCTCCTTTAGGGATAGTTCCGAAATAATCACCTATCCATTTTTTAGCCTGAGCCGCATCAAAATCCCCGGCAACGACCAGAACTGCATTATTGGGAACATAGAACTTTTTGAAAAAAGCCTGAAACTCTTCCAAAGTAGCTGCGTTCAGATGCTCCATAGAGCCTATAGGAGCCCAACGGTATGGGTGCTTCACAAAAAGATTTTTCTTTATCGCTTCCCAGATACTACCATAAGGGGCATTATCCATACGTAAACGTTTTTCTTCTTTTACTACCTCACGTTGAGTATCTACTCCTATCTGATTGATAACAGGATGAAACATGCGTTCCGATTCCATCCATAGAGCCAATTCCAGATTATTCGATGGAAATGTTTCGTAATAGTAGGTACGGTCATCACTTGTATTCGCATTTCCCTGTCCACCATGAGAACCTAATATTTTATCCCACTGTCCACGAGATATATTCTCCGTACCTTCAAACAAAAGATGCTCAAAAAAATGGGCAAAACCTGTCCTATCCGGGTTTTCATCCTTAGCCCCCACATGGTACATCACCGAAGTAGTAACCACAGGAGCAGATTTATCTTGCTGCAAAATAACGTGTAATCCATTGGGTAAAGTGTATTCCTCAAATTCTATATGCTGTGCCCATATAGATATCGAAGCCATTAATAATCCCAATATTGCAAAAGTCTTTCTCATATAGTAAGTTTTATAAAATCCTTAAACAATTAGTCGCTAAAAAAAACGAAAAATCACAATATATATTTATTATCTCTAGTTTCTTAAATTCGAACGTTGTAAGATATATTTATGTTCTATACTCCACAACCCTTTACACAAAATCTTTTCTTCAAAATCAGCACACCTTTTCATTCCTAAGGATTCCATCATTTTAATAGACGCTTTATTTTCCGAGTCAGTGATGCCAACAATCTCTTTTATATCTGTATTCTGAAAATAATAATCGATTAGTAGACCTAATGCCTCCCTTGCATAGCCCTTCTTTTGATAAAGTGGAGAGATGTTACATCCTACTTCTACATAATTATCAGTTACCTTGATGGCACAATCGCCAATAATGTTATTATCTTTCTTGTTGACAATCATTAATCCTATCCATTCATCTCTCTGTTGTAAATCCTGATTGGCATATTGGTTTACAAATTCGATCGCCTTCTCTCTTGTATATGTTTCCCAATACTGATATTTTGCAACCTCTTCGAGAGAATGATATGAATAAATAGCATCAATATCATCATCCTGAACAGGTCTCAGAAATATTCTTTCCGATTCAATATATTTTTCCATCCGATTGCTCTATTTTTTATTCTCCGGATACAAGCTATTCCACCAAGACGAATCATCCTGTAACCATTTAGCAAACCATGCATAAATAGAATAATTCCATTCAATACGCCTTTTATAATCGCGTATTCCATGATTTTCTCCTTTCACCTGAATAAACTCAACAGGTTTACCCAATATCTTCAATGCCGTGTACATCTGAATGCTTTCTCCAATAGGTACATTCGTATCTTCCATACCATGCAAAAGCAGAAGTGGAGTATTCACCTTATCGGCACTGAACAAAGGACTTTGTTCTATATACATATCCTTGCTATTCCACGGATAACTATGGGCACTTGCCCCACTGCTATAGGTATACCCCCAGTAACCTTCGCCCCAATAACTCGATAGAGAGCTGATACCTGCATGGGAAACAGCTGCTGCAAACAGATCGGTTTGCGTTTGCAAATACATGGTCATAAAGCCACCATACGAAGCTCCGATACATCCTATTTTTGAAGAATTTACAAATGAGTGTTCCGAAACAAATTGCTTAGTACCTTCTATTATATCATCTGCCGTACGTTTACCCCAAGCATTTACATGACGAGCAGCGAACTCCTGCCCGTAACCTGTTGTACCACTAGGCTGCAATACATATACTACATATCCCATAGCTGCATATACATGCGAAGGATAAGGAGCCTCAAATGTACGCTGAGTTGGCATAGTTCCTCCATAATAATAGACGATCATCGGGTATTTTTTATTCGGATCAAAATTAGGAGGCAGATAAAAACGTCCATCTATAACTGTTCCATCCGAAGCCGTAAAACTCCAATCCTGTACTTTACTAAGGTTTAAATTATCTAATCTCTCCTTGTAAGGATCAGCAATTAAAACAGACCGGTCATTTTTCAAATCCAAAGTGTATGCTTTAGTGGAATTAGAAATCCCTACGCCATAATACACAGCCTGAGCCGACTTTGCTGCATAAGAAACTGAACGAACAACGTCTTCCGATAAATTTAATTGGTTAAATATCTTTGATTGTGGATTATATGTGTATATCCTTTCATAATCTTTGTCTGTCACTCTCAGGTATATAAGACCATCTGCCTGATTCCAGAAAGAATCATCGATGCTAGGTGAAAAATCCTTTGTGAAGGCATCGACATTTTTTGTCGATAAATCCATAATAAAAGCAAGCCTGTTATAACTATTAGCAATTTGCCCTTCTTTTATATTCATTCCCACACCTCCGAAAGCCTCAGCAGAACCCTCTATTAAGATATTTTTTCCATCGGGAGAGAAAGTAGCCGTTCCGGCAAAACCTTCCTTCTCCCATAAGATTTCCTGACTTAGTGTTACCAAATCCAGTTTATACATCGAACTGACAAAGAAGGGTCTTTGAGTAGGCGTATTCTCCATTACAGAATATAGTATATAACGGGAATCACGACTTATATCATTCAAGCGTGTCGATTTATTACCAAAGGTCAATCGCTGCTTTACACCGCCGAATAAGCCATATTTAGATAAATAATACCTGTCTTTATTATTCGGATGCCTGTCTTCGGGAGTAGTCAACAACATCAAATCACTTTTGCCGGCATCAGGCGATTCCTTATCTGCATAGATCAATGTTTTTTCGTCAGGTGTAAAATCAAAATTCCCACTCGGAATATTTTCAGCCAATATCTGTTCTTGCAAACTTTCGGCGTCAACAGTTATCAGTTTTACATTACCACTTTCATTGTCTGTATAATAGAGCCTGTCTGACATTGGCAACCATTTATAATCTCGACTTGATGACAAAACAATTCGCTTATTTGTTCGTTGATAAAACAACTCTTTCTCCGTAAAGATTTTACCATTATTCTTTGTCGTAGTATAAGTTAATAGAATATATTGCCCACTCGGAGATATACTCACACCTGATACACGTTTTCCTTCCAGAATATCCTTAATAGTTGTATTCCTTTTACCAGTCTCCCCAAATGTATAATTTACCTGAGAATTTTTATCTTCCGGCTCTACTGTTACTTTCAGTCCTTCGGGACTTTTGTTGGTAGATAAACTCATGTACTTAATAAGAATCCGATAAGTTCCGGGCTGAGACGGGAAACTCATTTTTACTGTTTTTGACGAAGTCAAGGTATCCTCAATCGAAGTTTTGGAAGCTTCCTTTACATCATTAATATATGCTTCAAACATACTTGGAGCACTTATCCTTACATTTGTTTGTGTATATCTGTCTACATTCAAATCGAAAGACAATAAGTGAAAACGTGCGCCTTTTTGCGCTTTACTTAATGTAAAATAGCCCGAAATATCGGCACTCAAAGGATCCGTAAAAACTCTTTTATCCGGAAAGGAGATAAAAGACTCCAGCATATTCTTATTCTCGAATTTTTCTCCTTTTATATTCAGAGAATCCATCATTACAGGAAAGTCGACATCATAATGCTTTCCGGTAGAATATATTTTTTTTAGTGTAATCGTTTGTTGAGAGAATGCCGTAAAAACGAACAATAGACAACTAAATATAGAAATAACTTTCGTCTTCATCATATTTCTTATTTTAATAGGTATCAGATATATTTTAAACAAAAATAGCAGAAGATATTCAAAACCTCTGCTATTTATTCCTTATTTATTGTAAATCTTTATACTTTTTGCTTAAGCATTCTTAGCCTTATATGCCATTGCGTAAAATCTCATTTGCTTGACCATCGAAACCAATCCATTCGAACGAGTTGGCGAAAGGTGTTCATTCAGACCAATCCTTTCTATAAAATACAAATCTGCATCGATTATTTCGTCCGGAGTACGATTCGACAGAACTTTAATCAGCAGAGCAATAATTCCTTTCACAATTACAGCATCACTTTCTGCCTTGAAATATATTCTCCCATCGTGATAGTCAGCCTGTAACCAAACACGACTCTGGCATCCCTGAATCAAGTTAGATTCCAGTTTAAATTTCTCATCCAGTGGTTCGAGAGAATTACCCAGTTCGATCAGCAAGGCATACTTATCCATCCAATCATCAAAAACTGAGAATTCCTCTATTATCTCTTCCTGAATATCGTTTATACTTGGTAAATATAATTCTTTCTCCATCTTTCAATTACACTTTTTCTTTATATATAACTTCCATAACAGTTTGTCCCACTGCTTTCAATGTTTCTTTACTGATAACATTCATATCATCTTTTGTAGTATGCCAATACCAACCGAAGCCATGAGGCATTTGAGAATCGAACTGAATAATATCTACGCACGGAATACGTAAGTTCTGAATAACCGGAATATGATCGTCCATCACACTTCCTCCATCTTTATCCACAAAATACTTACCATATCCCAATTGACGGGCAGAGCCCCATATTTTTTCTACAATTCCTCCGGCATTTTGCTTCGAAAAGTATTCCTTATGGAATTTAGCATCCGTTGCTCCAACCATATCCAGTAATATTCCAAAACGGGCTTTATAACCATTCACGTGCGGATTTTTTGACCAGTACTGCGAACCAAGACACCACCAGTCTCCTGCAGGTGCATCATCTACAAAATCGGGGGTTCCGTAATCTTCTGCATCGAAAAAGATAATATCAATACCCATCTCCGGTGACTGTGCCTGCACCTGACGGGCTATTTCGAGAAGTACGCCTACCCCACTCGCTCCATCATTTGCACCCAATATCGGAGTACGATGTTTACTTTTGTCCGGATCATGATCTGCAAAAGGGCGACTATCCCAATGTGCAAAAAGCAGTATCCGGTTTGTACTTTCCGGTTTGTATGAACCGATTATATTTCTTGACTTCAATACTGTTCCATCGAATGCCTTTAAATCGGCTTTTTGTTCTGTAACCTTTGCTCCGAATCTTTCCAATTCGGCAACTAAATAATCTCCACACTGCATATGCTCTTTAGAGTTCGGAACCCTTGGTCCAAAACCTACCTGCCTATCCACGAAATAATAAGCACTATCGGCGTCAAAATCGGGAGATATTTTCTGATATGTCTGTGTCACTGTTGTATCATCTGTTTTGCCAGATGGTGTATTATTGCTGCAAGAACAGGCCAGTAATCCCATCATCATACACGAAAGCACAATATTTTTAATTGTCATTGTATTTATATATTTATTCAATTACAAAGATATACAACGAAATCTTATTTTTCTATTTCACACGATCTTATTAACCTCACCTCCTGCTCCCATACATTTAAATGTATCGGTAAGAGTCTCTTCACTATCCATCATAATCAGTAATTTATCTCCAATATGAAGTTCGGTTTTCCCCTTAGGAATAAAATAATTTGTTCCCCGCTTTACTAAAACAACCAGTGCATCGTCAGGCAGAGGCATTTCCATTAACTTATTTCCATCCCTCAAAGCATAGTCGGTAACTTCTATCTCTGTCGATAAAGAACCTATATCTTCCGGTATATCTATATCGAAGTCTTCCAATCGCTGACGTTCATGCGATGGTAATAACAAATCGAGCCACCCTGCCACTTTAGTCAGCAAAGTTCCTTGCAATAGTACTGAAAGCAAAGTAATGAAAAACACGACATTAAAAATAAACGGTGCATGAGGTATTCCGGCCGTTAGAGGTAATATGGCAAAAATAATAGGCACAGCCCCCCTGAGCCCTACCCACGAAATAAATAGCTTATCTTTAAATCCTACTTTCCGGAAAGGAGCCAAAGTTATAAATACACTTAACGGACGTGCTACAAATATCATGAACAATCCGATAATCAATGCAGGTCCGGCTACAGGTAACAGTTCCTTCGGATTAACTAACAACCCTAAAGTCAAGAACATTACAATCTGGCTCATCCATGCTATTGCATCAAAAAATTTAAGTGTAGTACGTTTAGTCACAAATTTGGAATTACCAATGATAAGACCTCCAACATACACTGCCAAATATCCGTTACCTTTTATAAAATAGGTCAAAGAAAACATAAAGATACAAAGTGTAGCTACTATCACCGGATAATATACTTCATTGTCTATCTTAATCTTATTCAATAACCTCACACCCAGTTTTCCGATAATATATCCAGCCGCTGCACCAATAATCAGTTGGAGCAATATAGAGAATGCCACTTGCAGGATATCGGGATGCCCACCTTGTTGTATCAGGCTTATAAGAGTGATCGTGAGCATGTATGCCATAGGGTCATTACTCCCACTTTCAAATTCTAGTGTAGGGCGGAGATTATTTTTTAATTGTACATTATTAGAGCCTAGAATAGCAAATACTGCCGCCGAATCGGTTGAAGACATAACCGATGCCAATAAGAATCCGGCTAATAGTGTAATGCCCATAGAAGGTAACATTTCGCCACCAAGCCACCACACAAAAAATCCTGTAATAGCAGCCGTAAGAAGAACACCTGCTGTAGCAAGTGTAATACCCTGTCCTATAATCGGTTTTATTTCTTTGAATTTGGTATGCATTCCTCCTGAGAAAAGGATGATACATAAAGCAACTGTACCAATGCCCTCAGCCATATCCAGATTATCGAAGCGTATACCAAAGCCGTCCGAACCAAACAACATTCCAACTCCCAGAAAAAGGAGAAGCGCCGGAATCCCCAATCGGCTGCCAATTCGTCCAACCAAAATACTTATAAAAATAAGTACCGACATAAATAATAAAATCGTCTGAAGCATTTAATCTATATTTTCTAGGGTTACAATATTTTTTTCGACAAAAAGTTTCACTAATCCACCATGTACCAAAGGATAGTTATTTTCGACATGCCCTACCGGAAAATCGAACACAACAGGATAATCGTATTCCTGAACCATATTTTTAACAGACTCCAAAACAGTAGTTCCCATCAAAGGATCTTCTTCACAATCTGTAAACTGACCGACAATCAATCCTTTTATTTCGGACAGGATACCGGACAATTTCAACTGCCACATCATACGGTCTATTTTGTATGGACTTTCTGCTATATCTTCGATAAATAATATTCCATCTTTGGGCACCTTCAAATAAGGTGTTCCTACTAGTCCCGAAAGCACAGCCAAGTTTCCTCCAAACAGACGCCCTTCGACTGTTCCTTCATGATTCAAGCAATGAGGTGATAATATATATTGTATCTTTTCTCCCCACAGCACCTTTTTCAGATATTCACTCGCTATATCTTCACCTTTATTCTCAGTCAGATGACGAGCCATGGGCGCATGTATCGATATTATCCCATTTGTGAGGAAAGAACTATGTAAAGCTGTAATATCACTGTATCCGACCAACCACTTCGGATGTTTTTTTATTTGGGTGAAATCTAATTTATCCAATAATTGCACAACACCATATCCACCTCTCGAACAAAAAATAAGCCGGATATTTTCATCATCTATTGCAGACTGAAGGTCTGCCAACCGTTGTTCGACCGTTCCACCAAAACGCCCATACCTTTCACAACTGAAAGAGGATAATTCAACTTCTAATCCCCAATTTTCCAGTATATTTTGCAAACCCTCGATATATTCAATATCCGTATTCCCGGACGGAGATATAATTACAGCCCGGTCACCTTCCGATAAATATCGAGGAGTAACGTATTTTAGCATGGGATATAAAAATAGTAAAATAAATGCTTTTATGAAAGATTATTCCACTGATAAAACCAATCTTTTCAAAAAATCGTAATAAACAGGGTCTTCCATTGCAAATATCTCACGTCCCCCCTTCAAATATGCATTTAACAAATACTCTTTTGCCTTTTCTACATCGTTTGTTTCGTAATATATCTGTCCTAACCTGAGCAAAAGGAGTGTTTTATCCCTTTCAAAGGCAGCCATATTGGTCAAAGCATGTTCGAGATAAATCTTTGCAGTCTGATACTTTTTAAGAATAAAGTAAGTATTACCTAAAAGAGTCTCCAGGCATAAAGTTTCTTCATGTAATTCGCGAGGGAGAGGTATCATATCAAGCGCCTCTATCCAAACACGTATGGCATCGGTATAGTTCTTATCTGTAAAAAAACGACTCCCATCTGAAATTAAAGATTCTATCTTCGTCGAAATATCATTTGTTATTGTAGACGATCTATTGTTCGCACCCATAAAATATACTTTTAAATAAAAACCTGATTATCTAAAATCAAAACGCCTTATCCTCGCATAAGTTCAATCCTTTTAGCTAAAAACAAATAAAAAAGCCATACTTTTTACAGTATGGCTTTACAAAATTATATGAAAGATTTACTTAAGCATCAATATTAGCATAAGTTGCATTCTCCTCGATAAACTCTCGACGAGGAGCTACCTCTTCACCCATCAGCATTGAGAAGATATGATCTGCCTCTGCTGCATTATCAATTGTCACCTGACGAAGCGTTCTGTTATCAGGGTTCATCGTTGTATCCCAAAGTTGAGTCGCATTCATCTCTCCAAGACCTTTGTAGCGTTGAGTATGGATAGAGTTCTCGTTACCATCAGCATATTTATCGATAAATGCCTGACGTTGCCTGTCATCCCAGCAATATTCTTCAACTTTACCTTTCTTACATAAGTACAAAGGAGGTGTAGCTATATACACATATCCCTGCTCGATAAGGGTCTTCATATGACGGAAGAAGAATGTCAGGATCAATGTTGCAATGTGGCTACCATCCACATCGGCATCGGTCATGATCACTATTTTGTGATAACGTAGCTTTTGAGTATTCAATTCTTTAGAGTCTTCTTCTGTACCGATAGAAACTCCTAAAGCAGTATATATGTTCTTGATTTCTTCGCTTTCTAACACTTTATGCTGCATTGCTTTTTCCACATTCAGGATTTTACCTCTCAATGGCAAAATAGCCTGAAACATACGGTCGCGCCCTTGTTTTGCAGTTCCACCCGCAGAGTCTCCCTCCACTAGGAATATTTCACAAGATTTAGGGTCTTTACTTGAGCAGTCAGCTAGTTTACCGGGTAAACCACCACCCGTAAGAGGAGACTTACGCTGAACCATCTCTCTTGCCTTACGTGCAGCATGACGAGCTGTTGCAGCTAAGATAACTTTTTCAACGATCGTTTTAGCTTCTTTCGGATGTTCTTCCAAATAATATCCCAGTGCCTCTCCTACTGCCTGATCTACAGCTCCGATAACCTCATTATTACCTAATTTGGTTTTCGTCTGCCCTTCGAACTGTGGTTCTGCAACCTTAATAGAAACTACAGCCGTAAGACCTTCGCGGAAGTCATCTCCACTAATTTCTATTTTTACTTTATCAAGCATTTTTGAATCTTCTGCGTATTTTTTCAAAGTACGCGAAAGACCTCTGCGGAAACCTGTCAAGTGAGTACCACCTTCGATGGTATTGATATTATTCACATAAGAGAAAACGTTCTCATTATATGAGGTATTGTAAGTGATCGCCACCTCTACAGGAACTCCTTGTTTTTCCGTTGTGATATGGATAACATCCTGTATAAGTGCCTCTTTTGACGAATCGATATATTTAACGAACTCTTCAAGTCCTGTTTCAGAATAGTAAGTATCAGACCTGAATGTTCCGTCTTCTCTTTTGTTACGTAAGTCTGTCAATGACAAACGTATACCTGCATTCAAAAACGCAAGTTCGCGAAGGCGGGAAGCCAATGTATCATACTTATACTCGGTAGTGATAAATATACTTGTATCTGGCTTAAATGTAATAGTTGTACCTGTATCAGTAGCATCTCCCAGTACTTCAACATCGTGCAAAGGAGCACCGCAAGAAAACTCCTGCATGTATTGTTTACCCTGACGGCGTACATCGGCACGCAGGTATGTAGACAAGGCATTCACACAAGATACCCCTACCCCGTGCAAACCTCCTGATACTTTATATGTTCCTTTATCGAATTTACCTCCGGCATGAAGAACCGTCAAAACAACCTCAAGAGCTGATTTTTGTTCTTTTTCGTGAAAATCGACAGGAATACCCCGACCGTTATCCCATACCGTGATTGAATTATCTTCGTTGATTGTTACTTTTATATCTGTACAATATCCTGCAAGAGCCTCATCGATAGAGTTATCGACAACTTCATACACAAGATGGTGTAAACCTTTTTCGCCTATATCGCCAATATACATGGCTGGTCTTTTTCTTACCGCTTCGAGACCTTCTAATACCTGAATATTTTCCGCGGAATATGCGCCGCTAGCTAGATTTTTTTCTTTATCTGTCATTATTATTGTGTTTAATGAACTCTTTAAGAAGCCTTAAAACAAACAAATTACCCCCTTCTCAAAAAGCAAACAAATATACGAAAATTTAGGCAAAAAAACAAGTAGAGTTATCACACGCTGAGTCGTTTTGTCGTCTTTGTTTAACAAACCGACGTTAATAATTCATAACCCCTTTCTAAAAAGAAAAATCACTGTTTTACTATCTAAGTAAAACAGTGATTTAAACTTATCTCAAATGAGTTAATATTATTTCTTAGTTTCTGTACAACAAGATTTTTTAGCCTCTTTTTTTGCAGCAGGACATTCTTTTTTGTCTTTGCAATCTTTCTTCTGAGTGCATTCTGTTTTCGTTTTAGGGCAATCAGTTTTTTTATCTTGAGCCATTGCTGTTGTCGACACTAAAAATGCGCAGCACATAGCTACCGAAAGAATCACTTTTTTCATTTTTATTTATTTATTAAAATGGTTTTACAATCAATTATATTAATTTCTTCAACTGCAAATATAACACTACATTTAACATAAAAAATACCTTTATAGATTTTTTGCATTTAAATAAAGTTTTGCAACAATTTCAATTCATATAATCCCACATCGGAAGCTGTACCGGCTTTTGCTTTAAACTCTCGATAGCTTTCGAATCGAGATACTTGCGATGTATAACCATACGGAACATATATTCGTCAAACCATGCATCAGTGAATGTTAAATAACCATTATTACCGGCTGCTGTTCCCCAACTGTTTTCAAATTCCCATTTGAGAGGATCATCATTAGCATCCGTATCACAGCCAATCAGCAACATCGCATGCGAAGAACCACTTTGGCGGGTAAGAATACGAGCCTTTTTATCCATACTCAATTTTACCCCTAACAAAGATTCATAATCATACATACCAGGATCCATGATTCCGATTGCCCGATTATGCTGCTTACCCACATCACAAGAGGCATACATCGCTTCATTATTTTTAATAGATGCTAGTGCCGCCTTTTTTATATCCGCGTTCGGAAGATTCAGATATACCCAGTTAATGCCCTCAATCGTATTCTTATAATTCTGGATTTCATACACTTTATAATATTCGCGGGTAGGATCGTTCATTATCATCACATAATTCTCAGGACTATAATCGGCAGGTGTAATCTCTTTACAAAACTGCTGAGGAGTATATTTCCTTTCAACAATCTGTCCGGCTTTATCTTTGTATCTCCACGTAAAATCGGCAGGAGGCTCACCCAGGCACAAAGCCAATATACGGTAAATATCTTTGAGAGTATTTTCCTTTAGTTTTCTCAGATCATTTTCTTTCTTACCAGCTACAGCCAATTCCCTCAAATTATATCCATCGGCACGAAGTTTCTCTTTTATGAGAGATATCATCTGCGATGTGTTATTGGAGTGTTCAGTTTCGGGCATTACATCTTTCGGTACGACTCCGTATTTCAATGCTGCATTATAATACAGATTCCACACTCCTCCATCGCCTACCGGAGATTTGAAATATTCTACAACTTCTCTGTCATCCATCGGACGGGATGATGTAGCTATGATATTCTCCAAAAACAGATTTGATTTTTCGAAGATATCCCAGAAATAAAGATAATTATGGGAAAAATCAAAATCATTCAGATTGTACTTTTCCATAATAGACGGACGGAGAACATTCATAGAAGTAAACATCCAGCAACGCCCCGAACTTCTCTGGTTAGTTATCCCCTTCACATTTACCCTGTATTTGAAGTAATGGTCTATCTTATTCTGCAATTCTCGATTCAGTGCATTGTCTTTAATATCCTTATGTGTGGTAAGGATATTCTGAATAGCTACTGTAGAAGCATCTTTCCAAAAACTGCTTCTTATCTCCTGTAATTCCTTTTCTGTAACGGTCTGCGCACATATTGTAGAACCTGCCAATAAAAGTGCGCATGTAAGTAATTTGTTTTTCATTCTCATTTAGACTTTATATTAAACTAAATCATACACCTGTAATTCCCATTTTCCTCATCAGGAAAGAAGCATTCATATTCTGAGCAACTCCTTCCTGCATCTTATAAGTAAAAGACAAATGATCGTTGGTTATATCTGCTTCGAAACGGTAGTTCTTTATATTTTCAGGATATTCTTTTTCCAAATCTCCTAATAATAAATCGTGCGTAGCAATGATGCCATTTCCATTCAAAGAAACCAGTTGCTTCATCAATGCCCAAGAACCTTTTTGCTTATCTACCGAATTCGTTCCCTTTAAGATTTCATCTAATATGATAAATAGTTCTTCACCCGATTGCAAACGGTCTATAATCATTTTTAGGCGTTTCAATTCTGCGAAGAAATAAGATTCATTATCTGCCAAAGAATCTGCAGTCCGCAGATTAGTCACCAACCTACCCGGATAAAACTCTAAAGAATCAGCCCAGACGGGAGCACCTGTACACGCCAGAGTGTGGCTTACGCCTATTGTACGCAAGTAAGTACTTTTCCCAGCCATATTAGCTCCTGTAATTACCATAAAATAGGGAGTCCGTGAAATATCTATATCATTACGCACACAAACATCACGATGCAGCATCGGATGCCCCAGAGCTTTTCCTTTAAATATAAACTTATCGGCTAGCGTCGGATATATATAATCGGGATGGTTAAACGCAAAAATTCCCCACGATACCAAAGCATCGAAACGGGCAACAGCTTCAAACCATTGAGCAATCTCATTTTTATGTTCTTCAGTCCATTTCTCTATTTTGACACTATATCTTACGTTCCATAATAACACCGGATTTATAAATAAAAGGATCGGATAAGCTTCCGACATCATCAGACAGGTATGTAAAGTTTTTAGCTGAGATATTGCTTTAGACGCCTTTTTATTCGTATTTAGTTGATCTTGTATATCTTCCAGTTGCTTTGAATCAAACTTTTCATCTTCTATTATATTGAATAAGTCTGCATAAGTTCCCAGTACCTGCGACTTACTATCGAAAGCCGCCAAAATCTGATGGGATTTTTTAGATGGGATGCTGCTTATTATAAGAGTAATGATATAGAGAGGAATAAACCATACTCCTGCAACCATATCCAAATAAACGAATATCCCCAATACAATATATAAAAGTGGCAGGATATAAGTAAGAGACTTCCACAAAAAACTATCTTTAAAAACAGCAGGATGAGAAAAAGATTCTGCAAAATCTTTCTCATTCAGATTATCCATTTCGCTCATCTGCCCTACTGCGCGAAAATGAGCTAATAATTTTCGTTTTTTACTCAATTCCTTTACCGCTTCCTGCCTAGCCAGTATCTCATCTTTATTTTCCAGCGGAAATATCAAAGTATCGGCTAACGAGTCTTTCCCAAAAGAGGTAACTGTACGATTCATCGACTGAAAAAAGGAGCGGTCTCCGAACAAATCCAAATCGAGGCTAAAACCATGTTCTGCACTTATTTTTTCAGGAGCACCGTCAAAAGGAGTAAAATCGTAATCAAGAGCTTTTAGTTCATTTTCAGCATTCAGAATCTGTTTTTCGCTATAATTTTTCTTCTTAAATAATTTACTGTGATAGTTCATCAAAAATAAGAAAACAACAAAGGAAACCAAGATTATACCCACCACAGTCTCCGTATTTCCCCAGAAAAAATATGCAGTTATAACACAAGCAATAGCCACAACCAAGCGTATTGTCCCGATCTGAAAGATCGTTTTCTTTAACCCCGACAAAATGACCTGTTGTGTATCTATTATTTCCTTATAATATAGTTTTACTTCTTCGATGCTCATTTAGTTTCAATTAAAATAATTCGTGTAAAATATCCAGTGATTTCAACTCCTGAAAATCATGTAAGTGGATACGGTAATATTCTATCATACGATTTATGATATTCACTCTGTCTTGCCGCGAAAACTGAAAATACTGCATATTTTCATAATTAATTCGGGAAAGCAGGGACAAGGCTTTGCCCTCTTGCCTATTTACATAATGCCTGTGTAAAGGTTGACGATTAACAAAAGTACCATTTACCAAATCAAAATAGTCACCTTCTGTATAATTCTCCAAGTTCGGATAAAAACCTAAGAACCGAGTCAGTTTCAGAATAAAAACCAAATGATAATTGGCTAATCCATTCTGGCTTTCTTCCAGTATCTGAATAGAATCATTCAGATAGTTGAATATTATCTGGTATTCGTCCGTGTCTTTCAATACGCGGCTCAAAAACTCTGAAAGAAACAGAACAACCGAAGTTTTCACCATATTGCCTTGTATAGAATACAACGGACTAAGGGTACGGACTTCTTTTATCCTCTGGATGTCACGGGAGGGCAAATGTTCGACTTCCATGTCCAGGATAGCTAGCGGAGAAAACAATGATTTTTGTATCCGGGCAGCTTTGCTTTTCGATTTCGGAACCATATATGTTACCCTTCCAAATACATTAGTATATACAGATGCAAGGATATACTTGTCATTGTAATTTATAGTATTCAGAACGACTGCATGGGTTTTATGAAACATACCAGAATTTTGAAATCTTACAAATTTACATATTTCATCAGACGAAAAAAAGTCCGAATGAAAACATCATCCGGACTTTAGCTATTTTAAGATAAAATCAATTTCTTATTGTGCTTGTCTTTGCGCATCCTGAATCATCTTCTCATTAGGAAGGATGAATACTTCTACGCGACGGTTTTGCGCACGTCCTGCAACTGAACTATTATCAGTGATTGGTTGAGTAGATCCCATACCTGCCGAAGTCATACGGTTTCCTGCAACACCCGATTGTAATAGATAATTATACACAGCTTGTGCACGCTTTTCAGACAATGGGTTATTAATAGCATCGCTACCTGTATTATCTGTATGACCTACAATTTGTATGTCTGTATCAGGGTTATTTCTCAATGATGTAGCAAACTGAGACAAAGAAGTTTGTGATGCACTATTCAATGAGCTTGAATTTGTTGCAAACAATATACCTGACTCGAAAGTAACTTTAAGGGCTTGTCCATCATTAATAGACTCAACCTGAGCATTATTAATTTCTTCAAGTTCTTTCTTTTGCTTGTCCATTTTGTTTCCGATAATAGCACCTCCGGCACCACCAAGTACAGCACCTACACCGGCACCCCATGCAGCACCCTTACCACCACCAATGATTGCACCAATACCTGCTCCAAGAGCACCTCCGGCACCAGCTCCAATACCACCACCTTTTACGGTATTACTAGCACCACAACTTGATAACAATAAAACTGCGCTAAGAGCAAAAGCTCCAAATGATGTTTTTTTCATATCTAAAAAAATTTTGTTTTTTCGTTTGTTATTCGAAGATATCAAGTGATTCACAATATGCAAGTTCACCCTGAATGATAAACGTTATTTCTTCGGATGTGAATTCTCTCAGTTTATCTTTTTGAGTATTCTTAAGAACAAACTGCACCAATTCATCCTCATCGATATCTACTATATCTTCATCGGAAGTACCTTCGTCAAGTAACCCTTTATGTTCATAAAACTCGTAAATAATATCAATGATGTAGTTTATTTCATCATCCGAAAATTTACCTTTTATTTCTTGAGGAAGAAAATTCTGAATATATTTTACAGCATCATCTTCATCGTATCCTATAAAGTCGGTTTCTTTACTCATGTCTCCGATTTTTATTAATCTATTAATATTAACACTTAATCCTATTGTATGTTCACCGGTGTTACAACTTCTTTGACATACAATTGAAAAAAAGGTTTAATTTATGTTTATTTTTTAGTTGATTTCTTTGTAGTCGAAGCCTTTTTAGCCTTTGTCTCAGACTTAGCCTTCGTTTTTGTTTTAGTCTCTATTTTTGATGTCTTTTTTGTTTTTGTCGACCCTTTATCAGTATTAGTCACAATCTTCATCGCCTCTTCGAAAGAAAGAGATGAAGCATCCGTTGTTTTAGGAATTTTATAATTATTCTTATTATAAGCGATATAAGGACCAAAACGACCATTCAGGATTTGTAGACCTTCATCTTCTGTAAATGTTTTAATTACCTTTTCACGGTCTTTTTTACGTTTATCTTCAATTAAAATAATCGCTTCTTCCTCATTTACAGTGTAAGGATCGTAACCTTTCGGAAGTGAGATAAATTTACTATCATGCTTAATATAAGGACCGAAACGACCTATTGCAACCTGCATCGTTTTCCCTTCATACTCGCCAATCGTACGAGGTAAGTCAAACAGTTTAAGCGCCTCTTCCAACGTAATGGTAGTAATAGACTGATCTTTTTGTAAAGAAGCAAATGAAGGCTTTTCTTCTTCATCCTGTGTACCCATCTGAGCCATAGGACCAAAGCGACCTATTTTTACCGAAACCTGTTTTCCTGTTTTCGGGTCTTTGCCCAATATACGCTCCCCAACTTTATGATCGGTTTGCATATTCATTGCTTTATCTACTTCCGGATGAAATTGATTATAGAATTTATCGATCAAGTCAGTCCACACCTGTTCCCCTTCTGCTACATGGTCAAACTGTTCTTCAACCGTCGCTGTAAAATTATAATTAAGAATCTCAGGGAATGTTGCTGTAAGAAAATCATTCACTACAACACCTATATCTGTTGGTTTGAGCTTATTTTTATCAGCTCCGGTCATTTCAGTTTTAGTGCTGTCAGTGATCTTGCCTCCTTTGAGAAGTAATACATTGTATTTCCTTTCCGTACCTTCTATATTCGATTTTTCCACATATTCACGATTCTGAATAGTAGAGATAGTCGGAGCATAAGTAGAAGGACGTCCTATACCCAGTTCTTCGAGTTTCCGTACCAAAGAAGCCTCCGTATATCTCGGAGGACGTTGCGTAAAACGTTCGGTAGCTGTAGTTTCCTTCAATCCTAGCCTCTCATTTTTCGAAAGAGGAGGCAACAAATCAGTATCCTCACTATCAACTGGTTCATCATCCGTATCTTCCAGATAAACATGCAAGAATCCGTCAAATTTGATTACTTCGCCGACAGAGACAAATTTCAAATCTTTTTCCTGTGGTATCCCTATTGTTACTGTAGTTCTTTCCAGTTCAGCATCTGACATCTGAGAGGCAATAGTACGCTTCCATATCAGATCATACAATTTTTGCTCCTGAGCAGTTCCCGATACTTTATGATCGGACATATATGTGGGGCGAATAGCCTCGTGAGCCTCCTGAGCTCCTTTACTCTTAGTGGAGAATTGACGTACCTTTACATACTCCTGCCCGTATTCTTTTTCTATTTCAGCTTTAGAAGTATTAATCGCCAGACCCGACAGATTCACAGAATCGGTACGCATATACGTTATTTTTCCCGACTCGTATAATTTCTGAGCCAAGGTCATAGTCTGTGATACAGAAAATCCTAGTTTACGAGCAGCTTCCTGCTGCAAAGTAGAAGTCGTAAAAGGTGCTGCAGGTGATTTCTTAAAAGGCTTGGTAATGATATCATCTATTTTTAGATCGGAAAGCCCTTTTAATTGTTCCAACAGACTTAGAGCCTCTTCTTTTGTCTTAAGACGCTTATTTAGCTCTGCCTTGATTTCATACCGACTACCATTCTCTTCCTTCGTAAAAACAGCTTGTATACGATATGCTGCTTCTGCATTGAATGCTTGAATTTCTTTTTCTCTCTCTACAGTCAAACGTACTGCTACAGACTGCACACGACCGGCAGAAAGAGCAGGTTTCACTTTTTTCCATAGAACAGGCGACAATTCAAAACCTACAATACGGTCTAAAACCCGACGTGCCTGCTGTGCATCAACCAGATTTTTATCTATTTGCCTTGGATTTTCTATTGCATGCAATATTGCATTTTTGGTAATTTCATGAAATGCTATACGGCGCGTTTGTTCCGGCTTCAATCCTAATGTTTCGTACAGATGCCATGAGATAGCTTCTCCCTCACGGTCTTCATCGGAAGCCAGCCAAACTATATCCGCGTCTTTAACTGCAGCTTTCAGTTCCGACACTATTTTTTTCTTATCGGCAGGAACTTCGTATAGAGGTTTATAATTATGGGCTAAGTCTACTCCAAGGTCTTTCTTTTTAAGGTCTCGTATATGTCCATAACTAGACATTACTTTGAAATCTTTCCCTAAAAATTTTTCAATCGTTTTGGCTTTAGCCGGAGATTCAACTATAACTAAGTTTTTTTGCATGCTCTTTTTTTTGTCCTGTTCGATAATCAACCGCAAAAGTAATAAAATTGTTCTTTATTACATTTTATTTCACTTTTTCTCAAAAGAATGAATATAACATTCTTTATTATTTAACAATTGAAATGTGTCAAAATTGTCAAATGTATAGAATTTTAATATATTTTATCCTTATCGCTTTATTTTTCCTCTTCCTATAAAGCAATCTAATTATAATTTAACAATTATTTTTTTAGAATAATTCCTCTTCTATCTTATAATTATTTCTTTCTGTAGCATTCCTCGAAATCAATTCCCCGATAAAACCGGCAAGAAACAACTGTGTACCCAAAATCATTGCCGTGAGGGATATAAAGAAATAAGGAGAATCTGTAACCAACCGATATGGCAGGCCACTGGCCATTGCATACATCTTAGAAGCTCCGACACTTATTACGGCAATCAGACCCAACAGAAACATAATACTCCCCAATACTCCAAAAAAATGCATTGGTTTTTTGCCGAATCTCGACAAAAACCATAAGGTAAGCAAATCCAGATAGCCATTGAAAAAGCGGCTTATACCCATAAATTTACTTTCTCCATATTTTCGTGCTCTATGTTCAACGACCTTTTCCCCAATTTTATTAAAGCCGACTATTTTAGCTAAATATGGAATATAACGGTGCATATCGTTATAAATTTCGATGTTTTTCACCACATCATTTCTATATGCTTTTATACCGCTATTAAAATCATGAAGCTTTATGCCTGATACTTTTCTTGCAGTAGCGTTGAATAATTTGGTAGGAAGTGTTTTACTTATCGGGTCATATCTTTTCTTTTTCCAACCCGACACCAGATCATATTCCTCCTTCGTAATCATTTCATAGAGAGCAGGTATTTCATCAGGGCTGTCCTGTAAATCTGCATCCAATGTAACAACAACATCACCCTGAGCTACTTTAAATGCACAATGTAATGCAGGCGATTTACCATAATTCCGACGAAACTTTATTCCTTTTATTCTATCGTTCTTTTGTTTCAAAGCAGTAACCATATTCCACGAATTATCGCTACTGCCATCATCTACAAATATAACCTCGTATGAGAAATGGTGCTCTTCCATTACCTTCTCTATCCAAGCCGTTAGCTCAGATAAAGATTCCTCTTCATTAAATAATGGTATAACAA
The DNA here is from genome assembly GCA_032477055.1 of Dysgonomonas sp. Classification (GTDB taxonomy): domain Bacteria; phylum Bacteroidota; class Bacteroidia; order Bacteroidales; family Dysgonomonadaceae; genus Dysgonomonas_A. The sequence continues at coordinate 14,921 of JAWDXP010000011.1, read as the reverse complement.
CAGATATATCCATAGATTAGTTATATTTTTGATAGTTTGTCTTTTTCTTCGACACAAAATAGCCAATGATAAGAGACAGAAATAAGCCTGTGAAAATATTATTTAGTAAATACGAGAAAATATAATATCCTCCCATATTAGAAGCAAACATTTTTATCGACTCAACGTAGCTGTCTCCCAACAAAACACTAAACCTTTCGGCTACAGTTATCAACTGTTCTTTAAATTCGTCTAAAAATTCGGGCTTAAGTACGAAGATATGTAATGCTACAACTGCGATTTCCAACACAGAAGCAAAAAGGAACAGTAAAAGAGAGAATAAAATAACATGACCATATTCTATTTCTCCTCCCAAATCCTTATCTCGATATCTACTAATCAAAAAATAATATACAACAAGGGTACCAACAGTTAGGAAGTTATATATATAAAGGCTTAGAGCCGAATAATCGCCTAACATAAAAAAGATATATTTAAATATCCAAAATATACCCAATGGTATAGCATAATTCATGGCTGAATTAACCATGTTGTTCTTATTTTCGCTCATAGTTTATTTATAACTCTGCGAAAGTAGCAAAAAACTGGTTAAAGGGAAAAAAAACAGAAGCATTTTATTTTCTTAATGATACCGGGATATATACCTCAGTCAGTATATTCTCTTCTTTTACTTGTGAAGGGTTATTTAAATATTTTTCAAAAAACACTCCTTTTCTGATACGGTATTTCGATGAAGGAAGCCACTGAAACCATATATTCTTATACAGATCATGCAAACCTTCATATGAACCTTTGTGTGTAAAAATGGCATAAAGCCCCCCATCTATAACACTACTACCAAATTTACCTTTTGGCTTTGCCAATTTATCAGTACTAATACAAGCATAAAACCTACATTTTTGAGTTTCAGTTACGGAGGGATCATCAAAACTGATACCCAAAGACTCACTCTTATCTGTATAAATCTTATTCAAGATTGCATACATATATAGCTGTTTCCAGACCTCGTTATATGAGTCCGTTGCACCATATTCATCTATCACCCTGACATACAATATATTTCTGGGCGCAATTTTACAAATACGGGGAGTCAATGCCACAGGAGCATACACCTGCCAGCTACCTGGAGTATTTTTATAAATGCTGGGAGGGACTCCAAAATATTTTTTGAAGGCTCTTGATAATGCCTGTTTACTGTTATATCCGGTTTTATCAGCCAGAGAATCGAGAGTCATATCCGTTGTCCTCAGCTTTCCGGCAACATATTCCAAACGCAAACGCTGTACATATTCACCTAAGTTCTCACCAATAATCCCCTTAAAAATCCTATGAAAATGATATGCTGATATATTTGCTATATCTGAAAGAGTCTCCAGATCGGGGCTCTCGTCCAAATGTTCGTTTATATAATCTAATACTTTATTTATCGATTTATGGTATTCGTTCTGTGTTTGCTCTTTTTGCGCCCAGCGCTTCAGTTTCGGGAACTGCATCCGCATATCGAAAACGGCTTTTTCTTTGGGCACATTCTGCACATATTTTGCACAAAGTTGTATCATTTCTTCCATTGTTACGTCCGATGTAAATTTACCATCTTTGTAACAATACAAACAATATTCCTCTATAGGTATCCCTTTCTCATCAGTACCCAATACAGCAGGCTCATGAAGGGGCATTCCACAACTTTGACAAACAGGACAATTCATATATACTTTCTATAAAACCAGAAGCTGAATAAAATCCAGCTTCTAATTACATTCATTTATTTTTTCCATCTCAATAACGAAGGAAAATGTTCTCTCATTCCGGCAATAGCCTCTTCTTTAGTAAACTGCTTTTCCGAATCCTTGTTAAACTCATCCAGATATCCAACACAATGTTGAATCATTTCTTCCATTGTAATGTCTGATGTAAACTCTCCACCCTTATAGCAATAACTGCAATAAGTAGTATTAGGTGTACCGTCTTTTTCCGTACTATAAAATTCGGCATTCATCGGCATTCCACAACTTTGACAAAATGTTTGTTCCATATCAATTTCGTTTTTATTAGGTTATAATTACATCAACAAAAGTAAAAATATAAAAAATTGGACAGGTTATCCAATCTTGCGAAAAAAAGAATGATTCATAACAATTTTACCATATGCATTTAACCAGTAATCCGATTAAAATCGCTAAATTTGAAATTAAAGGTTATCTAATACTTCTAACAAACTTTTAAATAAGAAATAAACACACAAAGCGAAAATTCTATTCGACTTATCTCTGAATCTAACTATTAAAAACCCTTTCAGCTATGAAAATCAAATTAAGAAGAGTCCTCAACAAGGAGGAAGTCACCAATGACGTATTCTATGTAAGCCAAGACAATTATGAATTGATAGATTTAAAATTACAAAAAGATGTATGGAAATATCTTTATTGTGACAGTGCTACATCATGTATCATAATTATCGTTACAGGGAATAATACTCTGGGAAACCCTGCAATAGCCATTTCCCATCTCAGTCGCCCAGACAGGTTCAACGCTTTCTGGAAGATTATTAATGATAATTTCAGAGGTGAGATTTGCGTATTCGCACATGGAGCAAATCCACCGCAACCGGGAACCGACAAGTCCGGAGAAGCTGATTATACAGCTTTACGAAATTTGAATATTGTAAACCAATGGATTCTGGAGCACTCGATTAACAATACTAATCAAAATCCGAACTCTAATTTCCTAATCCAACAGGCAACTCTGATTTTTGGAGAAGGGAATCCGTCAGAATACAGAAATGATCTTGACTGTTATGGTGTGGATATATCAACAGGGATTCCAGTAATCAGTAACAGGAGATTCAACTTATCTATCAAGGACAGAGATCCGTCGGGTGGTTTACAAAGCCTATTTTGTTCCTTCGGACTCAAACTCGATCCGCCTATGATATTAATCCAAGCTAGCAAAGTCTTTTCCTCTATAGATCAATCCTCCTTGATATCAAACAAAGACAGGCTATTAAAAATAGCTCACGAGAATAACTATGAAAGATATGAGAACATGACGGACAAAGAAATTCTAAGAGAATGTTCATCCACTCCGGATGCAGAAGTTCCTTGGTTTTGCCAAACAATCCGTGAAGCAGCTAAATATGTAAGAATTAATTATAAACCTTAAATTTCAAAACAAAATGTGTACTATTGGAAACGTTTTTCTCTCAACTCAATCTCCAAAAGGCAATATAACCTTTAAGCAATGCGATCTGACTCAGCAAGTAAACTTTCTTCCTCCTCAAATAATCGCAGATGGAAAAATACGCTATATACCTTTTCTAAGAGAAGGAAGTAGTGGACCTTGGGCCGGAATAAATGAATATGGGGTCTCATTTGTCGCTGCAGACTCCTATATAGATAAAGCAGGCAATATGCAAAATTCAGCCAACCCAAACAACTCTATTTTCGAGCAATACCTGAATATTATCAAAAACTATCGAACTGCAGCAGAAGCGGCAGAAATGATGAGAGATTTTTATATTCACGATTTTAAAGAACCTGATATTCTAATGATTTCAGATTCTACAAATTCATTCTTTATCGAAACTTACAATGGCGAGGTACAAGTAATTCAGAAAACGAAAGGATTCTTTGCTTCTGCCAACCATTTCAGGATGGTATATGGAGCTATCCCTTATAATAAGAATCATAGTACTTACTTAAGATTAGCCCGAGCTGAAAGTATATTGGAACATCAGCAGAATAAAGACGGAGTATTTAAGGTATTATCCGATCAGTATTATGGAGAGTCGGTATGGTCTATATGTCGTGTTAGCAAAGATGTTCCTCAACAGGAGGAACCCTACTTTACCCAAGCTTCTGTAATCTTTACGGTACAAAATATAAATGAGAAAGTCCGTATCGATTGCTCATATATAATAAACGGAAATCCTCTGAGCAAAGGATGGATTCATCAAGATGATATATTTAGAATATTGTAAAGAGAAAACAGTAAAGGCTACTTCATAATGAAGTAGCCTTTACTTAACAATATCTTATCTTGTTTTATAAAGCTCTTCCCTTAAATACACTTGACTCTTCCCTCGGGTAAAGATAGCCGGTAAAGGTTGTTCTATTACTATTGAAATTGGGAGTTATAGTTGCCGAACAATAATTAGTACCCTTCGGCATATCGAAAATGACCTGAGCAGACACTCCCACTCCTATCACCATCATACTAAAACTCACATTTCCTTTCTTATCTGTCTTAACCTCTACGTTCGAAGCCCTTCCGTCAACTGTTATACCTCCAATTCCATTAGGACCTCCTCCCCGACCGGTAAAAGCTATCTGAATGGTAGCTTTATCGCCTTGAAGGGAAATAAAATTAGTATTTGAAGCTACATTTACAGGAGTTCCATATTTGAATGTTATCCGATCTGCCTCCAATATAAAATCACGATCATTCAATGCTTGTATTGCATTCGTGAACAACAAGTCTTGTCGCTCTTGCTCTGCTGCAGCCAATACCGGATCTTGAGTCTTACATCCTGATAGAAATATCATTACTGAAAAAAATAAAATAATCTCTTTCATAATCATTTACTTTAATTACAACTCTAAAAAATGAACAAAGTAAAAGGTCAAAAAGTTTTTTGAATTCATAAACAATCACACAAAAACACAAAGCGAGTACTAGTTAGTACTCGCTTTGTGTTAACTTCTATATTATAACCTTATAGCGGTAATCCTTTAAATACACTAGAGTCTTCCCTATCAAATAAATATCCATTAAATGTAAACTCTTCTCCCTGAAGATTAGGAGTAACCATTGCTGTACATTTATTTGTATCTTTTATTACCATGAATGACACTTTAGCAGACAGTTGCTTTCCCGTAACAGACATAGTATAATTTATATTACCTTTTTTATCTGTATTCATTCTCACATTAGATACCCTTCCTTCCAATGTTACTCCTCCAATTCCGTTATACCATCCTCTATTCTGAGAAATAGCTAACTGAATAACAGCTTTATCTCCTTGTAAAGAAATAAAATTAGTATTAGAATTTACATTAAAGGGAGCTCCTCTTCTTAAAAATACCCGATCAGCTTCTAATACAAAATTGCTTTTAGCCAAAGCTTCCGATGCTTGTTGAAATAAGATTTCCTGCTCTACTTGTCGAGCCTGATCCGACACCTGAGTCTGAGACTTACAACCGCTCATTAGCAGAATCAGGGATACTGATATGTAAAGAATAGTTTTCATAAGCATTTTTCTTTAAATTAGATTGATCTACTTAACAATTATAAAAATAATATAAAAAATCGGTTTACAAAATATTTTCTCGGAAAAATAAAAAAAGGTGACACATAGCCACCTTTTTCTTCATTTTTACTATCTAATTAATCTTTATTCTCTGTTTCCTTAATATGAAGGTCTAAAGAATGTTTCACCTTTTCTTTCAGTAATGCAATATCCAGCACCTCCATTATGTCCGAAACAAAATGAAACTTAAGACCTTTCACATATGATTCTTTTATCTCATCTATATCTTTCTTATTGTCCTTACATAATATGATTTCTTTTATACCCGCACGTTTAGCTGCTAATATTTTTTCACGGATACCGCCAACTGGAAGTACTTTACCCCGAAGAGTTATCTCTCCTGTCATAGCCAGATTAGCTTTCACTTTACGTTGAGTGAATACAGAAGCCAAAGATGTCACCATAGTGATCCCTGCCGAAGGCCCATCTTTGGGGATAGCACCCTCGGGTACATGCACATGCACATTCCAGTTATCGATAATATTATCTTCTACACCAATCAGCCTATTGTGAGAACGAATGTATTCCATTGCCAGCATAGCAGATTCTTTCATCACATCCCCTAAATTTCCGGTCAAAGTTAGTTTACTACCTTTCCCTCTGCTTAAAGAACTTTCGACAAATAGAATCTCACCTCCGACTGATGTCCATGCCAAGCCTGTAACAACTCCGGCGTATTCATTGCCCTGATATTCGTCTTTCGAATATTTAACAGCACCCAGGTACTCATGCAATTCATCAGCAGACAATGCTTTGTTATAATCAGCATTAGTTGCTACTTTCAGTGCTACTTTACGCATGATCTCGGCAATACGCTTATCTAAAGACCTGACACCTGATTCACGAGTATAACTATCAATAATCTTCTCTAATGTCTTCTTAGGAATATCTATATCTTCCTTCTTCAACCCATGATTCTCCAGTTGTTTAGGAATTAAATGCTTACGGGCAATCTCTATTTTCTCTTCCAATATATAACCGCTAATATCTATCAGCTCCATACGATCCAGCAAAGGCTGCGAAATAGCCGATACATTGTTTGCTGTCGCTATAAAGAGAACTTTTGATAGGTCATAATCTATATTCAGATAATTATCATGGAATGCAAAATTCTGTTCGGGATCCAAAACCTCCAATAAAGCTGAAGCCGGATCACCTCGAAAATCATTTCCTATCTTATCTATCTCATCCAGTACAAATACCGGGTTGGAAGAACCTGCTTTCTGAATATTTTGAATAATTCTTCCCGGCATTGCACCTATATAAGTACGGCGATGCCCACGGATCTCAGACTCATCATGCAATCCTCCAAACGAGACCCTGACATACTTACGATTCAATGCTTCGGCAACAGATTTACCCAAAGAAGTTTTTCCCACTCCGGGAGGTCCATACAAACAAAGAATAGGAGACTTCAAATCACCTTTCAATTTCAGAACTGCCAAGTGTTCAATAATACGCTCTTTAACTCTCTCAAGCCCAAAATGATCTCTGTCTAATATTTTCTGGGCATGCTTTAGGTTAAAATTATCTTTTGTGTATTCATCCCAAGGCAATTCCATCACAGTCTGTAAATATGTAAACTGAGTAGAATAATCCGGAGATTGAGGATGGAGGCGCTCTAGTTTTTTTATTTCTTTATCGACTAACTCTGCAACCTTTTCACTCCAGTGTTTTGTTTTAATTCTTTCTTTCAGTTCTTCTACGTCTGCCTGCTGAGGATTTCCTCCTAATTCATCCTGTATAGTCTTGATTTGCTGCTGCAAAAAATACTCTTTCTGCTGCTGATTCAATTCTTCACGGGTTTTCATCTGGATATTCATCTTCATTTCCAGCATTTGTGTTTCCCTATTCAGAATCATCAAAAGACGATAAGCTCTGTTCTTATCATCATCAATATTTAAAAGCTCTTGCTTCTCAGAAGCAGGAACAGGCAAATTCGTACAACAATAATTGACCAAAAGTGGAGATTTTGAACTCTCATTTATCCTTGCTATAAGTTCTTTTGGAGGATCGCCATACATTCTCAACATATGGATAGTAAGGTCTCTGATAGATTCCAGAAGCACCAAATACTCCTTATCATCTGTATCCGCAGCTACAGTTTCCTTTACTGTATATTTAGCTTTCAAATAAGGTTCTGTACGTGTTAACTCGTCCAACCTAAATCTTTTTTTCCCTTGTAGTATGACAGTTACATTAGGATCGTTTGGTATTTCAATAACACGAACCACTTCTCCTATTACACCTATTTCATATAAATCATTTTGTTCAGGCTCTTCTGTGTCGGCATTTTTCTGACAGATCATGCCAATAACGCCTTTCTTCGTGCCTAAACTTTTTAAAGCCTTAAGTGATTTGGGACGGGCTACCGTTATAGGAAGGCTTGTCCCTGGGAATATAACAGTATTTCGAAGAGCTAGAACAGGTATTTCTTCTTTAAGATATTTTTCATCAATATCAAAATCCAGAGAACCTAATTCGTCGGAGACGATAGATACTACCGGACCAGAACCTCCATCCATACTAAAAAAATCAATATCTCTTCTTTCAAACATTTTATCTGATTATTATTAAATAAATTTTCAATCTCGAAGTTCGCAAAGATATTAATATTTAATAATAACTTTGCAACAATATTCCAGCAAATACTATGCCAACAAAAGGTTTGTTATTTCGAGTACAAGAATATACCAACACATTATGCCCAATCCTTATTTTAAGTTCAAAAAGTTTACTGTTTATCATGACAAATGTGCGATGAAAGTCGGAACCGATGGGGTACTTTTAGGCGCGTGGGTCGATATTTCAAATGCACAAAGTATATTAGATGTAGGAACGGGAACCGGCCTTATAGCCCTTATGCTTGCGCAACGTTCCGAAAATAAACTGATAATAGATGCGATAGACATTGACGAAGATGCTATTATGCAAACAAAAGAAAATATTGAGAACTCTCCTTTTGACAGGATTCATTATTTTCACTGCTCTTTACAACAATATGCTTCCATCGGTAACCAAAAATATGATTTGATTGTCTCCAATCCTCCTTATTTTTCAAATTCTCTTCTTTCTCCAAATCAACAAAGGACAATAGCCCGACATACCGAATCTTTGGCAATAGAAGAGTTTTTTCAGATAATCCCCCAGCTACTTTCATCAACAGGAAGAGTAGCAATTGTCTTTCCTTATACAGAAAAAGAGAAATTAATAAAACTAGCAGAGGCTGTAAAGTTATATTTAATTCGTATTACAATAGTTTATCCGACACCTGTTGCTGCTCCTAAACGCATGTTAATGGAATTTTCTAAAACAGAGAAAGATCCATCTGAGGATAAACTTATAATAGAAACAGAGCGGCATCATTATTCGCCTGAATTCACCGCTCTGCTCAAAGATTTTTATCTAAAGTTATAGAGTTTTCAGTACCAAATTGCGCCATAGGACTTTGATACCACCACCATCATGTATCTGAAGTGCTATACGCCCTTGAGCCGCACCTATTTTCTTATCATTAAACGTAACCATTTCCTGTCCATTCAGCCAAGTGGTGACCCTTTCTCCCTGAACCAGTATACGCATTGTATTCCAGTCTTTTTCTTTCAAGAGTTCTTCTTTTTCTTTAGGAATTTGGATCAACCATCCTCTACCATAAGACTCATAAATGCCTCCAGTACCATGTCCCTTGGGCGCTACTTCTACTTGCCAGCCGCTTATTTTGACATCTTCTTCGATCACTGAACGAATAAAAACACCGGAATTTCCATCTGCTTCCTGCTTAAACTCAACAGTTAAATCAAAATCATCATAATATTCCCGGGTCGCCAAATAACCATATTTCTTATCAGGACCACTTTCGCAGACAAGCAATCCATCAGCAACATACCATTTTTCAGTTCCATAGATATCCCAGCCATGAAGATCTTTACCATTAAAAAGATTTACATCTTTTGTTTTACGCGCTAATTCTTTTACCTTGATATTTCGGAAAGATGCAGGCGATCCATGATCCTGCAAGCAAATAGCACCTTTTTTAGCTAAACCATATTCCGGCGCATCTGTCCATTTACCACTATTTTTTCGGGCAAACCAATCGTCTGTCCATGCCTCAAATTCCAAAATTTTCACGCCATTCAGCCAATGTTCAACATGACCATTATCGAAAACTATCTTCGAGTTATTCCATTCTCCTTGCGGATTTACTTTCATTTTTGTTGTATCCGGCAAATACATTGCATAGTCTACACCGAGACGTTGCCATGGTTCCAGATAATGCTCGAAATTAGGTTCATCTATAAGCTGATATTCAGGACCTGTTACATAAGGGACTTTATACTTCTCACTTTCTACCACATGATAAAGCATTCCGCTATTTCCTCCCTTTGCTAATTTCCAATCCCACGAAAGCTCAAAATTTTCGTATTGCTTATCTGTCACTATATATCCATTGGCATCACTTCCATCTCCTTTAGCTTGAATGCAACCATCTACAACATGCCATGATTGGGTCAAGCCCTCTCCATTAAAATCGCGCCAGCCACTCATTGTTTGCCCGTCGAAAAGCAATTCCCAGCCTTCGGCTTTCTCCTGTTCTGTCAGTGTGTTTTGCTCCACGGAATTACTACACGAAGTAATAGATAGGAAAGATATTGCCGGAAATAAAAATAGATTTTTTAAAACTGATTTTGTTACTGAATGTTCCATTGTTTTGATTTAAGTTTATTAAAGGTGCAACCTGATAAAGATAAATAATATATCAATACATATCATCAGTCCTTTCAAAAAAAATAATCACTATTCATCATTATTTTATCCCTCTTAACTGCCTGATTCCATTTCACCTAGATGCCAAGAATTGCAAAACACCAGAAAGGGAACAAAGAAATCAAAATAATAATAACAAATTCCTGAATTATTATATCACATATTTGTCCATCCATAAGCATATTATATGTTTATATAAAATAGAAATAGGCTAAAAAGAAACAGCCCAGTAAACAATTTCTTAAAATACCCCTTCCAATCCGGCCATCTTATCAGGAAGATATCTTAATTTAGTAGTTCCAAACCTGATTAAGAAATATAACAGATTATCACAAATGAAAAAGATCGCATTAATCACAGGAGCTACAGCAGGTATAGGAAAGGCTGCAGCCCATAAACTTGCCAAAGAAGGTTTCAACATTATAATAACAGGGCGTCGCACACAAGTATTGAACGAACTAAAAAAGGAAATAGAAGATAAGTATAAAGGAGCCGAAGTACTTGCTTTATCCTTTGATGTGTGTAATTTTCTTGAAGTAGATCAAAATCTAAAAAAATTGCCCCATGAGTGGAAAAATGTAGATGTACTGATTAATAATGCAGGATTAGCTGTCGGGCTCAACCCCATCCACGAAGGAGTATTGGACGATTGGGAGAGAATGATCAATACGAATATCAAAGGTTTACTGTATGTTACTCGTACTATATCACCCGGAATGGTTTCCCGTAAATCAGGACATATTATAAATATAGGCTCTATAGCAGGGAAAGAAGTTTACCCGAACGGAAATGTATATTGCGCAACGAAACATGCGGTAGACGCACTTTCCAGAGCTATGCGTATCGACCTGATAGACTATGGTATAAAAGTAACACAGGTCTGTCCGGGAGCAGCAGAAACAGAATTCTCTCTGGTAAGATTTAAAGGAGACCAATCGAGAGCAGATAAAGTCTATGATGGTTTCGAACCTCTTTCAGCAGAGGATATTGCTGATGCCATATTTTATGCAGTATCAGCTCCGGCACATGTGAATATTCAGGATTTACTGATAATGCCCAAAGCTCAGGCAAATAGTTCTATTTTTCATCGGGAGTAACTTGGTAGATCAATTATAACTTTTTATAATATCCATTGTTATAACTAAAACTTCTTTTGGATATGATAAAAATACTAAATGCCAAACAAATAAGAAAAGTAGACGAATGTACTATAGAGAATCAGGGAATCTCTTCCATAGACTTAATGGAAAGAGCTTCCCTAGCTATATACGACATCCTGAAACAAAAGCTTAATCATCAAAAAACAATTTATATTTTTGCAGGAAATGGGAACAACGGTGGAGATGCCCTGGCTCTTGCACGTATGCTCCTCTTAGCGCGTTTCCATTTACAAGTTTTCATTGTCAATCCTGATAAAAAACTTTCCCCGGATTGTGAAATCAATAGAGAACGCCTATCTCACCTTATCCCCATACACATTATCAGAGAAGAGAAAGACATTCCCCATATTCCATATGGCAGCATTATTATAGATGGTCTCTTTGGTTCAGGTATCAACAGACCAATAGAAGGAATATACAGAAACATTATAAAATCGATAAATACATCCATATCCACAGTTTATTCTATTGATATGCCTTCCGGACTTTTCGTAGATAATAACTCCTCGAATAACCCGGATACCATAATAAAAGCTGATGAAGTATTTACGTTCCAATCTCCTAAACTTTCGTTATTATTACCAGATAGTGGTTCTTTTTCTAAAAAAATGACAATTGTAGACATCGGATTATGCCCAAAATGTATAGATGAGCATTCTAGCGATTTTTATTATTTGGAAAAGGACGATATTCGCTCCAGAATTAAGCCTAGAGACACATTTTCACACAAAGGAACCTTCGGGCATGCATTATTAATAGCAGGTTCCTACGGCAAAATAGGCGCCGCAGTAATGTCTGCTAAATCTTGTTTACGAACAGGCGTAGGACTCTTAACTGCATATACACCTCATTGCGGAATAAATATTTTACAAACAAGTGTACCCGAAGCAATGGTGATTCCTGACAAGAAGGAAAAATATATTCAAACTATTCCACCTGATATAAATAAATATTCAGCTATAGGTATCGGACCAGGTATCGGTACGGAAGAGGAAACTAGAGAATTAATCTCTCAGCTTTTTAACCAATATGAGAAAACCCTTGTTCTGGATGCTGATGCTATCAACATAGTATCAAGTAATGAATATTTAAAGGATACGATTGCCCCACAAAGTATTTTAACGCCTCATGTTAAAGAATTTGAATGTCTTGTAGGAAAAAAATTTGAAAACAGCCAAGAGCGTTTGCAAGCAGCTTGTAACTTTTCAGAGAAACATAATGTATATATTGTTCTAAAAGGGGCATACACAGCCACCATTACTCCTGAGAAACAAGTTTATTTTAATTCCACAGGAAATCCCGGAATGGCAACAGCCGGTAGTGGAGACGTGCTAACCGGAATTATTACATCCTTGGTTGCACAAGAATATTCTCCAAAAGAAGCAGCTATCATAGGAACTTATCTCCATGGATATGCAGGAGATTTAGCTGCCATCAAAAACTCTCAATACTCTATGTTAGCTTCTGATATCATAGAAAATATTGGAGAAGCATATAAAAGGCTTTTATCCTCAAAAAAAGATAACCTTGTACAATATTGATTTTAAATGAGGTACATTTTCCCGATAGTTTTTTCCACAAAAAAACATTCAGAATATTTGTATATTCTAAAATATGCATTACCTTTGCATCCGCAATCAAGAGATAACAACGCTGATTAAATCAGAAAGTAACTCGGAGATGGCCCATTCGTCTATCGGTTAGGACGCAAGATTTTCATTCTTGAAAGAGGGGTTCGACTCCCCTATGGGCTACTAATAATAAATTAATAAAAGAATAAAGATTAGTCAACATGGCAAATCATAAATCATCCATAAAAAGAATCCGTCAGACTAACGTAAGACGTTTGCGCAATAGATATGTTGCTAGAACAACTCGTAACTCTGTTAAAAAACTGAGAGGCATTACAGATAAAGCCGAAGCACAAAAGTTATATCCAACTGTATGCTCAATGCTAGATAAATTAGCAAAGAAAAATGTGATTCACAAAAACAAAGCAGCAAACTTGAAGTCAAAGTTAGCTCATCACGTAAATAGTCTATAAGAACAAAAAAAATAGAGCAAAAGCCGAATAATATTCGGCTTTTTTTATTTTATATAAATTATTTTTAATATCTTGCGAGATATATTTATTTTGTATATAAAAGTATACAAAGTAAAACCTGAGGAGGTAGTATTATTATACAAGAGAAGGAAGAGAGAGAAGAAAGCATATAAACATTCATTTCGGAATATTTTATATCCTAATTATTTAACATATAAATAAATCTGATTATCTTATTTTACCCAAAATAAGACAGGACATTTCTTTATAAAACAACAACCATGAAAAAAACGACAAGGATCGATATAGCTGATTCATTAAGAGGATTTGCAGTTTTAGTAATACTAATACTTCATTGTATGCTCCATTTCAATTATTTTGTTTTTCCTGAAAATGGCAGCTCACTTATAATAGATATAATTGACACATTCCTATTCATAATAGCTTATTTATTCTTTATCAGCAAAGCAAAATTTATTTTCGCGATGTTATTTGGATTAAGTTTTTTTATTCAAAACAGTAATCAGAAAAAGAAAGGAAAAAATTTTACATATAGATTTTTATGGCGACTTTTAATTTTATTTGGTTTTGGAATCTTCAATGGCAGCTTCTATAATGGAGATATATTAGTCGTATTTGCCTCTGTTGGTGTCCTACTCCCTCTATTAGTTCGGTTAGAGACAAAGACACTAACTATTCTTGCTATAATATTATTAATTTTCAATCCTATAATTTGGACAAAATCGATATATCCTATAATAGGTATTGAAAACTCTCTAATAGATTATAAAGAATGGCTTCTCACAAGTACTGAAGAGACTCTTTTTAATGAGAATATTCTTACTGCACTTCAGAGTAATATAGGAAGAGTTTCTTATAATTTAATAGTAAGTTCATGGCTAGGAGGAATTACCCAAACATTTTTAGCATACTTTATTATAGGCATAATTATAGGAAGAAAAAAACTTCTTATATATTCTGCATTTAAAATGCTCATATGGAAAAAAGTAATAACCATATCAGGTATAATAGCTTTATCTCTATATCTATTTACTGGATATTTATATCTAGATAAAAGCAAAACTATCTTCAATATATTTCCCATTATAAATCATTTTAGCAGCATATTTGCCACTTTATTTGTTATAGGATCCTTCATAATATTATATTATAAAAAGGAAAAACTTCGAGCAATATTAAATAAGCTAATACCTTATGGAAAAATGAGCTTAACAAATTATGTAGCTCAATCCATCATTGGGACTTTCATATTTCATCCATGGGGATTAAATCTATCTGAAAAACTAGGAAATACCTATTCCTTCTTAATTGGTATTAGTATCTTTCTATTACAATATTATTTTTCATGCTGGTGGCTAAAAAGCCATAAACAAGGTCCATTAGAAGCTCTATGGAAAAAATTAACATGGATACAACTACCTAAACTGAAGTTAAACCAGCAAAAGCAAAATATTGAATAAATAATCGCGAAGAATACCATATAGATTTTGATGGGTTGTATGAGATGGTCTGCTCGACTTTATCCAAATATGACCGGGACAGTAAATAATGATAAGGCTGTAATTATTGCATTTTAAGGCTTATGATGAAGTAGGATACTTTCTCAGGAGGGCTCTGGATGTTTTAT
>JAWDXP010000010.1:0-167941 GCA_032477055.1 Dysgonomonas sp. | reverse complement strand
GTCTTTACAGATATATCAGCTTTGCCATCTCCGTCATAGTCTGCCGGTACAGGGATCACACGATCTCCTGCATGTCCTGAATAAGAAGCATCCCATCTGCCAAAACCGTTATGAGCATAATCTATATGCCAACGTCCGTCTGATGTTCTTATGGCCAAATCGGCTTTGCCATCTCCATCATAGTCTGCCACGGGTATTATATCATATATTGCATATCCAAAACTTGACCAATCCCAATATCCAAAACCGTTGTATGCATAATCTATATACCAGCCACCATCTGGTGTTTTTATAGCTATATCAACTTTACCATCTCCATCATAATCTGCAGGAACTGCTTTTCCAGATACAGAGAGCGGGTATTGTTCACCGATGAATTTCTTGTCTGTGGTACTTAATACTGTATTCCATCCTACAGTATATCCATCAATTGTATGAGATGCAGGAATATGATAATGCATAATTGAATATCCGTCATATGCACTATAATTAGTTTGAGTTGTACTTAATCTGGCGAATATATTTTGATCAACTTTTGCTTGATTCCAACCTTGTTGGGCATAATACGCATATACTACAGGCTTATTCCATTGTATCGAATTGGTTGGATGCTGATGTTCATGCTTCAAACCTAAAGCATGTCCAAATTCATGAATGACTGTTCTACTGAACTCAGTATCACTAGTGTATTCATCGAACCATCCGAAATTCATAGAAGGCTGATTTTGAGCGATATTCCTACAATAGGTTCCTACATGTGACCATGAACTTTTATCATTATTCCACTTAAAGGCTACTTTTACATCTGCATTTTGAGACGATGTTACGTATTCGAACTTAATGTTGGCATATTTCGACCATTCATTAGCAAATGTTTTAACCTTATTCTGTAAATAAGAAGAACCATTGAGAAATTTCACTTTGATAACTGATCCATTAGGCCATTTGTAACTTTTAAAAAGTACACCTCTTAAGTCATTATCTACATCTCCGTTATCTTCATAATATAGCTCTGCACATACATGAGGATCTGTTGAGGTCTGTTCAATCTGTGTGTCTGAACTTCATTAATTATACTATCTTGTTGACAAGAAGATAATAGCATCAAAGATGCAATAGCAGTTAATACGTTTTTTTTCATAGTAGTAAGTTTTGTAAAAATATATGTAAATATATTTATTATCTATAAATATTACATTATTAAACTAATTTTTTAACATCCTTTTTTAGATAAAAAAAGGATAGCTAAACAACTATCCTTTGGGCTATATTGAGGTATTTATTATTATTCAATGGTTCCGTAAAAAGATATATTTTGCCTGTTTGTTGATTGGACATTTAAGCTGCCATACCCCGAATTACTTACGTTCAGATACAAGACAATTCCCTGGAGATATCGGTTAGATATATCTTTAGGTTCTATTATTATATCATAAGTTCCGTTTTTCTTCATTATTGAGGAGTACTCAAAGTCGGTACTGATAAACTTAATCCCTGAATCAGTAGGATTCATTGGGGCAGTATAAGCTCTTCCGTAATAGGGGAGATATGCCTCAATAGTGTCATTTTTTACTTTTAAGGAAAAAGAGTTATCCAGATTAATAGTTCTGCCTTGTGCAGGTTGAGCATTATTTGGTATATACAAGAAGTCCGGCTTCTCAATTTTTTCCGTTAATTTATCTCTTCTTTCCAATTGCTCTGCTGTTAACTCTTTTGTTTTACAACTTCCTAATAAAATGAGTTGTATAGTTACAATTAAGAATAATATCTTTTTCATAAGAATGTCTGTTTAAATTATAAAACAACAGGTTATCATAATTGGTTCAGGAATAAATTAGTATTCATCGTCATGGTAACTGCTCGTAATAGCTGCATCGATAACAAATAAACCCAGTACTAAAGTTGTTCCTAACAAGGCTTCTCCAAAACCTTTGTTTTTACTCTCTTTTTCTATATAAAACATGTTCCCTTTGTTAAATAAATTATCAGGGAGATTATTGGGCTTAACATGTTTTGTTTTGATGAGATTAGAAATATAAAACTCATGTTCTATCGGGAAAGGAGCTTCTTTGTCTCGATATAAAGTAAGGTAGCTTCTGAATCTCAAAGGGGTACTCTCTTCTGTGAATTTAATCATCTTTGCCGGAACTATTTCTCCGCTTTTACTTCCCAGCTTTACATTTTTAAAATATTTTCCTTTGAGGTTTTCATAATCGAAATTAGCCAGATGCATAGTGTTAAATGTAGACCGCGAGTAAGGCGGAATAAAACTGACCTGCTCGGGTTCCACTGTGTGGTCTGTATAAGAATTTACGATAACACTGTTCCCATCGATATAGATATTTTGAGAAGAGCTTTCCTCCGGTTCTCTATCAATATCATAGATATTGCCATTATAACTGTTTGCGACATTATCTACTATTATGGAAGAGCTCGCCCAGTCTACATACAGGGGTGATCCGCTTTTGTTATATACATTGATATATACGGGAGCATTCCTTCCACTAAACCAGTAGGCAACTAGTAAACTATCTTCTTCCATAATGAAGTCGCCATCTTCATTTTGGTACATATCTTCGTTGAGAGTGCTTATTGTCGAATAAAAATAAGTGGAAGCACAGGATGATAATAGAAATGCGGGTAATAATAGAATTAAATGCAATCTCATGGTTCACTTTTTTAGTAAAATATTTTATTGACTTCTCTAATTATGAGATTAAGAAATATTTTGTTTGTTGCATAAACAAACAATTAAATATAAGAATTTTAACAGAGTTTAAATGTTAAATCAGATTTTATTTAATAAGTTTTGTGTTTCTTTTGGCTTCTGATAGTGAGCTTGCATTGAAGTGCCACCATTCTCCTCGGATAGTGAGGAATCCTGCTCCGGTCATTACTTTTCTAAGTAGATCTCTATTATCTATTTGCTGCTGGGTTAATATGCCTTGCCTTTTTAGTTCTTGTTCTTGATTGATTCCGGCAGCCTTCCCGAAAAAATCGAAAGGAGTTCCCATATCCAGAGCAACACCATTCTTGTCACAGATGGTTAAATCAACTGCCATTCCATAATTGTGCATGCCTGTACGGGTTGGATTGGCAACGTATGCTTTGTATTTTGTATTCTGTACTACCGAATAGAGTTTTTTCTGAACAGATAACGGGCGCACTGCATCATAAACCAACAGGGTATAATCGGGATTTATTCCTTTTAATAGTTTCTGTGCTTTTACCAGTTTTTCCATAGCAATGGGATGGAGGTAAGCCTCTTTCAGGTCATCATAAAGTATTGTCTTGGTAAAGTTATCGGTAGTTGCATACTTTAGGTCTACCATTATTGTGCCATCTGTATCATGTACATTTACCATCCCCTGTTCTTCCAAGTATAAAGCCATTTCTGATTTGGTGGGCAATACTAATTCATTTTCATTAATAGATAGAGTGTCTGTTTCTACCATTGAGCGCTGCTGTATCTGAGCTTTAGGTTCTTGATTGCAAGAAAAAAGAAGAAAAGAGAATAGTATAATTGAATGTAGGTAATATTTACATAGGATCGACATCATAGTGCAAAAGTATGGATTTGTATTTTGGGTTCTGCATTAAATATTGTTGATAAGATTCAATAACCTCTCTTACTTTCGAAGGAGAAGCTTGATTCTCTATCTTCAATACGATTTTCCGGATATAGAGTGATTGCACACGTGCAACAGTTGGTTTTGTAGGTCCTAAGACCCGATCGTGAAAAGACTGTTTTAATGCCTGACTGAATTCGTAAGCCATCATTTCTACGGTCTGTTCTTCTTTTCCGCGTATAATTATTTCTATGAGTCTGTAAAACGGCGGGTATCTGAACAGTTGCCTCTCGTTTATCTGGACATCATAGAAAGATTTGTAATCATGATTTTTCACAAAGGATATAATCGGATGACCGGGGTGGGCTGTCTGAATGAGTACATTCCCTTGTTTATTCTTTCGTCCGGCTCTTCCACTAACCTGCATCATCAGTTGGAAAGCTCTCTCATGTGCCCGAAAATCGGGATAGTTGAGCATATTATCGGCATTCAAAATCCCGACTAGACTGACGTTCTCAAAGTCTAATCCTTTCGATACCATTTGTGTGCCAATCAGTATATTCGTTTTATTGGCTTCAAAGTCTGAGATTATGTGCTCATAGGCACGTTTACTTCGAGTTGTATCCAGATCCATCCGTACTACATTTGCCTCAGGTATTTCTTCTGTTACTAGTTCTTCTATCCTTTCTGTTCCATAGCCTAGTATCTCTAGTGTTGGTGTTTTACACTCGGGACATTCTACAGGAATGGAATAAACAGCACCGCAATAATGACAAACCATTGCCCGCTGCATTTTGTGGAATGTGAGGCTGACATCACAATGCAGGCATCTGGGAGTCCATGAGCAGGTTTTACATTCCAGTATGGGTGCAAATCCTCGCCTGTTCTGGAAAAGAATTACCTGTTCTTTTTTCGATAAAGTTTCTTTTATCTCATTGGTTAGAGGAGGAGATAAAATGGTCTTCATCTGTTTACGTTTTCGTAAATCTTTGGTGTTGATGGTGGTAATATGGGGCAGTTCTATTTCTTCATGCCGTTTGTTTAGATTTACTAAACCATATCTGTTTGCTAGGGCATTGTAATACGTTTCGATAGCTGGTGTAGCTGTTCCTAAAAGAACTTTTGCCCCCGTCATACTACCTAATACTATTGCTGCATTGCGTGCATTGTATCGTGGTGCAGGATCTTGTTGCTTGTAAGAGGCTTCATGTTCTTCGTCAACTACTATTAGTCCTAAGTTTTTGAATGGTAAAAATACAGCTGAGCGAGCTCCGAGGACAACTTTACCTTCATTGTTTTTCAATAAAGACTGCCATGTCTCGGCACGTTCATTATCATTGAACTTAGAATGGTATACTAAGAGTTTATCTCCGAATACCGATTTTAGCCGTTCGGTGATCTGCGTGGTGAGTGCGATCTCAGGTAAAAGGTAAAGTACTTCCTTTCCTTTTTCTATTGCATCTTTGATAAGCTGAATATAGATTTCAGTCTTTCCCGAAGAAGTAACCCCATGTAGTAAAGTTACGTCTTTGTCTTTGAAACTATCATTGATTTCCTGATATGCATTCTGTTGATAAGGATTAAGTGTCTTAAATGCATTTAGACTGGAATCCCCATAACTGAAACGACTGACCTCATAAGCAAAAGTCTCTAAAACACCTCTTTCAATTAGACCGTCCAACACTGCCGGAGTTGTTCCTGCTTCTTCAAGAAGGGTCTTTTTGAGAACGAAAAAATCAGTATTATTTCCTGCCTCTTCTTTTAGCCCTAGAAATACAAATAATAATTGTTGTTGCTTCTTAGCCCGTTTAAGTGAGTCTATTATCTCTGTAAGTTCATTATCAGTATACTCTCTGGCTAGTTTAACAGCAGTTTGGGTTTTAGCCGAATATCTTTTCGATACATTCTCGTTGAGGAGCGCTGCCCCTTTATCTGATAACGATTTTATATAAGGGATTGCATTGCTGATGCCTGTATTCTTCTCTATTTCGGATATCCTTAATGGTTTGGTTGCAGATAAAGCGTAGAAAACTTTTTCTTCGTTAGGCGTGAGTTTTTCATCTGCCTCATAATCTTCATTTAGATATACAAGAGTCTCGCTTTCAAGTTTTAATGCCGAAGGTAATGCGGCTTTGTATACTTCGCCAAAAGTACACATATAATAAGACGAAATCCATTCCCAGAATTGAAATTGTAAAGGAAGTACAATAGGCTGATCATCTAATAATGAGACGATCTCTTTTATATCAGTATCTACGGTTTCTTTCTCATAGATACGATAAACCAGCCCGGTATAAAATTTCTTTTTGCCGAACTGTATAATAATACGACTCCCAACCTCTGTTTTATCAACAAGAGAGTTGGGAACCTTATAAGTAAATGTACCTTTCAGAGGAAGAGGTACTATTACATCAACATATATCATTTAATTACATTAGTCGTTTTTTAATGCGATCCGGCATAATTCGAAACCATATGTTTCGAATCTGCTTTTTCAGCTTAAAACGTTTATTAAAAAAAGTATGTCAGATTTACGCTCCAGTTGTCGGGGCGTTTCTTTACTACGTTTTCCCACCCTTGTTTATCTCCGTAATTATCTGTCAGAGATTTACGATAATACATTCCCAACTCCAAATGATTGAGGACTTCTACTCCTGCTCCTGCATTGATACCCATTGCAAATGATTTGGCTTCCCATTGTTCACTAACGCTTGCTTTCTCTACGTCTGCACCACTGAGTTTGAACTCAGCATATGGACCGGCCTGAATAAATACCCCGAATAGCCCTACTACGCTAAATTTCTTTTTTAGGTTGAGAGGCACTCTTAGGTAATTGTAATCATTTACTTTATATTCCTCGCCATTATCTATTGTTCCTTTATCTCCTTTTTGGTGTCCGTAAAGAATTGATAATTCTCCACCCAAACCAATAAGAGGAGCTAAAAATTCCATTGTTCCTCCAACCTGAAACCCTAAACGGTTGTCTGCGTTGAGGATATCTTTATTGATTCTGTTGCTACTTACATCAAATCCTCCTTTAAGACCAAATCTTAATTGAGATGATGCACTTTCTATATTAACAAAGATAGCTAAGAGAATGAAAAGAATAGAAGCTTTGGTATACGTTTTCATAAAATTTATATTTATAAAATTAGTGAACTAATTTAGTTTGTGAGTAACTGACTATAGATTTTGTTATATAACAATCTATTTTGCTTTTAAGTTTACCTAAAGCTTCATTAGGAATAGTGATTCCTTTGGGGTAAAAGCTAATGCCTCTAAGTAAGAGGAAGATAAATTTTTTAAGAAAGGAGTAAATTTATATCTTACCAAAGATAATAAAAATTTCAGAGAGAAATATAAAGCGGTTATTAAGACCGCTTTATAGTAGCACGACCGGGAATCGAACCCGGATCTAAAGTTTAGGAAACTCCTATTCTATCCATTGAACTATCGCGCCAATCTTGTATTGCATGCAAAAATAATAGAAAATTAATGATATGTCAATATTTTCGATATTATAAAAACTATTTATAGATGATTTCTGTACCGATAAAGTAGTGATATGAGTATTTTTAGAGGTAAACATAGGATAAGACGTATTTGTTTTATAATTTTGCTCTTTATTTTGCGTTTAAAAAGAAAGCATTCACATCAAAAAGTATGTCTGAAAACGATAATATAGATTTATTGCAAAGTATAAACTTTCCGAAAGATCTTAAAAGTCTAAGTATAGAGGAATTAGAGGAACTTTGTAGAGAATTGAGGATATTTATTATAGATCAACTATGTAAAAACCCCGGGCACTTTGGTTCCAGTTTAGGAGCGGTAGAACTCACTGTGGCTCTTCATTATGTATATGATACTCCTTTCGACCGTATAGTGTGGGATGTTGGGCATCAGGCATATAGCCATAAGATACTGACTGGGCGAAGGGATAAATTCCATACCAACCGAAAATTTGGAGGATTAGCCGGATTTCCAAGTCCACAAGAAAGCGAATATGATACATTTGCGTCAGGTCATGCATCTAATTCTATCTCGGCAGCATTAGGTATGGCGGTGGCTTCTCGTTTGAAGAAAGAAAATCGCCATGTAATTGCAGTTATCGGGGATGGTTCTATGACCGGAGGTTTGGCTTATGAGGGTCTGAATAATGCAAGTTCTCAGCCTAATGATATTCTTATCATATTGAATGATAATGATATGGCTATTGATAATAACGTAGGGGGACTAAAGGATTATCTGGTAAAAATGACCACTTCGCATACTTACAATAAGATGCGGAATGATGTTTATCAGAAATTTAAAAGGAAAAACCTGATCTCGGAAAAGGGGAAAAACTTTATATTAAGATTCAATAATAGCCTGAAATCTCTCATAACCAAGCAACAAAATATTTTCGAAGGGCTCAATATAAGATATTTCGGTCCTGTGGATGGGCATGATTTACGAAGCCTGATCCGTATACTTCAAAATATAAAAGATTTGAAGGGGCCTAAATTGCTTCATATTCATACAATGAAGGGTAGGGGATACAAGCCTGCCGAAGAATCTGCCACAGAATGGCATGCTCCCGGAAAATTCAATAAAGAAACAGGGGAACGTATCATTAATCAATCAAAAGATGAGCCTCAACCTTATCAGAATGTCTTTGGTCATACGTTGGTAGAGTTGGCAGAGAAAGATGAGCGTGTGGTGGGGATAACCCCTGCTATGCCTACCGGTTCTTCGATGACTTTTATGATGAAAGCTTTTCCTGACAGGGCTTTTGATGTTGGTATCGCTGAAGCGCATGCCGTAACATATTCTGCCGGATTGGCGAAAGAGGGTTTGATACCTTTCTGTAATATATATTCATCTTTCATGCAGCGTGCTTATGATCAGGTAATTCATGATGTGGCTTTACAGAAGTTACATGTTATATTCTGTTTAGACAGAGCCGGTCTTGTAGGTGAAGATGGCCCTACTCATCATGGGGCATTCGATCTGGCATATATGCGTTGTGTGCCTAATCTTACCATTGCATCTCCATACAATGAGCATTATCTGCGTAATCTGATGTATACGGCTGCGTACGGACAAGATGGTGCTTTTGTTATACGTTATCCGAGAGGGCAAGGTGAGCTCAAAGATTGGGAATGCCCGATGGAAATATTGCCGATAGGTAAAGGACGTAAGATGAAAGATGGTGACGATGTTGCAGTTATTTCGATAGGTCCTATCGGGAATACTGTTAGCAATGCTATTAAAGAAGTTGAAAAAGAGGGCTATACAGTAGCTCATTACGATATTATTTTCCTTAAACCTATCGATACTGATTTGTTGGATGAAGTTGCAGCCAAGTTTAAGAAAGTAATTACTGTCGAAAACGGTGTTGTTTCGGGAGGATTAGGTTCGGCAGTGTTGGAGCATTTCTCTGATAATCATTATCATGATATTGATGTGACCCGTGTCGGTTTACCGGATGAGTTTGTGACCCATGGTTCTATCCCCGAGTTGAACAAACTCTGCGGGATCGATGTTGAAGGAATGACAAAACGTATACTTTCTGTAATCAAAAATTGAGTGAGTATATCTTAAATAGAATCCTATGAGAGTCGTTATTGCAGGTGCCGGTTCGGTAGGAACTCATTTGGCAAAGTTGCTTTCTTCCGAAAGTCAGGATGTGATTGTTATGGATCCGGATCGGGAAAGATTGAATTTCTCGAATATGGAGGTTATGACTATGGAGGGTTCTCCTACATCATTGAGAGACCTTGAAGAAGTGGGTGTTAGTAACGCCGATTTGTTTATTGGTGTCACTCCCGAAGAATCTGTTAATATTACTGCATGTATGCTTGCTGCCAAGATGGGAGCAAAGAAGACATTTGCCCGCATAGATAATTATGAATACCTGTTGCCAAAGAACAAAGAATTCTTTGAAAGTCTGGGTGTCAATGCTATGGTATATCCCGAGATGCTCGCTGCAAAAGAAATTGTGTCGGCTTTGAAAAGACCTTGGGTAAGGTTATGGGTAGAGTTGTTTGGAGGAGCTATCATACTTGTGGGAGTGAAAATCCGGGAAGCTTCCGAATTGGCAGGAAAATACCTGTATGAAATGCCAACCGAATCGAAAAAGTTCCACATTGTTGCTATAAAGCGTAATAATGTGACTATTATACCCAAAGGGGCAGACCGGATACAGGCTGGCGATATTCTTTTCTTTACTACTATTAACGAGTATATTGAGGATATTCAAAATATAACGGGAAAGAAAAATTTTGAAGTAAAGAATGTAATGATAATGGGAGGAAGCCGTATTGCTATACGGACGACACAATACCTTCCTAGTGAAACTAATATTAAACTTCTTGAGATAGATAAGGACAAGACTTATAAACTACTTGAGAAAGTTCCCAAGAATGTGACTATCTTTCATGATGACGGTCGTAATTCCGAATTTATGGAGCAGGAAAATATCAAGGATGTAGATGCCTTCATAGCTGTTACAGGAAATTCGGAAGCAAATATCCTTGCTTGTCTTGCAGCCAAGCGTTTTGGAGTTCCCAAAACCGTTGCTGAAGTAGAAAATATGGATTATATATCTATGGCTGAAAATCTGGATATAGGTTCTATTATCAATAAAAAACTGATTACGGTTAGTAATATATATCGTTTTCTTCTGAATGCTGATGTCTCAAGTGTAAAATCCTTAACTTTTGCTAATGCAGATGTTGCCGAGATTGTAGCACGTCCTAATTCCAAAATAACCAAAAAAGAAATTAAGAAGCTGACACTACCTAATAACGTGACATTAGGAGGATTGATGCGTAACGGAGAACCCATGCTGATAGATGGGGATACTCAGATCGAGCCTTATGATAATGTGGTGGTTTTTTGTTTGAATGATGCTATTCGCGAAGCAGAAAAACTCTTCAATTAGTCATTAAGCCGAAACTATAAACAGATGAGGAATTTTAACTTTCGCTTTGTTCTTAAAACATTAGGTTTTCTACTGATTATAGAATCAGTACTACTGATGTTTTCTGCTGTAGTTTCATTTTATTATCAAGAGAAGAGTGGAGATGCTTTTCTAGTGAGTGCATCTGTGACTTTAGTTGTTGGGATTCTTTTTCGTTTATTCGGAGCTGAAGTACGTGAAAAGATTATTTCGAAACGGGAAGGTTTTCTGGTGGTCAGTCTTTCGTGGGTAGTCATGTCAGCCTTTGGGATGCTCCCTTTCTATATAAGTGGTGTTATTCCTAAAATAAGCGATGCTTATTTCGAAGTCATGTCAGGGTTTACGACTACCGGCTGTACAATAATTCCCGATGTAGATGATGTACCCTTGGGTTTACTTTTCTGGAGGTCACTTACCCAGTGGGTTGGAGGTCTTGGTATAATTGTTTTTGCTCTGGCAGTACTTCCTATTATTGGAGGTAATGCTTCTTTCTTGTATGATGCAGAAACAACAGGAATTGTACGGGACAGATTCCAACCGAGGATAACACAAGTGGCAAAACGGCTGCTTTTTACTTATGCATTTCTTACTCTGATTATAGCTGTGTTGTTATGGCTGGGACCGATGAATTTCTTTGACTCTGTGTGCCATGCTTTATCTACAGCATCTACAGGCGGGTTCTCAACGAAACAGAATAGCATCGCTTATTGGAATTCTCCGTATATCGAATATGTTATCAGTATTTTTATGTTGATTGGAGGTATTAATTTCTCATTACTTTATTTCTTATTCAGAGGTAAGCCGAGGAAGCTATTTCAAGATGAGGAAGTTAGATGGTATCTTTCAATCTATCTGGTATTTACTGTGATTATCTTTGCTGGATTGTTCTTCTCCGGAAAGATACATATAGGAGAAAGTGCTTTTCGTACCTCTATGTTTCAGGTTGTATCTGCTATCACAACTACCGGTTTTTCTACAGCAAATTTTACGGATTGGGGACCATTTTATGCATTTCTTATCTATGCTCTTATGTTGGTCTGTGCTTGTGCGGGTTCTACCTCTGGGGGGATTAAAGTGATTCGTATTGTGGTATTATGTAAGAATGCTATAAATGAATTCAAACGTCAGGTACACCCTAATGCTATATTGCCTGTGAGGGTTAATAGTCATGTACTTTCCGTAGATATTGTAACGAAAATACTGGCATTTATCTTTTTGTATCTGGTAATTTTGTTTATTAGCTTTCTGGTACTTTCTTTTACTGGTGTTGGTTTCGAAGATTCTATCACAGCATCTATTTCTTGTATGGGAAATGTAGGATTGGGCTCTATAGGTAACGCCAATGACTTTGCAGGTTTATCCGATACCGGTAAATGGTTCCTATCCTTTCTTATGTTAACCGGACGTTTAGAACTTTTTACAGTATTGTCTTTGTTTATGCCTGCTTTTTGGAAAAGATAAATTATCTTAGGGGAACGGAAAAAAGTAACTTAATAGAGACTTTTTATGAAGAGTTACCCTCTCCTTTTCTTTCTATTTATATCAGCATATAATATTATCTCAGCACAATCAAAGGTGAGCCTTTTGTTTGCAGGAGATGCTATGCAGCATAAGTCTCAGTTAGATGCTGCAAGAATACAGGGAGGCTATGACTATTCGAATTGTTTTAGTGAAGTTCGGAAATATATCGGAGAAGTGGATATTGCCATTGTAAATTTTGAAACAACACTTCCCGGCAGAAGATATAGTGGCTACCCGATGTTTGGTTCTCCCGATGAATTTGCTGTAGCTCTGAAAGATGCCGGATTCGATATTTTTCTTACCTCGAATAATCATTGTGTGGATAAGGGTAAAAAGGGATTGGAGCGAACTATTCAGGTCTTAGATTCCCTTCAAATTAAACATCTTGGTACATATGTTAATCAGGAGAAGCGCGATTTGTTTTATCCGATGATGGTAATAAAAAACGGTATCCGTATTGCTTTGTTGAATTATACATATGGTCTGAATGGTTTGCAGGTGCAGGTACCTAATATTGTAAACCTCATTGATAAGCAGCAAATGTTAGAAGATATTCGTATTGCAAAGTACATGAAGCCCGATATCATTATTGCCAATATGCATTGGGGAGACGAATATTGGTTGAAACAAAATAAAGAGCAGGAAAAACTGGCAGATTTTTTGATAAAAAACGGAGTTCGTTTAGTTATCGGGTCTCACCCGCATGTAGTTCAACCAATTGATATCAGAAAAAGTGGAGGCATCATACATGATATTGTAGTTTATTCATTAGGGAATTTTATTTCGGCAATGAAAAGACCTAATACGGACGGAGGAATGATGGTGCGGATTGACCTGAGTAAAAGCGAAGAAGGTAATTTATCTATTGATAATTGTAATTATTCTTTGGTTTGGGTTTATAAATCAATAGAAAATGGAAGAGCTAATTTCAAATTGCTACCTGTACAGGATTATAATGATGAGGAGAATAGGAATAAGTTAGGGCAGGAGGCTTTTGAAAAAATGCAGATTTTTTCCCGAAAAGCAGAAAAAGCTATTGAAAGTATGTGGTAATTTTATCAAAGAATATATACTTAATAAAAATAATTAACTTTGTAATAAAATAATATAAATACGATATGGAAACGGTATTAAGCGGTATTCGCTCAACTGGAAATTTGCATTTAGGAAATTATTATGGAGCATTGACTAACTTTGTGAAAATGCAGAAGGAAAACAAGTGTTTCTTCTTTATTGCAGATTACCATTCACTTACAACGCATCCCGATCCTAAAGCTTTGCACGGAAATGTGAAAAATGTTTTGGTCGAATATCTTGCAGCAGGTATAGACCCTGATATTTCTACTATCTATATACAGAGCGATGTTCAGGAAGTGTGTGAACTCTATTTGCTACTTAATATGCATGCTTATATGGGAGAATTGGCGAAGACTACTTCGTTTAAGGACAAAGCCCGTAAGCATCCGGATAATGTGAATGCAGGACTATTAACATATCCGACTCTTATGGCTGCCGATATTCTGATGCATAATGCAGATAAAGTGCCTGTTGGAAAAGATCAGGAGCAGCACCTCGAAATGACTCGCAAGTTTGCGCGCCGTTTCAATAACCTCTATGGTGTAGAATACTTTAAAGAACCTGTTGCTTATAATTTTGGTAATGACCTTATTAAAATTCCGGGGCTGGATGGTAGCGGAAAGATGGGTAAATCGGAAGGAAACTGTATTTACTTGGCTGAAGATCCTAAATCAATAGAAAAGAAAGTGAAACGTGCTTTAACAGATGAGGGACCTAAGGCTCCTAATTCTGAAAAGCCAGACTATATTGAAAACCTTTTCACTATACTAAAAGTCGTTTCTACAGATGAGGTTGTTAAGCACTACGAGGATAAGTGGAATGCTTGCGAAATCCGTTATGGTGATTTGAAAAAACAACTTGCAGAAGATATTATAAAGGTGACCCTTCCTATCAGAGAACGTATCTTGGAGATAGAAAAGGATGATGCTTATCTACATAAGGTTGCTAGTGAAGGAGCAGAAAGGGCACGGGAAAATGCATCTAAAACATTAAGAGATGTTCGTGATATTATGGGAATAAAGAAATTCTGATTTTTTAGAAACATCATTAAATAAAAGAAGATCATGATTGGATTTGTAATATCGATCGCTATAGGTATTTTGGCTGGTTTTTTGGCCAGTAAAATCATGAAGCAGAGTTATGGGACTCTGTTTATGTTAATTTTAGGAATAGTAGGTGGAGTAGTAGGTAATATAGTTTTTACTATTTTAGGCATTCATATCAATAACTATGTGGGTTCTTTGATTATGTCTACTGCCGGAGCTGTCTTATTACTGTGGTTGGTATCCGTCTATAAAAAATAATAAAACAATATATAGATATTGAAGGAAGGCATCTACTTTGGAGATGCCTTCTTTTTTGTATATAATGATGATTAGTTAAATCTCGTTGTCTGGTATTTCGCCTACTGCCTTATAATGAAATACGATTCTTTCATTTCCAGAACTAGAAGGGAATAATCCTGCACTTACGATTGAATTAGCATCTATGATTAATTCATTGACTATGGTAAGTTCGTCTTCGTGTATAGTAACCCTGAGTGTATTGCCATTGACTACTTCCATATTATATATGACTGCTGAAGTTGGTT
Source organism: Dysgonomonas sp. (assembly GCA_032477055.1). Taxonomy (GTDB): domain Bacteria; phylum Bacteroidota; class Bacteroidia; order Bacteroidales; family Dysgonomonadaceae; genus Dysgonomonas_A. Next base: position 153,240 of record JAWDXP010000010.1, on the reverse strand, counting down.
GAGTCAAAGCAATCCCTAATGCATCTACTACTTGAATATCACGGTCGAAAATAAAGTCTAAATGGTATTGCCCTTTTTCTAAAGTTTCCGATCCGGGAACTTTGGCTTCAAATGTTACAGTTCCTCCATTTTCGGGTATACTTCTCACTAAATGAGGGATAGGGGCATCTATTGTAGAACCATGTAATGGAATAGTAGTCTGGATAGGCATTAGTACTTCTAATAAAGAAGCAGTAACTAATAATTCTGCTTCATGTGAACCATATTCTATTGGGTTATATGCTACCGGAATATCAATCCCATTTCCTAAAAGAGCTTGCAAGAGTTGTGACAGGCTAAGTTGCGGTCTGGTAAACTCAAAATTCAATGCATCCGCTCCCTGAAGAGTTATATCGAGATTAGTAAGTGCAGACAATGAAGATAATCCTGCGGTTTTAATATTTATCGTATCATTTGTTGTACCATATAGTGTTGTCTCATTAAAGTAAACTTCTGTAGGGCTTGCTATTAATAATGGAGAACTGGCACGGGTTTCGGAAAGTAATTCGCCTGATGTTAAATCTTCAGATTCTGAACAGGAAATAATGAATACTGCTATCAATGCAAGTGTCAAATAGGTATAAACTGTTTTCATTCTCATAATTTTTTGTTTGTAAATAGAGTGTATAAGATTGATAACAATCGTTAATTAAATTTGTTTATACAATTGATATGCATACTATTTGTTTCCTAAATGTCTGTAAACGCAAAAAGGGTTGTCCAATACCAGACAACCCTTTTTGTGTTTATGTGCCGGAATTATCTGGCTTCTATCTTTTCAATGTCTTTTACTTTTGATTCTATAACCAGTCCACTCTTAAGTTTTATTTCTATAATATCTCCTGATGGACGCTCTGTAACTGTACCGTCCATTTTGGCTCCGCTTTTGAAATATACTGTGGCACTATATCCGTTTAGTCCGGAATTAGAGGATGATACTCTTTCCTGACTTCTAGCTTGTTGGTATTGTTCCTGTGAATCTCGTCTTTCCTGATAGTTCGGGTTCTGGCGAATTTGAGGATTTCTACTCTCTGTAGTCCTTGTTTCCTGAATAGGTCTTTTTTGAATAGTACGATCTATAAAATCCGGCTCTCTTTCTACCTGATGAGATCTTCTTTCTTCTCTTGTATATTTATCCCTACTGTCATAATTATATCTATCTAATGGTATATAATAAGTAGTCGTAGTGGGTGTATAAATACTAAATGTAAAAAAAGAAATAAGTCCATTGATGAATGTCTGATTTGTTCTTATTACATAATTCTCTCTGTCCCCGATAAATTCGGATGCTTTTTTTCTTGCACTGTTTAAGGGTATTAGGCCACTTAACAGAAAATCATTTCTATGGCTGTTTACTTTAATCATGGGTTGAGTAGGTGATATGTCACCTACAGCAATCTTTGTATTGTAACAAGAAGTCAATAAAAGGGGTGTTAGCATAAATATTGCTAATACTTTTCTCATAATTCGCATTGGTTAATTTAATAAATAGAATTTTCTAAAAACAATAATTAATATATCATCCTCATTATGTTATATATTGTTTCTAAAAACAAAAATATATCAAAATCTAAAATACTCAAAGAGATATCGCAGAAGAAATAGAGATATCATAGTTAAAAATCTAATTAATATAAAAAGAGGCAGGAAATAAAACTCCTGCCTCTTGTAAAGATATATTTAAGTTTAATTCAATTCAATTCAATCTTTCTCACATTGTTGAAGTCTATTTGTTGGATTGCTTGTTCAAGATTTATCCACTTAAACTCTTTCAGCATTTTTTCGAATTTGGGGTAAGCTTGTTTTATTCCATAATAAGACTTAAAGTATCTCATACCAGATAGATATTTGAAACGGGGTTGCCCGTAATCAAAGTCACGCATATGTAGATAAGTCATATTATAATCAGATTCATTCATTAATTTTTTAATCAAAGAATAAGGAAAGAGACGGAAATAGCCACCACCTCCAAAAACAAATTCTTTTCCTAATACTTTTCCCGTGTTGATAGGAAACTCTTTAATGTTATACTCCTTGTATTTTATCAGTGTTGGAGCAGCTTCTCCAAAAGAGGGAAAGCCGCCAAAGCTCCGAGTTGTCGGGAATATTGAGCAGTCACTTTCGATACCATTTTTAGCCAGGACTTCAAATGCCCATGTAGCATCTTCGGAAATAGTAAATGCGGGTGCACGGAATGATGTTACCTTTTGTCCTATTGCATTCTCTATACTATCCAATGCGTTCTTAAGGTCTACATCAAAAGTTTCAGGAGTCATTTCCCTTACGAAATAATGCTTATCACTATGACAGGCTATCTCATGTCCTTTTTGTTGTATCTGCTTTAGCACCTCGGGATAAGTTCGTGCGATCCATCCCAAGCAAAAGAAAGTAGCTTTTGTTTCGCACTCATCTAATTTATCTAATATTCGTGGTAGGTATTCGTCAATGCGTGGAGGGTAATTCAACCATTTATCTTCTGTGGAGAAAATATCGAAATGATACCATTCCTCAATGTCGAAAGTTAGTATATTGATTTGTTCTCTTGTTTTCATATTGTATCTAAATCAATCAATTGTAAGAAAATATCTTCTTTTTTAATTACAGGTACTTCTCCTGTCAGGTCTTTAAATACAAGATTGAAAGGTGGCCTCTTGATAAAAGAAGGTATATTAAAATATAAACCATTGGAAGTTTCAGCTCCTAGTCCTATATACAGATTGAGTGGACGAGAACCAATATCTTGAAACTTTGTATTTATTATATTTTCGGATAAATGTACCTTTGATAAGGTCTTAGCAAAAAATGAGATGGGGGTTGAGATGATCCCTTTCTTATTGTATGAATACTGGTTTGTTGGATTATTTAACCGCCATTCCCATTGTGTATCATCCCACATTCTAAAACAATTGAATTTTCTATCAGGATAAATATTTTTTCCAAAGCCGACCTTTACTGATAAGGGAGATATAAGATAAAAACCGAAATATTTAAGAAACGCATGAGTACTGTTAGCATTCGGAACAGCCATTAGGAAGTCGAAACCATTTTCTTTTGCATATTCAATTGTTTTCTCTCCTACAGCTGTAAATAGTTTTTTTCCTCGGTAATTGATGTTTGTAGAAACATTGATACATAATAGCCCTTTACGTTTTTTCCCGAAAAGATTCATTTCCAAAGGTAACCCTGCAAAATGAGAAACAATGCGGTCTTTGTCCCAAGCATTAAAACCTTCCATCTGACCTAAAGGATTTTGGGCATATTGCCATCGGATAAACTCGAGTGTAAATTTTTTATTCTGGGGAAAGGTCTCCTGTAAAAACCTTGTTATTTCAAGCAGTGACTCTTCCTTAATATCTATTCTTTTTACAGAATATTCCATACTTATATTATTAGTTGGGAAATTATTACTCCAAAATTACGAAGAATTTCTGATAAGTCATTGTCTTTGTTCTTTGGTTAACAACTCGGGTTTCAAACTTTCGGATCGTTTTATCAACTGAATAATCCGGATGGAAATGAATTTGACGGACTGTGTTATACGCTTTCTTCTGCCTATAAAGTGAATAAGCAACATTCGTTCGATTTATCCGGTATATAGCTAGGGAAAGTTAATGTAAATGATCCTGAAAATAGATGTATTCTTGGTATAAGATATTGTTGCAGTTTTTAAGATGTATGTTTTTTTATACAAAAAAACTTTGTAGATAAAAAAAACATTATAACTTTGTGTCTTATACAAATGGTTTTTTATGGCAAATTGTATTTTACATAACCTCATTCTTGATATTCTGCTCGTCGGACAGAATAAATGAGAAAGGTATGTATACTATACAAGATTATAGAATTAAAGAATAAATGAATCAATATAGAGCCTTTCTCAATGTACGAGAAAGGCTTTTTCTATAAAAAAATACTACAATGGGATTTGAATTACGTAGTTCGACAAGTACACAAGGGCGCCGCATGGCAGGAGCAAGAGCCTTATGGAGAGCAAATGGTATGAAAGAAGAGCAAATGGGCAAGCCGATCATTGCTATTGTAAATTCTTTTACCCAGTTTGTTCCGGGACATGTGCATTTACATGAAATAGGACAAAAAGTAAAGGCAGAGATAGAAGCATTGGGATGTTTTGCTGCAGAATTTAATACAATAGCTATCGATGATGGTATAGCAATGGGGCACGATGGAATGTTGTATTCATTGCCTTCGCGTGATTTGATTGCTGATAGTATAGAATATATGGTAAATGCCCATAAGGCAGATGCAATGATATGTATAAGTAATTGTGACAAGATAACCCCTGGTATGCTTATGGCGGCAATGCGATTAAACATTCCCGCTATTTTTGTATCCGGAGGTCCTATGGAAGCTGGCGAACTGGGTGATAAACACCTCGATCTCATCGATGCTATGATAAAGGCGGCAGACGACTCTGTCTCTGACAAAGAAGTAGATGCTATTGAAAGGGCGGCATGCCCTACTTGTGGGTCGTGTTCAGGTATGTTCACAGCTAATTCGATGAACTGTTTGAATGAAGCTATAGGATTAGGACTTCCCGGCAATGGAACTATTGTTGCTACTCATGTCAACCGTATGAATCTTTTTAGTAAAGCAGCAAAACAGATTGTAGATAATGTCTACAAATATTATCGTGATGGTGATGAATCTGTTCTTCCTCGTAGTATAGCTACTAAACAGGCTTTCCTGAATGCTATGACATTGGATATTGCGATGGGTGGTTCTACAAATACAATTTTGCATTTATTGGCTGTGGCTCAGGAGGCCGAAGTCGATTTTACGATGACAGACATAGACGCTTTATCACGTAAAACACCATGCTTGTGTAAAGTAGCTCCCAATACAGACAAATATCATATACAGGATGTGAACAGAGCAGGTGGTATTCTTGGGATTATGGGTGAGTTGGCGAATGCAAACCTCATAGATACATCCGTAAAACGTGCAGACGGGCTTACTCTTGCCGAAGCTATATCTAAATACGATATTACAAAAACTGATCCGGATAAGGAGGCCGAGAATCTATATAAGTCAGCTCCTGCCAACAGATTCAATTTGGTTATGGGTTCTCAGGATACATACTATCCGTCGTTAGATATCGACCGGACAAGTGGATGTATACGTGATATGGAACATGCTTACACCAAAGACGGAGGATTGGCTATACTGAAAGGTAATATTGCTCTTGATGGTTGTGTTGTAAAAACCGCAGGTGTGGACGAAAGTATATTTAAGTTTACAGGTACAGCCAAAGTCTTTCATTCGCAGGAAGCGGCTTGTGAAGGTATCCTGAAAAATAAAGTTGTAGCTGGTGATGTAGTAGTTATAACCTACGAAGGACCTAAAGGTGGACCGGGTATGCAAGAAATGCTTTATCCTACCTCTTATATAAAGTCAAAACACTTAGGTAAAGAATGTGCTTTGATAACAGATGGGCGATTCTCCGGTGGAACATCGGGATTATCTATAGGGCATGTCTCACCTGAAGCTGCCGCTGGTGGTGCTATCGGACTGGTGAGGGATGGAGATATAATAGAAATAGATATTCCAAATCGTACGATCAATGTAAAGGTGAGTAACGAAGAATTGGACAAGCGTCGGGATGAAGAAATGGCTAAAGGTAAAAAGGCCTTTACCCCTGATCGTGAACGTTATATATCTAAGGCTCTGAGAGCTTATGCGAGTATGGTAAGCTCGGCGGATCTGGGTGCAGTAAGAATTATAGAATGAAGATAGTATATGGAGGAAGTTAAAATTAAGGAAGTTGATTCTGATATCCAATATTATGAAGCATATTTCGGTAAAGAAAAAGAATATTATCTAAATATCTTGGAAAGATTGAGGTCAGGGGAATCTTTAATTAAAAACTGGTATGCTTTTTTCTTTGGATTTGCATGGCTCGCTTATCGAAAAATGTATCTGGAAGTGTTTATTGGATTTATAGCTATGTTTCTTATTGATTCTGTTTTAATACCGCTATCTAATTCCGAAAGTTCATATAATCGGTTTATGAATCTTCTATATGCTCTGTTTATGGCATTCTTCGGAAATAAGATTTATATCTGGAAAACAGAAAAAATGATAAGAAAAGCAAAAGAAAAATTTGAAAATATTGATGACCAATTGATTTATCTAGAAGGTAGAGGTGGAACAAGTGTCATTGCTGTTATTGTATTGATATCTATTTTTGTGGTTGCTATAACTTATACAATAATGCAAGAAAGTTATTAGGATGAGTTTTCTTAAAATGATAAAAAAACAATAACAATTATAGAATAAGATATATAGATGGATATAGCATTTTGTACAGATAATAATTATATAATGCCTTGTGGTATTACCATAATATCGTTACTTGAAAACAATAAAAAAGAAAAAGTAACTGTTCATTTATTGGGTTTGGAGGTCATCCAATCTAATAAAGATTTGTTGAAAGATATCTGTGATAAATATGGTGCGACTATTCATTTTTATGATGTAGATAAAGAATCATTGAATAAAGTCGAACTCCCAGTAAAAGGAGCAAGTCATATCAATATATCTACTTTTATAAGGTTGTTTTTGCCAGATATACTTCCTGCAGATATTGAGAAAGTTCTTTATTTGGATTGTGATTTACTTATTTTAGATGATCTTTCGGAACTTTGGAATACAAATATTGAGAGCTATTCATTGGCCGGAGTTATTGACTTTCCAACGTTTATGCCTGAAACTTATCAAAAATTGAAATATCCGGATAATTTTCTTTATGTCAATGCCGGAGTATTGTTGATGAATTTGAAATATTGGCGGGATAATGATGTTCTGAATAAATTGTTGAATTATACAACAGATAATTTTGATAATCTTGACCGGAAAGATCAGGATATAATTAATGGAGCATTATATGACTCAATTCATATCCTTCCTATTAGATATAATATGCATAACTTCTTTTTCTGGCGCAAATGTAATGCTCATCAGTATCAGGAACAGGTGAAAGAAGCTCTCGAAAAACCAGCTATTATACACTTCACAACATCAATGAAGCCGTGGCTGAAAGTATCGGTACATCCGATGACAGAAGTGTATAGGGAATATAAGAGCCTGTCTCCGTGGAAAGATGTCCCTATTACGTGGGGGAATCTGACAATGAAGAGAAAGATCAGATATTATAAAAGAGTTATTTTGGATAGTTTAGGCTTGAAGAAGCATAAGTTCATAAAAATGTAATGAATGTACCTCCATATAATTTAAGATTATGAAAAAACAAGTAAGAGGAAGCGAAGCACTTATTCTTTCATTATTAGATGAAGGAGTTGATACCATATTCGGATATCCGGGTGGACAGATTATACCAACGTTTGATAGTCTTTATGATTACAAAGACAAAGTTAATCATATTCTCGTACGTCATGAACAGGGAGCAACTCATGCAGCCCAAGGATATGCACGTACTACAGGCAAAGTTGGTGTGGCGCTCGTCACTTCAGGACCGGGTGCAACCAATGCTGTGACAGGTGTAGCAGATGCAATGTTGGATAGTACACCAATTGTTGTTATTGCAGGACAAGTACCGACTAATTTACTTGGTAGCGATGCTTTTCAGGAGGCAGATGTTGTAGGTATAACCCAGCCGATATGTAAATGGGCATATCAGATACGTCGGGCAGAAGATATTCCTATGGCAGTAGCTAAGGCATTTTATATAGCATCTTCGGGTCGTCCGGGTCCGGTTGTCCTTGATATAACGAAGGATGCTCAGAACGGAATGCTTGATTATAAATATGAAAAGGTAAGTTTTATCAGAAGTTATCAGCCTAAACCGGATGTTAATCCGGAAGAGATAAAAACTGCTGCTGATATTATAAATTCGGCAAAAAAACCGTTGGTTTTAGTAGGGCAAGGCGTAATATTGGGTGGAGCAGAACAGGAGTTAAAATCTTTTCTTGAAAAAACAGGAATTCCGGCAGCTTCTACCATTCTTGGGCTATCGGCTTTACCCTCCGATTATCCTCTAAATGTGGGGATGTTAGGTATGCATGGAAATGTAGGGCCTAATCTGAAAACTAACGAATGTGATGTTCTCATTGCTATCGGTATGCGTTTCGACGACCGTGTGACGGGTGATCTGGAGACATATGCAAAACAAGCCAGAATAATCCATTTTGATATAGATGTATCTGAAATAAATAAGAATGTAAGAGTTACATCTCGTGTACTTGGCGATGTAAAAGAAACACTGCCATTGATAACGGATTTATTGAACCGGAATGAATATAATGAATGGTTAAATGAATTTAAAGCCTGTTATCAGAGAGAATATGATGTAGTAATTAAAAAAGAACTTTACCCCGATTCTGGTTTACTGAAAATGGGTGAGGTAATAAATAAAGTCTCTGAAGCTACAAATAATGATGCAGTATTGGTGACTGATGTCGGACAACATCAGATGATGGGCGTACGTTATTTTAAATATAACCAGACACGAAGTGTAGTGACCTCGGGTGGATTAGGTACGATGGGATTCGGGCTTCCTGCTGCCATCGGTGCTAAATTTGGTGTGCCGGAACGTACAGTTTGCTTGTTTGTTGGTGATGGAGGTATTCAGATGACTATACAGGAATTGGGTACAATCATGCAATATGATGTGGATATTAAGATAATTATTCTGAATAATCACTTCTTGGGTATGGTTCGCCAGTGGCAGGAGTTATTTTTTGAAGAACGATATTCCGAGACAAATATGAAGAATCCTGATTTTGTCTTGATTGCTCAGGCTTATGGAATTACTTCGAAAAAAGTCGATAAGCGAGAAGATTTGGATTCAGCTATATCTGAAATGTTGGATCATAAAGGATCTTATGTACTTGAAGTAGATGTAGAAACGAAGGGAATGGTATATCCAATGGTTCCTGCAGGAGCATCTATTACTAATATCTTGTTAGGAGACGAATAACATGGATTTGAGATCACAATTCAATAGCATTGCTCAAAGTTATGACAGGCAGAGACCTGTGTTTATTCCCTGTTTTTATGACTTTTATGGAGTGGCTATTGAAAATCTGGAATTAGACAATCAGTATCCTCATATTTTGGATTTAGGAGCAGGTACCGGTTTATTCTCCGATTTTGTGATTCAAAAATATCCATGTGTAAATATAACGTTAGTAGATATTTCCGAAAAAATGCTTAAAATAGCTGAACAGCGTTTCTTGAATAATAAGAACATCGAAATGGTTTGTCATGATATTAGTACATTTATGAGCCAGATACAATATGATGCTGTTATATCTTCATTAGCAATCCATCATCTCGAAGATACAGAGAAAATAAACTTGTATAATCGAATTTATAGTTTTCTGAAAAAGGATGGTTTATTCATTCATGCTGAACAGGTCGAAGGAGAAACACCTTATATGAAAGAGTTGAATGAGGCTAGATGGAAAAATGGTGTTGAAAACTCCTGTTTAACTAGGGAAGAGATCGATGCCGGATATGAAAGAGTTAAGCTTGATAAAAGAGTTCCTTTATCTAAACAACTGAGGTGGTTGAAAGATAGTGGATTTTCGGAAGTTGATTGTGTTTATAAATATTATGATTTTACTGTTATTTATTGCAAAAAATGAGACTTATGGAAAACAAAACATTATATACAGTAACAATATTTTCAGAAAATACGGTTGGTTTATTAAGTCAGGTGACAAGTGTTTTTACTCGTCGACAGTTGAATATAGAAACTCTTTCGGTATCACCGTCGGCATTGCCGGGGATTCATAAATTTACAATTACAGTATTTTGTGACAGTGATACTATTATCAGAGTTGTAAGACAGATTGATAAAAGAGTGGATGTACTTAAATCTTATTATAATGTAGATGAAGAACTTGTGCATCAGGAAATCGCATTGTATAAACTTTCCACTCCCGATTTTTTGAAAATAGGTTCGGTAGAAAAACTTATTCGCCGATATACTGCTACAATATTAGAAATAAATGAAGTATGCGTAGTTATCCAGAAAACAGGTCATTATGCCGAGACTCAGGAGTTGTTTGAAGAATTAAGTAAAATGATAGGAGTCCTTCAATTTATACGTTCAGGTCGTATTGCCGTGAATAAATCTAAGATCGAAAGGCTGAGCGATATGCTTAGTAACATAGAAGAAAGACGAAAAAAAGAACAAACTTTATAAATTAAAAATATTGAAATGTTATCTTTTGTAGGGATTTTCAAATATTCGATTGACGCTTATCTATCCGATTTCAGAGGGAAAGCGACTTTGCCTATGTTAGGTGGATTTATGCTTCAGGCGGCGACCCGTCATGCCGAAGAAAGAGGATTTGGTTATTCGAATATGACCGGACAGAAAAAAGTATGGGTATTAACCCGTATGAATATAGTTATGAACAGTTATCCAAAGAATGATACTGAGATTAATCTTCATACGTGGATCACGGATGTAAATAAGCTGTTTACGGAGAGATGTTTTGCATTTGAAGATCATGAGGGGAATTATTTCGGGTTCGCACGTTCTCTTTGGGCAGCTATTGATTTGGAAACTCGCCGCCCGACTAATCTGCTTGAAATGGAAGGTTTGAATGATTATATAACAGGTAAGCCATGTCCGATAGCTCCGGCGAGTAAAATTCCATTATTGAAAGACGCGGAACTCTCAAATTCCTTTGAAGTAAAATACAGTGATATTGATATTAATAAACATCTGAATAGTATCAAATATATTGAACATTTTGTAGATACTTTTCCATTGAATATGTATGAAGGAAAAGAGATTCATGGTTTTGAAATAAATTATATTACAGAAGGGCAATATGGAACTACTCTGGATATATGCAAAAAGGAAACTGAAAGTGACATCTATACTTTAGAGATGAAGGATAATGATAAAACTATCTGCTCATCCCGAGTAACTTGGAAGCAAAATTAATTAACTTAAATACAAATATTAATACGCACAAAATGGCAGAAATGAATTTTGGAGGAGTAACTGAGAATGTGGTTACCCGTGAAGAATTTCCTTTGGAAAAAGCAAGAGAAGTACTAAAAAATGAAACTATTGCAGTTATTGGTTATGGAGTACAAGGTCCGGGACAGGCTTTGAACCTTCGTGACAACGGATTCAATGTGATCGTAGGTCAACGTAAAGGTGGAAAAACTTGGGAGAAAGCCATTGCTGATGGTTGGGTGCCGGGTGAGACATTATTCGAAATAGAAGAAGCTGTAAAAAGAGGTACAATCATTCAGTATCTTCTTTCTGATGCTGCTCAAATCGAAGTATGGCCTACTATTAAGCCTCTTCTTACTGCTGGTAAGGCTTTGTATTTCTCACATGGTTTCGGTATCACTTACAAAGAACGCACAGGTATTATTCCTCCTGCTGATGTTGATGTTATTTTGGTTGCACCTAAAGGATCGGGAACTAGCCTTCGTCGTATGTTCCTTGAAGGACGTGGATTGAATTCGAGTTATGCTATCTTCCAAGATGCGACGGGCAAAGCAAAAGACCGTGTAGTAGCTTTAGGAATAGGTGTAGGTTCGGGATATCTGTTCGAGACAGATTTCAAACGTGAGGTATTCTCTGATCTGACAGGCGAGCGTGGTACGCTTATGGGAGCTATTCAAGGAATCTTGTTGGCTCAATATGAGGTTCTTCGTGAAAACGGACACTCTCCATCAGAAGCATTCAATGAGACTGTTGAGGAGCTTACTCAATCGTTGATGCCATTGTTTGCAGAAAACGGTATGGATTGGATGTATGCTAACTGTTCTACTACTGCTCAACGTGGTGCGTTAGACTGGATGGGACCTTTCCACGATGCGACTAAACCGGTGTTTGCAAAATTATATTCGGAAGTAGCAAATGGAAACGAAGCGCAACGTTCTATTGATACAAATTCTAAACCGGATTATCGTGAAGGTCTAGAAAAAGAGTTGAAAGCTCTTCGTGAAAGTGAAATGTGGCGTACCGGAGCAGTTGTAAGAAAACTGAGACCTGAAAATAATTAATTTCTAGCTATATAGCAATTTAAAAGGGAGTTGAATGAAAATTTCAACTTCCTTTTTTTCGTTCAATCCTTGCATATATAAGGAAAAAGCAGTAATATTGCATCCGATTTCGGGATAACCGCCGAAAATCAGGTCCTATAGCTCAGTTGGTTAGAGCATCTGACTCATAATCAGGGGGTCCCTGGTTCAAGCCCAGGTGGGACCACAAAAGCCGAAGTCAACATTCGGTCAAAATTAAGAAAAGCCTTCTAAATGTTTAATTTAGAGGGCTTTTTTAGTTTCTACATGTTTCTGATTAGTCACCATCCAGACCCGAAAAAGCCAATCCAAAGTCAAAAACCGTTACTAAAACATTACCTATTATTTGTGCTATTTATGTAATATAAAAAAGGTTAGGTGTAATAGCCATTTAACTTCATAAGATGAAAGATTAGTGGCAGTACTTTTCTGCACTCATATCCATATCTAATATCACTGTTATATAATTGTCATCATTTAACTCTTTGTCGAACTGGTAACATTTGTTGCAAGGCATTGTGTAAAGCGTTTTTTGTTTATGTAGTGCTCATTATCTGAAGGCTATAGTTATTGTAAGATTACATATTTATATTAGAATTCTATTTAATTGAAATATTTTGTACTAACTTTGTGCCTAATATTTATACAAACTTAGATTACAAAACTTAAATCAAACGCTTTTTTATTGTAAAAATGATAACTTCTTATTTAAATTACTATAATGCAATAATTTTGCAAAAAAGGCGTTCTTGAATAAAATCATATTATGTAGTAAATTTAAATTCTGAAGTAGAAAATACAAATAATTATGAGTTATCAATTAGATAATGCCAAAATCGCAGTTATCGGTTTAGGATATGTGGGGTTACCGCTTGCTATAGAATTTGCTAAAAAATATAAAGTGCTTGGTTATGACATAAACACTCAACGGGTGAAAGAACTTCAAAATGGTTTAGATCATACTCAAGAAGCCGATTTAGAGGAACTTAAATCTGTAATGAATTTATATAAAGAAGATTCTCAAGCAGGCTTATCTTTTTCTTATAAAGAAGAGGATTTGAAATCATTTAATATTTTTATTGTAACTGTTCCTACTCCTATTGATAAAAATAATTCTCCTGATTTAACACCTTTGGTTAAAGCATCGGAAATGTTGGGGAGGGTTATAAAGAAGGATGATATTGTTATTTACGAATCTACAACTTATCCTGGATGTACAGAAGAAGATTGTATCCCGATAATAGAAAAAGTTTCCGGATTAAAGTTTAATGAAGACTTTTTTGCAGGGTATAGTCCTGAACGAATTAATCCGGGAGATAAGGTGAATACTCTTACTAAGATAAAAAAGGTAACATCAGGTTCTACTCCGGAAATTGCAGATAAAGTGGATGCTTTGTATGGCTCCATAATAGTTGCTGGAACTCATAAAGCCTCATCTATAAAAGTAGCAGAAGCTTCTAAAATAATAGAAAATGCACAGAGGGATGTAAATATCTCATTTGTGAATGAATTAGCCCTGATCTTTGATAAAATAGGTATAGACACTAATGATGTAATCGAAGCCGCAAGTACTAAATGGAATTTTTTGAAATACCGACCGGGACTGGTCGGGGGGCACTGTATTAGTGTAGATCCTTATTATTTGGCTACAAAAGCAGAATCTCTAGGATATATACCGCAAGTTATACTGTCGGGACGACATGTTAATAATAGTATTGCTCCTTTTATTGCTAATAAAGTAATGAAACTTATGATTAAGAAAGATCATAAGATAAAGGGTGCAAATATTCTGATTTTGGGAGTTACTTTTAAAGAAAACTGTCCGGATATCAGAAATACGAAAGTCATAGATATTTATGAAGAATTATGCGAATTTGATATTAATGTGGATGTTTATGATCCATGGGCTAGTCAAGAAGAAGTAAAAGAGGAATATGGAGTGGATATTATAAAAGAGATTGACTCTAATAAAACTTATGAAGCAATTATTCTTGCAGTGGCTCATGATGAGCTTAAATTTTTTGATTTTGAGAAATATCATAAAAATAATTCGGTTATATTTGATGTAAAAGCTATCCTGAATAGAGAATTTGTAGATGGGAGATTATAATATATAATTAGTTAATGGTTTATTTTGAGAAAATAAAGGGGAAACTTCTACAATCAGCTCTTTTTAAGGATTCAGTATGGTCTTTAATTGGAAATGTTTTAGGAAAAGGCTTAGCATTAATTGTTGGTATAGTTATAGCAAGATTTTTGGGAAAAGATATCTATGGTGAATATGGTATGATAAAGAGTACCTTAATGAATATCGCAATTTTTTCTACATTTGGATTAGGCTATACTGCAACAAAGTTTATTGCTGAGTCAAAGTTGAATAATAAAGAAAAGATAAGGGAGATCGTATCTTTGGTTATAACTATAACCTTGGCTGTGAGTTCACTGTTGTCTTTGTTGCTATTCATTTTTTCTCAAGAGGTTGCGGTTTATTTAAATGCTCCACACTTATCATTATCTCTTAAGATTTTTGCAGTAACTATTGTCTTTAATGCTCTAACTACTGTACAGATTGGAATATTAGCTGGATTTAATGAATTTAAGATTATTGCTAAAAATAATGTTATTGTAGGTGTTTCTACTTTTCTGTTAACGATTCCTCTAACTTATTTTTGGAATATTGAAGGGGCTTTATTCGCATTATTACTGTCATATATTATTAATTGTATTCTAAATAATGTAGCAGTTCGAAAAAGCTTAAATTTATATCCGACAAAATCATCCACCTCACAAGTGTCAGTAAAAAGCTTGTTTTCATTTTCATTACCTATAGCTTTGCAAGAAGCTTTATATTCTATAACTAGTTGGGTTTATATTCTGTTATTAGTAAAGTTTTCAGATTATGGTGAAGTCGGCATATATTCAGTTGCTATACAATGGTCAAGTGTAATTTTGTTTATTCCTGCTGTATTACGTAATGTAACTTTATCTCACCTATCCGGTACAAACAAAAATCAAGAACAGCATAATAGAGTGTTTAGAACCATGATGTTTGTTACTATTCTTTCTACTCTTATACCTGTGTTTCTTGTATTTCTATTTTCAGGTTTTATTTCAAAGTTTTATGGTGCAAGTTTTGATACATTGAAGATTGTATTGAATATATCTGTTTTTACTACTATTTTTAGTTGTATTGTTAATGTATATTCACAAGAATATATTTCTCAAAATAAAAATTGGATTATGTTTGTTGTACGTTTATTTAGAGATGTTGGAACGATTTGTTTAGCATATGTATTAATGACCTCTATATTGGATCTTAATTATAAAGCTACTGGAGCATATTGGCTTGTAATATCTTCTTTAGTGATGAATTGTATTACGGTTCTGTTTTTGTATCTTATTGGTAAAATATATTTAAATTTTTCTATAACAAATGCATAGTTCTATCTTCCTTTTTTTTGCTAATAAAATTAATAACTTAATTCCATCTTCTAGTGGGTTTAGATTTAAAGTTTTGATGTATAGATTTTGTGGAATATTGATTCATAAAACTGCACGATTGCAAAATATCAAGATAAAAGGAGTAAACAATGTTAATATTGGGAAGGATACATTTATAGGTAGTGAAACTATATTAACAGGAGGGAATGCAAATATAATTATTGGAGATTATTGTGATATTTCTAGTAATGTAATAATAACTACGGGAACTCATATGATAGATCCAATGGGTATTAGAAGTGCAGGAAAAGGATATTCAACAGACATCATTATTGGTAATGGAGTTTGGATTGGAATTGGTGCGATCATTTTGCCTGGAGTAAAAATAGGAGATAAGGCAATAGTTGCGGCAGGGAGTGTTGTTACTGGGGATGTGCTCTCATATTCACTTGTAGGAGGAGTACCAGCAAAAAAAATTAGAGATATTAGAGTGTAAAATATATTTGTAGTATAAATATTAAATGAAAGAATATAAATTATTTGCTTTTATAATTGCTTTTACTATTATTCTGAGAGCTAGTTTTTTAGTTGTAGAATCATCATATATATATTATGCAATCTTGTTTATTGGAGCTATTTTTATTATTTCAAGGAAATTATTTACATTCACGTGGGAGATAAACCTTAAATCTTTAGTGTTTCTTTTCATTTGCTTGTTGTCTATTGTTTTAAATGATATTGATCCTTTCTTTAGTCCATGGGAAAGATTTATAGGATTTTGCTTATTGTTGATTATTGTAGGCCCATTTGATGATAGTACCTACTCTGCTAACTTAAAAAAAGAGATAATGTTTTATTTACAAAATATGATTATCATATTTGTTTTAATATCTTTTTTTATTTTTATTTTAAAAATCCCGATAGGTTTCGTCCGAGGTTCTTTTAATGGTCTGTCGAGCCATTCTATGACAATGTCACCTATGGCTGTGTTGGCATTTCTTTTCTGTTTAGATCGATTTATGATGAAGGGCATAACAGAAAAAAAGTATAAAAAGTATATTTATTTAATTTTGGGGCTTATTTGTCTTTTTGTTGCATCTTTAGCAACATCAAGGGGAGCTATGGGGGGGATGTTATTTGCTATAGTTGTTTATATTTGTTTCAAATATCATAAACGAAACCATGTAATGTTCGGGTACATATTAGCTTTTGCAACGCTTTTCACAGCTATAATAGTCCTTAATCCTGGAGGAATGTTGGATGCTTTGTATAATAAAATTGAAAACAGTTCTAGCAATATTACTTCAGGAAGAGATAAAATGTGGCAAGATCGAATTGCTGATTTTGAGAGTAGTCCTATTATTGGTGTTGGTTTTCTTACAATGAAAGAAGTCAAAAACAGCAAAATTGATTTTTTTGAAGGAACTCAAGAATCAGGAAGCGGTTGGCTAATGTTACTTTCCTCCACAGGCATTTTGGGATTTATAAGCTATTTATTATTAATTATTCCTCCGTTGATACAAATTTGGAGATATTTTCCTAACTATGGATTAAGTGTAGCAGTTTGTGCCTTTTTTGCAACACATACTATAATCGAAGGATATACACTGGCATTTGGAAGCCCTTTATGTGCATTAATGTGGTTAAATATTGGTGTCTTAAATACTGTTTATAAATTAAATAAGAAATAATAGATATGCCTGTATATAATATGGAATTTGTCTTTTGGCAGAATGTTTTAAGTATTCATCAGTCATCTTTTTTGAGGAATCTTTCACTATCTTATAAGGTTGTTTTAGTAGTAGAGAAAAAAATGAGCGACAGGAGATTAAAAGAGGGTTGGGACGTACCCGATATGGGAGATACCCAAATAATAATAGCCCCTTCTCTTATTGAAGTAACCGAAATTGTAAATTCTCATCGAGAAGCGATACATGTTTTTTCAGGTATTCATGCATATCCATTAGTAAATAAAGCATTTCATTTAATACACGATTTAAGACTTAAAACACTAGTACTAGCTGAACCATATGATTTCTTGGGGTTTAAGGGTTTTCTTAGACGATATAGAAAAAAAATACAATTTCTAAAATATGGGAGAGGTATTCATGGGTTATTACATACAGGGGAATTAGGTAAATATTGGTTTGAAAAAGCTGGATTTCCGAAAGAAAAATTATTTCATTGGGGATATTTTACTGAGGAACCTGTATTATTTAATGATGGTAATTTAAAGTATGGTGTTAAAAATAAAGCATCTATCTTATTTGTGGGTACTATAAATAAAAATAAAAATATATTAGGATTGGTATCCATTGTTAAAAAATATTTGGATCTTTTTGATAACTTTACTATTATAGGCGTCGGGCCTTTGGAGAATGAACTAAAAAATGCTATCCAAGATAATAAAAATATAAAATATATTGGGAAATTGCCTAACAGCCAAGTCCAAGTGTTAATGCAAGATTTTGACATGTTAATTTTACCAAGTTTTTATGATGGTTGGGGTGCTGTTGTTAATGAAGCTTTACAAAATGGGATGAGAGTGATTTGTTCTGAACATTGTGGAGCTTCTTCTTTACTTGATAATAAAAATAGGGGAGAGGTATTTTATTTTAGAAAAGGAGATAATCTTGATACAGTACTGAAAAAATGGTTGATCAAAGGTCCTTTAACTTTCGAAAAAAGAGAAGAAATTATAGAGTGGAGTAAGCATTCAATATCAGGAATAGTCATAACTGAGTATTTTATACAAATTTGTAAATATATTTTTGAAAATGAAGGAGTAAGACCTGTTGCCCCATGGTTAACCTAAATTGAAGAATAAAAATGAAACTATTGATGTCATTGGGGATGTTTTATCCCTCTCAGATCGGAGGACCAGGTAATACTCTTTATTGGATTGGAAAGGAGTTGGTAAAAAAGGATATTGCTGTGACTGTAGTAGTGTCAGATATAGGTGTTCCCGCAGACTTTGCGGTGCGAAATAAATGGTTTAATCTGGATAATATAAAAATAAAATATTGTAGTACTAATGCCGTTAATAGTTCTATAAAGCTCACATGGAATACTTTAAAAGAGGTATCTAGGAATGACCTGATTATGTTAAGTTCAATATTTTATAAACCTAATTTTTTTGTAGGAATCCTAACTCTAATTTTAGGAAAGAGGATAATATGGTCTCCCAGAGGCGAGTTTTTAATCCCTCGTGGATTTATAAAAAATAGTTATATAAAAATTATAAAATATTTTTTTGCTAAAAGGGCAATATTTCATGCTACTTCGAAAGAAGAGGAAGATTCGATTCGAAATTTTTTGGGAGAGAAAGTTCAGACTGTATTGATTCCTAATTATATGGAACTCCCTCAAAAAATGGAAGAAGAAAGAAATGAAAACTATCTTCTTTATGTTGGTAGAATTATGCCTATTAAAGCTCTTGAAAAACTGATAGAAGGTATCTCATTGTCTCGTAATTTTTTAGAATCAGACTATAAACTATATTTGGCAGGTAAGAACGAAGGTATATATTATCAAGAATTATTGTCATTGATTGCCAGTAAGAATCTACAAGATAAAATCATATTCAAGGGGATGGTTGTTGGATTAGAAAAAGAAAAGCTGTATGCAAACGCTAAAGCTACATTCTTGGTATCTCATTCCGAAAATTTTGGGAATGTTATTATCGAATCACTCGCTCAGGGTACGCCTGCCGTATGTTCAAAAGGAACACCTTGGGAAAATTTGAATAATTATGGTGCTGGTTTTTGGATAGATAACTCTCCCCAAATAATTGCTGATACAATTGATGAGTTATTGTTGATGCCTGAAGAAAAATATGAAAATATGAGAAAAAAGGCGTATCAATTATGTTGTAATGAATTTGATATTACTGCGAATATCGATGAATGGGTGAAAATATTAAAGCTTAATGCAAATGTTTAAAGATAAAATATTATTGATTACGGGGGGGACAGGGTCCTTTGGTAATGCTGTATTGAAAAGATTCCTAAATTCGGATATAAAGGAAATAAGAATCTTTTCTCGGGATGAGAAAAAGCAAGATGATATGCGTCATCAACTTCAAAATCCTAAGGTGAAATTTTATATAGGAAATGTTCGGGATAAAAGAAGTGTAGATAATGCCATGCGAGGAGTGGATTATATATTTCATGCAGCAGCGTTGAAGCAGGTTCCATCATGTGAGTTTTTTCCTATAGAAGCTGTAAATACTAATGTGATTGGTACTCAGAATGTACTTGATTCGGCTGTAGAGTATGGAGTGAAAAATGTTGTTGTACTATCAACAGATAAAGCTGCTTATCCTATAAATGCGATGGGTATTAGTAAAGCCATGATGGAGAAAGTCGCAATAGCTAAAGCACGTACATTAGAGGATACTGGAACAACTGTTTGTTGTACTCGTTATGGTAATGTAATGGCTAGTAGAGGATCAGTCATCCCATTGTTTCTGGAGCAGATTGCAAAAGGTAAGGATTTGACAATAACAGACCCGAATATGACTCGTTTTATGATGACGTTGGATGATGCTGTAGATTTAGTCCTCTATGCTTTTGAACATGGTAAAAACGGAGATTTATTTGTCCAAAAGGCACCAGCTGCTACTATCGAAGTGCTCGCTAAAGCTGTTATTGATCTTACAAAGACTAGTTCAGAGGTAAAGGTTATTGGTACGCGTCATGGAGAAAAATTATATGAGACATTAGTAACTCGTGAAGAAATGTCTAAGGCTGAAGATTTAGGTGGATATTATAGAATTCCTGCTGATAATAGAGATCTTAATTATGATAAATTTTTTGTAGAAGGTCTGAAAGAATTATCCCAAATTGAAGATTATCATTCTCATAATACAGATAGGTTAGATGTAGAGGGGATGAAAAAATTATTACTAAAGTTGGACATAATTAACCAAACTATATCGAAATGAAAATATTAGTTACCGGCTCAAAGGGATTTGTAGGTAAAAATTTGATAGCAGAACTACACAATCAAGGTTATACAGACTTGTTTGAGTTTGATATAGATACAGATATAAATCATTTGAAAGAATATGCTGGAGAAGCAGAGTTTGTATTTCATTTAGCTGGAGTTAATAGACCCCAAAATCCGGAAGAATTTATGTCCGGAAATTTTGGTTTTACGTCCCTACTTCTGGATAGTTTAAAGAAATATAAAAATCAAGCTCCGGTATTAATTACATCTTCTACCCAAGTTACATTAGATAATCCTTATGGTAAGAGTAAAAAAGCCGGTGAAGATTTAATTTTTGAATATAGTAGAGATACTCAAACTCCGGTATATGTGTATCGGTTACCAAATGTCTTTGGAAAATGGTGTAGACCTAATTATAATAGTGCAGTTGCCACCTTTTGTAATAATATTGCTAATGACTTGCCTATTCAGATAAATGATCCAAATGTGGATATGAGTTTAGTATATGTTGATGATGTTGTAAAATCGTTCATTGATAAGTTGGAAGATAATGATAGACATAAGAATCTATCAGGAATGTATGAAGAAGTAGATCCTGTCCATCACGTGAAATTGGGTGCAATTGTTGATCTACTCCACCAATTTAAGGAGAGTAGGAATAGCTTGCAGGTTCCGAATATGGAAGATCTTTTTTCGAAAAAGCTGTATTCTACTTATTTGAGCTATCTTCCAGAAAATAAATTCAGCTATCCTTTGAAGATGAATATTGATCAAAGGGGATCTTTTACTGAGTTCTTAAAATCTAATGATCGAGGGCAGGTTTCGATAAATATATCGAAGCCTGGTATAACAAAAGGTAATCATTGGCACCATACTAAGAATGAAAAATTTCTCGTAGTGAGTGGTAAAGGAGTAATTCGTTTTCGGAAAATAGGTTCATCTGAAATTATAGAGTATTATGTTTCGGGAGATAAATTGGAAGTAGTAGATATACCTGTCGGATATACTCACAATATCGAAAATCTGGGTGAAACTGATATGGTTACTGTAATGTGGGTAAATGAGATATTTGATAAAGAACATCCGGATACATTCTTTTTAGAAGTTTAATAGAATAAAGTAACTAATTATATGAAAAAATTGAAAGTAATGACTGTTGTTGGTACACGCCCTGAGATAATCAGATTATCATGTGTACTAAAAAAACTGGATCAGTCAGAGGCTGTTGAACATATATTAGTTCATACAGGTCAGAATTATGACTATGAACTAAATGAAGTTTTTTTTGAGGATCTTGATCTTCGTAAGCCTGATTACTTCCTTAATGCGGCAGGACAAAATGCGACTGAAACAGCGGGACTGATACTTATCAATATAGATTCTGTTCTTCAAGAAGTGAAACCTGATGCTTTCTTGGTTTTGGGGGATACCAATTCATGCTTGTGCGCAATTGCTGCCAAAAAACGTCATATTCCTATATTCCATATGGAAGCAGGTAATCGTTGTTTCGATCAGCGTGTTCCTGAAGAAACAAATCGAAAGATTGTTGATCATACAGCTGATATTAATCTTACTTATAGTGATATTGCAAGAGAATACCTTCTTTCTGAAGGGTTGCGTCCAGATAGAATAATCAAAACGGGTAGTCCTATGTTTGAGGTGCTGAATGAGTATATGCCAAAGGTGCTAAAGTCTAATATCTTAGAACAACTAGTCCTTGAAGAAGGTAAATATTTTGTTGTATCAGCTCATCGGGAAGAGAATATTGCCTCTGAGAGGAATTTTTTTAATTTAGTGGAAATCCTTAATTCAATTTCAGATAAATATGATATGCCAGTTATTGTTTCAACTCATCCTCGTACGCGTAAGATGATTGAAAAATACAATATACAATTTCATGAAAATGTGAAGTTAATGAAACCTATGGGATTAAGTGACTATCTGGCATTGCAGATTAATTCATATGCTGTTCTTTCTGACAGTGGAACAATAAGTGAAGAATCATCTATTCTGAATTTTCGGGCTTTGAATATTCGAGAAGCACATGAACGACCAGAAGCTATGGAAGAGGCTTCGGTAATGATGGTCGGGTTAAATCCGGAAAGAGTCTTTCAAGGATTAGTACAATTGCAATATCAGTATATTGGTGACAAGCGTAATTTTCGTCCTGTATCTGATTATAGTATGCCAAATGTTAGTGATAAGGTCGTAAGAATAATATTATCATATACAGACTATATAAAACGAGTTGTATGGAGTGAAATTTGAGATATTATGAATGTACTTTTTTTAATGTTATCATGCCCGGATTTAAATGCTAATGCGGGTTCCTTTTACTCTGATCTGGCCATAGAGTTTAAAAATAGTGGTCATAATATTACAATTGTGACACCAGCCCTTCCCAACCAATTAACTGGATTGGGTAAAGAAGGAGGAATGAGTGTTTTAAGAGTTGAGTCTATGAACTCTGATGGAGTAAGTAGTGTTCTGAAAAAAGGGATAGCTCTCACACTAATGCCCTATATGTTTAAACGGGCATTTAAAAAATATTTAGGGAAGCAATCATATGATTTGATTCTTATGCCTACTCCTCCTATTACTCTTATTGATTTTGCATCATATGTGAAGAAGAAGACAAAAGCAAAGTTGTATCTTATTTTGAGAGATATACATCCGCATAGTTCTCGGAGTATAGGAATGTGTAATAATGAGGTTATGTATAAATTTTTATATTCAAAAGCTCAGAAAGCATATAAGGAGTCGGATTATATAGGATGTATGTCTCCTGCAAATATTGATTTTGTTTTGTCAATAGCTCCAAATATAGAAAAAAATAAAGTTGTTCTACTTCCTAATTGGGTGAAAAAAGAAGAATATATTTCTCCAGATTCTTCTATTAGAGAAAAGTATGGGCTAAGAGATAAATTTTTTGCTATTTTCGGAGGAACAATAGGTGTCGGACAAGCTATTTGGAATATTATCACTTTAGCTGAAAAGTATAAAAATAACCCTACTATAGTTTTTGTTGTTGTAGGTAAAGGTATAAGAAAACAAAAATTGGTAGATGAGGCTAAAATAAAAGGATTAGATAATATTCGTTTTGTGGATTATTTACCTCGTGAAGATTATAATGATTTGTTAAAATCGGCAGATATTGGAATTATTTCGTTGGATGAAAGATATAAGGTTCCTACTTCTCCATCAAAAATTATTGGGTATATGTCGATGAAGATACCTGTAATAGCGATGATAAATAAAGGTAGTGATTATGGATATTATTATATAGATAAAGCAGGTTGCGGATTATGGTCAGAAGGATTAGATAAGGAAAAAATGTTTCAGGATTTTGATAAGCTGTACCAAGATAAAGAAATGAGAATACGAATGGGTAATTTGGGATATAAGTATTTTATGGATAATCTTACATCTGCTCATGCTTGCGAAAGAATATTAAATCAAATAAATAATAAATCAAATTGATGAAAATATCCTTTGTCGGAGATATAATGTTAGGACGTTTTATTGTAAAAAAATATAATGAACAACCATATGATATTGTTTCTCCAGACTTAATAGAAAAAATAAAGGAGGCTGATTTAGTTGTTGGCAATTTAGAATCTCCGATTACAAAAAATTGTGAAGTAAGTAAAGATCATCTTGTCTTTCAAGGCAATCCTCAAATAATAAAGGAATTTAATTGGGTTGATTGTTTATCACTTTCCAATAATCATATTAATGATTGTGGAGAGCAAGGAATGGATGATACAGCAGAGGTCTTAAATGAGAATGCCATGAAATGGAATGGTTTATTTAAGGAAGATTATGAACCATATTTTTTTCAGCATATCGGACAAAAAATAGCAATTATTACCTGTGCTGATATGATGAATCATGAATTTGCAGAAGATAATGATTGGAAAACTATACGGATTGATGATCCTATTTTGGATAATGTTATAAAAAAATACAGAAATGAAGGTTACTTTGTTATTTTGTATGCGCATGTAGGAATTTTATTTACACGATTTCCAAATCCACAGATAAGAGAATTCTGCCATAATAAAATAGATCTTGGAGTAGATATGATTGTAACAGTCCATCCACATGTTTTGGGGGGAATGGAAGTTTACAAAGACAAAAATATCTTTTATAGTTTAGGAGATTTTGTGATGGATGGTAGTTCTTTTCGTCGGAGGAGATCTGGAGTTTTAAGTTGTAATATCGAAAATAATCAATTAAAATCCTGGGAGATATTATGTGTAAACATAAATAATGCATTGCAAACCACTTTTGCAGAAGTTTCTGTTAAGAATAAGATGCTTAAAAGTTTTAATCATGTAACAGAAAAACTGGAAAAACATACAGATGATTATGCTTCTTTTTATAGTAAACAGTATAAAAAAGAAATAATTCAACATTCTTTGAGTACATTATTTTTTATTTATAAAAATAAAGGTCTTAAATCTTTATTTAGATTGTTATTCACAAGAATGGAGGATGTTTTCGGGATGTTGAAAAGAACAGTAACAAACAGAAAAAACATGAGATACGATTCTGACGCCGTGAATCATAATAAAAAAATGTCTTCAGATGATATTTATTAATGAATAAATGAAATGAAGGAAAAATTTACTAAAGTTCATCACGAAAGACCGACAAAAGGGCGGTATATGAAACTTATATTGATTCATATATTGACTCTTCGTTTTCTTAAAGATTTAATTAATTTGGTGATTTACTATATTGTTAATTATGGGATAGGACGTCATCAGTCGAAGATTGGAAAAGCAAGCAAAGTTCATGCAACGGTAGTATTCCGTCAAGCAGAACGTATTGAAATTGGAGAACATTGTTTAATAAATCATAATAATGTTTTACAAGCTGGAAAAAAGACTGCGCGTATAAAAATAGGCAATTATGTCCATACTGGAGCTAATGTTATGATTATAGCTTTTAATCATGCTTTTGATGAGATAGAAACACCCATAATTTCACAGGATTATTATGATGCTGATGTTATTATAGAAGATGATGTTTGGATAGGTGGAGGAGCTATTATTCTGGCTGGAGTTACTGTTGGAAAAGGGTCTATTATTGCAGCGGGAGCGGTTGTTAATACTGACGTACCTCCTTATTCTATCGTTGGGGGTATTCCTGCTAGGATTATAAAGAAGAGGGAGTTATCTATATGACAAATGCAAATGTTCTACTATTAGATGGTGATGGGACACAAACTCTACCTATAGCTAGGCAATTATATAAAAATAATTATTGCGTGCATATGTTTTATCGGGATAAACTTTCATATGGATATCCTACACGATATGTCAGTAAAAAAAATCGAGTATTGCTTCATGATGATAATGCTTATCTTGATTTCTTGAAAGATTATATTATAAAAAATAATATTAAAGTTGTTATACCACTTAGTGACTCAAAAGCAGAGTTTGTAAGTAAGTATAAAATAATTTTGCAATCCATAACATCTATATTTAATCCTGACTATTCAGCCTTTAATTTAGGATATGATAAAAATCAATTAATGGTAATATGTCAGAAAAATGGATTTCCACACCCACATAGTATTGATCTGGAACAGTTTGATTTTACACAAATTCCCAATTCAATATTTCCTGCATTAATAAAGCCTAATCATACTACTGGAGGAAGAGGTATGGTATTGGTAAAAGATAGGGATGAATTTGAAAATTCTTATCCTATTATTAGGGCAAATTATGGGGCATGTCATTTACAAGAATTTATTGAAAAAGGAGGGAAGCAAATAAAAGTTCAATTATTCGTAGATGAAGAGTCAAAACTACAATATAGTTCAGTTATCCATAAACAAAGGTACTATCCAGAAAGTGGGGGAAGTAGTTGTTGTAATATAACTATTGAATGTCCAGAATTGGTAGAAATATGTTATTCTGTTTTGAAGAAAATAAAGTGGATAGGTTTTGCAGATTTTGATTTAATTGAAGATACTAAAGATGGAATAATGAAAATAATGGAAATTAATCCACGAGTACCTGCATGTATAGAATCAGCGGTCAATTCTGGAATTGACTATGGTTCCATAATTGTTGATGCATCATTAGGGAGAAAATTAAAAACTTATCAGTATAAACCTGGAAAAAAATTGAGACATATAGGTTTTGAGTTTTTGTGGTTTATATGTAGTAAAGATAGATTTAGAGCAAAACCTAATTGGTTTAAATTTATAGATAAAGATCTCTCTTTTCAAGATTTTAGTTTTTCTGACCCTTTGCCTTTTTTTTATGGATTAATTGGTAATATTAAAAAACAATTAAGCTCTGAATTTAGGTCGACTAAAACTGGTATTAGATAGGTTATGAATATAATTACTTTTGATATAGAAGAATGGCTTTTTTATGAAGCTCAGTCACAGTATAGCGTTGATAGTTTACTCAATAATATATTAGATGTTCTGGATAAAAAAAAAGTCAAAGGTACTTTCTTTTGTTTAGGATATTTAGCTAGAGAATATAAAAATGTTATTAAACTAATCCATAGTAGAGGACATGAAATAGCATGTCATTCGGATATGCATAGGTGGATTATAGAAATGACTCCAGAAGAATTTTCTTATGATACTAAAATAGCGATTCAATCACTTGAAGATTTGCTAGGGGAAAAAGTTGTAGGGTATCGTGCCCCTGCTTTTTCTATAACAGAGAAAACATTGTGGGCTTTAGAAATATTGTCGGAATATGGTATTGAGTATGATAGTTCTATCTTTCCTGCGGCAAGAAGTTTTGGGGGATTTCCTTCATTCACATCAATAGAGCCTTGTACAATTGTATATAAAAATATTAGATTGAAAGAGTTTCCAATACCTATTACTACGATTTTTAATAAAAAAATAGCATATTCAGGAGGAGGGTATTTTAGGCTACTTCCTTATTCTAAAATAAGTCAAATAATGTGTAAATCTCGTTATTCAATGACTTACTTTCATTTAAGAGATTTTGATACAGTTCAAAAAAAGGAGTTGAACTTACGATATTTTAAATCTTATTATGGTATTAAAGGTGCATACAAAAAGTGGTTACAAATGATGGATGATTTTGAATTTATAAACATTCAAACTGCAAGTCAAATGATTGATTGGGATAAGAATACAATAATTTTGTAATATATTATGTACAAACATTTCTTTAAACGTTTTCTGGATTTCACTTTATCATTAATTGGTTTTATTATATTATCTCCAATTTTTGTGTTAGTTTCATCATTCTTATTTGTTGCAAATAATAGGAAGCCTTTTTTTCTACAAAAACGTCCTGGAAAAAATAGCAGAATATTTAAAGTCATCAAATTTAAAACAATGAATGATAGAAAAGATTCTCAAGGAAAACTTTTACCGGATTCAGAACGTTTAACACCCATAGGAGCTTTTGTTCGTAAAACCTCCTTAGATGAAATTCCTCAATTGATAAATGTTATTAAAGGTGATATGAGTTTGATAGGTCCTCGTCCATTATTGGAGGAATATTTACCTTTATATGATAGTGTGCAGATGAGAAGACACGAAGTTCGTCCTGGAATAACCGGATGGGCACAAGTTAATGGTCGGAATGCTATTTCTTGGGAGCAAAAATTCAAATTTGATGTATGGTATGTTGATCATATTTCTTTACTCTTCGATATTAAAATATTACTTCTGACCATATTAAAGGTTTTCAAATCGGAGGGAATAAATTCTGATACCAGTGTTACAATGGAAAAATTTACAGGAAATAATTAAAAGATATGAAAGAAGTTTGCTTATATGGAGCGGGCGGGCATGCAAGGGTTATAATAGATATCTTAAGAAGTAGAAATATTTCTGTAAAGGAGATTTATGATGATAATCCTGAAATTAAAGAGTGTATGAATATTCCTGTTGTAAATGGGAGTATATCTTCGCCTCTGATTGTGAGTGTAGGTAATAATAAGACTCGAAAAAAAATTGTAGAAAAACTATCTGGCATATCTTATGCACAGGCTATTGATGAGTCCTCGATTGTCTCAGAGTCTGCCAGTATTGGGATAGGATCTGTGATAATGCAAGGAGCGATTCTTCAGTCATTGGTAAAGATCGGAAAACATGTTATTATAAATACGGGAGCAACTGTTGATCATGATTGTGTTGTCGAAGATTTTGTACATATTGCACCAGGAGTAAATCTTTGTGGAAATGTGCAAGTTGGAGAAGGTACATTACTTGGTGTTGGAACAGTCGTTATTCCT
This sequence comes from Dysgonomonas sp., assembly GCA_032477055.1. GTDB lineage: Bacteria > Bacteroidota > Bacteroidia > Bacteroidales > Dysgonomonadaceae > Dysgonomonas_A. The sequence goes on along the minus strand of JAWDXP010000010.1, from coordinate 124,518 downwards.
GGTATAAAAATCGGGAGATGGTCTGTTATTAGTGCAGGTTCAGTTGTGACAAAAAATATACCGGATAATGCTATTGTAGCGGGTAATCCATGTCGAATAATAAAAATCATAGAATGAACACAAAACGTATTTGGCTCTCATTAGCTCATATGGGTGGGCAAGAGCAAAAATTTATACAAGAAGCATTTGATACGAATTGGGTTGTTCCAATGGGTCCCAATGTAGATGCCTTTGAAAAAGATCTGGCAGGTTATATGGGTGGAAATATTCATGTAGCTGCTTTAAGCGCAGGTACTGCAGCTTTGCATCTTGGATTAATTATTTTAGGGGTGCAAGCTGGAGATGAAGTATTGTGCCAGAGTTTTACATTCTCTGCATCTGCAAATCCTATTGTTTATCAGGGAGCAACACCCATTTTTGTAGATAGTGAAAAAGATACATGGAATATGTCTCCGGAGCATCTGGAGAGAGCAATAAAGGATCGAATATCGAAAGGAAAAAAGCCAAAGGCTATTATTCCTGTCCATTTGTATGGTATGCCTGCCAAGATGGATGAGATTCTTTCCATCTCTCACAAATATGAAATTCCTGTTTTAGAAGATGCTGCGGAAGCGCTTGGGTCAAAATATAAAGAAAAACATTGTGGAGCATTAGGTGAGATGGCAGTATTATCATTTAATGGGAATAAAATTATAACTACTTCAGGTGGAGGAGCACTGGTCTCTAAGAATGAAGAATATATTAAAACCGCCCGTTTTTTAGCAACTCAGGCTCGTGACGCTGCTCCTCATTATCAACATTCTCATATTGGCTACAATTACAGAATGAGTAATGTGGTGGCTGGTATTGGTCGTGGACAAATGCTTGTACTTCCTCAAAGGGTAGAGCAAAGAAGAGCCAATAATGAATTCTATAGAGAGCAATTTGCTGATATAGAGTGTATCAGTTTCCAGACGGAACCGACAGATGATTTTTTTTCGAATTATTGGTTGACATCTATTTTAATTGATCCGGATAAATCTGGAGGTAAAACACGAGAAGATATAAGATTGGCACTGGATGCTGCTAATATAGAGTCGCGCCCTCTGTGGAAGCCTATGCATATGCAGCCTATATTTGAAAATTGTCCTTTTTATGGTGATGGTACTTCTGAGGATTTATTTGACAATGGCTTATGCTTACCTTCCGGTTCTAGCCTGATGACAGAAGATTTACAAAAAGTGGTTGATGTCATTAAATCAGTATTGAAAGGCTGAGTTATTAAATAAATTAAGAGACAAAATATATATATATACTGAAGGACTGGTAGATACTCTATCAGTCTTTTTTGTAAATTGCTGAAAAACAGGAGGTAGATTTGGTCAGTGTTGGTGGCTATAGGATTGGATATGATGAAGATTGAAAAAATCTCAATTTCATATTTAACTCTAATAATTATATTTATTAATTTTAGATAATATATCTTTACACTGATGAAGATATGATGTGTTAGAGAGAGTTTTTCTTACCCCCTATTGATGTTAATATACTCTATGAAATATATCGGCCTATATATTTTATTATTCGTTTTGTGCCTTTTTTCTTGTAATAAGAATAAAAAGGTGGAAAAGGAATATTTATCAGAAACAATTATATCTGCTGATGAGAGCAATCTACTTGAAGAGAACTATCTTAAGTTAGCAAACCTCTACAATGATATAAATAATAGCGATTCGGCGCTTTATTTCCTGAATAAATCAAAAAATATTGGACTAGAAAAGAACGTTACAGATTCCCTTTTCTATTTTAATTTGTATGAAGCTTATTCTCTCGCTTATGAGAATAAAGGCGATTACGAGAAGGCTGCATTCTATAAACATCAAGGTCAAAAAAATCGTTATGGTAGCTTTCAGGACGATATAAAGAGAGCGGTGACTGACATAGAAAAAAAATACAATAGAGAGTTACTCCTGAATGATAATAATAGGTTAAAGATACGTGTTCAATATCTTTGGATATCACTGTTGATTGTAGGTATTATCATATTGATCGTCTTTTTCATCTTGTATTATAGAAAACAAAAGCATGAAAAAGAATTATTGGAAGCGCGGCAAAGAATATACGATCTGAAACAGATGGCTGAAACGTATAGTGAAAAAGTGAGTTCGACGCGGAATATTTTATTACAACATCTGGATGTCTTGAAAAAATCGGCATTATTAGAGAATTTTTTGCGAGAGGATGAAAAACTAAAGGGGCGTAAACTTCTTCAAAAATTTAATGAAATTGTATATCAGAATTCATCTTTTGATTGGAATTTGCTGTATGATATAATTAATGAAATACATGATGGATTCTTTGATCGGATAAAAATAGAATATTCTAGTCTGGATGATGTTGAATTTAAAATATGTTGTCTGATATATATTGGATTTTCTAATTCCGAAATTTCGATAGTCCTTGAAAGAAGTGTTAATACGATAATTGCCAAAAGGACATCAATCCGAAAAAAGATGGAAATAAAAGAACATGGCAATATTATCAATTTTCTTGATGAAAATATATCTAAAAAGTAATGGGAAGCAAATAACAGGTATTAGATAAAAAACATTTAATTGTATTTATGAAGTATATTTTTTCTCTAATATTATCAATTCTCTGTATATCTTCTTGTAGAGAGACATCTACTCATGATCGCGTGCTGTTGGATGGGGCTCAGAGTATTGTGGGGAGTAATGCTGATAGTGCGTATACATTGCTGGAGTTGATAGAGCAGCCAACGGATCTGGATAAAGAGGACTTCTGGCTGTATAATCTTTTGAAGACTCAAGCTAAATACAATTCGGGACAGGATATATCATCTGATACTATTATTCGTGAAGTAAAAGAACATTATACAAAAAAGAATGATATAAATCGAGGAGCATTAAGTGCCTATTTATATGCTCAGGTTCTGAAAAAACAGGCTCTGGGTGAAAAAGCAATTGTGGTTTGTTTGGATGCAGAAAAGATGGCTGAGCAAACAGATGATACTGACCTGAAAGGGGAAATACAGTTCTTGATCGCAGATTTGCACATTATCAATTTTATGGATGAAGAAGCTATACCATACATGAAAAAAGCTGCACAGTATTTTCATGAGGTCAAAAATTCTTCAAAAGAAATGCAGGCTTTAAGAGATGTAGCTATGTGTTATATAATAATTAAGGCAACAGAATATGAGAAAGGTAACAAAGAAGATAAAAACTTTGAAAGTGACAGTGCTCTTGTCTATTGCGATAAGGCTCTTAAGATTGCATCAGCTTTAAACGATTCTATCAGGATTGCCGATCTTCTTATGAATAAAGGGACGGTCTGTAGTATGCAAAATGATAATTGGAAAGCAAAACAATTTTTTTATCAAGCCAAGCCTTTCTTTGCAGCTTACAGTAGTGAAGATTTAATAAAAAGCCTGAATCTTGCTGCCTTGTTTTATGACAAAAATGAAGCAGACTCTGCAATATTTTATGTGAATAAGTCGAGAGAGATAGCTGACCAGATACAACTTGACAATCCCTATTTTTATGCTTCGCAATATACTCAGTTAGCGGATTTTTATGAAATAAAGAAAGATTACAAAAAGGAATTGGAATATCGGAAGCTTTCCTTGGAAAGCCGACATCTTATCTATGAGGATATGCATAGTGAGGAGCTTCTCGATATTCAGGAAAAGTACCGGTATCAGGCAGATAAGAATGCAAATAGTAAGCTTAAAATTCAGACGCAATATTTGTCTATAATCCTTTTGGCGGTAATTTTTATTATCATTCTTGTTGCATTCTTTATTTACTACAGAAAGCAGCGATATGAAAAAGAACTGCTTGAAATTCGACAAAAGGTATATGATCTTAGGCAAATGGCTGATGACTATAATGAAAAAATAGAATCGTCTCGTAATATCTTGTTGAATCGTTTCGAAACTCTCAAAAAATCGGCGTTATTGGAAAGCTACTTACGTGATGATGAAAAGCAAAAAGGTCATAAACTCTTGAAGAAGTTTAATGAAATTGTTTATCAGGACTCTTCATTTAATTGGGATATTCTATATACGACCATTAATGAACTACATGATGGTTTTTTTGAGAAGATAAATTCGAAATATCCGAGTCTGGATGATGTAGAGTTTAAAATATGTTGTCTTATTTATATCGGATTTTCTAATTCAGAGATTTCCGTTCTTCTTGGGAAGAGTATTAGTACGATTGTCGCAAAACGAACATTGATACGTAAAAAAATGGGGATGAGGGAACACGCAAATATTGTTAATTTCTTAGAAAATGAAATAATTTAGGATTAATTTCTGTCCGAAAAAGTCATATTTAAGGATTGTTTTATATTTGTTATTGCTCTGTTTATTAGTAGTTTGTTGTTGATTTTGAGTTCATAAAAGTCATATTGGTATATATAAGGTTATTGGTGAGATTTAATCTTGCTTAATTTTGTCTTGCAAATGAGTTAGATATTAGAGAGAGGGGAGTATTATCAAAGAAGAAGAGGGTGTTATTTAAAAAAAGAAGGATTGAGGGTATTATTTAAAATCTCCGGTAATATTTCTTTCTCGAAGATATAGGAATTAGATATATATATGCGTTTATTTTAATCAAAAAAAGTATGAAAAATTTATTTTACTCAGTAATTATGTTGTTATCGCTGTTTTTTACATATTCATGTAGCAGCGAATCACCTTATACCGGAGGGGGAACTGAAGTCGGTAAAAAGGCTATTAAATTTACATCATCTGCGAGTGCTCTGAGATCGTCGGGCTATGATCCGAATCAGATTGCTCGCGGTCAAAAAGTCGGTATATTTATTAATGAGGTTGCAAGCTCTTCTTCTATAGCTTATGATCAGAATTTATCTTATACGGCAGATGGTGATGGAAATCTACTAGGTGTGGTACAATATTATCCCGAAAATGGGAATAGTGTAAGAATATCAGCATATCATCCTTATAATGAAATTTCGTCAAGAAGATATGTTTTTGCTGTGAAATCGATGCAAAGATCTGTTGCTAACATTCACGAGTCTGATCTGATGTTTGCCGATGAAATTACTCAGGCTCCTACAGACAATCCTATAAGCCTAGGATTTAAACATAAGCTTTCACGTATCACTTATTCATTGATAGCCGGTACTTCAACTCTGGATCTTACAGGTGCCGAAGTAGTTGCCGTAAACGTTTATACAGCTATTGAGTTTGATAACCAGACCGGAGAATTAGGGGATTTGTCAGAAATGGGAGAAGTAGAATTGGGAGCAGAAAATGGTGGTATAATTGTTCCGCAAACAGTTTCAAAAGGGACTCAAATGCTTAAAATCACATTGCCATCTTCAGGAAAACAATTTTATTATTCAAGTGAGGGTTTAACTCTAGAATCGGGTAAATCTTATCATTTCGATCTTGTAATATATAGCGAAGATGCTATCATGGGATCTACTTCTGTGAATAATTGGGAATCTACTGAAATTATTGAAGGTAAACCTGAAGAATCGGGTATAAAACGTCTTGTACCTCTTGAAATTGCAACTTCTATCTTTTTAGATTCAGGGGAGTCGGAACGTAATATACTCAGTTTTACTTATGATAAAGATGTGATCACAAGCTTTGTTGGTACCACGAGGAAATATATCCCTATAGGATCTGAGAATTATGCCACTAAAATAGAGGTGATTAATTTTACTTATAACGAAGAAGGACTTATGTCTGGTTGGACTGAACATTATAGAGCTTATACTCCTAGTGGAGACCTATATAAAGAGTTAAATGATGTAGGAAGTTTTATTTATTCTTATAGTGACAATACTTTTTTGTTTAATTATACCGGAGAGTTTAGAGATCCGGACAGATGGAAAATGTACTCTAATGATACTTGGAATTTATATACTCTTTCTCCTTTCATATCTTACCAATTTGACGGTAGTCGAAATCTGGTATTTTTAGAAAAAGAAAACGGAAATTATACTTATGAATATGATTCAAAAAATAATCCTTTTAGATATGTACAGATAAAAGGGTCTAACTTTGATTTCTTTGATTTAGGCGGTTATAGTAATAATCGTAGTATTATCTTTTTTGGATCTAATAACAGGATAAAAGAGACAGGTAGATATCCTAATGGTAATACTAGTACTGAAAAATATAGTATTGAATACAATGAATATAATTATCCTGTAGTGGTTCGGAATAAATCTGCCCTTGGAACTATTGTAGCTATTATTAAGTATAAAGAAATAGAATAGCTTTTCATAAACAGGCTCAGGCTGGAATTAGATTTGAAATATAGTCTGTTCCAGCCTGTATTTATTATTGGATTCCGAATAGAAAAGTTTTAAAGGGTATATATTATCAAGGAGATTAAGATGTCGATTCTTAATCTCTTTGTTTTATTCGTACTTGGAGTGGAAATTATCTATCCAGACAGGAAAAAATCTTCAATCTCCATTCGTTTGTATAATATAAAGGCTTGGAGTGATATTATTCTTTCTGCGTTTTCATTAGAGTTAATATGGTTACTTGTTTATTCGATAAAAGGAAATAGAAATTTGATAAATCAAAAATAAAAGATACCTTCGTTCATCACTCATTCAATAAAATTGTTAACCCGATGGAGTGAGTTATTGATTACCATGAGAAGTTGAGGAGGAGAATATGCAAAATCCTCGAATAGAGATAAACGAAAAAAATCTTAGAGAACTGTTCGATATGTATGTCGGACCTTTGTCTGAATTCCTGTCTTATTATACCCGCAACAAGGAGGATATAGAAGATGTGATACAAGATGTATTTATAAAACTGTGGGAGGAGAGGGATACTCTGAATATCTTTTATATCAAAACTTATTTGTATAAAGCTGTGCGCAACCAAATGCTTACCCAATTACGTAATCAGAAAAACCGGGAGGTTTTGTTAGATAAATGGGCACAAGAACTGATTCAGGATATTGAAGCCAAAGACATAATAAATAGGGCAGAGTTTGAAATGCTATACGAAGAAGCACTAACACAACTTCCTCCCAAGTGTAAGGATATTTATGTCCTGAGCAGAGAGCAACGATACTCCTACAAAGAAATTTCCGAATTAAGAGGTATTGCCGAGAAAACAGTGGAAAATCAAATGTCTATTGCATTAAAAAAGATGAAGGAATACCTGTCAGAAAACTACAACAAAGGCTCTCTAACCATAGGCTATATATGTCTGTACCTTATTAATGAAATTATCTAAATAAAATAATTAGAAAAAATTACATTTCCTTTTAGGGGTTTTCCGGAGGCTGTGAGTCTATTCAATAAATAGAATAAATCAGCCATGGGAAATCCGAAAATACGATACGAAAAAATAGCTCTGTATCTGGCAGGAAAATTATCTGATACAGACAGACTTTATGTCGAAAATTGGATCAACGAATCGGATGAAAACAAGACCTTGTTTGATGAGCTGAAAGGCGAACTTGCCTATATTGATGAGCCGGAATCTGTACAGATCGATAAAGAAAAAGTATGGGCGGGCATTGAATCTCATATTTCAGCAAATCCGGTATTTATCCCATCAAAAGAACATACAAATAAGCGATTGATTATAAAAGTAGCATCTATTGCAGCATCAATCGCGTTGCTACTTGGGGTATTCTCATCATTATTCCTGAAGTCTACTATTGACAATATAAATCGTGAAGAAGCTATAACCGTTATAGAAACACTTTCCGGTCAAAAAATGAAAATGACTTTACCCGACCAGACTCAGGTATGGCTCAACTCTGAGTCGAAGCTGATCTATTCCAATAATTTCAATAGGGAAAAACGTGAAATTCAGCTCGAAGGAGAAGCGTATTTTGAAGTAACAAAAAATGCAAATAAAGAATTTATCGTAAATACTTCGGATGTTAAAGTTCTTGTCAAGGGAACTTCCTTTGAAGTGTCTGCTTATAAAGAAGATCCGTACATCGGCGTATCGCTTGTCGAGGGTAGTGTAAATGTTACGGACAATAATTTTCGTTTGTTGTCCGGTTTAGAACCTAACGAGGTGATAAAAGTAAATAAGTCTAATATGCAGTTTGCCCTGACCCGGAATACAAAATATGCATTTCCGTTGTGGACAAAAGAAGAACTGGTATTCTACAATGTATATCTATTTGAGTTGACGAAAAAAATAGAGAGATGGTATGGTGTAGATATTAAATTGGAGAATCCAATTATAAACCAAAAGTATACATTCTCGGTAAAAACCGAATCGATTCGTGAATTACTGGATTTGTTTAATAAAATAACACCTATAGAATATGAAGTAAACGGAAAGGAGGTGACCATCAGATGTAAATAAAACTGAAAATTAAGTTAACCCAACCCAAACACATATTATACCTGAAGTTTAATAACCATAAAAATACCCATTGTTAATCATGCTGAAAAAAATATACCTTTTTTGCCTGATCTTATCCTTATTTTCAATTCAGGCAATTGCTCAAAATAATAAAGGTTCAGGCATTCGGCTCGAGAATGTTCCTTTGAAAGAGCTTTTTAGAGAAATAGAGGAGAAGTTCGGATATTCGTTTATGTATAGTAATGTAGATATAGACGATAGCCAAAATATATCCGTTAATACAAAATCGAATAATATTAATGAGATTCTGGATGAAGCATTCCGCGGACAACCAATCAGTTATGAAGTATCAAACCAAAAAATAGTACTTAAAAAAGGTGCAATAAAGACATCTACTCAAGATAAGGTAGGTGGCAGGACTGTTTCGGGAGTTGTGACTGATAGTTCCGGCGAGCCTATTATCGGGGCAGTCGTAAAACTTAAAGGATCTACTACCGGAACTACTACGGATATAGACGGACGTTATATGATAAATGTAAATAAGAATAATGATGTTCTGGCTTTTAATTATCTGGGATACCATCCGCAGGATATCACAGTCGGTAATCGAAGTAAACTGGATGTAGAATTGATCGAATCGGATCAAGCCCTCAATGAAGTAGTTGTTATTGGTTACGGGACTTTGAAAAAGAGTGACCTTACAGCAGCAATATCATCTGTAAGTGGAGAAGATCTGGCGACAAAAGCCACTACCAATCCTGCCGAAGCATTGCAAGGAGCAGTTTCGGGTGTAAATGTACTCAAATCGAGCGGGCTTGCAGGTTCTGATATTAGCATTAAAATACGTGGGGTTAATACCTTCGGCAGTAATGAACCTTTGTATGTTATTGACGGGTTCTTTGGCGATATCAACAATCTTAACCCGAACGATATAGAATCGATAGAAATACTAAAGGACGGAGCGGCTTCTGCTATCTATGGTTCTGTAGCTGCTAATGGAGTCGTTTTGGTTACCACTAAAAGCGGTAAAGACGGGAGAGTCATTGTAGACATAAATTCTTATGCCAGTATGCGTAAGACAGCCAGAAGGTTGGAGCTATTGGATGCTGATGGCTACCTGAAAGTGCATAAAGCAATGTTCGAAAATGCAGGAGAGAGTCTACCCAGCTATATAAATAAGCCGGGACGAAATGAAGGAGATGCACCATATAATACCAATTGGCAAGATGAAGTTTTCCGTACGGGTGTTTCTTTAAATCAGAGTGTTTCGGTACGCGGAGGAATGAAAGATACTAAATTTACTATATCAGGTAATATCACAGATGATAAAGGTATTCTTATCAACAATAAGTATACTAAACATAATTTCAGGTCAAAGATCAGTACCAAGAAAAACATATTCTCAATAGATGCTACCATGGGGTATATGGCAAGCAAAGCTTCGAAACATTATGTTCCTTTGCTTGATGTTTATATGATATCTCCACTTGTTCCGGTGTATGATAAAGAATCGGAAGGAGGCTATGGGCTCACGAACTCTTTCTGGCCCGATATGGCAAGTAATATTAACCCTATTGCTAATACCGAAAATAGAAAAGGCTGGCAAAAAAGACAACACTTTGATGGCAACATTGCTGTAGGAGTAGACATCATGAAAGGTCTGAATTATAGAATCAGTTATGGTTATAGGGGCAATAATTATCAGGATATAGAGCATGCGCGCAGTTTCATTGCTGATCCCAAAGCTCCTGTAGAATATCCTTGGCATCAGGAAGAACGGGGATTCTGGGAAGAGCATATTCTTGACAACGTATTATCATATAACAACAAGTTGGGTGAGCATTCTATCAATGCGATGCTAGGTACTTCTATGAACAAAGAACAGTCTACATGGAATCTGGTCAAAGTAGAAGGTAAAACAACTGTTTATTCTGTAGAAAATGGAAAACTAGTGATGGGAGATGTTCCTGCAGGATTTTCTAATCAGGACTTTATGACTATAAATGCCGGTAGAGGAGGTACATTCTCCGGAGATGGAACGAAGTATAATTATAATAGATTATCTTATTTCGGGCGTTTAAATTATTCTTATGGAAACAGATATCTATTCCAGTTCACTTTTCGTAGAGACGGTTCATCCAAATTCGGAGAAGGAAAACGATGGGGTAATTTCCCGTCTGTGGCATTAGGATGGAGAATCAATGAAGAAGCCTTTTTCCCACAAGAAACACCCATATCCAACCTTAAATTGAGAGGTAGCTGGGGTAGATTGGGAAATGAAGTCGTATTGGGATACTATGCTTCTCATGCTCTTATATCAACAGGAAACACAAACTGGTTAGGCTCGGTACAGGGAAGCGGAAGCAACCCTTGGCCGGGAAGTATAGCTTCGGGTCTTGAAAACCGTGATTTACGTTGGGAAACAACCGAATCTATAAACATTGGATTGGACTATGGCTTTTTGGATAATAAACTAAGTGGTACAATCAATTATTATGATAACAGAACTAAAGATTTATTAATCCGCAGGCGTCTGGCTCCATCTGCCGGTCTTGAGAATCCGACCTTAAACGTTGGTGAGATGAAAAATTCGGGCTTCGAGTTTGAGATAAATTATACGGATAAAGCAGGGGATTTTAAATATAACGCAGGCCTTAATCTGTCTTATCTGAAAAATGAAATGACCAAACTATCTGACAAAGGACAGATTATATACGGATACGGACTTAATCGCGGAGATTCGCACTTTGCTAACGCAACTATGGCGGGAAGGCCTATCGGAGGCTTTCATTTGTATGAAACCGATGGTATCTTCCAAACGGAAGAAGAAGTGTTAGCACATAAAAATGCAAATGGAGATCTGTTACAGAAAAATGCAAAACCCGGAGATATCAGGTTCAGAGATGTAAACGGAGACGGTATAATCGATGAAGACGATAAGACATTTCAGGGAAGCGGCATGCCCAAATTGGAAGTAAATTTGAATTTGGGAGCTGCTTATAAAGGTTTCGATTTTTCTGCTCTGATCGGTAGCGGATGGGGGCATAAGTTATATAATGGAAACAGGTATTTCTTTGAAGGAATGCACCTGAAATCGAACTTTATGACTTCGACCCTGAATGCATGGACTCCTGAAAATAAAAATACCAATACCAATATGCCTCGTGCTGTACTAGGAGACCCGAATGGAAACACCCGCGAATCGGACAGATTCTTAGAAAACGGCGATTTTATCCGTTTACGCCAATTGCAACTCGGATATACACTTCCTGCTAAAATCACAAAAATGTTGAGAATGGATAATCTCAGATTTTACGTAAGCGGAGAAAATCTTCTTACATGGACGAATTATGATGGTATCGACCCCGAATTTTCACCGACAGCAGGCAATACAGGATCTGCTTCTCTGAATACAGGCCTAGACCGTGAGATTTTCCCGTTCACCCGTTCATATACATTCGGAATGCAGTTATCGTTCTAAATCTAAAAACAGGAAATAATGAAAAAATATATATTAAACATACTTTTAGCAAGCTCGATGCTGAGCTTTTCGGGTTGCTCTGATAATATGCTCGATCTCACATCGCCGGACGAAGAAACTTCGGCTAACTTCTGGAAAGATACAAAAGCTGCGGAAGCAGGTTTGGCAACAGCTTATTCACAGATAGAAAGTAGCAATGGCTCTTACTATTTAGGAGAAGTCCGGTTTACGGTAGAACCTTTCAGGGAAGACATCATAATACCGGGACCCGATGCCAATGGGTATCCCGATTGGATGCAGCTGGCCAATTTTACGTATGATTTTGGAAATACTCAATTGATTGTATATTGGGAAGATAACTATCGGGGTATTATGCATGCCAATCAGGTTATAGAGAAAGTTGCGACTATTCCAGATATAGATGCCGGTTATCAGAAGCAAATAATTGCAGAAGCCACTTTCCTTAGAGGGTATTATCATCTGAAACTGTTATTAAACTGGGAAAGAATTATTATCCGCGATGTGTATATAACAAAAGAAGATCAGTTGGATAAAGGTGTTTCGCCACGTATCGAGGCTTGGGATTTTATTATGGCTGATCTCGAAGCAGCCTCAAAAGTATTGCCATTGAAGCAAACCGCAGAGCGTCAGGGTAGGGTAACTCAGGGTACAGCTTATGCCTATCTGGGATATGCTTATTTGACTCGTGCTTATGAAGAACCTGGTAAAAAAGCCGAATATCTGAACAAGGCGGAAGAATGTTTCAAGCAAGTACAGGGGTATAGGCTGATCGAAGATCCTCTGTCAATGTTCAATGGAACAAATAAGAACAGTGAGGAATCTATCTTTGAGATACAATTTACCGATAATACAGCCGGAGGCGCTAATTACAGACACTATTTGCATAAGTTTGTAGCTTGTACCCAGTTGGAAGGATGGGGATGTATCAGACCCAGCAAAATGCTTTTGGACGAATTTAAGAAAGAAGGCAAAATCGCGACCACAGGACGCTACGATACACGGGCTTATAAAACATTGTTCTTCAAAGACGATTATTACAGTGATCCTTCTACCGAAATGGTATACGGCTCTAAGTTCGAAGATGTATTTACCGATCCGAATACCGAATATATCGAATTCCGCAAATTTATTCCTGCAACTATGGAAGATTTGCAGAAAGCAAGAAGCGCCATCAATGTTCCTTTGATGAGGTATGCGGACGTATTGTTGCTGTTGGCTGAAACCTTGAATGAGCAAAACAGATCGTCAGAAGCGATTCCTTTAATCAATCAGGTGAGGGAAAGAGCCGATATGCCTGCTATGAAAGGAACTAGCCAAGATGAGGTAAGGGCTCAGATAGAGCACGAACGCATTGTTGAGTTTGCTTTAGAATGTACCCGTTTCTACGATTTGAGGCGTTGGGGTAAGACTAAAGAGGCGTTGAATGCTGTGGGTAGGACAAGCTTTGATCCGAATTCACATAATTTCTACCCGATTCCTCAAGGCGAGATAAACTCGAATATAGTTCTAAGGGAACAATTAGCGCAAGAGAAAGGTAATTAACAAAATTGATATAAGATGTTTATTGTTTTTGGAATAATGGTTTCCGGTATTGTCGCAGGATATTTCCTACGGCGAATACCGAATATCACTTTTATTGGAAAACTAATCACAGGATTTATTTTTCTGTTGCTTTTTACACTCGGTTTGTCCCTCGGGGGTAACGATGTTATAGTCAGTAACCTGTCTACCATAGGCGTACAGGCACTTGTCATCACACTGGCGGCCGTCGTTGGCAGCGTACTGGCGGCATGGATAGTGTACAAAAGGTTTTTCAGGAATTAACCCTTATTTTTTCCTACTAAGATGTTAAGGCAAATACGACTTTGTCTCTTAGCGACTTAGTGCTTAAAACAATAATTACATAATAAAAATCAGATGAAAGGTAGCCTTATCATATTGGCATTTTTTGCAGTAGGTTGTTTAGTATCCTACTTCGGGTTGGTTCCCGAAAGTATTCTCCGGAACGATTTGAGTTCGTATGTCCTTTATGGGTTGATGTTTCTTGTCGGGCTGAATATCGGGTACGATAAAGAGATATTGAATACGCTGAAAAAGACCCGTCCGAAGGTGATACTCGTACCGTTAGCCACTTTGGTCGGGACACTTGCCGGATGTGCTTTAATCAGTATAGTCATCCCAAAGTATACCCCATTTGAGTGTATGGCGGTAGGTTCGGGCTTCGGATACTATTCTTTGTCGAGTATTTTCATTACCCAATACAAAGGAGCGGAACTGGGCACTATTGCCCTGCTTTCGAATATTATCCGCGAATTGATAACCCTGCTTTTTGCACCATTGTTGGTGATGTACTTCGGCAAACTGGCTCCAATATCGGCAGGAGGTGCTACTACGATGGATACAACGCTGCCCATTATCACGAAATATTCGGGTAGTGAGTTTGTGCTGATAGCGATTTTTCATGGTATCACACTTGATTTGTGCGTACCGTTTCTGGTTACCTTTTTCTGTTATTTATAAATACAATTTAGAAAAATATACATGAAAAAAAATATATCATTCGTTTTCCTGCTTCTTTGCACATTTCTGGTGTATGGGCAGGAGGACTATAAAAACAAAGAATGGCAAAATGCGCAGGTTAATCAGATAAACCGATTGCCTATTCATGCCCATTTTGTGCCTTATGCGAAAAAAGTGGATGCTTCTTCCAGAAACGTTTCGAATGATAGGATCGTAAGTATCGATGGAACTTGGAAGTTCCATTATGCGAAAAATCCGGCGTCACGCCCTGCCGATTTCCACAAACCGGATTATAATATATCCGGATGGAAAGATATTATTGTTCCGGGAAGTTGGGAATTGCAAGGATTTGATGCCCCGATATATACGGACGTATCGTATCCTTTTCCTGTAAATCCACCTTATGTGCCGACCGATTACAATCCGGTAGGTTCTTACAAAAGGACATTTACAATACCCGAGAACTGGAAAGATATGGATATTATCTTGCGTTTTGGAGGAGTGGAATCTGCATTCTATTGTTGGATAAATGGGGAGTTTGTAGGGTATAGTGAAGACAGTCGCCTACCTGCTGATTTCCTTATCAACAAGCATTTGAAAAAAGAACAAAACGATTTGTCGGTAGAGGTGTATCGGTATAGTGACGGCTCTTATATGGAAGGTCAGGACTATTGGAAGTACAGCGGTATAGAGCGAAGTGTTTCTTTGATTGCCCGTCCGAAAGTACGAGTAGATGATTTCATACTGAAAGCAGATCTTACTGATGATTATAAAGACGGAGTCTTCAATTTGGATGTCGTTTTGAATAAACCGGAGAACAGTACGGTACAAATAGAGCTTTTGGATGGTAATAAAATCATTTATAAGGACTCCAAAAAACTGAAAGGAAAAGAAACCGTAGTGTTTTTTTCTAATACCTTTCCCGATGTGAAAAAATGGACAGCCGAAACGCCTGACCTTTATAAGTTGAATGTAACAGCATTGGATAAAGGTGGACGGGTATTGGAGGCATTTTCACACCGTTTCGGCTTCCGTCGGGTAGAGATGAAGAACGGACAATTCTTAGTCAATGGAGTCGCAGTCATCATCCGTGGTGTAAACAGGCACGAGCATATGGCGGAAACGGGCAGAACTGTCACCGAAGAAAGTATGATAGAGGATATCCGGCTGATGAAGCAGTTCAATATCAATGCCGTGCGATGCAGTCACTACCCGAATATAGAACGTTGGTACGAATTGTGTGACGAATACGGTTTGTTTCTCGTTGACGAGGCTAACCTCGAAACTCACGGTATGGAAGCTGTGGAAATGAAAACACTTGCTAATCAGGATGACTGGATGCACACTTTTCAGGAGCGTGTGGAACGGATGGCACGCCGCGACCGCAATTTTACATCTATCGTAACATGGTCGCTCGGAAATGAATCGGGATATGGCAAAAACTTCGAAACAGCATATCATTGGTTAAAGAAGTTCGACACATCGCGTCCTGTTCAGTACGAGGGCTCTCGCAAAACCGGAGTTTCGGATATTTATTGTCCTATGTATGCCCGTGTATACAGCTTGAGGGAGTTTGTTAATATTCGTCAGCCCAGACCGCTGATCTTGTGCGAATATGCGCACGCTATGGGAAATAGTGTAGGCAACCTCAACGACTATTGGGACTTGATCTGGAAATTCGATCAGTTGCAGGGCGGATTTATCTGGGATTGGGTAGATCAGACTTTAAAATCGAAAGACGAAGAAGGGAATGATATCTGGGCTTATGGAGGCGATATGGGCTTTGTAGGTATTCCGAACGATTCCAACTTCTGTGCCAACGGATTGGTACGTGCCGACAGGAGGCTGGCTCCCCATATTTGGGAGGTGAAAAAAATATATCAGCCTATCCATTTCGAGCCAGTTACTTTCGAAAAAGGGAAAATAAGAATAACAAACCGTCATGATTTTATTAATCTCGATGATTTCGATTTTGTGATGCAAATAAAAGCAGATGGAAAAGTGATATCGGAAAAACGGTTCGATGCAAAGGGAATCCCTGCACATAGCAGCCGGATTATTGATTTTGGTTTGCCCGATATAAATGTCGCTCCATCAACGGAATATTTCCTTCATTTCGATGCTTATTACAGGGGCGACGATCCGATGATCCCCAAAGGACATTTGGTTGCTTATGAGCAGTTTGAGCTTCCGGTTGAATCGAAAACAGCTACCATGCCAACACCTTCGGGAACAATAAGTTCGAGAGAAGAAGAGGGTACGATATGGGTCACGTCTCATGGCTTTTCTACCGGTTTTTCTAAACAGACCGGACAACTTACTTCTTTAAAACGTAATGGTAAAGAGTTATTACAATCGGGTTTGACTCCCAACTTCTGGCGTCCTCTTACCGATAACGATGTTGCGAATAAGTTGGGAACGAGAGCCGCGACATGGAAACAGGCTGCAAAAGACATGCTTCTGCAAAGCATTGTATCTGAAAAAAGGGAGAATACCATTGTTGTAAAAGTTATGTATAAGCTGCAAAAGCAGGAATCTTTCATCCGTATAGACTATATCGTATATCCGAACGGAGTTATCGATGTAAACTATACATTAACCGTTAACCGTGGCGATTTGCCCGAAATACCCAGAGTGGGGATGTATATGGTAATGAATGGAGAATACGATCAGATGACATGGTTCGGTAGGGGCCCTCATGAAAACTATTCGGACAGAAAAACATCTGCCAATGTAGACCTGTACGAAAAAGATGTCTGGAGTCAGTTCGAACCGTATGTACGCCCTCAGGAAACGGCGAATAAATCGGATGTGCGTTGGTTTACCCTTCGTAATAAATCGGGAGAAGGATTATTATTTAAAGGTAAACAGCTTTTGAATGCAAGTGCATGGAATTTCCCGATGGAGGATATCGATTATGTACCGTTTAATATAGAACGTAAGCACGGCGGCAGCATCAAAAAGAAAGATATGGTATGGGTAAATATCGACTACAAACAGATGGGAGTCGGCGGTGATAATACATGGGGAGCACAAACGCATCCCGAATATACAATCACCCCCGAAACAATGTCTTACGGATTTACTATTGTACCTCTTACCTCTAAAGATGATGTGGTAAAGGTTAGTAAAATTGCCTATTAAATAATAACAAAGAAGATAAAACTAATAATGAACAAGATATACAATATACTATATGGGTTAATATGTGTTTTTGTTATGTTCCCGGCGTGCTCTCCTAAGGAGAGTCCGTCGGAGGATATAACTCTGAACTATCCCCATTTACTCAATATAATACACACCGCTCAGGAAAAGCCTAAACGGGCTCAGGGTTATTTTACCGATCATGGTTCATGGATGGGATTTACCATACCCGAAAAAGAATCGCGTATCAATGGTTTTTGCGGTCCTTTCGACATCGATCACAGAAACTGGATCAGCCATTCTTTTATTCAGGTGGGATACATAGATTCGGAAAATACAGAGGTAAAACCTGATGAGTTTCAACAGACCGAAACTGTATATTATCCGGGAAAAGCCGTTATTAAATCGGCTGCGAAGAATATAGAATTGACTCAAAACCTGTGTTTTGTAGATTCTAAGCATGCATTATTAATATGTGAATCCAACGAAGATATTCATTTTTCGCTATCGGGTAAATTTGTCGATAGTATCGGGGCTGAACCTATGATTGCGGCTAATAATGTTGTAGAATATAAATTGGAAACCGGAGAAGTTATCGTTCTCACTTTTCCGAAAGATGTAAACCTCGAACTCGATATTGATAATAAGTCGTATAAGGTAATATCGGAAAAAGCTTCTGCCGAAATAGCTGTTGTTATCTCTTATTTCAATACCGAGAAAGAATACATTACAACAGATAAATCGGAAGTTCAATCTGTTATCGATAACCCCCGGCTTGCCAGCAATAAATCGGCAGAACGTTGGAACGGTTATATCAAGCATAATCTGCGCGAAGATATGTCCGAACAATACGACCGTATTATGGTAAAAAGCATAATGACTCTGATCAGTAACTGGCGCAGCCCTAAAGGCGGATTGTTGCACAATGGAGTTGTACCGTCTCATGCTATGGGATATTTTGTCGGCTTCTGGGCGTGGGATTCGTGGAAACATGCTGTTGCTTTGGCACATATCGATGCCGAGTTGGCTAAGAATCAGATTCGTGCAATGTTCGATTATCAATCGGAGGAAGGTATGATTGCCGATTGTGTATATACCGATATTACGGAAAATAATTGGCGCGACACCAAACCGCCATTAGCTGTCTGGGCTGTAAATGAGATCTATGAGGTAACTAAGGATACTGACTTTCTGAAAGAAATGTACCCCCAATTGCTCAAATATCATGTATGGTGGTATGAGTACAGAGATCATAATCAAAATGGAATGTGTGAATTTGGGGCGACAGACGGAACTCTCGAAGCTGCCAAATGGGAGAGTGGAATGGATAATGCTATCCGTTTCGATGAAGCAAAGATTCTGAAGAATAGTGAGGCTGCATGGAGCTTCGATCAGGAATCTGTCGATCTGAATGCTTATTTATGCTATGAGCAAACCTTATTGAAAAAAATATCTGGACTTATCGGAGAAAAATTTGATATAGAGAATAAAACTCAAGTAGTAAAAGACTATTTTTTCGATAAGCAGGATGGTTATTTCTATGATAAACGAATAAATGGAGACTTCATAAGGGTGCAAGGACCCGAAGGATGGACACCCCTTTGGACAGGTATTGCCGAAAAAGAGCAGGTAGATATGACTGTGAAAATCATGTTCGATACAACTAAATTCTCGACCTATATCCCTTTTCCGACGGTGGCTGCTGACGATCCCGGGTTTACGCCCAATGGATATTGGCGTGGACCTATCTGGCTCGATCAGGTATATTTTGCAATAGCAGGACTTCGTAAATACGGTTATGTAAAAGAAGCAGATGCGTATACCGATCAGGTGCTTAACCGCCTCGAAGGATTGAATGAGGATGGGCCTATTCACGAAAACTATGAGACAAGTACGGGCAAGGTGCTAAAGGCTTCTCACTTTAGTTGGTCTTCGGCTCACTTGTTTATGATGTATAGGGATTATGGGAAAGAGCTTTAATGAACTCTATGTTATTATTTCTGATTAGGTATAAATATCTATCTAATTTATAAAAGAAAGTGTCCATTATTTCAGGACACTTTCTTTTTTCATAAGTGCTAATTTTCAGATTAATAAGATGTATATTGGAGTTTCATGATTACTCCGAAAAAATTATATCTTTACTTTGTCTTTCTCCAATATTATTTCAGGGATAAAATGAATTTTTTTCCTGTTTGCTATGGCTTTTGAAATAGTCCTACCTGTATTATCCTACTAAGATATTTATTCTGTCGTTTCTATTTCATATTATCAACTGTCTTCGAATCTTATAAAATGTATTTTAAGTGGCAAATAAGCACAAAAAAAGCGACTACTTTTTGATCGTAGTCGCCTGATTATCAGTTAGTACTCGGAGCGGGACTTGAACCCGCACAACCTAATGGTCACAAGATTTTAAGTCTTGCGTGTCTACCATTCCACCATCCGAGCAGCCTATGAGCGAAAGACGGGATTCGAACCCGCGACCCCGACCTTGGCAAGGTCGTGCTCTACCAACTGAGCTACTTTCGCAAAATGTGCTTTGCTAGTTTACCGTTGTAAACTATACGTCTTTTATTAACGCGAGTGCAAATGTATGATGTTTTTTTGATTTGACAAATAAAATTGTCAATTTTTAATTGCGTATTCTGTAGAAAACATCACCTTTATAAACTGCATAACTTCTTAAACGTTTTCCCTCACTTACTGCCGGACCTGATTTGGCTCTTCCATCATCTATCAAGCTGTATTCGGAGTTGCATTTAGGACATTTCAGAGTCCAGTTGTCTTCAACTACACTTAGTTCGTTTTTTAAAGGGGCTTCATAAGGGCAACATAATTCGAAGCCTCTTAATGCTAATGCGCCATTCGCATTATTGCTATATAGGCTTATCGCTAATACTCCTACATAACCGGCTGTAGATGCATTTTTGCCGGTATAATATTTTTTGTAATAATACGCATTATCAAATTCATGTTCTGTTTTGTGATTGATATCGATTTCAACTTGTGCATAAGGGATATCGCTATCTTGGTTTTCTTCTTTGGCACAAGATATAAATATTAGAACGCTGATAAATAATAAGAGTGTGGTTTGTATATATTTCATTATTATATAAATAATATTATAAGCGCATAAAAATAGTCAAATCTATAGACTTGATTGAACTAAAAGATGAAAAATAAAATTAAAAGAGTGTATTTATGAATAGTTTAATACCTTTGTTTACCTAAAATAGACAAACATGTTAGAGTTTACACTTATATTATTGCTGGGGGCAATATTAGCCGGATTTTTAGGAGCCCTTACCGGCTTAGGTGGAGGAGTGGTTATTATTCCTTTATTGACACTAGGCTTTGGAATTGATATGCGATATGCTATTGGGACCGCTTTAGTGACTTCCATTGCCAGTTCTTCCGGAGCCGCTGCAGCCTATATAAAAGAAGGGATTACTAATGTACGTATAGGTATGTTTTTGGAAATTGCTACCACTATAGGTGCTGTTATAGGTGCAGTAATTGCTATTTATCTGGATAAGCAATATATTGCTATTATTTTTGGCTGTGTACTTATCTTCTCGGCAGTGAGATCTATGAGAAAAAATGAGACTAATGAAGATTATTCTCTTCCTGGAGATAAATTGGGACAAACTTTAAAATTGAATGGTTCTTTTCCTACGACAGAAGGTATAGTTAATTATAATGTGCATAATGTAGCGGGTGGATTTTCTCTAATGACTTTAGCTGGAGTTTTGTCCGGTTTGTTAGGTATTGGTTCCGGAGCACTGAAAGTATTGGCTATGGATACGGCGATGAAGATTCCTTTTAAGGTATCTACTACTACAAGTAACTTTATGGTGGGTGTTACAGCAGCAGCAAGTGCAGTCGTATACTTGCAGCGCGGATATATAGATCCAGGTTTGGCTATGCCCATTGTTATAGGAGTACTAATAGGAGCATTTGTGGGTTCTAAAGTTTTACCTAAAACTAATGTGAAGAAATTGAGGCTGCTGTTTAGTGTCGTGATTTTCTTATTGGCTATTTCGATGATGTATAATGGTATTACCGGAAAACTATAAGGGTTATGAAAAATATTTTTTCCAGAGCATATTGGGGCGAAAAAGACGTAGAACAATATATCGGTAAACTTCTACGTTATGGAGTGATGCTTGCATGTACTATTACCACGTTTGGAGGGATAGTTTACATAATACAACGAAATGGAAATATGCCCGATTATAAATCGATTCCTTCCGGTCAACCATTCCCGGGTGTAGAACAATATTTGAGGGAATTAAATACAATATTACCTCAAGTGATGGAGTTTGACGGAGCTGCTATTATACAACTGGGAGTAGTTGTGTTAATTGCTACACCTATTTTGCGGGTAGCTTTTTCTGCTATATCTTTTTTGATTGAGAAAGATTATATGTACGTGGTGATTACTCTTATAGTATTGAGTATTATTCTGGCAAATATGATATTAGGACTTCATTAAAATAAGAAGATATGAAGATTATTGATAAAAACCTTTTAGATAGAGTTTCTCAACAGGCTAAAGACAATCCTCGATTGAGGATGAATTATAATTTCCATGAATCGTTAGATGATCCAATCAACCGATTACTGAATGCAATGGAGCCAGGTACTTATCTTCCTCCTCACCGTCATATTAATCCGGATAAGAATGAGGTGTTTATAGTCCTTAGAGGTAGTGTTCTTGCTTTGTTATTTGATGATAATGGGGATGTAATGAGTTCGATGAAACTTTCTCCTCAATTGGGGGTCTGGGGGCTCGAGATAGAACCCGGGACATGGCACTCACTTATAGTTCTGGAAGAAAACACTGTTGTATATGAAATAAAAGATGGACCATATGCGCCTATTAGTCCTGATAATCTGGCATCATGGGCACCTAAGCCGGATGCAGATCAGGAAGAGATAGAGAAGTTTATTTCTTATCATTTAGAAAAATATTTAGATTGATCGATCTGATTATATATAAAAATACGGCTCATATTTATTATTTATGAGCCGCTTTTATTATTTGTATATATTACTTTTATTTACCTCCGAAAGCAAAATTAATAGGAATATAGACCGGAGAAGCAATTGCTTGGTTACCGATCATAAATGTTGGTTTGATTTGTAGAGATACATTAGATTTTTCGCTACCAATTCCTAAGAAATTTTTAGCGATATTAGTAACAGCTGTTTTAGAATTGCTTTTCATTAATGTAGCCAAGTCTACCCCAATGTTTAGAGGAAGGGTTTGGCTGGCACCTGCTGCAATATTCATCGATTGGTTCACCTTTCCTGTTGTAAACTGAACATCATCGATACTGATTATATATTGTAATCCGTTTAATGCTGCCGCTGTTGCATTTGGATTCTTAACATCCAGATTGAGTGTAAAATCTAAAGGCATAGAAGAAGCAGAGCCATTTAATATTCCTAATATCTTAGGAAGATCCAGAGGTGAGATACCTTTTGATAAATTCATTCCCGATAAAGAAAGATTCGAAATAGACTTATAATTGTATTCACATTTGGTAACGTTGTAAGCGCTGCTAAGTCCTTCACCAACACTTCCACACCCTGTAAATAAAACTAATGTAGAAAAAATGAATGCTAGTAATTTAAGTTTCATTGATTTATTAAATTTGTTGTTATTACTTGATTGTGACCATCGTTGCTCCGAATCCGTATTCACGAAAAGAAGCATCTTGGTAATAAGCTGTTTTGTATTTGTTTTTTAATTTGTCTAGTATTGCTTTTTTGAGAACGCCATTCCCCTTTCCATGGATGAAGACTATTTTTAGCCCTTTATTATTCATGTTCTCTTGCATTATTTCATTGAATTTCGATAGTTGATATTCCAACATATCTTTCGATTCCAGTCCGGCTGTAGTATCCATTAGTTCATCTATATGCAGATTCACTTCCAGAATAGGAGATTTCTCTTTTTTATTTATTTGCTGAATGCGCGGGCGTGATGTTTCTTTTTTTTGCTGCATAGCCTCTGCTATAGCTTCGGGCGAAATATTCAGTTCCTTCTCTACATAATCTTTTTTCATCAGATAATAGATGATGGCATCGTCATCGAAATAATCGTTATCTTTGAAACTATGTAATTTATAGAATTTTACTGTGTCGATACGAATTTCGGCAGAACAAGGGTTTTTCAAACGGAAAGGCTTATCCTTTTTATAAGCGATAAACTGTACACAGACCTTTTCCAGATCGTTGATATCCTGTTTGTTGAATTCCTCTACAAATACTTTCGTATTAGGTTCGACAATTCCGGTAGCTCTCACTATCCATCCTGCATTTGCCCTGCTCATATATGTATATGACAGAAAATAATTGCTGTCATTTACCAGATAACACTCATAATTGCTAGTCGTTAGATTTTTTATATCTATGGGAAGATAAGCAAGACATGCTGTGACTTGTTCGCCTTCTCTGGTCTCAACTATCTCTATCTCTTCAGGTAACGGTTGTGGCGTAACGGTTGCAGATGAGGTTTCTTCTTTGGGTTTAACCGATTGTCTTACTTGCGCCTCCTGTGCCGGCGCAATAACGATTGCTTCTTTTATCAGAACAGGTATTTCGAATCCATCATTGTCTTCTACCAAAACGATATCTTTTCCTTGAAATCCTTTTACAATACCTCCCCCTGTGGTATTAAGAAATCGAACTTTATCCCCGATTTTCATATTGTCTATTATTTAATATGGCTCGATTATATATTAGTTATCAGAGCCTGTAAAGTTAAATTCTTTTTATATTCATGCAAAGTTGATTAATTTTGACGGATAAAAAAAGTAAATGATGGAATTATCAGACCCTCGCCATATACAGATTAAAGATTATAATTATGATCTTCCGGATGATAGAATAGCTAAATATCCTCTAGCTAAACGTGATGATTCTAAACTGCTTGTCTATCAGAAGTCTCAGGTTAAAGATGCTGTATTTTCTGATATTACTGACTTCTTGCCACAAGATAGCTTAATGATTTTTAATAATACGAGAGTCATTCAGGCAAGGTTGTATTTTCAAAAACCGACAGGGGCTAATATCGAAATATTCTGTCTTGACCCTTATTTTCCTCATGATTATAACCTTATTTTTCAAACTACCGAAAAATGCGCATGGTACTGTATGATTGGTAATCTGAAAAAGTGGAAAGGGGGTATTCTTACAAAAAGTATTACTATAGAGGATAGTATAATAGCTTTACAGGCTACTCTTGTCAAAACAGTAGGGAATAGCCATATTGTAGAGTTTTCGTGGAATAATCCGAGATACACATTTGCCGAACTTCTGGATATTGCCGGAGAATTACCTATCCCTCCTTATTTGAACCGTGATACGGAAGAAAAGGATAAAGAGACCTATCAGACTTTGTACTCTAAGATAAAAGGTTCTGTAGCAGCTCCTACAGCCGGATTACATTTTACGGATAAAGTATTTGAGAATATTCGTAAAAAAGGAATTAAGACCGATGAAGTGACATTACACGTTGGAGCAGGTACATTCAAACCTGTAAAAAGCGAAACCATCAATGATCACGATATGCATTCGGAGTTTATCTCTGTAAGGCGTGAGACTCTTGAAAATATTCTTTCCCATAAAGGGAATATTATTGCAGTGGGTACTACTTCGGTTCGTACTTTGGAAAGTTTATATTATATCGGGTTAATATTGGAAAATGACCCTAATACAGAAGTGTTAAAAGTAGAACAGTGGCTTCCTTATAATCCGGAAAATGAGATTATTTCTAAAGAAAAAGCCTTGGAGAATATATTGAAATATCTGGATAGGCACTCTTCAGATATTCTTCTGGCTGATACCCGGATAATGATTGTGCCCGGCTATGAGTTCAAAATTGTAACAGGCATTGTGACTAATTTTCATCAACCACAAAGCACTTTGTTATTATTGGTTTCAGCTTTTGTAAAAGGGGAGTGGGCGTCTATCTATAATCACGCACTAACTCAGGGATATCGTTTTCTGAGTTATGGAGATTCGTCTCTACTGCTTCGGTAATTTTTTCTTCTTCTATAGTCTTGAATACATAACCCTGTTCTAGCAACCATTCTATAGCAAGTGGTAGTGCATATTTCATATTCTTTTCCGCTTTCAGCGAATCATGGAATACGATAATAGAACCATTACGTGTATATTGTTTCACATTTTTCAGAACTTGTTCCGGTGTCTGCCTTTTACTATAATCACGCGTCACAACATCCCACATTACTATCTTATACTTCTTGCGTAAAGCCCAGAACTGAGGGAGACGCATGTGTCCATGTGGTGGACGGAATAAGGTAGACTTTATGTGTTCCGAAGCAAGGTCGGTATTTTTAATATAGTTTTTCGATAAAGTCTTTATCCCTTGTATATGATTGAAGGTATGATTACCCACCTGATGACCATGTTCTAATACCTGATTGTAAATCTCAGGATATTTTCTGACATTATCCCCTACACAGAAGAATGTCGCCTTTATTCCGTATTTATCCAGTAATTCTAATACCCAAGGTGTGATTTCGGGAATAGGACCATCGTCAAAAGTCAGATAAACTGCTTTCTCATTTTTTACAGGTATTCTCCAGTGTCCTCCCGGAAAAAGAAGCCGATAAAAAAATGGAGGTTGTTCTATTAACATTATCTTCTAAATAATAAATATTCAAATCAAAAGGAGGAATAAATTTTCTTTATTCCTCCTATTAGATGCAATTTTTTCTTAATTGCTGCTTTGATTTGTATATTCTTTATATAATTGTGGGCTGCGTTGTCTCATAATTTCGCCCAAATTATTTACAAACTTCTCTTCAATGGTTTGTTTTTCAGCGTTTTCTCCGGATGTGTAATATCCTCGAAGCGCTACATCCATTATATTTTTTATAGCATAATTTCCTAAGGCAGGAGCATAATTATCAAAATAGAAGACAGAATATCCTTGCAATGTTTCCATTAACTGTTTGTATTCGTTCAGCATATTATTATTTTGATAGGTCAATGCTACACGGAACATTGTATCGAAATGTTCGCGGATATTACTTGCCGAATTATTGATTTGTTCAGGTTGCAGGCGATGATACCAATTTAGCGTTTTGGTAGCCCTGTCCATGATTGTTTTTACTATTGCATCTCCTTTTTCTCTTTGTCCTAATTGATAATAGTAATCTGCAAATTGTACAGACTCTCCTGCCATTGGGACAGTATTAGCCGGAATCACTTTGATACAATAATCTAAAGCGGCAAGTGCTTTGTCATTTTTTCCTTCTTCTATCAATGCAGTTATTAGCTCTGCAAAGAAGATACGGGATGTTTTACATAACCTCAGGTTATTTTCATCCAGATATACATCCGGATTCTCTATACCACCCCATTTAAAGTGATTCATCATATTATCATATGCCACTTCTGTGTTCACTCCGGTATCATTAACAATACCCGGTGTAACGCGATAAGCCAAGCCTTCTAACATGAAGTTCGTAGACTTCATATTCATGTATAGGTCATTACCCACTGTTGTGGCAAAATAAATAGGACGTTTCCAGTTATCCTTGTTTATGTTGCTTAACATCTCCATTATCATAATTTCGTTACGATAAACAACATTCTTATTACCCAGATTGAGCATCATATATGGATAAGGCGTTGTATTCATGGCCTCCCAGTCTACAGCAGTAGTGTCGACTTTCATATATAATTGATTTCCGGGAATTATAAAGATATTATCATCCTGTATGAATGGATTCTTAGGAACATATTTATCCTGAGTCCTGAGTATATCCATTATCTTATCAAGTGAAACACTGTCGGTGAAAGCACTTTGGTCATAGTATGCACCTAAGTTCAATGAAGCCTGTTCTGCTTGTAGCTTATCGAAGACAGAACCTCCCGAACTTTGAGCAATCTGTTGCTTGACAGCATTCTCAATCTGATCCTTAGAAAGGATGTAAGCGTACATACCTTTGTCACCGATGTATTGCGATTTTTCCCATTCGATAGGAAGAGGAGGCGAGTCATAAGCCTGACGACGCATCTGGTCTACATACCAGTCTGTTTGTAAGTAACTTAAATTGGTAACTCTGACATCAGTACGGAAACCTTCTACTTCCTGTGCATACCATAATGGGAAAGTATCATTATCGCCGTTGGTAAATATGATAGCATCTTTGGCTACACTACGCAGGTAGTTCATCCCGAAATCGCGCATAGTATAACGCCCCGACCGGTCGTGGTCGTCCCAGTTCTCCGACGCCATTTGTACAGGTATCAGAAGTGTTATGATAGTCACAACTGCGGCGGCAATGTGCGAAGGTATATATCTTTTGGCTAATGTCCACAGTGCTGCGACTCCTAGCCCAATCCAGATACTGAATGCATAGAATGAACCGGCATACGCATAATCCCGTTCACGAGGTTCGTAGGGTTTCTGATTTAGGTAAAGAACAATAGCAAGACCTGTCATGAAAAATAGCATGAAAGTAATCCACAGTTGTTGCTCTCCTTTCTTACCCCTTGTTAGTTGATATATCAGTCCTAGGATACCCAACAATAGAGGTAACATATAATATTTGTTGTGTCCTTTGTTGTCTGCAATATCGGGTGGAAGATTATCTTGTGGTCCAAGACCTAAAACATGCTCGTCGATAAAGCTGATACCTGTGATCCAGTTACCGTTGCTAATTTCTCCCATAGACTGGATATCGTTCTGACGTCCGGAGAAGTTCCACATGAAATATCTCCAATACATGAAATTGACCTGATAACTGAACATGTATCTCAGGTTCTCAAAGAATGTAGGAGGAATCTTAGGGTCTTTGATGCCACCCCAGTTTCTATATCCTTGTATATGTCGTGCCTCGTCCGAATACATTCTTGGGAAAAGCATCGAATGAGTATATTCATATTTGGGAGCTTCACTTGCTACGAAATAACGGTCTTTTTCGTCCGGCGATTTTTTTACGATCTTGTCATACTTTTTCTTTTTGCTCGATTCCTGTACTTTTCCCGTAGCATCACGTTTTACTTCCGAAGCATAAGTACGACCATAGAATAAAGGATTATCTCCGTACTGTTCGCGGTTCAGATAATCGGTCAAAGAAAATACATCCTCAGGAGAATTCTGATCCATCGGTGTATTTGCTGCCGAACGTATGGGAATAAGTGCAAATGAAGAATATCCTATCAGGATTACCAATAAGCACAAAAGTGAAGTATTAACCATTCTGAAAGTAACTCTTTGGCTCTTGAAACAGAAGAATATTAATCCTCCCAACAGGATGAGCCACAAGAACCAGTTGGAGCTGATGAATGTGATTCCTGATAGAGCCATACAAAGGATAAATGCAATTTTTGCTCTTTGCAGATTTCCTTTAGGGGAAAGAGTTTCATATAATCCCCAAACTAAAGATATGAGTAATATGATAAGGTATGTGAATACTCCTGAATTGTATGAAAGACCTAATGTATTGACAAAGAATAATTCGATTTGTCCACCGATCTTAGTAAAGCCCGGAATAATACCGTACATAAGTACTATGATCAAGCCTAATGAACCTACAAGAGCTAAAAGGATTCCTTTGAAATTGGGCTTCTCCGCTTTTTTAAAATAGTATACCAAACCAATTGCAGGAATACAAAGCAGGTTCAGTAAGTGCACCCCAATAGACAGTCCCATCATATAGGCGATCAGTACCAGCCATTTGTCAGAGCCGGGTTGGTCTGCCCGGTTTTCCCATTTGAGTATAAGCCAGAATACGAGTGCCGTAAACATGGAGGAATAAGCATATACCTCGCCTTCTACCGCCGAAAACCAAAATGTGTCTGAGAATGTGTATACTAAAGCTCCTACAAGTCCCGAACCCATAATAGCAATCATTTGTCCCAGACTCATTTCTTCTTGAGTATTGGAGTAAATGAGTTTTTTGGCGAGATGGGTAATTGTCCAGAATAGGAAAAGTATAGTCAAAGCACTCAGAAGTGCGGACATTGCGTTAACCATCATACCCACTTGTGAGGGATCAGATGCAAAAAGAGTGAAGAATTTTCCTGTCAACATGAAAAAAGGTGCTCCCGGCGGGTGTCCCACTTCCAGTTTGTATGCAGAAGTAATAAACTCACCACAGTCCCAAAAGCTGGCAGTAGGCTCTATTGTCATCAGATAAACTACTGCTGCAATTGCAAAACTTAACCATCCAAAAATATTATTGACTAAGTTGTATCTTTTCATGTTGAGAAACAATGTTTTATTGTATTATAGGTAAACTATTTGTAAATAAGGGGCAAAGATAGTTAAAACCATGTAATTAGTTATCTTCCACCCTCATTTTTACATAATTTAAGGGAGTAAGAAACGAAATACGGCTCATCTTCATGAAGAAGAAAAGCCGTATAGTTTGGTGAGTTTTACCCTATCGTGTATTGACAGAATAAGACTGCATATTATTTTTTCAATTTTAGAAATCGGTCTGTCAGATATTTTCGTACTGGTATATCATAGAATTTCAAGCAGATATAAGCTAAAACAATGCTTCCTATAACAACTGCTGCTGCACCGGGCAATGATTGCTCAAATGTAAGGTTCTCATTTTTTACCCAAGCAAAATATAGGTAAATGAAAGGATAATGTACCATATACAAAGGGTAAGAAATATCTCCTAAAAACTTGCATATGCGGGTTGTGTACTTATCGGTGCTTTTTCCTGAAGCTCCGAGATAAACAAGAAGCGGGAAGAATAATACACAGCATAGAGTATCATATATTCCGTTCATCCATAAATGTTCAGCCCCACCTATACGCGGTACAGCCAGAAGTACAACAACAGCGAGGGTACATATCCAGAAAGCTCCCTTTATGTTAGCAGGCTTGAAAATACGGGAAAGTAATAATCCGGCAGAAAAAGAAAATAACAACCGAAAAGATCCTCCGGTAAATTCTGTTCCTGTCAATGAAAATCCGACACATATATCGCCTAAAGGTCCGAATATGGCAAATGTCGCCAAACCGCATCCGGCAAGAAATACCAGTACTGCAAGAGCTTTAGTTGAGAGTTTGCGGATGAACAATGCATAAAGAATGTTGCCGATATATTCAAAGAATAGAGACCAACTTGGACCATTCAGGGGAAACATTTCTCCCACACCTCGGATTTCGTTTGCGGGGGTAGCCGGAATCAGAAACATATTGAGAAGTGTGGCGATTAGCAAAGCTGCAATGGGTACTACTGATACATCCCACACAGAACAACCTTGAGTATAAAACATGACTGCTCCTATGAGAGCTCCCATTACAACCATCGGGTGCAGACGTATAATTCTGCGTTTGATAAAGTCTTTTGTTGTCATCTTTCCCCAACGATCGTCATAGGCATAACCTACAACAAATCCTGATAGTATAAAGAAAAAGTCGACTGCTAAATAACCATGATTGATCCGTTGATCTAAATGGCTGGTAGCAAAAGCTTCGAATAGGTGAAAACATACGACTGTGATAGCCGCCACTCCGCGCAATCCATCGAGTATGTCATAGTGAGGTTTAGTGTCTGCAAATGCAGCCTTAGAGATTTCGGTTTTCGACATTAAAACTAGTTTTTTTGAAATAGAGATGCGGCAAAAATACAACGTATTTATCTATAAAAATTTGTCCTAAATCAAAATTGATGATAATATCTGGAATTATTATTCAGCTAAATCACTATTTGTTTATTTTTAGCATGAATATGGAAGTAGGGGCAAGGCTTTGCTTTGCCCGATAGCGGATAGAGCAAAGCCCTATCTCTACAAATGAAAATAATAATAGAATGTTTATTGTAACTACTGATTGGTATTAATCATTAGCCCGAAGTCGGCTGAGTGTAGGAAGTGTAATTCCTAAATAAGAGGCAATATAACTTAGGTTTGTTCGCTTTTCTACATAAGGAAACTGCTTTCTGAATTCTTCGTATCGTTCTTTAGCGGGCAGGGTTAGACGTTCCATATGACTCCGGTGTAAGCGTCTGTATTCGTTCTGATGAATAATTCTTCCCCAGTTACTCAGTTCGATGTTCGTTTCGAAAAGGTGAGTCAGATCAGTCAACAATATTCTGTAAGCCTCCACTTCTTCCAATGTTTCTACAAACTCCTCACTTACCTTCTGATAGTATAACTCATCCATACTGAAAACAATACTGCCTTCACATGCAAATGAGGTTGTTATCTCTTCACCATCTACCAGCCAGAAAGAACGTGTCATTCCTTTTTCTGTGAAATAAGCATATTTGCAGAATATGTCTTTCTTTATGAGCTGATGTCTTTTAGGAAAATGGCATAAAGTTACATAGCTTTCCAATTCCCGTATAGTTTCATCGGAAATTGGATATAAAGATTTCATATTGCTGATGATATTTTCCATATTCATTACCCCTTTATCTAAAACAAAAATACGAAAGATACCACATTCTACAAAACAGGCAGACCGATCTGAACCATTGGTGGGGTAAGATGTGAAGATATGAAAATATACGACGGCTAATGTCGCTATTCCCTGTAATCCATCGAATATGTCATAATATGAGTTTGAAATCTTCAAATGTAGATTTAAAGACTCGGGATTACGACATTCAGATAATCATTATTTTTAATTAGATTTTAGGAAATTTATTACTTTATTATATAAATAAGTCCTGTTGTGAGCGCCTAATATAGAGTGATTTAGATCAGGGAACATGAACAGTTTGAATTGTTTATCTGCCTTGATCAGGGCATTGGTATATTCTACCGTATTCTGGAAATGAACATTGTCATCGGCTGTCCCGTGAATAACTAATAGCCTGCCTTGCAGGTTATTAGCCAGCTTGATAGGTGAGCCATTGTCATAGCCGCGTACGTTTTGTTGAGGTGTACGCATGAATCGTTCTGTGTATACCGAGTCATAAAATCTCCAATCTGTAACAGGGGCAATAGCTATACCCGATCTGAAAATTCCGTTTCCTCGGCTCATGCTCATCAGAACGTTATATCCGCCATAGCTCCATCCCCATATCGAAATATTGGTCGGATCTATATATGATAATGCTGCGAAATACTGTGCAGCAGCGATCTGATCGTCCGATTCTTTGATGCCAAGGTTCATATATGTACATTTTCTGAACTCTTCACCTCTTGCACCTGTACCTCTTCCATCGACACATGCTACAACGAATCCTTGACTAACCAGATAATCTGTCCAGTCTACTCCGAACCGGTCTAATACCTGTTGAGAATCGGGTCCGCTATATTGAACCATTAGCAATGGATACTTGGTAGAGGGATTGAAATTTGCAGGTTTCATTATGTACGCATTTAGTTCCGCACCTTCACCACTCCTTACTTTGATAAATTCTTTTTTAGGGAAAGGTGTCGTATTTAATGCTTTATTATCTTCCAATACACGCAACTCCTTGCCCGAAGCATCATTAAGTGTGATCAGGGTAGGGGTAGAGGCATCAGACCATTGATTGATAAAGTACTTTCCGCTTGTGCTGAAATTAGCATTATTATATCCTGCTTTTGTAGAAAGTTTTGTCTTGTTCCCTTTGGTTATATCTACTTTGTAGATTTCTCTTTGTAGTGGACTCACTTCTGCTGCCTGATAGTAGACTGCCTTTCCTGCAGGATCGTAAGCAAGAATATCTATCACATCATAATTGCCCGATGTTAGTTGCTTCTGTTGTACACCTGTCAGAGAATACAGATAAATATGACTATATCCGTCTTTTTCGCTTAGATAGATGAAACTATCACCTGTAAAACGTATACTTTTAAAAAACTCAGAATTTATATACCTATCATTTTGCTCTCTTAAAATAGATTTGGCTATAGTTGTACGCGCATCTGCAAAAAATAGATTAAAATCGTTCTGATTGCGGTTGAGCGTCATTATAGCTAATTGACCTGTGGGGACAAATTCTATTTGAGGAATATATTCAATCTCGTCACTACCTGCCGGAAAACTAATCGCACGTGTAGTTTTTGATTCAATATCAAAAACATTACAGGTTACTTTAGAGTTTGGATCGCCCGGTTTAGGGTATTTAAAAGAGGTATAATCAGGATATAATTTTCCTTTAAAGTTTTGGAAAGAAAATTCAGGAACACTTGTTTCATCAAATCTGATAAAAGCCAAAAGTTTATTATCTGTCGAAAAATCCATAAGTGTAGTTATTCCGAATTCTTCTTCATATACCCAGTCGGTAGCTCCATTGATAATTTTTCCAAACTGACCATCTTTAGTGATTTGTGATTCTGTATCATAGTCGAATTTAGCCAGCCAGATATTATTGTCACATACATAAGCTAACATGCGACCATCTTTAGAAAACACAGGACACATTTGTTTAGACTTGTTTTCCGTCAGTTTGCGGATCAGATTGCGGCGAATATCGTAATAATAATAGTCTGCTTTAAAAGAGCGGCGGTATATAGATTCACTGTTGGTGTATATGATCAGTCTTTTTTCATCAGGACTCATCAGAAAGCCTTGGAAAGCAGAAATGTTATTATCTCTGGCAGTTTGTAAATCAAGGACTGTCTCTACCTCTGCACCGGTTTTATACGAATATTTTATAATCTTTGTACGTTGCTGATTGGCTTGAAAATAGTATTCTCCATCAGCAGAAGAAACAACGGGTTGTACTCCTTTAGGGCGATATTTACCCTCTGTTATATCATTTAGGCTTAATGTTTGAGCAAATGAAACGTTTGCGATAATCAAAGCAACAAGTAAAAAATAAATTTTCTTCATGAGTTTTATCTTTTCTGATTTACAAATATACATTCTTTCAATATAGAATCTTACCTTCGTATCTCTAAAAATGTATTAAGTATGATAAATGAAGTCCCTTATGAGCAGGTTTTGGATATAAGACATAAAGTGATGTATCCTGATAAAGAAAAAGATTTTGTGGTTTTACCTGATGATGACAAGGGGCTGCATATGGGATACTATCTGAATGGGGAACCTGTCAGTGTATTTTCAATATTTTTGGAGAATGGAGAGATCCAATTTCGGAAATTTGCTACTTTGCCGGAATATCAAGGAAAAGGATATGGTACAAAGTTGATGGAATGGTTGGTAGATTATGTAAAGGATCTGAAATTTCCAAGAGTATGGTGTAACTCCCGGGCAGACAAAGTCGATTTTTATAAAAAGTTCGGGTTTGTTGAGACTAAGGAACGATTCGAAAAGAATGGATACGAATACGTTATTGTTGAGAAGAGAAATGATTTGTGAGGTTAAGTAAAATATACTTACTCACTAATTATCTATTATGGGAGTAGTCCCGGGACTCTGCGGTTGTGTATTCTCTTGTTCTTCCTCTTGTTTCTTTTCAAGAATCATGTGTAAAAACTCTTTGTCGTTGTTGATTCTGTCTAAAGCAATTTTAGAGGCTTTCTGGTGCGATTCTTTTTTGGAATAACCTTTCCCGCTACCGGATTCTATATCAAATATAAATACGGAAGTTTCGAATATAGGATTGTTATCATTATCTGTAAAGGAATCTACAAGGCGAAACTCCAGAGACACTTTATTTTTTTGTCCCCATTCAATAAGCCGCGATTTGAAATTGATTTCTTGGTTCACCACAGACTCCATATTCAGAAGCTCCTTAATCAGTCGTTCGTGAACGAATTTTTTCGCCACTCTGTATCCCTGATCCAGATAGATCGCTCCTATCAGTGCTTCGAGCGCATTGCCATACATATGAGTCTTATGATTGGCAGTTTTGGCGGAGGACTTGATTAACTTGTCGAGCCCTAAATCTAATGCAAGTTTATTTAATGTTTCCCGTTGTACGATCTTGGATCTCATATTAGTAAGGAATCCTTCTTTCTTGTACTCAAATTCTTTGAATACAATGTCGGCAACAATTGCATCTAATATGGCATCTCCTAAAAACTCGAGACGTTCATTATTAATCCATCTTCCATCTTTTAGTTTTATAGAAGAAGATTTATGTAATACGGCCTGTTCGTAAAGTGTAATGTTGTAAGGATAGAAGTTTAGTATCTTGTAAAAAGAAACAAAAGGCTCTTTCCCTCTTTTAGGAAAAAGCCTTATTGTTCGATATAGTTTTTTAAGCACTTACTTATTGAACTTTTTTACAATTACACATGCATTGTGTCCTCCAAACCCGAAAGTATTGGAAAGAGCAGCTCTAACTTCTCGTTTCTGAGGTTTATTAAAAGTAAAATTCAACTTATAATCGATTTCTGGATCTTCGTCTCCTTCTTCGTGATTGATAGTAGGAGGAACGATACCGTTCTGAACAGCTAAGATAGAAAACATAGTCTCTAATGCTCCTGCTGCACCCAAAAGGTGTCCGGTCATCGATTTCGTCGAGCTTATATTTAATTTATAAGCATGATCTCCAAATACTTCTTTTATAGCTTTCGCTTCCGAAGGGTCACCTACAGGAGTAGAAGTTCCGTGAACGTTGATGTAATCAATTTCATCAGGACTCATCTGTGCATCCTCAAGTGCATTTCTCATTACAAGTTTTGCACCGATTCCTTCGGGATGAGAAGCTGTCAGGTGATAAGCGTCTGCTGACATTCCACCACCTACGATCTCAGCATATATTTTAGCTCCACGAGCCAAAGCGTGTTCCAATTCTTCTAAAACCAGACAAGCAGAACCTTCTCCGATAACAAATCCATCACGGCTTGCGCTGAAAGGGCGCGATGCAGTTTGAGGTGAATCGTTACGAGTCGAAAGCGCTGTCAGGGCATTAAATCCTCCTACACCCGATATTGATATGGCAGCTTCGGCTCCTCCGGCTATAATAACATCGGCTTTGCCCAAACGGATAAGGTCGAATGCTGTGATAGCACTGTGACTAGAAGATGCACATGCCGATACTGTCCCGAAGTTAGGTCCGCGAAGACCATGTCTCATCGAAATGAGCCCGGATGCAATATCAGATATCATTTTAGGGATGAAAAACGGATTGAATTTTGGTCCTAACTCTTCATGTTTTGTATAATTAGAAACCTCTTCTTCAAATGTCTTAATACCTCCGATTCCTGCCGAAACAATTACACCGATTCTGTCCAGATTTTCTTTTTCAAGGTCAAGTCCGGAATCTGCAATTGATTCTTCGGATGCAGCAACTGCGAGTTGGGTATATCTGTCTGCTTTACGAAGTTCTTTACGGTCAAAGTATTTTCCGGGATCGAAATCCTTAACTTCGCAAGCGAATTGAGTTTTGAACTTTGATGCGTCAAATTGAGTAATGGGACCAGCCCCACTAACTCCTTCAAGGGCATTCTTCCATGTAGTTTCTACATCGTTACCCAGTGGAGTTACGGCACCTAGTCCCGTTACTACTACTCTTTTTAATTCCATAAATTGTTTTTAGTGGAAAAAAGATTATTTTGCGTTTGCTTCAATGTAAGTGATAGCGTCTCCTACTGTAGAAATTTTTTCAGCTTGGTCATCTGGAATAGAAATACCGAATTCTTTTTCGAATTCCATGATAAGCTCTACTGTGTCAAGTGAGTCAGCACCTAGGTCGTTAGTAAAACTTGCTGTATTTGTAACTTCTGTTTCTTCTACGCCTAATTTATCAACGATAATTGCTTTAACTCTTGATGCTACGTCAGACATAACTTTTTGATTTTAATTAATAATTAAATTTTATTTCTAATTTTGTCGATGCAAAGTAAAGGTATTTTACTAATACGAAACAAATATTTCGTACAGAAAATTCAAAAATACTGCACATTTTTTATTTTTTTGTGCAAAGTGACATAAATATCTTAAATGATTAATATTGCTATTTTTGCGTCAGGATCGGGCTCTAATGCCGAAAATATTATCCGTTATTTTGAAAATACAGATGATGTTAAGATACAGTTGATAGTCTCTAATAAGGAGGATGCCTATGTGCATGAACGTGCACGAAACCTGAAAATCCCGTCTGTTACTTTTAGTAAAAAGGATTTTGACACTCCTGTAGTTTTAGACTTTTTGCAAGAAAAAGGGATTGACTTTATTGTTCTTGCCGGATTTTTATTGAAAGTACCTCAAAATTTGATAGATGCATATCCCGATAAAATAATAAATATACATCCTGCCCTTTTGCCTAGATATGGAGGAAAGGGTATGTATGGGGATAATGTACATAAGGCTGTGGTTGAGGCTCGGGAGGTAGAATCGGGTATTACCATCCATTATGTAAATGAGAACTATGATGAGGGAAATATTATTTTCCAATCGAAGTGTCAAGTATTACCAACAGATACTTATGAGGATGTAGCCGGAAAAGTACATAAACTCGAATATGAACATTTTCCTCAGGTAATAGATAAGTTGCTTAGGGAGATGAAGAAATAAAAAAGGTGAGATTTATTTAAATCTCACCTTTTTCTATTTATCTGGAAAATACTAAATATCAATTCTCTTTTACTTCATACCAGATTTCACCATT
Source organism: Dysgonomonas sp. (assembly GCA_032477055.1). Classification (GTDB taxonomy): domain Bacteria; phylum Bacteroidota; class Bacteroidia; order Bacteroidales; family Dysgonomonadaceae; genus Dysgonomonas_A. The sequence continues at coordinate 86,543 of JAWDXP010000010.1, read as the reverse complement.
AGGATTACCCGATTGAGTATTTCTTGTACGAATTTGCCTGTTGACAATATCTTTCTTCTTTAGCAGGTCTATTTCTTCTTTATCAGCTATTCTACCGTTGATATAGTAAGTAGGTTCGTCTCCAAAATCTGAATATGAGCTATTAGATGTTTGGCTTGCTTGTGTTGAAGAATACCGAGGAGTACTGCTACTCGATGCTGGTTTTTTTCTCAACGAAGATCTTACGCCTCCACTTAGTCTGGAAGACATAGAACCCGAATTGCCAATTTGGGCTTGTTCTTTTTTCAAATCTTCCAATAAAGCCTCTACTGCTAATGCAGCTTCCTCCATTGTCTTATATTTAGAAGTTTTTTTATCAAATACGGATTTCTTTGTTGGTGTTTCTTCCTCGAAGATTTCGCTCTCTTCCTCTGCCTCATTTGTGTTAGCAGAAAGTACTGGAGAACTGATTGTTTCTTTTTGCACAACCGGTATTTCTTCCTCTGAGCTATTATCCACCACTATCATATCAGGAGTTTTTGCTTCCTTTTTTATAAATAATGGATTGAGGGGTTGCTTATTGATAAATGGAGTGTCATAAGTATTATCTACAGATACCGGTTCTGAATACTCAGTGGCTGGTATATCATAAAAATCAGTTGTAGTATTTTCTTCATGATTACTCTCAGATGCGTCTTTTACATAAACAGTCAGAGTGTCTCCTGTATTATTGTATTCGACTTTATCATCATCAATAACTTCGGCTTCGTTTCCTTGCTTTTGATATACAACCAAACCATCCTCATTGATGTAGAAAGTCTTTAAAGCTTTGAACTGATTTTCAAGTCGCTTTTTCTCATCATTATTGATCTTTGAACTTTGCGCAAAAGCAAAAGTTGCAAGAGATAGTAAGATTATAATTATTGAAAACCTCATTAATTTATTATTGTTTCTTTTAAAATTGTACAATTAGATTGAACTTTACGTTGTTTTTTGTCCCTTTTCTCTCCCTAAGTTACAGAATTCCTTTTAAGGCTGCAAATTTAGTGATAAAAAATTGAATTCTAAAAGCTAAGATATAAAAACTATGGTTAAATATATTAACTGATTATCTGTTATGCTGTTTTTTCCACACCTGATAAGAGTTAATTATATTTTGCCAAAGTATGTAAGCTCCGGGTCCTATAGAGGCAAGTGGGTTGAGGTAAGTCTGAGCCATCCATATGGAAAGGATGGTGTTTTTTTGCCCCAATCCTTGTCCACCTGCTATGGTATCATTGTAGCGTCTGCCTAATTTTCGTCCCAGATAAAATTGAGAAACACATACAATAAATACAAAGAAGAATAACAAAAATGCAGTGGACAGATGTGTACGACCTTCTATCAATAAAAATTGTACGGTTTTGGCTGTTACTATGATCAGGGCTATATTCCATAATACGAATGATATGGATTGTGATGACTGAATCTTATGATGTAGTTTGGGCGAAAACTTATCAATAAGAATAGTAATAATAAAAGGAAGCAACAGCAAGACAAATACCTGTCCGGCTATTTGAGTCAATTCATCAAAAAAAGAAATCTCGGGATTGCTCCCTAAAAAACAAAAGAGAAGTGGAGCTACCAGAGCCACTGCAAAGTTGCTTAGCAGGCTATAGGCTGTGAGGCTTGCCGTGTTTCCTCCGAGCATACCTGTAATCACGACTGCGGAGGTTGCTGTTGGTGCAAGGATGCAGATCATTACCCCTTGTGCCAGAGTAGGATCAATTATTCTTAATATTGCATAGATAATTATACTTCCTAGCAACTGTATGGCAAGTAGATATCCGTGCATGGATGTAAATCTTACTTCTTTCAGTGAAATTTTGGAGTAAGAAATAAGCAACATGAAAAAAATAAGATATTGGGTAAGAAAAGCAAGCTTACTCAGTGGTGCAGATAAGATAATGCCTATAAACATAGAAATAGGCATCATGTATGATTTGATATTTTTTAGGTTCATTTTATAGACCTTCAGTACTACAAAGATACGGTATATTACTATATGAATAGAGAGAAGGATAATATTATTTTTTTCTTTTTGAGTAGTTTAGGAAAAGAAAGGTAATTTAACCTGAACGGAGTTTTGAGCCGGAGTATATTCTATTTCGGAAAGTGAAGAAAAGTATATACAGGGAATAAAACTAATGATTGAGAAGAGGGCAATACAGCTTATTACAATATATGTTCTTTTGCTTGGATATATTGGTCTTCTCAGAATAGAGGATAGTATAATGAGTAATGACAATGAGAATATGAAGTATATAATTAAATCTGCAATTAAATGTCTTAGGTCTATGATCTTATATAGGGATGTTGCCGGATCATTTGCCAAATAAATAAAAGGAAAGCCATACCCTCTGCTACCTACATATTCACCATCTGCATAAGTCATATCGAAGCTAGGCAGAAATAGTAAAAATAGTATAATAGTAAAGAGTATGGCTACAATAATTGTATGCTTATTTATATGTCTAATTCTTTGGGTATAAATGTCTTATATTATTTATAGGAAAACCACTTGACCATCTCTTTGATGCTCGGTTTTTTTCCATACATAAGAATACCTACCCTGTAAATCTTAGCAGCAAATTTTACCACAAAGAATATGGTTAGATAAAGGATTCCTAATGATAATAATTTCTCCCATAACGGAATCTCGAAAGGAATGCGTACCATCATAACAATGGGTGACGTAAATGGAATCAGTGAGCACCAGAATGCCAATGGACCATCGGGATTTTGTATACTGTACATCCCTGCATAGAGTGCAAATATGAATATAATGGTGATAGGCATTACAAATTGTTGTGTATCCTGCGGATTGTCTACAGCTGCTCCGAACATCGCAAATAGTGATGCATATATAAGATAGCCTCCGATAAATAACAGGAAGAAGAAAATAGCTATCTCGCCCCAATTGATGGTAGTAAGCATTGTGAGATTGGATAACATATGGTGAACTCCTGACAAATCGGAGTCGGAGAAAAAGTATTCTCGTACTCCTAGTACTCCTGCTATTATGACAAACCAGATGGCCAATTGGGTTAAACCGGTAAGACCTATCCCGATGATCTTACCCATCATCAGGTCGAAAGGGCGTACCGACGATATCATTACTTCTATAATACGGTTGCTCTTTTCTTCTACTACTCCGTTCATGACCATTGTTCCGTACATGAGTATAAACATGTACATTACGACGGTGAACAATCCCCCAATACTGGCGGCTACGGCTGTAGAAGTTTCTTTTTCGGCTCCGTCTTTATCCCATCGTAGAGTAGTTACCGAAATGGAACCCGAATTCATTACGATATGTTGTATGTCGCTGATAACGTGAGGTTCGATATTGTCTTTTATTGCCAGCATCTGCAATTTATCCTGTTTCACGACCTCAGAGAAAGTGTGATTCAGATAAGTTAGTAAGTCCATAGGGGCTTGTTTTTCGGATAAGAATGTAGCTCCTTTAGGATTGAGCGTCAGATCTTCATTTATTTGAAGAATACCGAAAACTTCGTTCCCTACTTTTGACTTAACATCTTCTCCGGAGTTGGCTAATACTTCAAAAGAATAATATTCCGAAGATTTCAGATGTGAAAAATATTTTCCTGTTGAATCGATAACGACAATACGTTTCGTCTCAGAGTCTTTAATTCCGGCAAGTAGCAAGGGTACAAATATCAGTGCAATAAATAGTACCGGCATCAATATTGTCAGAATGATGAAAGATTTTTTCTTTATTCTGGTCAGATATTCTCTTTTTATAATCAGGTTGAGGGCTCTCATAGTTTGGTCACAGTTTGGATAAATATTTGATTCATGGATGGTAATTCTTCTTCGAAAGAGACGATCTCGTATTCTGATGCTATCAGTTTGAGAAGAAGAGAGTTTGTCACATTAGCTTCTTTTTTTATTCTTAGCTTAGTCATATTGTTCGCGGTCTCTTTCGTATCTACGGAGAAGATATCCGAATGTAGGATAAACTCATTTCCTGCAACAGTAATATTGAAAATATTAGACTTATAGTCTTCCCGTATTTTATTTACATTGCCTTGAAGAACAGCCTGAGATTTGTTGATAAGGGTGATTTCATCACAAAGGGCTTCTACAGATTCCATGTTATGGGTAGACAAGATAATGGTCTTTCCTTTCTCTTTCAGTTCCAGAATTTCATTTTTCAGCAACTCTGCATTAACAGGATCAAAACCACTGAATGGTTCATCCAGAATCAGCAGGTTGGGGTCATGTACAACTGTTGTAATAAATTGAACTTTCTGCTGCATCCCTTTCGAAAGTTCTTCTATCTTTTTATCTTTCCATGATGTAATTCCAAATTTTTCGAACCACCAACTTATCTTCTCCTGAGCTTCTTTTTTCGATAAACCTTTCAGCTCAGCTAAGAAAATAGCATGCTCGCCGACTTTCATTTTTTTGTAAAGTCCTCTTTCTTCGGGAAGATAGCCAATATTATAAATGTCGGATTGTGTGGAGGGATGCCCGTCGAAATATACCTCTCCGCTGTCAGGTGCTGTGATACGGTTGATAATCCGGATAAGCGTTGTCTTACCTGCGCCATTAGGACCTAACAGCCCGTATATGCAGCCTTTGGGAACTTGTATACTGACATCATTCAGAGCACGATGTCCGGAATATTGTTTTACAACGTTTCTTGCTTCTAGATAAATCATGTTTTAACAATGTTGTTTTTATATAAGTCGTATCACAGACGAAAAAATTACATCTGATAATAAAAAAAATGTGGATAAATTTTTATTTGTAGGGATAGGGCTTTGCTCTATCCTATATATAAACGGTCGGAGTAAAACGCCGCCCCTACATTGAATATTTGAAGGAAGGCTAAAATGCTTTCAAACTCATGTCTTTGGTTGGTGCAGCATAGATGATAGCTCCCGAAGAAATATAATCTACACCGGTTTCTGCAATAGCACGAACAGAATCTTTAGTTATGCCTCCCGATGCTTCTGTTTTTGCTTTTCCATTGATTAGTGAAACTGCTTCTTTCATTTGCTCCAAAGACATATTATCCAGCATGATTATATCTACTGCATTGGTTGCCAGAGCCTCTTTTACCTCTTCTATATTGCGGGTCTCTACTTCTATTTTCAGCGATTTTTTATTTTGCTTAAGATATTCTACGGTAGAAGCTACTGACTGTGTGATTCCTCCGGCATAGTCGTTATGATTATCTTTGAGCATAATCATATCATATAAGCCATATCGGTGATTTTGTGCTCCTCCTATATAAACCGCCCATTTTTCACACATTCTGAAATTGGGAGTGGTTTTGCGAGTGTCAAGTATCTTTGTAGCTATTCCTTCTACCAGTCGGACGGTATCGTGAGCATAGGTAGCTATCCCACTCATTCGCTGCATACAGTTCAAGACCAAGCGTTCCATACTTAATATAGAGCGAGCCGAGCCGGATACCACAAAAGCAATATCTCCTTTCTTTACAGTTTCTCCATCGTTTTTTAAGACTTCTATTTTCAGGTTTTTATCATAATGATGAAAAATAGCCTGTGCCAGATCGACCCCTGCCAAAATACAATCGTCCTTGATCAGTAGTCTTGCTTTTTGTTGAAGGTTTTCCGGTACACTGGCTAGGGTAGAGTGGTCGCCGTCGCCAATATCTTCTTTAATGGCTTCACTAATAAAGTGTTGCAATCTTTCTTCAGTTACGTATATCGGTCTGTTCATTTTTATCTAAATCTTTATTGTAAAATGCACCTCTGTTTTCTTTACGTTCCATGCTTTGAGTGATGATCAGAAAAGCAACACTGACTAAGTTTCGGAGTTCTGATAGCTGCGGAGACAGAATAGACAGATTATACATCTCTTTTACAGCCCTGTAAATCTCTTCTTCCTTGCGTTTTGCCATTTTCAGGCGCTCGTTGCTTCTTACTATACTTACTAAGTCACTCATCAGATTTTGCAGATCTTTCCGTAAGTAGGATAATACAACCATTTCTTCATTTACTTGTAAACCTTCTTCATTCCACTCTGGAATTTTATGCAGATTGGTATAATTGAAGTTGTCTTCTTTTAACCTTTCCAGTGTTTTAAGTGCTGCCCTGTGCGCAAATACCAAAGCCTCTAATAGGGAGTTAGATGCCAGACGATTTGCACCGTGAAGCCCTGTATTGGAACATTCTCCCACAGCAAACATGTTTTTGATAGTACTTTGTCCGAATAAGTCGACATCAATGCCGCCACAAAGATAATGGCTCGCTGGCACTACAGGGATCAGGTCAGTAAACATATCGAACCCTTCATCCTTGCATTGCTGGTATATATTCGGGAAGTGTTCTAAGAATTTCTCCCTGTCTAAATGGCGACAATCGAGGCAAACATAATCATCTCCTCTTAGCTTCATCTCGTTATCTATCGCACGGGCTACAATATCGCGAGAGGCAAGTTCTTCACGCTCATCGTATTTGTGCATAAATGGATCTCCGTTTGCTGTCTTCAACTTAGCTCCAAAGCCCCTCACGGCTTCTGAGATCAGCGAAAGTTGTCCGGAACGGTTGCTGTAAAAGGCCGTCGGATGGAATTGCATAAATTCCATATTACTGATTCTGGCTTTTGCCCGATGTGCCAATCCTATGCCGTCACCTGTTGCGATGATAGGATTGGTCGTATTTTTATAAACATGTCCGCAGCCACCTGTTGCCATCAGGGTGATCTTTGCCGACATTCTTTTTATATGCTGTGTTTTTAGATCCAGAACATAAGCTCCGTAACAGTTCAGGTTATATTTGTCAAATGATTCGTTTGGTATGTGGTGCTCTGTAATAAGGTCGATGACATAATGATGATTGAGAAGCTCGATATTATTCATTCCTTTGATAGCTTTTAGTAAAGCTCTTTCTATCTCGGCTCCTGTTACATCTTTGTAATGTACAACCCGATTTTCGGTGTGTCCTCCTTCGCGCCCCAAGTCGAACATTTCGCCAACACTTTTGTCAAATTGTGCTCCCCATTCTACGATTTCTTTCAGTCGCTCGGGACCTTCTTTTACTACGATTTCTACAGTTTCGCGTTTGCATAATCCATCTCCAGCACGCAAAGTATCTTCGATATGTTTGTCAAAACTGTCTTTTTTGAAGTCTGTCACCACAGCCATACCGCCTTGTGCATATTTGGTGTTGGATTCCTCTTCATCCGATTTGGTAATAACAGTGATCTTTACATCGGGTTTTTCCTGTGCAATCTTTAAGGCATATGAAAGACCCGAAATTCCTGAGCCTATCACCAAAACATCTGTGTATATCATTTTAATTCTTTACTTTATCTTTTGCGATAATTCGAGCATCTTGTTTATCGGACGTAAGGCTTTTAACCTTATCTCTTCATCCATAAGAATTTCAGGCTGTTCGTACTTCATGCATAAGTATAATTTTTGCATTGTATTTAGCTTCATGAAGTGGCATTCACTACAATTGCAGGTATCATCTATAGTCAGTGCAGGAATGAGAGTTTTGTGAGGAGCTCTTTTCTTCATTTCATGCAAAATTCCTTCTTCTGTCGCAACAATAAATTCCTGAGCTTCGTCATTTACTACATAATCGAGAAGAGCAGAGGTAGAGCCTACAAAATGAGCAACCTGAAGTACAGGCTTCTGAGCTTCGGGATGCGCTATCATTTTAGCATTAGGGTGATCTAGCATTTGTTGTGCGATGCGTTCCAACGAAAATGCTTCATGCACAATACATGCACCATCCCAAAGTACCATATTGCGTCCTGTGACCTGATTGATGTATCGTCCCAGATTTTTGTCCGGCGCAAATATTATTTCTTGTTCTTTGGGTAAAGAATTGATAATGTGCACTGCATTGGATGAGGTAACTATAATGTCACTTTCGGCTTTCACACTCGAGTCGCAGTTGATATAACTTACTACAATGGCATTCGGGTGTTTCTTTCTCATCTCACGAAGACCTTCTCCCGAACATGAGTCAGCTAGTGAGCATCCGGCTAATAAATCGGGCAATACAACCTTCTTTGTCGGGTTGAGGATTTTTGCTGTTTCTGCCATGAAATGAACACCGCAAAAAACAATCATATCGGCGTCCGTTTTTTCGGCTGCACGTGCCAGTTGCAGGCTATCACCTAGAAAATCTGCGATATCCTGAATATCTCCGGTCTGGTAATAATGAGCAAGTATGATTGCATTTTTTTCTTTTCTGATTCGGTTAATTTCTTCAACCAGATTGATTCCTTTCGGAATATCTATATCTAAATAACCCTTTTGGGGCAATGACTGGATAGCTTTTTCTAATGTTGACATATATTAGTTTCTTGAAAGAGAGGGCTAAGTTAAATAATTATTACAAAATGTGAGGATAAATTGGCTTATAAAGTAAAAGAGACCATTAAGTTAATCTTATGGTCTCTTTTTATTATTTTATATTTAGGCTTTATTCGGTTATGAATTCACCTTCATTCGTGAATAATTTTCCGGTTAAAGAAACTGTTTGGTTTCTCTCTATTTCTAAATTAGACTTGATTAGTTTTCTGTTGTTATTAGGAGATGTATTACCGGATAAGCCAATATGTAAGTCTACTCCTACATCCTCAGAAGAATACTCTCCCGTATTGGATAGAAGATATAGAGTAAATTGTGGAGCGGGAGTTGCTCTGAAATCATTCCCATTAAGTGTTAATGCAGGAAGATATGAAAGAGGAATGAAATTGGTTTTTTGATTTTGGAATTTAAAGATTAAAGGAGTCTTTCCGGATAAAGTCAGACTTACATTAGTATACTCTGCCGGTAATAAATAGGCATCTTCAACATTTATCTGTATTTTTCCGACAATTTGTTCCAAATCAACACTACTACTAACAGGAGAATTTTCTACATGAATGTTTGTAGAAGCGAAAAGTAAGTTGTCAGACCCTCCATTTACTTCCACCGAAAAATTATTATACGGTTGTTGTATTGGCGAAGGGTTAGTTATATACCATGGTGCACTAGAAGTAGTAGCTAATACAGATACGGTATATTCACCATTGGGCAGATTTTCCTGTATAGAGGCTGTTCCTTGAGGGATATAGCTGTATCTTACAAATTCGCCTGTGTTTTTGTGTATATAATATCTTAAATCATATTGATCGGAGAGTGTAGACTTCAAAGAAGTAGGAACATTTACTGTAACCTCAACGGGTTGATTTTTTGCTTCTTCTTGTGGCGTTGTGTTGAATTCATCGTTTGAACAAGAGGAAAAAAGGCATACTGATAGGAAAGTTACCAGTAAATAAGATAATTTTCTCATACATTAATAAAGTTTAGTTAATAGTCGATTTCCTAAAATTAATATATACAAATTTATGTCTTAATTTTTGAATAAGAAATAATTTTGATTAAAAAGGATTATAAAAAAATAAATTGGCATATAGAGATGTTATAAAACATATTTATTCTATATATAGATTGAGCTATAATTTATATATTTGCAAACTCTGATTTGCATTTTTAGGTATATTTGGTTTGTTGGAATTTCATATTAAGCAAGACTGATTATTATTATACACCATTGTTTTAATTAACGCAAGAAGAAAAAAAGGTGGTCTTTAACAATTAAAGACCACCTTTTTTCGCTTTTTAATATTTGCTTAAAAGCTGTATATTATTCTTTCTCAATCATCAGTGAGATTAATTCTTTCCATTTCGTATCGTCCATTTTGGGACCTATGTATTGGATAACATTACCTGCTAATAATGTTCCTATTTCTCCACATTTATTTAGGGGAAAATTCTTTATTAATCCGTATATAAATCCGGAAGCATACAAGTCTCCGGCTCCGGTGGTGTCAATGCAATTGACTTTCATGGCAGGGATAAATACTTTTTCCTGACCCCGTTTGATCCAAGATCCTTTTTCTCCGACTTTGACGATCGCGATGTCTACCTGCTCGGCTAAAATATCCAATGCTTCTTCCGGATTTTTATCCACAAGGGCTCTTGCTTCTTCTTCATTAGCAAAGATAATATCTACATATTCGGGGATGATCTCTAACAGAAAATCTTTGCTGGCTTCTACTACATTGTAGCTAGCCATATCGAGGATTACTTTCAATCCATGCTTTTTAGCCAGTTTTATAGCTGAACGTATTAGATCGAGATTTTGAACAAGGTATCCTTCTATGTAGAAGTAGTCATATCCAACAAAATCTTCATCTTTCAGATCCTGAACGTCCAGTGCAGCCGCAGCTCCCAGAAAAGTTCCGAAAGTACGTTGTCCGTCTTTTGAGATGAAAGTGGTTGCAACACCGGATGCTTCTGTATTGCAAACGCATAGATGAGAGTTGACTTTACAATTCTGCAAATCTTTTTTATAATATTCTCCAAAGTAATCTTGCCCGACCCGTCCGATAAAACCGGTCTCAATATTTAATTTAGCAAGTCCGACTATTGTATTAGATGCCGATCCGCCCGAGGCGATGTGCTTCTCTTTGGAATCAATAACTTTGTCTAACGATTTTTTTCTTTCTTCATCGATTAATTGCATACTTCCCTTTGGTAGACCAAGCTGTTCTAAGAGACTATCATCCTCTATAAGAGCGAGAACATCTACAAGGGCATTGCCCATTCCGAGTACTTTCATTTGATTATAGTAAATTTTTCATACAAAGATATTGCATATTTCGGAAATATACTCTACTTTTGCTACGCTTTTAGGGAAAAGCACGGGATTAATATTCTTCCTTAGCTCAGTTGGTTAGAGCACCTGACTGTTAATCAGGGGGTCCTTGGTTCAAGCCCAAGAGGAAGAGCAGATTGTAATTAGAAGGAGTATTCTTCCTTAGCTCAGTTGGTTAGAGCACCTGACTGTTAATCAGGGGGTCCTTGGTTCAAGCCCAAGAGGAAGAGCAAAAAGAATCAGAGAGTTACAGAGATTGTAGCTCTCTTTTTTTTATTATGCTGGTCCATAACTCTTGCGCAACTCTTTATTCTACAGTTTTTTATACTATTTCATGGTTTAAAAATCCACATTAATATTATTCCCCTTCACATTTTTATATATCATATCAAATATTATAGGAATCCGAATCTTAATACACATTTTTCTGCATCTATATTTTTCTGCTCGTTTTTTATATTATTAATCTTAATAAAATAACTTTTGCATAAATTAAAATTTATACACTTATTCTGATAGAACTTTATTCTAATACTTCGCGTTATCAAACATAACAATCTTTACAAAAATTTATATATAATGGAAACGAAAAATGATGTTTATTCGGCAATAGGTGATGATACATTATTCACTATTGAAGTAGAAGATACATTGAATACATCCCGTGCAATTAGATTAGGAGGTCATTCAAATGTATGCCTGAAATTAGGAACCCATCTTATAAAAAAAATTGTATACGGGGATACAATTTTCTTAGATGATGCTTATATACAGCTATCAGAAAAAAAACTATTTGGTATAACAAATTATCAACGTTTTGATGATATTGTAATTCTACCCTTTATCGAAGGATATGTTACAGAAGATATCAGTGTTAAAGAATTTATGTACCTGTCGGAACAGATCAGACAATCAGGTTTGATGCCTAAATTTACGTTATTTGATCTTTTTGACAGATATGATTATACTCCCGATAGCAACTTATATGCCCCAGTGCTTAAAGATATAAATCATGTAGCTCACGGAGATTTAGCTTATATCAATATCGTGAGAACAGAAGACGGAATCGTACCCATAGATTGGGAGTATTTTTGTTATGCTAGTAAGTATTGGGATTTGGCTTGTTTTTTGGCTTCACTATATGTATTCGAGCATGCTAATAGCAAAGAGATAATGCTAAAAACAGAAGAGGTAGCAGACCCGGCAATGGCAGCTTTGAGCGTGATGTTATTGTGTGAATACTGGGTAGCGTGGGGTGCTTTTACTAAGCACGATTTCTTTCCCAAAGAGTTAACAGAGCTTAGAGATGATCTTTATGTAGAACTCAATTTAAGATAAAAAAATATGAATATTAGAGTAGGATTTGGTTTCGACGTACATCAGCTAGTCGAAGGTAGAGAGTTATGGCTAGGAGGTATTCGTTTTGAACACGAAAAAGGATTGTTAGGGATGTCTGATGCAGATGTTTTGATACATGCCATTTGCGATGCTCTTTTTGGAGCTGCAAGTATAGGAGATTTGGGCACTCATTTTCCGGAAACAAATACTAAATATGAAGGTATAGCTAGTAAGGTATTATTAGAAGAGGCGGTGGAGCTTTTGGCTTCCAAGGGTTATTCTATTGGGAATGTCGATTCTACGATTTGTGCTGAGCAACCTAAGATCAATCCACATGTACCTGCTATGAAGGAAGTACTTTCCAAAATAATGAATATTGATATGGATAATATTTCTATCAAGGCATCAACTATGGAAAAACTTGGATTTATAGGCAGGGAAGAAGGTATAACAGCTTATGCCACTGTGTTGATTTATAAATGAGCTTTATAGTAAGAATCTGTTGTGAATCAAGAGTACCCATTTTTCTCTCATGAGAAATGGGTACTCTTGTCTATTATTGTCCCTACAACCTTAATACCTTCTCCTTATTTTTTTTGTTAAATTCTAATTCATATTTTTGCTTATATCAACTAAAGTTGAAATAATATATCAAAGCAGTAATTATTATTTATATATTAAGCGGCTGATTATTATTGTTTATGAAGAAGCGAGGATTATTAATACTTTTTCTGATACTTTTATGTTCCGATGGTTATTCCCAAATGCCTATCCGGCACAGGACTGCTGTACCTAGAGATCCAAATCCGATAGATATAGAGTACTATTCCGGAAAAAGAAAATGGGTTCAAGCCGGGCTCACAACTTTTGGTCTCAACATGGGTGTATGGGCTTTTGACAGGTATATCCAGAAAGGGCATTTTGCGTACATAGGTTTCGATACTATGAAAGAAAACTTTAGAAGAGGTTTTATCTGGGATAATGACTATATGGGTACAAACTTCTTTTTACATCCCTATCATGGTAATCTTTATTTTAATGCGGGTCGGGCTAATGGTCTGACATACTGGGAGTCCGGAGGTTTGGCTTTGGGAGGAAGTGCCATGTGGGAACTGTTTATGGAATGTGAATACCCTTCGACGAATGACATTATAGCCACACCCATAGGAGGAATGGCTATAGGAGAAGTTTTCTATAGAGTATCAGACTTAATTATAGATGATCGCAGGACAGGTAATTCTCGTTTTGGTCATGAAGTTGCAGCTTTTCTTATATCTCCAATGAGGGGATTGACTCGTATAATCAATGGTGATGCATGGCGTCGCCGGTCTACATCAGGTAAGCAGTTTGGTGTCCCCGATATTAGTGTCGAAGTGTCTATGGGAATCAGGGCTCTCGAACTAAAAGATCAGATTCTGGATAAGGGAGTTGGATTTGCGACAACCGTAAATGTAGAATATGGCGACCGTTACGAAGCGGAGACCAATAGCCCTTATGATTATTTTAATTTTAAGACTAACATCAATGTGCAGGGCTCTCAGCCGCTTATGAGTCAACTTAGTATTGTCGGAAGGCTGTACTCCTCGGAACTTATCAACACTTCAAAAGACTTTTTAAGTCTGGGGATATATCAGCACTTCGATTATTTTGATTCCGATACAATCTCGGATGTATCATCTAAAGTTCCCTATAAATTTTGTACACCTGCTTCGTTTGGTCTCGGGCTTGTGCATAAGAGCAAGAGATTTAAAGACTGGGATTTCAATTCCTACTTTCACTTCAATGGTATATTGCTTGGTGCTTCTTTGAGTGACCATTATGTAGTTAGTGACCGCAATTATAATCTGGCAGCTGGTTTTGGCTGGAAGTCCGGATTAACTATTGCGTACAAAGATATAATAAGTGCTTCGAGTTCATACGAAGCTTATAGAATGTTTACGTGGAAAGGATATCCTAAAGGTATCGATTGGGATACAATTAATGAGAAGACGTTGGATGCTCAGGGTGATCATTCGCAGGCTATGCTTCATGCAATTACGTTGAGAGTAGATCTGAAATTGAAAAAGCAACTCTATCTTACAGGAATAGGTTATAACTATACCCGGGATACAAATTATCGTTATTTTGAAGATGTATTTTCTAAAACTTCAGAGGGGAGAGTTATGTTGACTTATAAATTTTAAGTTTTCTAATTGTTATTATTTTTCATTTTAGAGTATCAAATTGCGCCATTTTTTACATAAAATGTTTTCAATATAACATTAAAAGTTTAACTTTGTCTTATATTGATTTTACTAAAATATGAGCTATTTAATTAAACCTACCAAGTACCATGCATTGCTTGATTTACAACAAACCGAGATGGGAATCAAGCAAATTAAAGATTTTTTTCAACAGAACCTCTCTTCAGAATTAAGGCTGCGCAGAGTCACTGCGCCCCTGTTTGTCCTCAAAGGAATGGGGATAAATGACGATCTGAATGGAGTAGAAAGAGCCGTAAGCTTTCCTATTAGAGATATGGGAGATGAAAGGGCTGAAATTGTACACTCTCTTGCTAAGTGGAAAAGATTAACCCTTGCCGATTATAAAATCGCGGAAGGTTATGGAATATATACGGATATGAACGCCATCAGGGCAGACGAAGAGTTAGGAAATTTGCACTCTTTGTATGTCGACCAATGGGATTGGGAAATGGTTATGTCTCCCGAAAAACGGAATCTGGACTTCCTGAAAGAAGTAGTCAACAGGATCTACGCAGCCTTAGTGCGCACCGAATATTTGGTGTATGAGATGTTCCCTATTATCACCCCTATACTTGCTCCTGAAATAAAGTTTATTCATTCCGAAGAACTCTTGCAGATGTATCCGGACTTATCTGCTAAAGAGCGGGAAAATAAAATCGCTAAAGAATATGGGGCAGTTTTCATCATTGGCATAGGTGGGAAGTTGAGTAATGGAGAACCTCATGACGGGAGAGCACCTGATTATGATGACTGGACTACAAAATCCGAAAACGGCTATAACGGTCTGAATGGGGACTTTATAGTATGGAATCCCGTATTGGAACGTGCAATGGAGCTTTCTTCTATGGGTATAAGAGTAAGTGCAGAGGTATTATCAGAGCAACTGGCTATCAAAGGACAAGAAGATAGAAGAGAATTATATTTTCATAGGAGACTATTAAATGGAGAGCTTCCTCAGTCGATAGGAGGAGGTATAGGACAATCCCGTTTATGTATGTTCTATCTTAGAAAAGCGCATATTGGCGAGATTCAGGCGGGAATCTGGCCCGATAAGATGCGTGAAGAAGCTGAGCATTTAGGAATGATGCTTATATAATTATTGTTTGCAGATAAAAGTTAAAAAAAGAGCAGTACTATTTAAGTATTGCTCTTCTTAATTATTGTAAATATAAATGATTATAATAACTTATCGATTTTTTCAACCAATGCCGATTTTTGTGCAGCTCCTACATGTTTATCTACCAATTCCCCATTTTTGAAGAACAGAATAGTTGGTATATTTCTAATACCGAATTTAGAAGTTATTTCGTCATTGTTATCAACATCTACTTTACCTATAACTGCTTTGCTGGCATACTCTGTAGAAAGTTCGTCAATGATTGGACCTACCATACGGCAAGGGCCACACCATTCTGCCCAAAAATCCATTACTACTAATTTATCCGTATTTAATACTTCGTCAAATGTTGAATCTGTTATTTCTAATGCCATAATTGTTTTTATTTATTGTTCTCCTTATTTACTTTACAAAGATAACCAAAGTCCGTGAGATTAGAAAAAATCAATTTATCCTGAAAAGAATATTGTCGTTCTCGACCAGATAATCTATTAATTCTTTCTTCACATTCACTTTAATTCCACGGGCAAAAAGTTCTACTTTCATATTCCGTTCGCCATCGATTACCTCAAAATATAACAACGAATTACCTGTATTGTTTTTTGTTAAAACAGATAGTTCTTCTATCATCTGACCGTTGAGGTCGTGCAGAGGTAATGTGATAGTGATTTTTTCTATTACATTGTCTTTTACATCAGGTAAAAGCTGGATCGAATTTATTTTAAGCTCAAACTGGTTCTCATTAAAACGGCGGGGCTGCACACGTCCTTTAATATATACATACAAGCCGGGTCGTCCGTACTTCCCGAAGTTGATATAGTCGTCTCCGAACAGAGCGATTTCTCCACTTCCTGTAAAATCCTCTACCTTAATAATCATATAAGGTTTACCGTTTTTGGTAATTCCTTCACGGATATTGCTTACCAATCCTCCGAATGTGACTTCTTTATTCTTTAGAGCATCTTTATCCTCTATTTCTGAAACAGCAATATTGCAGCCATATTTGAGTGCTATTGCAAATTCATCGAGAGGATGGGCAGAAAGGTAGATACCTATGAGTTCACGTTCTTTGTTAAGACGTTCGAGGTCAGACCATTTTTCTGCTGCAGGAATGTCGGGGTGAGCAATTTCAAAAAATGTATCATCACCGAAAAGAGAATTGGTTGCCTGTGCCTTATCTGCCTGATATTTATTTCCGTAGCGGATGAGCTGGTCAATAAAGGTCTCACCTTTTCCATTCACCGCAAAAAACTGTTCGCGCTTGATATCGGAGAAATTGTCGAAACCTCCGGCTAGAGCGAGTGATTCTATATTCTTTTTGTTACAAGAGGTAAGGTTTATCCTTTCCACAAAATCGAATATATTCTGGAATGGACCGTTCTTTGTCCTTTCTCCGATGATGCTGTTCACAGCACCTTCACCTACACCTTTGATTGCTGCCAGTCCGAAACGAATATCACCTTCCTTGTTTACAGAGAATTTGAGGAAAGACTCATTTATATCCGGTCCGAGGACATTAATTTCCATGGCTTTGCATTCGTCCATGAATTTCGTGATTTCCGTTATATTCGATAAGTTTCGCGAAAGGACGGCAGCCATGTATTCAGATGGATAATTGGCTTTCAGCCATGCAGTTTGGTATGCTACCCATGAATAACAAGTGGCATGAGACTTGTTGAAGGCATACGATGCGAATTTTTCCCAGTCAGCCCATATTTTATTTAGGGTTTTCTGGTCGTGCCCATTAGCTTTACCTCCTGTGAGGAACTTTTCCTTCAAAGCATTCATCTTATCAATGAGTTTTTTTCCCATTGCTTTACGAAGCTCATCAGATTCTCCGCGCGTAAAGTTCGCTAACAGACGGGACAGGAGCATGACCTGTTCCTGATATACTGTAATACCGTACGTATCGTTGAGATAGCGTTCCATGATTGGGATATCATAAGATATCTCCTCCCGCCCATGCTTACGAGCAACGAAAGATGGAATGTAGTCCATCGGTCCTGGGCGGTAAAGTGCATTCATAGCTATCAGGTCTTCGAACTTAGTCGGTTGAAGTTCGCGGAGATATTTCTGCATACCGGCGGACTCGAACTGGAATGTTCCGGTTGTTTTTCCTAAACTATACAGCTCATATGTTTTAGTATCCTCCAGAGAAATAGTACTGATATCTATTTCTTCTCCGGTAGTGTGCTTTATATTTTCGAGGGCTTCTTTGATAATGGACAAGGTTTTAAGCCCTAAGAAGTCCATTTTGATAAGCCCTGTTTCTTCTATTATAGAACCTTCGTATTGAGTTACCAGAACTGTTTCGCCTGTTTCTTTGTCTTCGGCTGTACTTACGGGTACAACATCTGAAATTGCTTGCTGTCCGATGATTACGCCACAGGCGTGTACACCTGTATTGCGCACATTTCCTTCCAGCATTTGCGCATACTTAAGCGTTTCGCGGGTTGTTTGGTCATAGCTGTTGGCAGCATCCTTCAATTCGGGTACATATTCTATCGCATCGCGCAGGGTGACTTTCTTTTTATCAGGAATCCTGTCGGGTACGAGTTTCGCTAACCGGTTCGATTCTGTCAATGGAAGCTTCTGTACACGGGCAACGTCTTTGATGGCAGATTTGGTTGCCATAGTGCCATACGTGATAATATGTGCTACTTTTTCCTGTCCGTATTTTTCCGTAACCCAGCGTAATACTTCTCCACGTCCGTCATCATCGAAGTCAATATCAATATCGGGCATGGAAATACGGTCAGGATTGAGAAAACGCTCGAAAAGTAAGTCATACTTTATGGGGTCAATATCTGTGATTCCTAAACAGAAAGCTACGGCAGAACCTGCAGCAGAACCACGACCAGGACCTACGGCGACACCCATTTGGCGGGCAGCAGCGATAAAGTCCTGAACGATGAGGAAGTATCCCGGAAATCCCATGGTTTTCATGGTGTCGAGCTCGAATTGTAGACGCTCGTGGGTTTCTTCGTTCAAGTCTTTTCCATAACGTTTTTCTGCGCCTATCCATGTCAGGTGAGCCAGATAATCGGCTTCAAGTTTGATTCGGATAACTTTATGGTAACCTCCTAAACGCTTGTATTCTTTCTCGCCGAATTCTGTAATTAAATCTTCTTCAGTATATTTTTCTTTATAATTTTCTTCTGTTCCAAAAGATGGATCGATATCGAAGAAAGGCATCAGAGCATCAGAATCTATGGAGTAAAATTCGACCTTATCGGCGATCTCTAATGTATTGGAAAGCACATGTGGAATGTCTTTGAAAAGCTCATTCATTTCGGCGGTTGTCTTGAACCATTCCTGTTTACTGTAACGCATCCTGCGTGGATCGTCGAAGTCTTTTCCTGTGCTGAGGCAGATAAGACGGTCGTGTGCATCAGCATCCTCTTCATCTATGAAGTGGACGTCATTAGTCGCTATGACTTTTACATTGAATTGCTCTCCTAATTTCAGAAGTTCAGCATTTACTTTCTCCTGCAGTGGATATACATCTGTATTGGCATCAGGACGATTGGCTTTGTGTCTTTGGAGTTCCAGATAGAAGTCGTCTCCGAATAAATTTTTGAACCATTCGATAGACTTTTCGACTTCATCTGTATCTCCTGCCATTATTTTCTTGGGGATTTCGCCACCCAAACAGGCAGAGGATACAATAAGACCTTCATGATATTTTTCGAGAAGTTCCTTGTCGATACGCGGACGCATATAGAATCCTTCTGTCCAGCTATGTGAGACCATCTTTATCAGATTCTTGTACCCTGTCAGGTTTTTTGCCAGTACCACCAGATGCCAGCCACTCATGTCGGGCTTGCCTTCTTTCTTGTGACGGTCACGGCGTGCTACATAACATTCACAACCCAGGATCGGTTTGAATAGATGGGATTCTTCTTCTTTTAGCTTCTTGTTCAGTTCTTCCAGTTTGGCTGTATCATCTTTAGCCTCTGCTATCTCCGATTTTATCTTTTTTATTTCCGAAAATACAGGTGAATTCTTTTTCTTCACATAATTGTAGAATTCTTTTATACCGAACATAGCTCCATGGTCGGTAAGGGCAACAGCCTTCATTCCGTCTGCCTTTGCTTTGTCTACAATGCGCTGGATACTTGCCTGTCCATCTAATAGCGAGTATTGAGAATGGACATGAAGGTGTATATATGGATGCATATATGATTTGTTTTTTTAAGGAGTATAAAGTTACCTCTTTTCAACGAAAAAGGATGTCGATTGGCTATCGAAAGTTTTAATAAGTTATTGACAGCCGGATGATACTCTTTACAGGAAAGAATGTTCTAGGAATTTAGTCTGGTGTGTTTTTCTAATATTTTGGCTACATTCTCCTTATCTCTTTGAATGTTCTTTTTAAGAGTTTCCAAGTCTTTAAATTTTTCGTCAGGACGGACAAATTCTATAAATTCGCAGGTGAGGGAACTTCCGTATAAATCCTCATCAAAATTGAATATATTAACCTCAAGGCTTATGTTATCTCCATTGTGAAGCGTAGGGCGTTTTCCTATGTAAAGCATTCCCCCGTATATTTGGTTCTCGATGTGTACATATACTGCGTATACACCAAATGCCGGAACAACTTTAAAGTCTTCCCATATTTCGATATTGGCAGTAGGAAAGCCTATTGTCCTGCCTACTTTGAATCCTTCTACTATTTTGCCGGAGATGGTATAGTTATAGCCTAATAGTTGATTGGCTTTTTGTATATCTCCTTCGCCTAATAATCTGCGAATGCGGGTAGAACTTACATGCAGTGATGAATTCAATTCTTTTGCCTGAATCACTTCCATTCCTACCTCTTGTCCATATTCTACATATTGTTCGAATCCGTCTTCACGGTTATGTCCGAAACGATGATCGTATCCGATTAATAATGTATCAACACCAATCCTTTTTTTTAGAATATCCTGAATAAATTCTTTTGCACTAAGCATAGACATCTCTTTGCTGAAATCCAGCACTACACAATAGTCTATTCCTGTTTCTGATAACCGTTTTATTTTTTCTTCGTATCCGCACAATAAAGCCGGCTGATATTCTGTACTAAGAACACGCCGCGGGTGTACCGGAAAAGTAATAACAGCGGAGGGCAGATCTCTTTCTGTCGCTATTTCTTTTAGTTGTTTGATGAGGAACTGGTGTCCGGTATGTACACCGTCGAAAAAGCCAATAGTAGCTACTAGAGGCTTATGAGGATTTGTATTTTCAGAGTGCAATATTTCCATTACACGTTCGTTGGTTTTATTCGAATATTTTTCTTAGGTCTTCGTTCTGGTCTACTAAACATGTTTTGAATCCGAATTTTTCGGAAGCATCCAGATTGGATTGTCCATCATCCAGAAATAGAGTTTCCTCAGGATTTAAGTCCGCTCCTTTTATTACGCTTTCGAAAGATTCTTTTGTTGGTTTTGTATAACCGATCTGATAAGAACAAAACATCTTGTCGAAATAAGCCGAAAGTGGTTCCCCTGTTGGAGAAAAACTGCTCGAATTAGCCCATTCCATAATGACCGGATTCGTGTTGCTTAATAAATAAAGGTTATACTTCTGGCGTAAATCTTTCAGTAACTCAAGTCGATAATCGGGCACACCATCCATAAATGCCAACCAGCCCGAATCTATATCTTTGTCCGATATATCTTTTCCTGCAAGTTTGCGAAATTCTGTATAGAAATCTTCGCGGCTGATAGCTCCTTCTTCCAGTTCCAGAAAGATGCCTTTCTGGCGGAATTCTCCTAAATATTCTTCAATATTCTCGAAACCTATTTCTTTGAAACGCTTGATAGCGTTTTCTTTATTTATATTTACGATAACTCCTCCGAAATCGAAGAGAAGATTTTTTATGCCTGTTAAGTCTGCCATTGTATTTTGAGTTTTAGAAATGCAAAGTTAATTATTAAATGAAAATAATAGGGATAATTTCTTTTAATTGACCTTCTTTTCTTAAGAAGAGACTTTGCTGAAAAGCTATTTGATTAAATTTCTATTATTTTTGTGCTTCCTATTTCCATACCACATTTTTAATTATGAGAGTTTGTTTATTGATTCTGTTTTATGTTGTGCAGTTTAGTATAAGTGCACAGAATAATAATGTTGTCAATAAAGATGAGCAAGAGTTATTGAACGCTGTTCGAAACTTTGATTGTGAAACTGTTCAGGGCAAACTAAAATCAGGTGTAAACCCCAATATAAAAGGTGAGGATGGTCAAACTCCTCTGATGGTGGCTGCCTCTAAGAAGGATATAGAAATGGCAAAATTGCTTATCGAATCCGGAGCAGAGATAAATATTGTCAATGAAAAGATCTCATTACCCTTATTGCTTCGGCTTTCCCCTCTCGATTATGCAGTGCATACCGATGATACTGCTATTGTCAACTATCTGATTGATGCAGGCGCATATCTTAATCCGCCGAAAGATTCTGATTGTGGCAATCCGGCGATTGTTGCTTCGGAGCGGTTGAATATTAAGATGGCTAAGTATTTATTGGATAAAGGTTGTAAAGTAAGCCTGAATCAAAGGAAGGATTTCGTTATAAGTCATATTATACTAAATGATCAGCTAAAAAAATTAACAGGGAATAATAGGAATGAACTTATAATCAGATTCTGGATAAATTATGGCTCTCCTCTTTTAGTAAAAGATTTATTTGAGCATAGTATTTTTAAAGAAAATAAGCAGAAGGTTCTTGATTATATGCAGGTTTATTATCAGTCCCATATTAAGGCTAGGGAAGAATATGGACTCGAGAGAGCACTTGCGAAAGGATTTTCGCCGACGAGACAAGATGATGTACGCGAAGAGAAAAGGGTGCTTGCTTATAAAGAAAAAGAGGAAAAAAGAAAAAAGCAGAAGCAAGAAGCTTGGGAGAAAGAGCTGGAACGTCAGGAAAAATCGAAAAGTGAACAGAGAAAGATTTTATTTTTTATTCTTTTAGTGGTAGGTGTATTTGTTTATATCCTGATAAAAAGGAGTCAGAATAATACTTCTTTTCAGAATAGTAATTTGAGGTCAAATAATAATCAGGGTTCACCAAGTCCGGCACCACCCAAACCGAGCCCTGCTGCTAATAAACAAAGACAAACCAAACCTAAGAAAGAGACCCGAAAAACACCGGCAAAGAAGACTAAAAAGAAGGAGCCACTTATCTCTGATAAGGGCTGGAGTGAAGACAATACACTAAATATAGAGGTGACTTTTCTTACCATCGAAGATATGATTTATCCGCTTCGATTGCGTAATGAGCATGAAAAGATCGTAAAAAAGATGATACAATATATCCGTGTTTTATCCAGGTATACGGACGAGCAGATTGAACAAACCTTGGGCGAAAAGGGTTTGATAGTTCATCTTGACAACTTGTGGGATAAAATTAATCCTGATTTTGTTAGGGATGTTTATAAACGTTCGCTATTTTTGATTGTAGAGGACTATTCGAAAAGAGATGAAAGGGTAAAAGTGTTTTTGAGCCAGAAGCTTAAGAAAAAGCGAACCCGAAAAAAGAAATCGGATGAAGTATCTGAATAGGCATCAGTAATTTTTATTGAATCGTAAACTTATTAATTAAATGATTATGCAAACTATACACTGGGGAATTATCGGGGCTGGAAATGTGACCGAAAAGAAAAGCGGTCCAGCTTTTTATAAGATAGAACATTCTGAGCTCGTTGCAGTAATGAGAAGGGACGAAGAAAAAGTAAAAGATTATGCTTCGAGGCATGGTGTCCCTAAATACTACACAGATGCAGATGAACTGATCAATGACCCCGATGTAGATGCCATATATATCGCCACTCCACCTAATTCTCATAAAGAGTATGCTATAAAAGCACTAAAAGCAGGTAAACCAGTGTATGTAGAGAAGCCTATGGCAATGAACTATAATGAGTGTGAGGAAATGGTAAAAGCATCGGAAGAATATGGGCAGAAATTATTTGTTGCTTTCTACAGACGGGCTTTGCCTTATTTTCTGAAAGTAAAATCATTATTGGCACAGAATGCTATAGGGAAAGTGCTTACAGTGGATGTAAGGCATCATCGTTCTCCCAGACGATCGGATTTGGATTCTTCCATCAATGACTGGCATACCAATAGGGAGATAGCAGGGGAGGGCTATTTCTATGATCTGGCTCCTCATACGCTTGATATTCTGGACTTCTTATTGGGAGAGATAGAAAGTGCGAAAGGTTTTTCTGATAATTTGGGAGGTCTGTATGATGTTAAAGATACAATAGCTGCAACTTTACAATTCAAGTCGGGTGTATTGGGTAGTGCGCAATGGTGTTTCGTAACTTCGAAAAGTGCGGAGCAAGATATTATAGAAATTACAGGAACCGAAGGGAAGATCAGTTTTAGTACGTTTGCATTTACTCCTGTTCAGCTGGTAACTGATATTAAGACCGAAATATTTACATTAGAAAATCCGGAGCATATACAGCAACCTCTTATTCAGACCATAGTGGATGAATTGAGAGGCATTGGCTCATGCCCTTCGACAGGGGTAAGCGGAGCCAGAACTTCCAGAGTGATGGATTGGATATTAGGATAATTATTGAAAAATAAACGCATTTGGGTCGATAGCATTGTCTATCGGAGTTTCATCTATCGAGATGATGCTATCGATTATATATTTTGTATAACCTCTCCATGGCAATGCGCCAAAATATTCTTTGTAATGTATTTTTACATTTTTTCCGGTTACATCCATTAACTTTTGTGCCAACTCTTTATTTGCTATGGAGAATTCAAATTCATTGGATTGAACACCCCCTGTAGTTGGAGATTTTATTCCTGTCTGTATAAGTTTACCTTCATAGGTCTTAAAGATAATCCCTTTGTACATTACGTAATTCAGCTGTCCTGCCTTTACACTGCTACTGGCATAAGGGACATAAAAATATACAATAAAAGCACCTATACCTAAAACTATCAGTACTAAGAATATCTTAAAGAATGCCTTCTTCCACGAAGTCGATTGAGTTGCCATAATTAAATATCTATTTTATGTCTGTATAGAATATCAACACTTGTTAAATGTATTTGTTTAAATACACACTACCTATTTACGCCTTTCTCTGGCTTGACGTTCTTTCTCTTTACGTTCCGCTTCTTTCTGTTTCAATTTTTCTTTCCGCTCGCGTTCACGTTGTTTGAGTCGCTCGTTGCGTTCTTGTTCTTTGCGTTTGAGTTCTTCATTTCTAGCTTTCTCGCGTTCTTTCAGTTCTTGTTCGCGCTGTTTACGTGCATCTTCGCGGGCTCTTTGTTGAGCTTTAGCCTCATCTTCTTTTGCTTTTTCCAATGCTTTCTCAGCAGCAGCTTTTTCTCTTTCTACATTTCGGATAGAGTCTTGTGTTGCTTTCTCTGCATCTTGTTCAGCTTTTATTCTTGCTCTTTCTGCTGCCTTAGCTTGTTTCTCTTGTTCTTTCAGCAATTTACGAGCTTCTTTTTCAGCCTCTTTTTCTTCTTTAGTCATACCGGAGTCATCTCCTGACGATTTAAATAGATTTTTCAGTCCATCTACCGGATTGCTGATAATATCCTGTGCCTTGTTAATTAGGTCATCGGCTTTATCCATTTGATCATCAGATAGAATATCACCTACTCCGGCACCTGTTCTGCCAGATTCGGGTTTTACTACTTCCGGTTTCGGCAGGTTAGGTGATGTCGGTATCACCTGAGGTTCTATCTTTTCGATAGGTTCAACTATTTCAGGTTCCGGCTCAGGAACTACTTCTGGCTCTATTATCTCCGGTTGAGGTGCAGGAGTTTCTGTATTTTCCTGAGGTTGTCCCGGCAGTGCGCCTCCACGTTCTCTTTGCTGATTCCAATATCTGATAAGGTTCAACATCTCCTTGGTATAGTTCTCTTCAAGGAAGAGGAAATACTCATTTAATGTTTTGCCATTCATCAGGGCAATATAATTATTTGTAGATATCGGTATCGGGATGATAGACGGGTCTAATACACTCATCAGCGAGTTAGGCTCAAAAGCTTTGTCAATATATGCTGTAATATCTTTCAGGTCATCGAAAACCCTTATTTGAAGCATTTCGACTCCGCTGGCTGCAGTAAAGCCTAAATCAAAAGTCTTATATACATAGTTGGAGAAGTTATAGTTTGCAACTTCATATATCAGTTGGTTCTTATCTATAGTGCGTGGCTGATAGATAAATAACAGCATGTATTCTTCTTCGGCGTTTGCGATAAAGTCTATACCCTCAGCAGCCCCGATACTATCTCCTCCGAACTTGATATCCCAGATCATACCTCTGAACGGAGAGTTGTCGGATGATAGTTCTTTACCATTCATAATATCTCTCAGCATTTCTGTTGCCAGAGGTGTAACATCTGCTTTGGGGTGAGTATCGATTAATTCTTTCAGATTGTCTTTGAATCCTTCTGTATCATTTCGTTGAGCATATGTCATCGCATTGAGGAACATAAACTTAGGCATAAGTCCCGACAATGGATACTTTTGTTTCATTGTCTGGTAATTGGTACGTACTTCATCTATCTGCCCTTCCAGATACAGGTCATATGTTTGCTGGTACAAGTTATCCTGCAACTGGTACATATTGCGCATATTCCATTCATAATTGCTATCGATCAATGCTGCTGCGTAGTTGCCTTGCGGGAAAGTATTAAGGATACTCCTACGATAATATTCGGTCATTTCCGAGTTTCCTAATCTCAGGTAAATAAGGAATAACTGATAATATATTTCTTCCAGATTAGGAGTGTTCGGGAATCTTCTTAAATCAGTATTGAAGGCATCTATCGACAAGTCATAATCTTCCAGTTTATCTTTATAAATCAGTCCCATATTGAAATATGCATCTTCAATAATGGCATTCGATGCTTCGATCGCGTCAGGCGTCAAAGGTATCTGCTGAAGATAAAATTCAGGAGAATAAATGTCAGTTTCTGCCGGTGGTTGTACCTGTTCTGTATTTACCGGTGTTGCAGACTGAACAGAGTCGTTCTGTAATTCCTCGTCATAACTGTCCGAAGTATCATCCGTAATGGTTACCTGTTTGTTTCGGCGTCTCCAGTTGTCTTCCAGTTTACGGTTTCCCCATTTACGTTGGAACGCAGCTTTACCCTGTATTACTACCTGTTGGTTGTAAAAGTAGAATGAAGATGTTCCATCACCAGCTACTATAGGAGCATTGGGGATATTGGTTGCCGGCTGTTCAAAAAGAGAACCACTGGGCATAGATTGTTCGCGCTCTGCAATGAGAGCTTCGCGGTCAGCAAGATCCTGTTCTTCTTTTTCTTTCTTTTTGATCTCCTCTATTAACTTCTCAACCACAGCCAGCCTTTCTGCCTCGGGCATTCGGGCTAAAGTCTGTAAACTATCCTGCAAATGGATAGCTTGTGAATAGTTTGCCAATTCGTCCAACACAGAGGAGCGTAATTCAACTAACGGATAAGATTCGTGGTTTTTGCCTAATCCGTTCAGTGCATCAGAATATAGAGGCTGTGCTTTTACATAATCTCTTTGGGAAAAATATATTGCACCTAAAGTGACTTCTGTTAGTGCTTTGTCAAAACCGTTACGGGTACTTTTCTCTATCGATTCTTTGTAGTTGTCTATTGCTTTGACTGTGTCTCTGTCATTCAGGTAAATGTTTCCTATTGCATAATATACCTGATCCAGATATTCTTTATTTTTATGATCTTTGCTCATTTTGTTGAGCATCGATAATATCTGCGTTTTGTTGGAAGCATCTACAAAAGACGCTTGTTGAATGCGGGCATTAAAAGAATAGAAATAAGGAGTGCTCAACCCGTGTACTGCATCGAAGGCTTCATATGCTTTTGTTCGGTTCTCCTCCCTTTTGTAAAGTTGCCCTAACAGGTATTTCATCCTTGTTTTTTGGAGCCGGTCGCCCTCTTGTTCTATCGCTTGTTCCAAAAAAGGAATGGCTTGCGTGTATTCCTCTTTCTTGATTAAGAAATCTGCATATATTTTATTGTATTCGGGTTTCAGTTTGTCAGGTACACCTCCTGCCAGTCTTATCTGGTTTAGTATATCTTCGGCTTCGTATAACCAGCCTAAAGCAATATTCCCTTTTACCATCCATAGACGCGCTTCTGCTACTATTTCGGGTTGAGTCCTGTACAGGCGGACAACATAAGAGAATGTAGAAATAGATTGCAGGTAGTCTCCATCCTGATATTCCGATTTTCCCAATAACAACCACGCATTAAATAAGAAAGGGTTGAACTCTTGTCGTTGTAACCATTCTCTGTATTTAGGATCCCGCCTTTTATTCGGATTCCGTTCAGGTTTAGATTTTATGGAATGTAATTTGATTGCTTTTGTTGTTTTTTCGATGGAACGCGAAAATGAACCGCCTCCGGAGGAAGAAGTCGAAGAATACTGATTGGTCGAAGTGGATGAAAAGGGGTTGTTAATATTCTGTGCATGATTGTATCCGGATGTGTTTTGAGAACCGGATGACGAACTTCTGCTTTCAGTAACAGGAAATATATTTATAAGTTGCGAAAGTGTATCTTCGTGGGCTTCCTGTTTCGATTTTAATGCTTCTTTGTAAGACTCGTTTGCATTAAAATAAATATTATATCGGGTATTTATATCATGATAAGTACGTGTGGTCTTCGTATTCTTCTTGGTCGAACACGCCCATACAAGAATAGGAATACAAATAATCAGAAATATTTTATACTTCGATATAGAAGAACCCACTTTTCGAATTATTGATTATAAAATTATTAAGCAAATATAAGTGATTTATTTTTGCCAATGCTTTTGAATAGATTGTACGTTTAGTTTGCACTTATTTTTCGCAGGACAAAAGTAATACAAGTCGAAGAGAAAATTTGCTTTAATATTCATAATAATAGTTTATTAGGCTATCAAGGGCGTTCTGATTCCTTCAAAATGTCTTATTTTTGTACGAAATATACATTTCAGTATTTTATTTTAAAGGTTTTTTTTAAGTTATACCGTTTGAGATCAGGTATCTTAATAATGATTGTAGGGATAAGGCTCTCCTCTCTCCGCTATCGGGCAAAGCAAGGCCTTGCCTCTACATGAGATTTTTAATTTTGTACAGTATACTAAAAGAACATTTATTATCAACTACTGATCGACACTAATTTATGAAGGAATACAGATTGACGGATTGGTTGCCGACAACCAAAAAGGAAGTTGAAATAAGAGGATGGGAAGAACTGGATGTAATACTATTCTCGGGAGATGCATATATAGACCATCCGTCTTTTGGTGCAGCAGTTATAGGTAGAATATTGGAAAATGAAGGTCTGAAAGTAGCCATCGTTCCCCAGCCTAATTGGCGGGATGATCTGCGGGATTTCAAAAAGTTGGGGAAACCCCGGCTTTTTTTCGGAGTATCTGCCGGAGCTATGGACTCTATGATAAATCACTATACCGCGAATAAAAGGCTTCGCTCCGATGATGCTTATACTCCTGATAACAGGGCTGATATGCGTCCGGACAGACCATCAATTGTATATACCAACATTCTGAAAGAATTGTATCCCGATACTCCTGTAATATTAGGGGGAATCGAAGCTTCTTTGAGGAGGGTCACTCATTATGATTATTGGGATGATGCTCTGCGCAAATCTATTCTGGCAGATGCTAATGCCGATATATTGGTGTATGGTATGGGTGAAAAACCTCTGAGGGAAATAGTAAAGCAACTAAAAGGAGGTAAGCCTCTCTCCGAACTAAGGAATATACCTCAAACTGCTTATCTGGATGATTCCTACAAAAAGCAGGAAGAAGATATAGTCCTGTTTTCTCACGAAGAATGCTTATCAGACAAAATAAAGCAGGCAAAGAATTTCAAAGTCGTGGAGGAACAGTCAAACATGATGCATGCTTCACGAATTGTGCAGGAGCAGGATAGAGATTTTATAGTTATCAATCCGCCTTATCCACCTATGACAGAGGAGGAGATAGATGCATCGTTCGATCTGCCTTATACAAGGTTGCCCCATCCGAAATATAAAGGGAAAACAATTCCGGCTTTCGAGATGATAAAGTTTTCAGTCAATATGCATAGGGGCTGCTTCGGAGGTTGTGCATTCTGTACCATCTCAGCCCATCAGGGAAAATTTGTTGCTTCACGTTCCAAACAATCGATATTGAGGGAGGTGAAACAAGTTGCAGAGATGCCTGATTTTAAAGGGTATCTGAGTGATCTTGGAGGACCTTCTGCTAATATGTATAAGATGCAGGGGAAGGACTTGTCTGTATGCGAAAGATGTAGAAGACCATCCTGTATCCACCCTCGTATCTGTAAGAATCTGGATGTCGACCATTCTGCTTTATTGGATATTTACAAATCTGTAGATTTCTTACCCTTTATAAAGAAATCTTTTGTGGGAAGTGGTGTGCGTTATGATATGATGCTGCATCGCACAGAGAATGAAAAAGCGAATAAAGCGGCTGAACAATATACGCAGGAACTTATCAGGAATCATGTTTCCGGTCGTTTGAAAGTTGCACCTGAACATACATCCGATAAGGTTTTGAGTTATATGCGAAAGCCTACTTTCCAGCAATTTTATGCTTTCAAAAAGATTTTTGATAAAGCGAATACGGATTATGGTATGAAGCAACAGCTGATTCCGTATTTTATTTCTTCGCATCCGGGATGTACAGATATAGATATGGCGGAGCTGGCAGTCACAACCAAACCTTTGGGTTTTAATCTGGAACAAGTACAGGATTTTACACCTTCTCCTATGACTTTGGCAACGGAGATATATTACACAGGGTATCATCCTTATACGCTCGAAAAGGTCTATACTGCCAAAACAAAAGAGCAAAAACTGGCTCAAAGACAATTTTTCTTTTGGTATGATAACAATTATAAACCTCAGATTATTAAATCGCTTCGCGGATTAAACCGGGAGGATTTGTTGAAACAGCTTTACCCGATAAATACCCAATATAATTCATCTTTATCAAAAAAATCATCAAAAAAAGGAAAGAGATAATCCTTGTGATTAATATTATTTAACAATGTATGTGAAAACCTTTTGCAGATAATGTTGTCTATAATATCAGTGATGAGATTTTAGAAACTTAAAAAATAGAAAAGATGAAGCGTATTACAAAAATCATAGGAACAGGTTTGTTTTTTTGTTTGATGGCAACTTTAACTATCAATATTAATGCTCAAGGTACAAAAGAAGCTAAAGAGAATCTGAAAGCATTTCCCGAAGCTATGGAAGGTATGGTCAGGCATATTATCGAATTGCCAAAGAAATCGGATGAATCGATTTATAAGGTAGAGATCATTCCGGGTAAAACAATGAGTGTGGACTGTAATAATCATCGGTTGATGGGAAAACTTACAGAAAAAGACGTTCAGGGATGGGGATATACCTATTATGAATTTACATCTGACGGAAGAACTGCTTCGACTATGATGGCATGTAACGAGCCAAACAAAGTTAAATTTGTGGGCGGTCAGGGTGAGATTGTCAGATACAATAGCAGACTCCCTATTGTAGTATATACACCGACTGGATTTGAAGTAAAATACCGGATATGGAAAGCAGGTAAAGAGCAATCTTCTGTCAAAAAATAATATTGTTTTTATCTATTAATAAAAAGAGGTATTGGAATCGTTTCAGTACCTTTTTTATTTCGGCATATTCTATGGTACATCTTAGAAAAAGTTGGTTTCTTGCGGAATTGGTATCTTTGATTCAAATTGGTATCTTTAGAGCCGGAATGAATTTTTCTCAAAAAACATAATTAAATATATATGAACCAAATACTACAGGTATTTTGTAAAAATGACAATCAGCATCATTATTTGCCATTGGGTATTACTTTAGCAGAAGCCCAAAAATTATTGAAAATAGAGATGCCTTATCAGATTGTGAATTGTAAAGTAAATAATAAGACTGAGTCTTTGGATTACCGTTTATATCAACCCAAACATATAGAGTTTGTTGATATGAGCCAATCATCAGGGATGAGGACATATGTACGGTCTTTGTGCTTCATCTTGGCAAAAGCAATCTCAGAAGTATTTCCGAATGGAAAGATGAAGATAGAACACCCCATCTCGAAAGGGTATTATGGCAAAATCGTAGGGAAAGAAAAGCTAACGGATAAAGATATCAAGAAGATTAAGGCTGTGATGGACAATCTGATAAAAGAAGATATTCCTTTTGTAGCTTTAGAAGATGAAAAAGATAAGGTTGTAGAACTTTTCCGTGAACGTGGATTTGAAGATAAGGCTACTTTGTTGGAAACTTCAGAATCTGTCTATTCCAAATATTATCGTTTAGGAGATTATTTCGACTATTTCTATGGATATCTGGTTCCCTCCAGCGGATATATATTTTTATATGATATTGAGCCTTACGAAAATGGCTTTCTGCTAAGAGTTCCCAATAGAAACCATCCTGTTGAACTTGAGCCACGCATTGAACAACCTAAAATGCGTAAAGTATATTCGGAGCATCTTAACTTTCTCGAAATTCTGGGAGTAGATAATGTGTCAGACTTAAATAAGGCTAACAATATCGGAAGAATGTCTGATATTGTAAAAGTAGCAGAAGCTTTGCAGGAAAAATCTATTGCGGATATTGCTGAACAGATAGCAGAACGTTTTAAAGACGGAGTACGTATTGTCTTGGTTTCTGGACCTTCCTCGTCGGGTAAAACTACTTTTCGCAAACGCCTTGAGGTTCAGTTGATGGTAAACCTTATCAAGCCTGTAGGAATTTCATTGGACGATTATTTTGTTAATCGTATCGATACTCCTCTCGATGAAAATGGAGATTATGATTACGAATCTTTATATGCTTTGGATCTGAAGCAATTTAATGAAGACATGTCCCGTTTGTTGAATGGTGAGCAAGTGTCTTTACCTACCTATAATTTTACAACAGGTCAACGGGAATATAAAGGTCATGAGTTGCAAATCGATGAAAATAGTGTAATCATTATCGAGGGTATTCATGGATTGAATCCTGAACTGACAAAACAAATCGATGACAGTAAGAAATTCCTTGTATATGTATCTGCTTTGACGACGATATCTCTGGACGATCACAACTGGATTTCGACAACAGATAACCGGCTTATTCGTCGAATAATAAGGGATTATCAATATCGTAATTATTCGGCTATCGATACAATTTCCCGTTGGGACAGTGTTCGCCGGGGCGAAGAAAAATGGATTTTCCCTTATCAGGAAAATGCAGATGTTATGTTTAACTCTGCCATTATGTACGAATTGGCAGCTTTGCGCAAATATGCAGAACCTATTCTTATACAAGTACCCAAAACAGCTCCCGAATTTGCAGAAGCAAACCGTCTTTTGAAATTTCTGAGTTACTTCAACTATATCAATGATTGGGAGATGCCACCAACATCATTGTTAAGAGAATTCTTAGGAGGAAGTAGCTTTAAGTACTGAAAAATAACGTGAACTCTTGTAAATTAGGGGAATTGTTTATATTTTTGTGACCGCTTTGCGTAATCTCTGACGAGACAAACTCGTGTATATTGCGTACGTATACAATATAAAGCTATTATAATCATGGATTTAATTAAGATTGCAGAACAAGCGTTCGCTACAGGTAAAGAACACCCAAAGTTTAAAAGTGGGGACACTGTAACTGTTGCGTATCGTATCAAAGAAGGTAACAAAGAACGTGTACAGCAGTATCGTGGTGTTGTTATCAAAGTTGCCGGACACGGTGATAAAAAACGTTTTACTGTACGTAAAATGTCAGACAATATTGGTGTAGAAAGAATTTTCCCACTAGAGTCTCCATTTATCGACAGTATCACTGTTAACAAAGTGGGTAAAGTTCGCAGAGCTAAATTGTATTACCTACGTGCCCTTACAGGTAAAAAAGCTAGAATTAAAGAAAAGAGAGTGGTTACAAAACAAGCTTAATCTTTTCTTATCTTATAAGAAAGCACTTCAAGGGATTGAGGTGCTTTTTTATTTTTACTCTTCATCATTAGATAAGAAATCGTATTTACGCTGTCTGGCTTTCCATCTTTCCAAAGCGTATTGTTGCATATCGGCTACTTTGTCTTTTTCATCTACAATCTCAAATCCGAGTAGTGTTTCGATAATATCCTCCATTGTCACAATACCATCTACACCTCCATATTCATTTAGTATCAGAGCTATTTGCTCTCTGTTCTCCAGTAGTTTTTCCCATGCATTATACAGGCTTGTTGTTTCGTATAGTGTAGTAATATCTCTTCTAATATCCTTCAAGCTGAGGTTAAACTGGTCTTCTGCTAATTTTTCGAAAACGTATGTTCTGAATACATAACCTGTTACATTGTCTTTATCTCCGCTATAAACTGGTATACGAGAAAAGTGGAGAAACTGCTTGTTCTTCAGAAAATCGCTCAGAGACATTTCTTCATCGGCCATTACAGCTACTGTGCGAGGTGTCATCACCTCTGATATCTTTACCTCATTAAGCCTGATAAGATTCTGGATGATAATATTTTCTTTCTCTCCGAATATTCCTTCCTGTGTTCCTATATTTGCCAGTGTTGATATTTCTTCCCGGCTTGTGGTATTTTCCACTTCTTTTTTAGACAATAATCGGGTCAGGTAAGCTGATATGACAACCAGTGGGTAAGTTATTATTATCATTCCTTTAATAATCGTTGCGGATATTCCGACAAGATTTTTGCTGTAATTTGCACCTAAGGTTTTCGGGATTATTTCAGTTAATACGAGAATCAAAATAGTAAGTATAGCCGAAACGACTCCGAAGTAAGCCTCTCCGAAAACAATTGTTGCCTGTGCTCCTACACCTGCCGCCCCAACAGTATGGGCGACTGTATTAAGTGAAAGAATAGCAGATAAGGGCTTATCTATATTCGTTTTCAATTTTAAGAATGTTATTGCAGGTTTATCTCCGTTTTCCGCTTTTGCTTTAAGATAGGTGTAGGGGGTCGATAAAAGAACCGACTCCATGATAGAACATAGGAATGAAGTAAATAATGCAATGAAAAGATAAAGGAATAAAAGAGCCATATAAGTCTTATAGTTTCAAAAAAACGAATATACTATTTTTTCAGATATATATTTATGAGTTATTTATCTTTTTACAGATAAGCATAATTTAACCTTATTTCTGTAGTTTATTTTGTAACTTCGTTTTCCCAATCAAGAATAATGATAGACCAGATTACCATAGATAGAATTATCGAGGCGGCACGTATAGAAGACGTTGTCGGCGAATTTGTTACTCTCAAAAAGAAGGGTGTAAATATGGTTGGTCTGTGCCCTTTTCATACAGATAAGACACCCTCGTTTTACGTATCTCCGGCAAAAAATATTTGTAAATGTTTTGCCTGTGGGGAAGGCGGAAGTGCTGTTCACTTTATAATGAAACATGAGCAGCTATCTTATTATGAGGCTCTAAAATATCTGGCTAAGAAATATAACATTGAGGTTCAGGAAAAAGAATTAACCGA
This sequence comes from Dysgonomonas sp., assembly GCA_032477055.1. Lineage (GTDB taxonomy): Bacteria > Bacteroidota > Bacteroidia > Bacteroidales > Dysgonomonadaceae > Dysgonomonas_A. Next base: position 51,666 of record JAWDXP010000010.1, on the reverse strand, counting down.
AGAGCAGAAAAATGCTTACAACGAGCGAGAGAGTCTTTTCATCCTGAATGAATATGCTCGTAACTATTTTGTAAATACGCTGCAGCAGCATCAAGAAGGAAAAATAGTAGGGCTAAGCTATTTCAAAGAGCGGGGTTTTAGGGAAGATATTATAAAAAAATTCGAACTAGGTTATAGTCTTGAGCAAAAGGATGCACTTACACAAGACGCCTTGAAGAACGGATTTAATAAAGAATATCTGGTAAGAACAGGACTTTCTATCGAAGGGGATAACTATTTTGTAGACCGGTTTAGAGGTCGTGTTATCTTCCCTGTACATACCCTATCGGGTAAGGTTGTTGCTTTTGGTGGCCGTATCCTGAAAAAAGCAGAAAACACCGGTAAGTATGTGAATTCGCCCGAAAGTGATATCTATCATAAAAGTGATCAGCTTTACGGAATATATTTTGCAAAACAGGCTATCACAAAAGCAGATTGTTGCTATTTAGTTGAGGGATATACAGATGTTATATCCATGCATCAGGCAGGCATAGAAAATGTAGTATCGTCTTCCGGTACTGCATTGACCTTCGGACAGATCAAGCTTATCCATCGATTTACCACTAATATCACGATGATATATGATGGTGATGCAGCAGGAATCAAAGCGGCATTGAGAGGGATTGATCTGCTTTTGGAACAAGGGATGAATATAAAAGTAGTTCTTTTACCTGATGGTGAAGACCCAGACTCATTTGCAAAAAAACAAAATGCCGAATCTTTCAAGAAATACATAAAAGAGCATGAAACCGATTTTATTCGTTTCAAGACTCAGCTTCTGTTAGACGATGCAGGAGAAGACCCGATAAAACGTGCTACTCTTATAACAGATATTGTAAATAGTATCTCGATTATTCCTGATGGTATTATACGTTCAGTCTATGTGCGGGATTGTAGTGTCTTGTTGGGGATTGATGAGAGAGTTCTGATTAACGAAGTTCGTAAAAAACGCCTAAACACGCTTGATAAAGAAAGCCAGAAAAGACCTGCGCAACCTGTGAATTTTCCTCAGGAGTACCCTGATGCAACTGGTGTATTTACTCCAGTAGCAGAAAGAACTCAACCGATAAAAACTCCTTTGGATAAATATGAGTTGGCAATATTGTATTATATTGTTCGCTATGGTACGTTATCCATTATTCAGCGGGAAATAGAAGAGGGGGAAGAAGATGAAAATACGACAGTACTGGAATATATTAAGTTTGACTTAGAACGGGACGGACTTTCTTTCCAGAATCCACTCTATAAGCAAATATTGGATGAAGCTGTTTTGCATATGAGTGAGGATAGTTTTATGCCTTCTCGCTATTTTCTGGCTCATCCTGAGCAGGAAATTAGCAAGCTTACAGCTAATTTACTGGAGGATAGATACGAGCTGAGTAAGGTTCATATGAAGCAATTTGGCGAGAATGTAAAACAGGAAGAAACGCCACTGGCGGAAGAAAAAAATCTGGAAACATCAGTTCCTCGCGTACTTACAGAGCTGAAAGATGCTTTTATTTCTTTGCAGATAAAAGGGATAAAAGAACAGATGAAGCAAAGGCAAAAAGAAGGAAACTCTGATGCTGCCATAGAACTTATGTATCAGTTGAAAGAACTTGAAGTAGTAAAAAAAGCGCTCGCCAAAGTGCTTGGCGAGCGCGTAATATTACGTTTCTGAGTTAATTCGGGTTAATGTGCTACACCTGTTAACTCTACTGTTGCCAATGTCACACCTATACCAAGTATATCTGGCAATTTAAGAACTAAAATACCATAATGTGTTCCGGTAGAAGTTGGGTTGTATGTAACTTCTACGTCTACAGGATGTCCATTCAAAACTGAAGCTAAAATATCAAATACACTAATATTATTAGAATCTACAGAAAATTGGTTACTGTTAGTTCCCGTAATTTTTGCTTCTAATAATGGAGAAGTCAATCTCGAAATAAAATCTTGGTTTAATACACTAAATTCTACGACTTCACTTACAGGAACTCCTACTGATGTACTAAAATTTAGACTTTCCGGATCAGGTTGAAGTACACCTGCTACAGTCTGTGCTTGCATTGTTGTTGCAGATAGTGTTATCATTGCAAATGCTAACAACATAGTTTTTAATAAGCTTTTCATAAGAACATTTTTTGTTTGTGATTAAATAATTTAAAGAAATAAATACTCATTTTATTGAGGCATAGTGACACTATGATGATAGAACATAAATCAAATTCAAAAAGTTTTCCTTTTTTCGACTTTAACATAGATAAAAAAACAAAACAGGCTGATATTTATTATCAACCTGTTTTAGTATATTGTAAGATGTTTATTTTTAGTTAAATAAAGTCTTTGCTATGCCTAGTTCCAGACCTCTTAACTCTGCCAATCCTCTGAGGCGGCCTATACAGGAATATCCCGGATTCGTTTTCTTATTCAGGTCATCTATCATTTGATGCCCATGATCGGGACGGAAAGGTATGGATATATTCCTTTTTTGTTGTATCTCAAAAAAACCTTTCATGACTCCATACATATCTACATCTCCCTCAAGGTGATTTGCTTCGCAAAAATTACCTTCCGAGTCTCTTTGTGTAGAACGCAGATGTACGAAATTGACTCTGTCTCCCATGTTTTTAATCATTTGTGGCAGATTATTGTCTGCTCTTACACCAAACGATCCGGTGCAGAAACATAAACCATTCGATTCATTGGGAACAGCTTTTACCAAGGCTAAGAAGTCATTCTCTGTCTTTAATACACGAGGCAATCCTAGGATAGGGAATGGGGGATCATCAGGATGAATAGCAAGTTTTACTCCTGTTTCATCTGCCACAGGAGCTATCTCTTTTAGGAAATCGATTAGGTTTGAACGAAGTTTTGCCTCGTCTATACCGTTGTATCTATCCAATTGAGCCTGAAACTCCTCTAGTGTGAAACTCTCTTCGGCTCCGGGAAGCCCTGCAATCATATTTTTAACCAAAAGCTCTTTATCCGCTTCGCTCATTTTTTCGTAGCGGGATTTTGCTTTGGATATGTCATCCGCAGTATAATCTTTCTCTGCTCCCGGACGCTTTAGTATGAATAGTTCGAAAGCCAGAAAAGCAGCCCTTTCGAAGCGTAAGGCTTTAGAGCCATCTTCTACGGTAAAAGCTAAATCTGTCCGTGTCCAGTCTAATACAGGCATAAAGTTGTAAGTCACAATCATTACACCGCATTTAGCCAGATTACGGATACTTTCTTTATAATTCTCTATATATTGTTTATAATTTCCTTCCTGTGTTTTTATGTGTTCGTGCACAGGAACACTTTCAACAACAGACCAAACTAGCCCTGCATCTGCTATTTCTTTTTTGCGTTTCTCTATTTCTTCAACAGTCCATACTTCACCATTTTTTATGTGGTGTAGTGCTGTTACTATGCCTGTTGCCCCGGCTTGTCTTATGTCGGCAAGAGATACAGGATCGTTGGGCCCGTACCATCTCCATGTTTGTTCACTTAGTATCATATAGGGTGTTTTTATATTGTTTAAATTGAAAATGCATCAAATCCGCCGTCAATTACGAGAACCGTTCCGGTAACAAATTTCGATGCATCACTAATCAGATAATGCAATGAACCTAATAGTTCGTTAGCTTCTCCGAAACGTCCGTAAGGGGTGTGAGCTAAAATAGTTTTTGATCTGTCTGTGTATGTTCCATCCGGATTTATTAGAAGATCGCGGTTTTGTTCAGTAACGAAGAATCCGGGAGCCATGGCATTCACACGGAATTCTGCTCCGAATTTGATCGCCAACTCGCCTGCCAATGATTTTGTAAAATTAGCAACAGCAGCTTTGGCTGCACCGTATCCTATCACTCGGGTCAGAGGTCTTAACGCCGATTCAGATGCTATATTTATAATATTTCCCGCACCATTTTCTATCATCGATTTTGAGAAAACAAGTGAGGGTATGACAGTCCCGAAGAGATTCAAGTCAACAACTTTTCTAAAATCTTCTATGCCTAAGTCAAAAATGGTTTTATCCGGACCTATAGTTGCTCCGGGCATATTTCCTCCGGCAGCATTTACCAGTACATCTATTTTTCCATAGACCTTAATAATTTCGGCTCTGTTTTCTTCTAATATTTCTTTATTCAATACATCAGTCATCAGGAAAATAGCTTCGCCTCCTTCTGACTTTATCTTTTCGACCAAAGTATCTCCTTTTTCCTGTACCCTGTCCAGAATAACGATTTTAGCTCCTTGTGTTGCGAGATACTGAGCCATGTCAGATCCAAGGACTCCACATCCTCCGGTAATTACAACTACCTTACCGTCGATAGAAAACAGATTTCCTTTCATTATTTTGTATATTAAAGTTTATAATTATAATAATAGTCTACATTTTCTTTGATAAGTATATCTATAGGCATGAGGTTAATCTTGTTGGCTGTTTGTTTAAATAATAAATTGTTACTTAAACATCGCACACCTTCATATCCCTGATTCTCCGAATGCTGTGCAATAAGAAAAGATATCTTATCTTTTTTCATAGCTTCCACGTTTTTGGGGATAGCATCATAACCGATTAACTTCACTTTTGATTGAAGGTCTTCTTCCAATTGTTCGAGCAGAAAGGCTAACTCATAGATACGTGAATTAAAAACAATTCCTCCAACCAGAGATTCAGAACTGGAAATAGTTTGCTTTAGAGTTTCCAGACTTTTCAGATAATCATTTGGCTTTAGCTCGATGCGATGTATTTTTCCCGTATAACCATTATTTTTCAAATAATCCCGAAACCCAGTTTCGCGGTTCTGCATCTGTGTAGAGACCTCTTTGTTATTGATTATTTGTGCAATGATAATATCATTGTCAAGACCTGTCTCACGAAGCATTAATTTTGCGGCAACAGATCCACTAATCAGAGAATCTGCTCCGAAATATGCCAGATTTTTCTGATTAGGAATATTTGAGTCAATGTATACGTAAGGTATTTCTTTTGCATCTAATACCTGAGACATTTCAATAACGTAATCTCCAAATAACGTGGCTATTAAAACTCCATCATACTCGTTTTCTTTAAGAGCCTCCGATATTTGAGGAAAAGATTCTTTTCGTGCCTGATCAAAGTACATATATTCTACTTTCACATTGAATTTTTTCAATTCATTTACGGCACGATTTATTCCATCACTAACCGAACTCCAATAATCCCCTTCCACAAAGGAAGGTATTATGGCTACAAGCTTGTATATATGTTTGGATGCGAGAAGACGGGCAACCATATTAGGCTCATAGTTTATTTCTTTCAAAACCTTTTCTATTTTGAGCCGCTTTTCTTCCGATACTCTGCCTCTGTTGTGCAATACCCGGTCAACTGTACCTACCGATACTCCTGCCATTTGGGCTATGTCTACTATACGAATATTTGTTTTTTCAGTCATGTAATAAAGCTATTTTTGCAAATGTAAAAATATTTTTTTGTTTTACAACAATATGTGCGCGTACACAAATAAAGCGGTTGATTTTTACATTATTTATAAAATGCTAATAATAAGCATTTTATAAATAATGATCTGTAATATATTTTATTATTCAGGAAGGTTTCTTCGATAGATTTAAGATGTAATATTCTGTATATCAGGGAGTCATAGATTTTTTTAATAGTTCCGTTTGCAAAACTGTATTTTTCAAATATTCATATTCCAGTTGAAAACATTCACTGAATACTCCTTTGTCATTGAAACTATCTTCGATCTGTTTCATAGTCCAGAATTTTCCGTTGAGCGTTTTTATACTTTCCAATTGCTCTTCGTTTTGTACGCGGGATACAAATAGGAAAATGAGGCGTTTTGTGTTTTCGTTCTCAAAGACATATTTCAATAAAAAATTGAAAGGCAGTTCCTGCATATTCAACATTCGTGTGATGCTGTTACGTGCAGCAATGTTGATCTCATGATTGAATAGCATGTATTTCTCGAAAGGATGGTCGTATGAGTCCGGGCTCAGTGAATCATTGTGTGATCTGGGCTGTAGATAAATTTCGCCTTCATGTACCAAGGCTATTCTGACTACAGGGTGTAAAAAGCGATTGCCCATTTTCTCGGAAACAGAGCGTGCGATTCTGCCTGTAACTTCGCCGGTCTCATTTACTATAGGTAGCCATTCTTCGCGATGAAGACGTTTTACTATATTTCTGATCTTTATTTCTTCGTATATGATGATTATGGATGCGAATATAATGGGGACAATATAATAGAAGAAGGTGTCTAAAGTCTCCCATACGTTTATGTTCTCGTACACATAACGGTATAATATGACGATGAATAAATGAAAAGTGATGGCGTATTGTGTAAATTTGGCTGCGTCAAAATATTCTGCCATAAAGGCTTTCTGGACAGTGCTTTGCCGTTTTTTGCCAAAATATAGGTTTAAATAAGTTTTGAATACCCTGCTGGCGACTATCAGACAGAAGAATACAATTTCGTAGAAGATTATATAAAAGAGATTCGTTGTTCCTACTTTTCGCAACAAGAACCATGCAATTAGTGTGATGGACAAAGCGGTAAAATTTAAGACAAAGAGTAGACCGCAGATGCTGGCTCTGGCATAATATCTGAGCACTAAGTCTGATATACCCGAGAATATTATAGCTATAACTAAAGCATAAGCTACATTGCCTGTCACATTGAATAGTGTAATGTAAAGTATGCTAGCTAATAGCCCGAATGAAGGATTGATTAAATATTTTTTTACACCTTTTATTATCATACTACATCGATAAGCATATTGAAATAAGTGATATCTATCTCTCTTACCAGAGTTTAGAAAAATCTCTTAATGCTTTAAAACAATTTGTCTTTTAAATCTCAAACTCCTAGCTATAAAACAAATGAAGAATGATAATGTTTATTCCTCTTTCCTCATAAATCGATAAAATACCTGGTAAAGATACTTAAGTTGTTGATTATATTTTTATTGAAAAACTAAAATAATATATAGTTTTATAATAAAAGTTCACAAAATTATAAAAATAAAAAGGAAACTCATCTGTTTGAGCTTCCTTTTCTGCATAATTGAATATTGATAACTGTAATTATAAAACTCTTTTCTGAACAATACAACTTATAAAGCCGAATATTGCTCCTCCTCCTATGAAATTGAACCACCATTCTGAAGAATAAGGATATACACCCCAAAAACAACCAAAATGATACCAATAGATCAGTCCGAGAATATTACCAAGTAATACACTTACTATAATATGCTTATTATTGGAGATAAAATTTGACAAAGTATTCATTTTTGTATTATATTAGTGAATTAACTTGAATCAGCAAAAAACAGGTTCCTTTATCTCTTGGCGAATGGCTCTTGCAAACAAGTTGTTGATAGCATGCCCGGGACAGTTGGCTATAATCTTTCCTTTTATAAAATAGCCGACTAAGGCCAAATCCCCGATGACGTCTAATAATTTATGACGTGCCGGTTCGTTCGGGAAGAGTAGGGGCTTGTTCATTATATATCCTAGCTTCGAAGCATTTCTTCTTTTTACATTCATTTTGTCTGCCAGTCGGTCAAAATCTTCTTGTGCTATCGGTTTATCATATATGACAATTGCATTATCCAAGTCTCCTCCTTTGGCTAAATCGTGGTATAATAGAGGTTCTATTTCCCTGACAAAGACAAATGTTCTCGATGCTGCAATTTCTTTTGGGAAATCAGATAACCTGTCTAGAGATGCATCTTGTTTCCTTAGTAAGATAGAGTCGAAAGCTATATGATTTTGTATACTGAAATCGTCGTCCGGCAATAGGATTAATGATGATCCGGTATTTTTATCTACTACTTTTATTTTTTTGCGTTTAAAGCTTATGTAGCGTCTTTTTTCGGCTTGCATCTCAACACCTACTTCTTTTATTTTGCTGACAAACAAGATCGCACTTCCATCTAGGATAGGAAATTCAGGTGCATTTACTTCGATAAGGCAATTGTCTATTTCGCACGCATATAACGAGGCAAGTGCATGTTCGACTGTGCTTACGCGTACACCATTTTCTTCCAGTACAGTTGCTCGTTGCGTTGCTACTACATTCTCAGCTATGGCACTGATGACAGGCTGTCCGGCTACATCTGTTCTCCTGATTTTGTATCCGTGGTTTTCGGGAGCAGGGTGAAAAGTTACTTTTATATCCATTCCGGTATGAAGTCCTTTTCCTTCGAGCGAAAAACTTCTCTTTATTGTTCTTTGATTTGTCATAACTTTATCTTCTTTAGTTTCATTTATATCTTACAGAGCCGGTTGTAAATCATATCAAAATTGGATGGGGAGATTACTCCCATTATGCGTTTTACTTCTACATTGTTTTTGAAGACTATAATGCATGGGACTCCGGAGATATTGTATTTGTGCGCAAAATCTTTATTCTCAAGTAGGTTCAGCTTAAAAAACTGTGCATCTTCATTGGTTTGTTGTGCGATGTGTAACATGTTTTGTTCCATCTTCTTACAGTGATCCGATTCGGATGTATATACCAGAACAAAACTCAATTTAGTGCTCGTTTCGTGAGAAATAGTATTTATGTCAATATCCTTCAAGTTCAAGTCTGCATTTAAATCATTATTATCTATTATTTTCGTATAGCAGATATTTGTCACTATAAGTAGACCGATTAATAACAGACAAAAATGCCAGGCTTTTAAACGAAAACCGTTAATCCGCTTTTTCATCAGTCAAAAATAAATTGATTAATAAATAGGTCACCATCTGTTTCATCTTTACATTTTGTCTTTATCCCGATAGTGTTTAATAAATGCCTCAGCTCATTATTGATGGTGTCTACATAGATCAAACTGACTCTTTTGATTGCCATCAGTAGAGAAAAGTAATTATTGGTATTTTCCTGTAATTTTACACTTTCTACGGATGTAACCTTATTATCTTTTAATCTGAATAAATTGACCATTGTATTTTCCTGTATGCCTTTACTTAAGGCTCCTTTCTGTGTCAGTATTGCAACAATCCTTTCCATAACGTTGTTTTTTATGTGTGTGAATAAACGTTCATTTTTTGAGTAAAAAAATATTTACTAATATACAATTGGGTGTGAACAATTGTTCATTTTGTAATAAAAAAAATATATTAAGTTTTGATGAGGCTGAATAGATAATCCATTACTTCTTTTCGTCTGCTGATATCGCACGTAATATTACATTCGAAGTTGTTCTCATCATATTTGTCCTCTGAAGATTCCCGTATTCCTGCATTATTGAATAGAACACTCAGGATATCGATATTGACGTCATGCTTTACTTCTCCGGCCTTAACACTATTCTTTATAGCTAACTTCCAGTTGTTTTTTAGCTTCTGATGTATTTCATGAAAACGCAGGTCAAAATTAGGGTAATATTTTGCTGCTTGTATCATCAACGCTGTATAGTTAAGAAAAACAGTTTGGTTGATACCTGCCCGCGTAAAAACTGATAGAACTAGCTTCTGGCGTCTATGTACTAATTCGATGAGTTGAGAGAGAAGTATGTCTTCATCAACACGTTGTAACAATCTCTCGAACAGTTTGAAAAGATATTCATCGATAACCGAATTGAATAGTTCTTCTTTATTCTTAAAGTAGCGATACATAGCTCCCCGCGACATATCCAGCTCTTTTTGGAGAACTGAAATAGATGCACTGTCATAACCTTTGGCCATGAATACATCAAATGCGCGTCTCAATATGTATTCTCTACTGTACTTCATTCTTTAAATAGTTAAATGAACAAACGTTCACAAATATCTAAAGTTTTTTCAATTTTAAGAAAATTATCATGTTAAATAGGGTTAACAAATTGGGGAAATAATTTTTGTTGTGTCTTTCGATCCTTTATAAATTTACTTCAATTGTTTTGTTCAGAGATATATAGCATAGGTATCCTCTGATAGTTTCGTATCCCATTTTTTTTATTTGTGCCATATAGTTTTTTATTTGGCGATGATATTTTTTCTCTTCTTTTTCTCCAAATTTATAATCAATAACTATCACTTCCCCATTTTTAATCATCACTCGGTCCGGACGTATAAATTTTCCGTTGGGTTGCAATATCTGTACCTCCGAGAGTACCCTGTAGTCAGTTGAATACCATTCTGCAATCTGTGGATCTGATAGATACTGATTGAAAAGATCTGTTATTTCAGTATATTCCTGTGCAGTTATTTCACCTGCCAGCCTATATTTTTGAACTGTTTTTTCGACATCATCCAGATACACTATTTTACTGATGATCTCGTGCATAAGTGTACCATATTCTCTCTGTCCTTTTTCGGAGAAAAAATATTTATTACTCAATTTTAGCTTCAATCTTTCTTCGAATGAGATATTGGGTAGAGAATTGATTGTAATTTCATTGCCGGTCTTTTCTTTCTCTTCTCTTTTTTTATTAAAGTTTCCTCCTAATTCGAAAACGAAAGTCTCTTTATCCAGATATTCATTTAGCTCGATAAAATTCTTATTTTCAATGACCGGACTAAAAGAAAACATACATGACCATAAGAGTGAAGAAACCGAATTGATACCTTTTACCCTATCTTTCGGTTTTGGTGAAAAAACAATCAGCTCCTCTTTAGCACGGGTAAATGCAACATATAGAATATTCAGGTTGTCTATATAAGCATGTAGTTTTTCGTCGAAATATTCATAAGCAAAAATGGTGTTCTGTAATTTCTGGGAATATTTGACAGGAACGAGTTTGAGATTGTTAAATGGTTCTATCTTTGGCTGACACCATAATATAGTGGTCAGACGATGATCTATTTCCCAGTTGCAGAACGGCATCAGTACAACTTTAAATCCCAATCCCTTTGATTTATGTATGGTCATTATACGGATTGCATCTTGTCCGTCGGGAGTGTAAATAGTCTGATTCTGTCCCCTTTCTTCCCACCATTTGAGGAATAAATCTAAATCCGAAGATTTTTTTATTGTGAAATCAAGAACCATGTCGAGAAAAGCTTGAATATAAATGTTCTCGTTGTCTTCCATTGCCCCTTTAAACAGGTCGAAGATTTCTTCGGTCATTTCATATAGAGAGAGTTCTTTGATCCTTTCCAATTCTTCCGATATTTCTTCCGAAAACTCTTCATTCAGAGAAAAATGAGAGCGGATTGCATCCTCTGCTGTCAATTGATTTTTAAATTTCTGATATTCGTAGACTGCCAGTGTCCGCAAAGTATTGTCCGAAGAGTTATGGAGGTATTTCAATAAAGAAATAACGAGTTTTATACTTTTCGAATTCTTGATGAATAAGGCTTCATCTGATATTATATCATACCGGTACTTAGAGTTTACACTGTTTCCTTTGTATTCCAGAAGCCTGTTGGCTACTTCTGCCCCTTCTTTTTTGGTCCGGACAAGTATGGCAATATCTTTTAATGGATACCCTCTATCCTGCAACTCTTCTATGACTACAGGCAGTTGCTCCAGAACATATGCCTGCCAATTGGGATTCTCTTCCGTATCGATGAATTCTATTTTTACATGACCTTCGTCCAAATCCTTTTTTTCTTTTTCGGGTAAATACTGATAAGATTCACCGTATGCTTTTTTTATCCGGCTGCGGAATGGCTCTAATGAGCGTCCCATAACCTCTTCGAGAAGATTCTCATTAAATAGCTCTTGTAAAAGAAAAGGAGCTGTTTCGAAAATAAAATTATTAAAATCTATGATATTGCGGTAGCTTCGCCAGTTGGTATCTAAAGATTGCTGATCTATCTTTTCCGCACCAAAATCGATGCCAACCTGCTCGTCCAGTAGTTTCCAGTCCGAGTTTCGCCAGCGGTATATACTTTGTTTTACATCTCCGACAATCAGGTTTCTGTTTCCTGCCGAAAGGCTGTCTTTGACCAGTGGCGAAAAATTGCTCCACTGCATGCCTGATGTATCCTGAAATTCGTCGATCATGTAATGGTCTATACGGCTACCGATCTTCTCATATACAAACGGGCTGTCCGAACCCTGAATGATCTTATTCAATAATTCGGTTGTATCTGAGATGAGCATCATATTATTCTCAGCAGCATACTCACGTATCTTTTTATCCACATCGCCGAGAATGCCTAATGCAAAAAAATATCGGTTGACTTCATAGGCAGTCTGATATATAATCGAATTATCATAGTGATCTATAATATCGCATACGCAGTCGTTCAGACCATTTCCGAATGCTTCTTCGATTCTCGATTTAATCTCTGCTAAAGTCGTTTTCGTATACCATGCCGAAATATCGTCGGGTAATTTTCGGAATGTGTCGTTGGGTTCTTTTATCTCGCCGTTTGCCCATTTCAGGCAATTGAAAAAGGTGGAACGCGCCCCGCCTTTGAAGTCTTCAGGTTTGAGTTGGTAGTTAGTCATTATATTCAATGCTTTCTCTCCCAGTTCCTGAGACCTCTTTTCATAATCGCGTATTATCTTTATTAAGGTAGCTTTATAATCGTCCAACAAACCCTTGTCTGAGATATCTGCCTGTATCTCGTCACTGAATGCCTTATAACTTTCTTTGAAAATTTCAGAAGAAAGTGATTGGATATCGCTTCGTATATTCCATGTCTCACCATTCTCTATCTTCTCTTCCGAAAAGCGGATCAGCCAGTCCAGAAGTTGTTTATTTTCGGAACGTTCCAGATCGTAAAGCATCGAGTCGATTGCTTCTGCCAATACTTTGTTAGTATCCAACTCGACATTGTATCCACCACCCAGACCTATTTCGCGCGTAAAGGCGCGCATAGTTTGCTGGAAGAAACGGTCGATAGTACTGATCGAAAAGGCAGAGTAATCATGCAGGATAGAAGTCAATACCTTTCGGGCTTGTTCCCTTATAGCTTCTTCCTGTTTATTGCATTCTCTGCATAATTCTTCTATGTAATCTGATTTATCGCCTTTAGCCAGTTTCGCTAATTCCTGTATAATACGGCTTTTCATCTCCTCGGTTGCCTTATTGGTAAAGGTTACGGCAAGAATATGCCTGTATGCCATAGGGGATGAGAAAAGCAAAAGAAGGTACTCTGCCGTCAATCGGTGAGTTTTTCCCGAGCCGGCAGAAGCTTTATATATAACCAGATGTTTTTTGTCAGATAATTCTTGCTTTAGCATATCCTTCTTTCTGCAAAAGCTCCAAAACTTTGTTACGGAAATCTCCCTGAATCAGTATTTCACCATCCTTAGCCGAACCTCCTACACCACAACGGGTTTTTAGTAACTTGGCTAAAGTTTGCAGGTCATCATCTGTCCCGATAAATCCTGTGATTAGAGTTACTGCTTTTCCTTTGCGATTGCGTTTATCCAACGATATCCTGAGAAGCTGCTTTGCGTGATCTACAGTTTCCACATCTTCCTCTTCTTCAGTATCATATTTATAGTCGGGATTGGTTGAATATACGACATTCAACCTTTCTTTCCAGTCATTATTATTCTTCATAATAGGAAAAATCTATGATTTATTTGTTCAAATTTACTCAAAAAATATCAGACTATATGATAATTTTGCCATCCGCGATTTTCGGCTTGCTTTTTGTATGAGGTTAGATCGAACATACATTACAAACAATTTGTTTGAATCATAAATTCATTAAATAATATATGATAAGTTTTAAACAGATAGAATTATCTGACAAACCTAAGATAGATGCCTGTCTCGAAGGTAATATTTTTCGATCTTGTGACTTTTCTTTCTGCAATATGTTTGCGTGGAATGTCAAATTCAAGACTCAATTTGATATTTGCAATAAAACACTTTTTCTTCGCTTTGTAGAATCTGACGGATATATGTATTATATGATGCCCATTGGTCCTATGCCTTTGAAAGAAGCCATTCAGCTAATGAAGGAAGATGCCAAGGCTTGTAATATACCATTCCGGATGAAAGGAATTACCCTGCGGATGTGGGATATAATCCAGAAAGAACTGCCGGGTGAATTTGAATATATACATGATAGAAATAATGATGAATATATTTATCTTTCAGAAAAGCTGATTACCCTTTCGGGAAAGAAACTGCAAAGTAAAAGAAACCATATCAATCGTTTTAAAACGGATAATCCCGATTGGGAATATTTTCCCCTTACCAGCGCAAATGAGTTGGATGAATGCGCTTATATGTTGGACGAGTGGGAGAACTTGAAGGATGATAAAGAAAAATCATTGAGATATGATTATATTGCGACTAAACTCATGCTCGAACATTTCGATTATCTGCAACTTAAGGGTGGAGCTATTCGGGTGAATGGTAAGATAGTAGCATTTACTATTGGAGAAAAGCTGACTGAGGATAGCTTTGTAGTACATGTAGAGAAAGCTTTTGGCGAGGTAAACGGAGCATATACTATTGTCAATCAGCAGTTCATACAGCATGAGGCCTCCAGTTTTAAGTATATAAACCGTGAGGAGGATATGGGGCTGGAACCGCTCCGTAAAGCGAAACTTTCTTATCAGCCCGAAATTCTTTTGGAAGAAGCTATATTAATACCTATTGCAAAATAATATGATGCGGTTTGCGACAAATGAAGATAAGCAAGTATTAATGGAAATGTGGAAGATATGTTTCGGAGATACTGATGAATATATCGATCTTATTTTTTCCAATAAATATAAAAATGAGAATACTTTAATTTATTTTCAAGAGGATAGAGCTGTTGCTTGTCTCCAGATGCAGCCTTATACAATCAGGATGTATAATGAGATAATTCCATTTTATTATTTGGTTGGATTATGTACTTTGCCCGAGTATCGTAATAAAGGCTATATGGGCAAATTGATAAATGAGTCTTTTAATGTTATGAAGTCGAGGAATATTCCTCTCTCTATTCTTGTACCTGCCGAAGACTGGCTATATGGCTATTATGAGAAGTTTGGTTTTGTGCAGACTTTTGACAAAGGGGTGAATCCGGTTAATCTTAAATCAATTATACAGGAATATCCATATAATCCGGATGAGGCTTTTAATGTATTTGATACACAGTATCAACAAGAAGACTTTACAGTCTTAAAAACTGAAAAAGATTTTCGCATAATAGTGAAGGAATATATTGCAGATGGTATGCCGACTAAATATAATTTAGGGGGCATGGCTTCCATTATTGATATATCCTATTTTTTGAATTTATATGCGAAAAATCATCCTCAAAATGAATTCATTGTTAAAATGAAGTCTGATGAAGATTCTACTTATTATCATATCTCAAATAAAGCTGTATTGAAAATATCCACTTTGGATTTTGATATTGAAGCAGACACAAAATTATTGACCAGACTGATTTTCGGATATAAAATTAATGAACTTCCATCCTCTTATTTCGAAGAGCATTGTCCTATTTTAAACCTTATGTTGGAGTAATCACAGCACATTTTCTAAGTAATATGTAATTATTATAGTTTCCTATTAAGGTGCGATATTTAATTGTCTGTGCATTTTTTTATCAATTATAGTCTTTATACTGTCTGCTTTAAACTCGTGTTTGTGAGTTGTTTGTTGGTTTTATTCCGATTAGTCGGTCTTTGTTTTAGGCAAAAAATAAGAGTATGGTCTATACTCTTATTCACTATATTTAAAGATAAATTTAGAATTGCTTCATTCCTGAAGGTTTTCCTCTATTCAGGGTTTTTAGAAGGACATCCTTTCCTACCTTAATACCTTTAGATTCTAATGCCGACTGCACAGTCTTGTAGGCTATTTCCGGATGGTTATTATCCTGACTTAAATGGCATAACCATACCTCTTCCATATCAGAATGATAAACTGAGCATAGTAATTCTCCGGTTAACCTATTACTTAGGTGACCCATCCCTGAAACAATACGTTGCTTCAAATAGTAAGGATAGCGTCCATTACGAAGCATTTCTTCATCATAATTGGCTTCAACAATCAAATGATTTGCATTTCTGGCAAAACGAAGAATAGTATCTGTAATTCTGCCTATATCGGTAACTAGAACAATGGTTTTATCTTCTATGCATATCTGATATCCAACATTTTCTATTGTGTCGTGAGGGACTTCGAAAGCTGTAATACTGAAATTTCTTATTTCGAAAGTCTGCTCCTTCTCTATCACTTTTTTCAGAGAAAGTGCCTTACCTCTTACATATGGGCTTCTTTCGATACCAGCAAGAACAGTTTCGGTAGCATATACAGGAATATTAAGCTTACACCCTAATGCTCCTACCGACTTTATGTGATCTGCATGATCGTGTGTTATAAGTATGCCTGCAATAGTTTCGATAGCTATACCATATTCTCTAAGGTATTTCATTAGTGTGCGAGCCCCAATACCAACATCGATCAGGATTCCATACTGAGATGTACCCAGATAATAGCAATTCCCATTGCTACCACTGGATAAACTAATTAGCTTATATTTATGATGGGGTCCGAAAAGCTCGTACTGCATACCTATTAGAATGAAAGACCCGATAAAGCCTTTGCACTATGATTAAATTCGTCAATAATTGATGTTATAACTTCTTTGACAGGAGGTAAACTCTTAATGTGGGAAGCGATTTGTCCAATCTCTAATTCTCCATCATTTAGATCTCCTTCAAAAATGCCTTTTTTAGAACGTCCTCTGCCTAATAATTCGCGTATCTCTTCCGGTGATGCTCCGCGGTCTTCCGCTTCTTTTACCTGCTCATAAAAATGATTCTTGATAAGGCGGGTAGGACTCAATTTTTTCAGTGAAAGAACAGTATCACCTTCGTTAAGGGTGATACACAAGTTCTTGAATTCTTCGGCTGCCGAGCTTTCCTGTGTCAAAGCAAAACGGGTACCCATCTGTACACCTTCCGCTCCTAGCGCAAAAGCAGCTAACATTCCATTACCTGTAGCGATACCTCCGGCAGCAATCAATGGTAATTCAAGATTCTGACGGACTTGTGGTATCAAAGTCATGGTAGTGGTTTCTTCACGTCCATTATGACCTCCTGCTTCGAATCCTTCTGCCACTACCGCATCTACTCCAGCTTCCTGACACTTAAGTGCAAATTTTGAACTGGAAATCACATGTGCGACTTTGATTCCATTTTCCTGGAGTTTCTTAGTCCATGTTTTGGGATTTCCGGCCGAAGTAAATACAACTTTTACTCCTTCCGAAATGATGATATCCATGATGGCTTCTATATCAGGGTACATCAATGGCACATTTACTCCGAAAGGCTTATCCGTAGCAGCTTTACATTTCTGGATGTGTTCTCTAAGTACCTCAGGATACATAGATCCTGCACCTATTAGTCCAAGTCCTCCTGCATTACTTACAGCAGCTGCTAATCTCCAGCCACTACACCAAACCATACCTCCTGAAATAATAGGATATTTGATTCCAAATAATTTAGTTATTCTGTTTTCCATATTGTTATTTTACTTTTGATCTTATATTCAATGTGATTGTATTTTTTCCGGTGGTGCATTTCTCCTGAATATGATAACAAGGCTTACAGATAAGATGATTAAAAATATCCCGAAAGCGCTATTTAGGTTAAAATACTCAGAGAAATAAAATACTCCTATCATGACAGCTACCAGTGGCTCCATGGATCCAAGAATCGAGGTAACTGTAGAACCTGCATATTTAATAGCTAGTATCAGTGTCAGGTCTGAAATAACTGTTGGTAGAAAAGCTAACAGGAATAGTCGTAACCCTGCCGATGTTCCCGGTATAGGTTCTACACCTGTCGATACAAGTGCATATCCGCTAAATAAAGCAGCTCCGAAAAGTAATATATAAAATGTGAGCATTTCGGAACTTACATTTCCTATTGATGCTTTGTTAATACCTACTATATACGCTGCATAGGTAATTACCGTGACAGAAGCTATCAGTATTCCTACTATATTGAGGCTTCCGCTTCCTGTCCAACACATGAGTGCAACTCCAATTAGGGATAATATGGCTGCGAGAAGTAGGATAAAAGACTTTTTCTCTTTGAAAAACATTACCATTAGTAAGCTGACAAATATTGGATAGAGGAAATGTATAGTTGTTGAGACACCACTGGGGATATATTGATATGAATATATGAGGCACAAAGCTGTGACTGCATATAATATGCTTAGGACAAAAATCGTCAAAAAACTTTTTGAAGAAATCTTAAAGCTTTCCTTTCTTATAAAACAAATCCCTCCCATAATGATTGCCGAAAATAAAAATCGGTAAAACAAAATAGAAGGTAGCCCCATATGGTTTTCTGTCATCAAAGGAATAGAAAATAATGGGATTAAGCCAAATGTGCCCGAAGATATCAGGGCGTATATAACACCTTTTAAACTTTTCATTGATTATAACCTGTCACAATATCCTGAGGATATATTTACAAAGTTACGACAAGCAAACGAAATAGAAAAAGATTATTTTCATATTAAACACAAAATCTTCTAAAATATAAATACCTGATTAACATTTTAGTTAATCAGGTATTTAGTAATCTTTTACTGAGTGGTGTTTTTTTCAATGAATATACTTACTAACAAAGGCTCTTGTTCTGCTTACATATTCCTCTGTATAGTCCCAATAGGCATTTGCATGACCAACTCCGGGTACAACCCACAGTTCTTTTTCATTTGGTTTAGCTTCATGTAGGGTATAAACCATATGAGTAGGGACGTATGTATCTTGATCTCCATGGATGAAAAACATAGGAAGTTTGCATTTCTTTATCTGTTCAAGCGGCGATGCCTCTTTGAAATTCCAACCATTCTTCGATTGGCAATAAAGAGATGTTGTATAAAGCAGAGGAAATTCTGGAAGCCCAAACTCACTTTTCAACTTGTAACTGAATTCATCCCAGACACTGGTATATCCGCAATCTTCGACAAAGCATTTGACATTTTCCGGTAAATTTTCGCCGGAGGTCATCATCGTAGTTGCTGCACCCATCGAAATGCCATGTATTACCATACGGGTGGTATCGCCATACATATGTTTCGCGACATCAATCCATCTGATTACATCTAAGCGGTCTTTCCAGCCCATCTGAATATATTCACCTTCACTTTTTCCGTGTCCACGCAAATCCGGAAGTAAGACATTGTATCCTAGCTCTTTGTTATACAAATGTCCTATCATTAGCATACGGATAGAATTATCTGTATATCCATGAACCAGAAGTGCTGTGTTGGGTGATGACTCTGCTGATTTTATATATAAAGCATGAAGTTTTTTTCCATCCTCCGAAATGATAAAAGTATCTAACAAAGCAGTATGTTGTCGTAGGCTATCTACCCAATCTTCCATATGTGGATGTTCGAAAAGATAAGCGTATGAATCTTCTTCATCAGATGGCGTCAGTTTTGATTTCAGAGAAACATCAAACATATAGAAAGTGCCTACTGCAAGAATCAATAGCAATACAATAAGAACTCCCAATATGGATATAATAATCTTTTTACTCTTCATGTTCAGAATCCCTTATGTTTTTCTGAACGGATATAGCAGCATACATACTCATGAGGAATGCTATCCCGTAAAATCCTTTTTCACTGAGTAATAATTCAGCATTCCAAAGTCCAACGATAAGTAAAAGGATAGAAACTATTGTCCCGAACCAACTTATAGCAAAAAAGATATTCGTTACACGTATACCTTCCATTTTGTCTCTCACACTCTTTTGTAATGTCACTACAGAAAAGAGTCCAAATAATAAGATTGTAAAATAATAGCCTTTCTCGTTTAGCTCCATTTCCGCATTATATAACCCTACCAGATAGCAAACAATCCCGATAATAAGTACTGCCCAGGTAGCACCAACATAGGCCGGAGATAAATTATTTCCTTTCTTTCTGAATGTATCTGGTTTTCCGATCTCTTCCTCTTCCATTCTTTTTTAAGATTTTAATTAATACTCAAACTCTGGTCACGAAAGTATATTTTATTTTTCTAATATAAAAAACTGAAAATTATACAAATACTCTATTGCAATGCTTTTTCGGGCTAAAACACTATCTTTGTTCTGACTAATTTCAAAAACTTAGAACTATGTATCTGATACATAATGTAACTATAATAAATGAGCGTGAATCTTTTGTCGGTTCTGTCCTTATTGATGGTGAGATAATCAAAACTGTTTATAGAAGCCCTTTAGATATTGGAGACCATACGGTCAGTCTTTCGAAAATTATAGATGGAACAGGGTTTTGGCTTATACCCGGAGTCATTGACGATCAGGTACATTTCCGTGAGCCGGGATTGACTCATAAAGGAGATATAGCATCTGAGAGTAGAGCGGCAATAGCCGGAGGGGTTACCTCTTTTATGGAAATGCCAAATACAAATCCTCAGACAACAACTATTGAAAATCTGGAAGCAAAATTCGAAATTGCTGAAAAGAAAGCCTATGCTAATTATTCGTTTTATCTGGGTGCGACAAATGACAATCTACAAGAATTGAAAAAAGTCAATCCAAAAGAAGTCTGTGGTATTAAGATTTTCATGGGTTCATCTACAGGTAATATGCTTGTAGATCAAAAGAAGTCATTGGAAGCTATTTTTGCAGAAATAGATATGGTGATCACTTCCCATTGTGAAGAAGAAGCAATCATCAGAAAAAATATAGAGTATTATTGTAATCTTTTGGGTGATGATATTCCTGTAAAATATCATCCTTTGATCAGAAGTGAAGAAGCATGTTATGTGTCCTCTTCAAAGGCTATAGAACTAGCAGATAAGTATGGTGCGAGGTTGCATATTCTGCATTTATCGACAGCTAGAGAGGTAGGATTGTTCGATAATAAGCCTCTGATAGATAAAAAAATAACAGGTGAAGTGTGTGTGCATCACCTTTGGTTTTCGGATGAAGACTATGACAGGTTGGGCACTCGTATAAAATGGAATCCTGCAGTGAAAACTAAGGAAGACAGGGCAGGACTTATGGATGGATTACTGAAAGGACGGTTGGATGTTATAGCGACTGATCATGCACCTCATTTATTGGAAGAGAAGGTAGGAGGAGCATTGACCGCAGCTTCGGGTGGTCCACTTGTTCAACACTCACTCCAGATGATGTTGGAACAAGTGAAACAAGGTAAAATAACCAAAGAAGAGGTGGTTAATAAGATGTGTCATGCACCTGCTACTCTTTTTAAAGTGAGTAAGAGGGGATATATTAGAGAAGGCTATTTTGCAGATTTAGTATTGGTTAATCCTAATAAAGAATACACAATTACACAAGACAATATTTTATATAAATGCAAATGGTCTCCACTGGAAGGTGAAACTTTATCTACTAGTATCGAGAAGACTTTCCTTAACGGGCAGATTGCCTTTGAGAATGGACAAGTAAATGAAGTGAGAGGGCAACGGCTTGCATTCGATAATTAAGGATAGGAAAAATAAAACGTAAGCAAAACACCTATAAAATATCATTTTCCTGAAAGTAACAATACTTTGTTGTTCAAAAATATGGTTATCTGAAAACTTTGTGTAAATTTATAGCACAAAGAACTTTAGATTATACCATCGTATGAAATACATCGCATTACCTGATGATGAGGTAAGAAGACTCTCATTTTACCTCTCTATGGAGGAATATGTAGCCCGATATCTGGATGAAGAAGAAGCATTCTTCATGTGGCAGGTGAATCCCACTGTGATATTTGGTCGAAATCAACTCATGGAAAATGAGGTTAATCTCGAATATGTCCGCAAAAATAATATTGAAACCTATCGCCGTAAATCGGGTGGGGGATGTGTGTATGCTGATTTCAGCAATATCATGTTTTCATACATTGCAAAAGATTATAATGTCAGTCTGACCTTCACAAAATATCTTCAAAAAGTATCTGATGTATTACAGCAACTGGGAGTAAATGCAATTGCTTCGGGAAGAAACGATATTACAATTGATGATAAAAAAGTTTCGGGTAATGCGTTTTATCATGCTGCCGGAAAAAGTATTGTACATGGTACGATGCTGTTCGATACCGATTTGGAACGTATGGTGATGTCTATTACCCCCAATAATGAGAAATTGATATCGAAAGGGGTTGAGTCCGTACGGAAAAGAGTAACCAACCTGTCCGAATATCTGAATATAGATATAGAAGAATTCAAGACATTTGTCCGCATTCATCTGTGTGATAGTGAGTATATTTTGACACCGAAAGAAATTGAGATTGTAGAAGAAATTGAAAAAGAATACCTGACAGACGAATTTATTTTCGGCAACAATCCTCGGTACACTCTTGTTAAGAGAGGGTATAATGAAGCGGGTGAAGTCGAAATTCGTATGGAGATAAAGAACAATATAATCAAAGATATAAACTTGATGGGAGATTATTTTCTGGTGGGAGACTTAGATAAAGGTTTCTTTCCGTTACTGAAAGATGCTCCTTATGATAAACAAACGATAGACAATAAACTATATGATATAAAACTGGAAGATTATATCCTGAACCTGTCGAAAGACCGATTTCTGGAGATTATGTTTTGAAAAACTGAATACCTAATAAATAAACCAATATAAAAACATGGAGACACAAAAAACTTGTTTACACGATAAGCATATTGCCCTCGGGGCAAAGATGATGCCTTTTGGCGGATTCGATATGCCTATCGAATATACTTCTATTGTAGAAGAGCACAATGCTGTCCGTCAGGCTGCGGGTATTTTCGATGTATCCCATATGGGAGAAATACTCGTGACCGGAGAAGATAGCGAGAGATATGTTAATTATATTTTCAGTAACGATATAACAGGCGCTCCTGTTGGCAAGATTCTTTATGGAATTATGCTATACCCAACGGGCGGAGCAGTGGATGATCTTCTGGTTTATAAAAAAGGAGATAAGGAATTCTTTTTGGTCGTGAATGCTTCCAATATAGAAAAGGATTATAGCTGGATGCTGGAAAATTCGAAAGGTTTCGATGTTGAGATCATTAATCAATCCGACTATTATGGGGAAGTAGCAGTTCAAGGTCCAAAAGCCTATGAGGCGATAGAAAAATATCTTGAAATGCCTGTGAATGATTTGACATTTTATACATTCAAAGAATTAGATTATGAGGGTGAAAAGATAATCGTTTCGCGTACAGGGTATACCGGAGAAGATGGCTTTGAATTATATGGAAGCCATGCATTTATCAATAATGTTTGGGATAAACTGATTGAATCGGGAGAGGTGAAGCCTTGCGGATTAGGATGCAGGGATACGCTTCGTTTCGAAGTTGGTTTGCCCCTTTATGGTCATGAATTGAGTGATACCATTACACCTTTAGAGGCGGGTTTAGGCTCTTTCGTTAAGTTAGACAAAGAAAACTTTATAGGAAAAGAAGCTATTGCCAAGCAAAAAGCGGAAGGACTGAAACGTAAGGTCGTAGGTATCGAATTACATGATAAGGCCATTCCTCGTGCCGATTATGAAGTAGAGGTGGATGGTGAGGTTATTGGTCAGGTTACTACAGGCTATAACTCTATTTCTACAGGAAAAAGTGTTTGTATGGCGTTAATAAATAGCGAGTATGCGACTTTAGGAACGGAAGTAGATGTACGTATCCGTAAAAAAACATTTGCAGGAACGGTAACTAAAAAACGCTTCTACGAAAAAAATTACAAGAAATAAATCAATGTATCAATATGCCAATGTGCTAATTTGAAATAGAATAATCTGCACATTGGCTAATAAAAAAAATAAAATATCATGAGTAAAATTTTAGAAGGTCTGTATTATTCAGATTCACACGAGTGGGTAAAAGTTGATGGTGATGTAGCTTATATTGGTATTACTGATTTTGCTCAACATCAGTTAGGCAATGTAGTATATGTTGATCTACCAGAGGTGGACGATGAAGTTACAGAAGGTGAAGAGTTCGGTGCAGTAGAAAGTGTAAAAGCAGCAAGTGACCTGATCTCTCCGGTTAGCGGAACGATTGTTGAGGTGAATGATGCTCTATCAGATACTCCCGAGTTGCTTAATCAGGATGCTTTTGAAAACTGGATTATGAAAGTGAAGCTTTCGGATACAGACGAATTGAGCAAGCTTATGGATAGTAGTGCGTACGCAGCCATAGCTACCGAATAAATATCGATAATATTGTAGAGGCGAATGATTATTCGCCTTATGATTTTCGGGCGAATTTTTTTTCGCCCCTACTACAAACTTATTATTTATTTTTTGATAAACACTATTAAATCGAAACACCATGTTTAAATACTTTCCGCATACGGAAGCCGATATAGAGCAGATGCTGAAAAAAATAGGGGTTGGGTCGGTGAATGACCTATTCGCTGATGTCCCCGAAAGTGCTGTTCTGAAAAAGGATTATGATATTCCGGCTTCCATGTCAGAAATAGAATTAAGAAAATATTTTGATAAATTGGGCGAGAAAAACCGCAAACTTACCATTTTTGCCGGTGGTGGAGCTTATGACCACTATGCGCCCTCTGTTATCACTCCTGTGATCTCACGTTCAGAATTTCTTACGGCATATACACCTTACCAGCCCGAAGTAGCACAAGGAACTCTCCAATATATCTTCGAATATCAGAGCTTAATCTGTGAACTTACAGGAATGGATTGTACAAATGCTTCGATGTATGATGGTGCAACTGCTGCCGCCGAAGCTATGTTTATGGCTGTAGCAAGCACTAAGAAGAAAAATACTGTGCTTATCTCACAAACAGTCAATCCGAATATCTTGCGTGTTGTAAAAACGTATGCAAAATATAAGGGAGTAAATGTTGAAGAGATAGCCGAAAAAGACGGATGTACAGATAAAGCCGATCTGGAAAGCAAATTGTCTTCGGGCGATGTAGCAGGCGTGATTGTTAGCAATCTGAATTATTACGGAATCATTGAAGATTATACAGGCTTTGCAGATGCTATTCACAATGTGGGAGCAATGTTCGTTATGACTTGCGATCCTTCGTCTTTGGCTGTATTGAAGACTCCGGCAGAATGGGGTGCAGATATTGTTTGTGGAGACGGTCAACCACTGGGTATGCCTTTGAGTTACGGAGGTGCATACGTGGGCTTCTTGGCTTGTAAGAAAGAGTTGGTGCGTAAACTTCCCGGACGTATTGCCGGAGCAACTACAGATGTAGATGGAAAACGTGCTTTTGTGCTTACGCTGCAAGCTCGTGAGCAACATATACGTCGTGAGAAAGCAAACAGTAATATCTGTTCTAACCAGTCATTAATGGCTTTGTATGTGACTATCTATATGTCTTTGATGGGTAAATCGGGACTGAAAAAGGTAAATGAACTATCATATAGTGGAGCACATTACCTGTATGATCAATTACTGGCAACAGGTAAGTTTACTCCTGCTTTTGATAAGCCTTTCCTGAAAGAATTTACGGTGAAAACCACTCTGGATATAAAAGCCATGAATGAAAAGTTACTTCAGAATGGCATCATGGGAGGAATAGCTTTAGGCAGCGAGAAAAAAGGTATGGAAAACTGCCTGACATTCTGCGTAACGGAAAAACGAAGTAAAGAAGAAATCGATAATCTGATCACTTTAATAAAGGAGGTATAACCATGAAATATTATGATAAACTGATATTCGAAATATCGAAAGAAGGTCGTGAGGGTTATACTTTACCCGAAAATGAGTTCTCAGGATATGCGCTAAATGATATTCCTGCTGATCTGAAAAGAAGTACAGAAGCTAATCTTCCGGAAGTAAGTGAATTGGACGTTGTACGTCATTATACAAACGTATCCAATATGAACTTCGGTGTAGAGACAGGATTCTATCCACTAGGATCGTGTACGATGAAATACAATCCGAAGATCAATGACGAAATATCCGGTCTGACAGCTTTCTCGTCACTTCATCCCCTTCAATGTGAATGTACAGTTCAGGGAGCATTGGAGGTATATTATAATCTGGCAAAATCGTTGTCGGAAATATCCGGATTAGCTGAGTTTACCTTGAATCCTTTTGCAGGTTCTCAAGGTGAGTTGGTCGGGCTTATGGTAATGCGTCAGTATCATATGAAAAGAGGTGATACGAAGCGTACCAAAGTAATTGTTCCCGATAGTGCACACGGAACTAATCCGGCAAGTGCTGCTGTTTGCGGATTGGAAGTCGTTGAGGTGAAGTCCAACAAAAACGGAACTATATCTGCTGAAGATTTGAAGCCACTTTTGGATGATACCATTGCAGGTATCATGATGACTAATCCTAACACTTTAGGTATTTTCGAAACCGAAGTTCTGGAAATAGCTAAACTTGTTCATGATGCGGGTGGATTGTTATATTACGACGGAGCTAATCTGAATCCGTTGTTAGGGAAATGCCGTCCCGGTGATATGGGATTCGATATTATGCACATCAATCTTCACAAAACATTCTCTACACCTCATGGTGGCGGAGGTCCCGGTAGTGGTCCCGTAGGAGTGTGTGCAAAATTGGTCGATTATTTGCCTAATCCTCAAGTGAAGAAAGATGGAGATAAATATTATTTAGAGAACGGAGACGATTCGCTAGGGTCTATTTCGGGCTTTTTGGGTAATTTCTCTGTATATCTAAGAGCATATACTTATATACTTACCTTGGGTAAGGAGAATATCAAGAATGTAGGTCCTTTGGCTACGTTGAATGCCAACTATATCAAAGAGTCTTTGAAAGATCATTATTATTTACCGGTCGAAGGCATTTGCAAACATGAGTTTGTCTTTGATGGTCTTGCCGATAAATCGACAGGTGTCACTACTTTGGATGTGGCAAAACGATTGCTCGATTTTGGGTATCATGCGCCTACTATCTACTTCCCATTACTGTTTCATCAATCCATTATGATAGAACCTGTAGAGACAGAATCTCTCGATACTTTGGATGGTTTTATTGAGGTGATGAAGAAAGTTGCAGTAGAGGCTAAAGACGATCCTGATAAGGTAAAGAATGCACCTTATTCTACACCTGTTCGCAGGTTGGATGAAACGACGGCTGCAAAGAAACCGATATTGACTTACAAAGATTTGATATCACAAAATTAATTCAGCACACAGAATGCACAGAAAATGCAAGCTCTGTAGGGACGAATAATTATTCGTCCGGAAAATGAAATATTTGAAAACCTTGTATTTTCTGTGTATTCTGTGTTCAAGTTTAATCGAATATGATGAAAACTGATATAATTATAATAGGTTCGGGGGCAGGTGGTTATGAAACAGCTGTCCATGCTGCGAAAAACGGACTGTCGGTTACGATTATAGAAGCGAATAAGTTAGGGGGGACTTGTCTGAATGAAGGTTGCATCCCTACAAAAGCGCTTTGCCGTAATGCTGCGATTCTGGAAGACCTGAAACACGCTGAGGAATTCGGAATATCCGGTCTTTCCTTCCAATTCGATATAAAAAAAGCTATCGAACGCAAGAGCGAAGTGGTATCTACTTTGGTGAGCGGAGTTGAGTTTCTCCTTCGTAACAAGTTGATCAATTATGTAGAGGGAAAAGCTGTTTTTAAGGATGCAAATACTGTAGTGGTTGGTGTAGATGAATATACGGCCGACCATATCATTATAGCGACAGGGTCAGTCTCTAAAATGCTACCCATTGAAGGTATAAACCTGCCTAATGTCCTAACATCAAAAGAAATTTTGGATATCGATCACATTCCGAAGAGACTATGTGTTGTCGGTGCAGGTGTTATTGGGTTGGAGTTTGCTTCTATTTTTAATGCTTTTGGTAGTGAAGTAACTGTATTAGAGTATGCAAAAGAAGTTCTTCCCAACTTTGATACTGATTTGACAAAACGATTTAAACAAGTTCTAACCAAAAAAGGTATCGAGATTGTTAATCAGGCGGCGGTGTCGAAAATAGTTCAATCAGGTAATGAATTGATTGTCAATTATGAGTTAAAAGGAGAAACTAAAGAATGTATTGCCGATGTCGTATTAATGGCTGTCGGACGTGTTCCGAATGTAGATTCTTTGAATTTATCCGATATAGGTATTAATCACTCGCCAAAAGGTATTGAAGTGGATGAATATTTGCAAACAAGTGTTCCATCCATATACGCAATAGGTGATATTAATGGAAAATGTCTGTTGGCACATGCGGCTACTTTTCAAGGTATGAAAGCCCTTAACCATATTATGGGAAAAGAAGATAATATCCGTTTGGATGTTATGCCTTCCGCTGTATTTACTTTCCCTGAGGTTGCAGTGGTAGGACTATCCGAAAACCAGTGCAAGGAAAAAGGCATTTCTTTTAAAGCAAAGAAATCGTTTTTCCGGGCAAATGGTAAGGCTGTGAGTATGGGAGAAACAGACGGATTCTGTAAAGTATTGGCAGATGATAATGGCAAATTGTTAGGCTGTCATATTTTCGGAGCACATGCCGCAGACTTGATTCATGAAGTGAGTTCTTTAATAAATAAAGAAACGACAGTAGATGAATTCAAAGATATGATTCATGCCCATCCCACTTTGGGGGAAGTCATTCAGGAATGTATCCGCGAGTTTTAGAATAAAAAAAGCTGAACTTTCAAGGTTCAGCTTTTTTGTTGGTATTATGTTATTATTACATATATCCTCTTACAATTCCTCTAGGTGAGGATTTTACAAAGTTAACTATCAAATCTACTTCAGGAGTTTTTGTAAATTCCTGTTCGATTTTAGCTATAGCATCAGAGAAGTTATAGCCGGATTGGTATATCAAACGATATGCCTCCTGTATCTGGTTAATCTGCTCATTTGTATATCCTCTACGGCGAAGCCCTACCAGATTGATCCCTGCATAAGACACTGGTTCTCTACCTGCAATAATGAAAGGTGGTATGTCTTTTCCAAGACGTGTGCCTCCCTGTACCATAACGTGTTGACCGATACGGGTAAATTGATGCACAAGAGTACCTCCACTTAGGATTGCATAATCTTCAACTTCAACTTCACCTGCCAACTGTGTAGAATTACCTAAAATGACATGATTTTTGATAATACAATCATGAGCTACGTGGCTATATGCCATCAAGAGACAATTGTCACCTACAATGGTAGTTCCTTTCGAACTAGTACCACGGCTAATGGTAACACATTCTCTGATCGTTGTATTGTTTCCGATTACAGCGAGAGAATCTTCTCCAATAAATTTAAGGTCTTGCGGAACGCCTGCAATCACAGCACCCGGAAAGATTGTACAATTTTTGCCTATTCGAGCACCATATCTGATATTTGCGTTAGACATAATGTAAGTGCCGTCACCGATCTCGGTATTATCATCAATATAGGAAAAAGGTTCTATCTTGACATCTTTCCCTATTTTTGCATTTGGATGTATAAATGCATTAGGCGAAATATCTGACATGGTCAATCTAATTTTATTATTTATTCTTTACTATTTGAGCAGTAAATTCTGCTTCTGAGACTACCTTGTCACCAACAAAAGCAAAGCCTTTCATGTTGGCAATACCTCGTCTGATTTCGGATGTCAAATCGAGGCGGCAGACTAAAGTATCGCCGGGAACCACTTTCTGGCGAAACTTCACATTGTCTATTTTTAAGAAATAAGTAGAACATCTTTCAGGTTCTTCTATTCCGGCAAGAACTAATAACCCTCCGATCTGTGCCATTGCTTCAACTTCTAATACACCTGGCATGACTGGCTCTTGTGGGAAATGACCTTGAAAAAATGGTTCGTTTGTAGTTATGTTCTTGATCCCTACAATATGTTTTTGTCCTATTTCGATAATTTTATCAACTAATAAGAAAGGATATCTGTGTGGGAGTAGTTCCTTGATCCTATTGATATCCATTATAGGCTCTTTGCTTACATCATAAAAAGGAACTTGAACTTCGTTTTGTTTTATTATTTTACGTACAGCGCGTGCAAGTTGATTATTGATTTTATGACCCGGACGAGTAGCAATTACTCTACCTTTTATAGGTTTGCCTATGAGTGCCATGTCTCCTATAATGTCAAGTAATTTATGACGTGCAGGCTCATTAGCCGATTGTATGGGTTTGTTATTTATGTAACCAAGCTCCGAAGCATCTTTGTGCGGTACTCCCAGAATGTCGCCCAGTTTATCAAGTTCTTCCTGAGAAATTTGTTTTTCGTAAATAACAATGGCATTATCCAAATCACCACCTTTGATTAGTCCTGCTTCGAGAAGTTTCTGTATCTCTCGGACAAATACAAATGTACGCGAACTGGCTATTTCTTTTTCAAAGTCATCCAGATTATCTAATGAGGCAGACTGGTTCGGGATGAATTTAGATTCAAATTCTATAAATGAATTGACACAAAATTGATCATCAGGAAGCAGAATGAGTTTAGAGCCGGTTTCTTCATCTCTAATCTCTATTTTTTTTCTTACTATAAAATAATCCCTCTCAGCATTTTGTTCTACTAAGCCTGCTGCTTTTATAGCTGCTACATACTGTATGGCACTTCCATCTAATATGGGGAATTCTGGAGCATCTACTTCGATTAAACAATTGTCGACATTCAATGCATATAGAGCAGCCATTGCATGTTCTACAGTGCTCACATATACATCTCCTTTTACGAGTACAGTACCTCTTTGGGTTGCACCTACATTTTCAGCTAAAGCATCAATGATAGGAGTATTCTCAAGGTCTGTTCTTTTTATTTTATATCCGTAATTTTCTGGTGCAGGGTTAAAGGTTATAGTAATAGGTAAACCGGTATGTAATCCTTTCCCGTGTAGGGAAAAACTACCTTTTAATGTTTTCTGCTTTTCCATCTTGTCATAATATAACACTCGCCAATGTTATTCTCTCTTTGTAATTTTTATTCGTTTAATTTAGACTTTAATTCTTGTATCTCTTTTTCCATTTGCGCAATTTGGCGATATATGGTGGGCAATTTCGGGAATATGATACTCGACCTGAAAAAATCCTTCACAGGTATTGCCGGTGAACCTATAATTTGCGCATTACTTTCAATATTGCTAATAATTCCTGCTTGAGCCCCGATGTTAGCATTATCACCTACTGTGATATGTCCTCCAAGTCCAACCTGACCACCGAACATACAATGTTCTCCGATTTTAGTTGAACCGGAGACTCCTACTTGTGCTGCCATCACTGTATTTGCTCCTATTTCGACATTATGGGCAATTTGAATAAGATTATCGAGTTTAACTCCTTTGCGGATGATAGTTGCATCCATGACTGCTCTGTCGATAGTCGTATTTGCTCCTATCTCAACATCATCTTCTATAATTACGATACCCATTTGAGGTATCTTTTTATATTCATCTCCTTCCGGAGCAAAGCCAAAACCGTCAGATCCAATAACAGCACCTGAATGGATGATACAGTTATTTCCGATTTTGCAACCTGAGTATATCTTAGCACCCGGATATAATATGACATTGTTGCCTATCGAACAATCTGAACCAATGTATACTTGAGGGTGAATTTGTACATTATCTCCTACTGTAACATTCTCCGATATATAGGTAAATGCTCCAATATACGGTTCTTTTCCTACTGTGGCAGATTCAGCAATAAAGGTCCTTTGTTCTATGCCTTTCTTTCGCGGTTTCATTTTCTCTACCATATCTAATAATAGAGCCAATGAAGCATATGCATTCTGAACCCTTATAATAGTAGTATTGATAGGTTTTTCTGCTTTGAAATCATTGTTAACTAATACAATACTTGCATTAGTCGTGTAGATGTAGGGCGTATATTTAGGGTTAGCCAGAAAAGTGATTGTTCCGGGCTTTCCATCTTCTATTTTTGAAAAATTACTGACTTCTACTTGAGGATTTCCTTCGATTTCCCCATTTAGATAATCAGCAACCTGCTGAGCTGTGAACGAAACTTGCATAAGTAGATGTTCAATATAATAATATTCCGCGTATTTTACTTTAGATTGCGAAATAAGGAATAATTTTCCAAATATAATCCTTTTATATTAAAAAAAGTATATTAAACTGTTAATGACCTTGCCTAATTTACCCGATTCATTAGTAAATAAATACACGTAGTGAAATACAAAGATATGAAAATATAGAAAAGATATATTTTCCATTTTTGTTCGGTTAGAGAGAAAAAATGAGATAGCAATATAGCACCGGAGAATATAAACGTGTACAGACTTAGTATAGAATCATATATTGTAAGTATAAAAGACAGTAAAGAGAAAGCACAAAATACAAAAATATAGGAAATGTTAGCCCTTACTTGAACCTTATCATGGTGCGAGGTAGTAGCATAACTTATGACTATGGTCGTGAATAATACAACAATGGCTACACATACTATTATACTGTTGATATGTATAGTAAATGTGAACTCACTTAAAATAGTATGTAGTTGTCGGAACGGAATTAAGAATTCGTTTGTAGCACCTTTCCATAAAAAGTAAAAAAAAGCAAGCCAATAGACTGTTGCAGCACCTAACAAGGAACTTATGAAAGTTTTGAAATTTAGGTTGCGCATATATTTAAATCCAACCCAGAAGATGAGAAGGTATATCAATGAGTAAAATGAGAATAAGCTACTCGCACCTAAAAGAAAACCTATATTATAAGCACTCCCTGCAGCATTTCCTTTCATGTAAGATGTAAACAAAGTATCAATACATAACAGGATGAGTAACAAGGAAACATACTGAGGAATCATTGTGATGAATAGAGGGTGACCGCTTAGTAGTAAGAACGTAAAAATATAGATAAGAACAGTTCTGTTACGTATGAGCTTATGTTTGATATTGATATATGCCGAATATATGCCTATGCATACAGAAAAAATAAGATTTGTAATAAAAGTTAGAATCTTATTCTGGAAAATATATGCTAGTCCATCTTTCCATATATAACCTTGGATAAAAGGGTATGACAATAAATCATCAGAGTTATAATAAAAACATAACCTGATAAAAAAGATAATGATTATAGAAATAAAGATTAGGCTTTTATTCTCTACAATATTTCTCTTGAAGAATTTTGCAATATCCATATTCTGTTATGGAGAGTATATTATTGGAGATCAAAACCTATATCTTTTCTATAATACTTACCATTAAAGGCAATTATTTCAGCATTATGAAAAGATTTGTGTAGAGCCTCATCTTTATTATTACCCAGTGAACTGATAGCTATGACCCTTCCTCCATTAGTGACAATTTTGCCATCTTCGGCTTTAGTCCCTGCGTGAAATATGATGCTTTCTTTGTTTACTTGATCAAAACCGGATATTATTTCCCCTTTTTTATAGTCACCCGGGTATCCTCCTGCAACTAGCATGACCGTTGTGGCGTATTGAGGTTCTATTTCTAGAGTTTTCGTTTCGAGATTGTTGTTTGCTACACCTTCGAGCAAATCGAGTAAATCTGATTTTATCCTTAACATCACAACTTCTGTCTCAGGATCGCCCATTCTTACATTGTACTCGATGACCATAGGTTCTCCTTTTACACTAATAAGACCTATAAATACAAATCCTTTGTAGTCTATCTTGTCTTTTTTTATGCCTTCTATGGTCGGTTTTATTATGCGTTCTTCTACTTTCTTCATGAAAGTGTCATCTGCAAAGGAAACTGGTGATATTGCACCCATACCGCCGGTGTTTAACCCTATGTCTCCTTCTCCGATGCGTTTGTAGTCTTTAGCTACCGGAAGTGTTTTATATGACTGTCCATCAGTAAGGACAAATACAGAACACTCGATACCTGATAAGAATTCTTCTATGACAACGGTATTTCCGGCTTCTCCAAACATGCCACCGAACATGGCTTTTAGCTCTTTTTTTGCTTCATTGATATCATCGAGGATAAGTACTCCCTTTCCTGCAGCCAATCCATCAGCTTTTAATACATAAGGAGGTTGTAATTCTTCTAAAAATGTATAAGCAGAATCTAGCTCTTCATTTCTGAAGCTTTTATATCGGGCAGTAGGAATATTATGGCGCATCATGAATTGTTTGGCAAAATCTTTGCTTCCTTCGAGTTGAGCGCCATTTTTAGAAGGGCCTATTACTGGTATGTGTTTTAGTTCTTCATCATTAATGAAGTAATCATAAATTCCTTTGACTAAAGGATCTTCCGGACCTACAATTACCATATCTATTTCGTTATCTAGACAAGCCTTTTTTATTGAAGGAAAATCTGTGGGGGAAATGTTCAAATTCTCAGCGATTTGTGAAGTCCCTGCATTTCCGGGAGCAACGAATAGCTTGCTTAATTTATCACTTTGTGCTATTTTCCATGCCAAAGCATGTTCTCTTCCTCCGCTTCCTATCAATAAAATGTTCATATTGAAAATCGATTACGTAATTATATATTGTTGTAAAGATAACTATTTAAATTTAGTGAGATGATGATGGTAGATACCTTATATTGCTTTTGTGAATTTTACGACAGCCCAATTATCTTTCGAATCGGAGTGTGAAAAATTCAAGCCGTTTTTCAGGCATTCTTCCGTGATGGCTGGTATATCTTCTGTGTAAAACCCACTCATATAGAGTGATCCTTCTTTGTCGATTACCGAAGCGTATGTGTGAATATCATTTAGAAGTATGTTCCGATTAATATTTGCAAGAATGATGTCGAACATTCCATTTTGAGGATTCAGTAAATCGGATCCACCTATTTTTACATCTATATTCGAAATATGGTTTAATTCGATATTCTCTTTTGCATTCTCATACGCCCACTCATCAATATCTATTGCCAGGATAGGGTTTGCTCCACGCATAGAAGCTAATATGGCTAATATGGCAGTGCCGCATCCCATATCTAAAACGGACTTATCGGTGAAGTCGGTGTGTAATATCTCTCTTATTACCAGTTCGGTAGTCTGATGGTGTCCTGTCCCGAATGCCATCTTGGGGTCGATAAGTATCGTATATTCATAATTATCGCTTTGGTCGTGAAATGTGCTTCTGATGATACATTTGTCCTCAATAATTAGAGGCTGGAAATAATTTTTCTCCCATTCTTCATTCCAGTTTTTATCTTCGATAAG
This sequence comes from Dysgonomonas sp., assembly GCA_032477055.1. Lineage (GTDB taxonomy): Bacteria > Bacteroidota > Bacteroidia > Bacteroidales > Dysgonomonadaceae > Dysgonomonas_A. Next base: position 16,751 of record JAWDXP010000010.1, on the reverse strand, counting down.
TTTATGGGTGTAGGTTATATTTGTTTCGAGAGGAAAATCCTTAACTGCTGATTTAATATCATCTTCGTTGAAAAAGTTTTCCTGAATATATGCTATAACACCGGTATCAGTATTGACGAAACTTTCGAAACCGATGTCCGCAAGGTTTGCAGAAAGTACTTCATCTATAATTTCTTCGTTAGGGATACAGGTAAATGTAACTTCAAAATAATTCATGTGTTTATTTTAATTTCCTGCAAAAGTACATCTTTTTTTATAGTTTTCAATTGAATGTAGTATTGTTGAACTGATTATTTTTAGTGTTTTTGTCTTGCAAATTGATATTTTTTTGTAACTTTCCATTTCCTTACGCATATTGTATATATATGTGTGGTTTTAGATGTTTGGTAATGAGTTTTATATAGAAAGTATTTGTGGGGTATAGTTATGGAACAATTACTTTTTTAAATTTTGTTAAGAAAAAAATAAGCAACAAATACCTAAATTATCTATCTATATATAAAAATCTGTTTCATTTTTATGGATATGTTTTTAACTATAAAAGAAATAAAGGTGATTAAACTATTGATAAAAAAGAAAGTCAAACAAGAAAATAAGCTATTATAATTAATTATACGAAGAGGAGATAAAACAATGAAAAAAGCAAAGTTATTACTTGTATTAGCAGTGTTATTTCCATTAGTGGGATTCTCTCAAGATTGGGATGATGATATATACGGTTCATCGTCTTCCAAAGAGAATAAAGTACAAAAGGTAGAGACGAAAAAGACTACACCTGCCAAGAAAGCAGTGTCTTCTACCAATGTTTATGTGGATAATGGAAATGGTACGAAAGATATGAGTGTCTACACACAAGGAAATGTGAATGTAGATGTGGATACGTATAATCGGAGAGGAAATGTGGATGTTTATTCCCTGGATTCTACGACTACGCTATCCGAAAATTATTATGAAGAAGAAGCTAATGATTATGAATATACAGACCGTATTGTAAAGTTTCATGATCCAGCGAATAGCGTGAGAATCACGAGTGATGATAATATCAATGTATATGTAGTAAACAATGCATATGACTCTTACTATGCCAATCGTGGTTGGAACTTCAATGTAAACTGGGGTTGGAGTCCATATTATTCATGGTATGACTCGTGGTACGACCCATGGTATTACAGCGGTTGGTACGGATGGCATAGACCATATTACAGACCTTGGTACTACAGTGGCTGGCATGTTGGCGGCTGGGGCTGGGGTTGGTCATGGGGCTGGAGCGGCGGCTGGTATGATTCGTGGTACGGTGGTGGCTGGTATGGCGGTTCATGGGGGCATCATCACAGACCATACTATTCAAATCATTATAGATATGGACGCTCTTCGTATGCAAACAGAAACTATTCGGGACGATATAGCGCCGGTAGAAACAATAGTGGACGATACGAAGGAACTCGCAGTTCGAGCGGACGTACCAGTTCCGGAAGATATGGTTCTTCTACCCGTACTTCCAGTGGACGATATGAAGGAACTCGTACTTCTACAGGGCGTACCAGTTCAGGAAGATATGATGGCGTTCGTACATCGAGCGGACGTACTTCGACCAGAGAAGCTGGTATAGGTACAAGGACATCAAACGGACGTACATCTGTAAACCGTGATGCTACTTATAATGCAAGTACCGGCAGGATAGAAAGAAATTCTTCTACATCAAGCGGACGTACATCTTCCGGAAATAGGGAGAGCGGCATAAGTACAAGACCATCATATAATTCAAATTCTTCCTCAAATGCAGGAAGGAGCAGTTCTTCCAGAACGAATAGTAGTACTCGCTCTTCTAGTAATAGCAATCGATCTTATAATAGCGGAAGTTCTAGTAATCGTTCTTCTTCAAATCGCTCATACAGTACGCCTAGTTCTAGCAGTAGCAGATCAAGCTCAAGTGGATCATATAGCAGTGGAAGATCTTCTTCCGGAGGTGGTTCTTATAGTAGCGGAGGTGGCGGTGGTCGCTCATCCGGCGGAGGTGGCGGAGGCCGTAGCAGTAGTGGCGGACGCAGATAAAGATTAGGTAGAGAATATAATGAATATGAAATTATGAAGAGCTGTTTTAGCCCACTAAGACAGCTCTTTTATTAAAAAAGAATAGATTATGAAACGAATTTTTACTCTTGCTTCTTTAGTTCTGACCTTGTCGGCATCAGGATTTGCACAAGGAGAAATGGACGCATTCAATCTTTCATATAATGACCTGACAGGTACGGCACGAGGCGTAGCTATGGGGGGAGCTTTTGGTGCGTTAGGTGGAGACGCGACAGGTGTTGCTATCAACCCGGCTGGTATTGGTGTATATAGCTCTTCAGAAATAGTAACTACATTAAATTTTACAAATAGAAAGGCTGAAACTAATTTTTTAGGATCAAAGGCTGATGATAGTAAGTTCAAATTTAATTTTGATAATATTGCTATAGTAGGGGCATTTCCGCTAAATAGTGATGAAGTGCCACTAATCAATTTTGGTTTTGCTTACAATAACTTAAAATCGTTTGACCGTAAGGTTTCAATGCGAGGAAATCAACACTTGTATTCGCTGACCGATTATGTTACTGATATGGCTAATATTGTAGGTTCAGGTAATATAATACCTAAAAATGCTTATGATATAAGTGGAGATTGGCTTCCGATCCTTGGTTATGATGGAGGGTTAACTGTTTATGATGAGAACAGCAAGACTTTTTCTTCTCCTCTTAAACAAGGTGAAAAAGTAAATAACCGATTGAATATGCGGGAAAAAGGCTATATTAGCTCATACGATTTTAGCCTAGGGACTACTATCTCGGATATGTTAAGTATTGGAGCTACAGTCTCGGTAACAGATATAGATTATCATCTTTCTTCTACTTATTCTGAGGACTTCTATGAATCGGGGAAAGATGGAGAAGGTTTCGATTTATATAACGGACTGAGTACAGAGGGTACAGGCTGGCAGGTTAAAGCCGGTTTGATATTCAAACCTGTCAATGAACTTCGTATTGGGGTAGCTTATCATTCGCCAACATGGTATAATATGACTGATTATTATTATGGAGAGGTCGAATATAAATATTATACGGATAAAGGGATAAATGAAGGACTTGTTTATACTCCTGATAATGCGGCTACAGATTATAAATTTCGCACACCTGATAAATGGGTATTTAGTTTGGCGGGAGTGATTGGGAAATATGCTATAATCAGTGCAGATTATGAACTGACAAACTATAGTAAAATGAATTTGCAGGATAGGAATGGATATGATTATGAAGATACTAATCTGTTAATTAAAGATGACTTTAAAAATGCTTCTACTTTACGGGTTGGTGCGGAAGTTCGAATTACTCCTCAATTTTCTGCGCGTGTAGGTTATGCGTGGCAACAAAGCCCCCTAGAAAAAAGCTTCAAAGAAGGAGAAAAAGAAGTCTGGACAGTAGGTACAGTACCTCATTATACTTTGGTTGGGGATGCTAATCATTTTACATGGGGACTAGGATATAAGTTTAAACCTATTACTGGAACCAAGTCATATTTTTATACAGATGTAGCTTTTGTTATCAAAAACAGAACTGATGATTTGTATACTTATTCTAAAATGTATAATGAAAAAGGAGAAACTGTTGTTGATAATAAACCGGCAGAATTAAAAACAAACCAATTTACAGGATTATTATCTGTGGGATATAGATTTTAGGACATATTATATGATATTATAAGCAGTATCTATTATTTAGATACTGCTTTTTTGTATATATTTTTTCTCAAAGAATCAATAGATTAAAGAATTTGCTTAATTTTGCACACTGAAAATTTTATTTACTGTTATCTCCATTCGTAAGGAGATAAGAAAAATAATAGAAAGATGATAAAGATTACATTTCCTGATGGTTCTGTAAGGGAATTTCCCAAAGGAACAACTTCGATGCAGATTGCAGAAAGTATTAGTTCGCGTTTAGCGCAAGAGGTTCTAGCTGCCAGTGTTAATGGCGAGACATGGGACTTAACCCGTCCGATTGAGCAAGACTCGACGATTAGCCTTTTGAAATGGGAAGATACAGAGGGGAAACATGCTTTCTGGCACTCTTCGGCTCACCTAATGGCAGAGGCTGTTCAGGAAATGTATCCACATGCCAAGTTTGGTATAGGTCCGGCTATTGAGAATGGTTTTTATTATGATATAGATTTTGGTGATACTCCGGTAAAAGATTCTGATTTTCCTGCTATAGAGAAGAAGATGAAGGAACTGATTGCCAAAAAAGAAGAAATAGTTCGTCAAAGTATCAGCAAGCCCGATGCCCTGAAAATGTTCGGTGACCGTGACGAGGGTTATAAAGTCGAATTGATCAATGATCTTGCCGATGGTACTATTACTACTTATACACAGGGAGCTTTTACTGACCTTTGTCGTGGGCCTCATTTGCCTAATACATCCTATATAAAAGCTGTAAAAATATTGAGTGCTGCCGGAGCATATTGGAGAGGTGATGAAAAACGTAAGCAATTGACCCGTTTATATGGAGTCACTTTCCCAAAACAAAAAATGCTGGATGAGTATCTTGTATTACTCGAGGAGGCTAAAAAACGTGATCATCGTAAGATAGGTAAAGAACTAGAATTATTTGCATTCTCTCAGAATGTTGGACAAGGTCTGCCTCTTTGGTTACCTCGTGGTACACAATTACGACTTAAACTTGAGGATTTCTTGAAAAAGATTCAGAAAAGATTCGATTACGAGCAAGTAATGACTCCTCATATTGGTAATAAGCAATTGTATGTGATCTCAGGCCATTATGCTAAATATGGTAAGGATTCTTTCCAGCCAATCCATACACCTGAAGAGGGGGAAGAATTCCTGCTGAAACCGATGAACTGTCCTCACCACTGTGAGATTTATAAAGTGATACCACGTTCATACAAAGACCTTCCTTTGCGTTTGGCAGAATTCGGGACTGTATACCGTTATGAACAAAGTGGAGAACTTCATGGTTTAACACGTGTTCGCGGCTTTACACAGGATGATGCACATATATTCTGTACTCCTGATCAGTTGAAGACAGAGTTTCTGAAAGTAATGGATATTATATTTATTATATTCAAAGCTTTAGATTTCGAAAATTTTGAAGCTCAGATATCATTACGTGATCCTGAGAATAAAGAAAAATATATCGGAACAGACGAAAACTGGGAAAAAGCTGAAAGAGCTATTATAGAAGCATGCGAAGAAAAAGGTCTTCCTGCAAGAGTGGAGCTTGGCGAAGCTGCATTTTATGGACCTAAACTCGATTTTATGGTGAAAGATGCTTTAGGACGTCGTTGGCAATTGGGGACTATTCAGGTAGACTATAACCTTCCGGATCGTTTCGAACTGGAATATACAGGCGCTGATAATCAAAAGCATCGTCCGGTGATGATACACCGTGCACCGTTCGGGTCAATGGAGCGCTTTATAGCAGTGTTGATAGAACATACAGCCGGGAAATTTCCATTGTGGCTGACTCCTGATCAGGCAGTGATTTTGCCGATCAGTGAGAAATTTAACGACTATGCGCACCGTGTAGCTTCTTATCTGAAGTCTCAGGATATTCGTGCACAAGTGGATGATCGTAATGAGAAAATTGGTCGTAAGATCAGAGATAATGAATTAAAAAGAATACCATATTTACTGATTGTAGGAGAGAAAGAAGCAGAAACAGAAGAAGTTTCTGTAAGAAAACAGGGCGAAGGTGATAAAGGTTCGATGAAATTTACTAACTTTGCCGCTCAAATTACCCAAGAAGTCGAAAAAATGATGAATGCTTGGGAAAATGAAGGTTTTTGAAAATATTAATTACTTTGATAATCAGTAGTATAAGATTAAGAATAAAAACAGAAAGGAATTATTCATTTTTTAATGAGAAATAACAGGTTTAATAACAACAAGAAAAAAGAAGAACCATACAGGATTAATGAATTAATCAGGGTTCCTCAAGTTCGTCTAGTAGGAGATAATGTAGAACAGGGCGTATTCTCTATTCAGGAGGCTTTGAAAAAGGCTGATGAATTGGGTTTGGATTTGGTGGAAATATCTCCGAATGCTGATCCTCCTGTTTGTCGGATTACTGATTATCAAAAATTTCTTTATCAACAAAAGAAAAGACTAAAAGAGCAAAAGGCTAAAACAGTAAAAGTTGTAGTTAAAGAAATTCGTTTCGGACCTCAAACAGATGATCATGATTTTAACTTTAAGCTAAAACATGCCAGATCTTTCCTTGAAGAAGGCGCAAAAGTAAAAGCGTACGTGTTCTTTAAAGGACGTTCTATCTTGTTTAAAGAACAAGGAGAAGTGCTTTTATTGCGTTTTGCAACAGAGTTGGAGGATTATGCTAAGGTAGATCAGTTGCCTCAATTGGAAGGTAAAAAGATGATTATCATGCTATCTCCTAAAAAGGTTGCTCCAAAATCGGTTCCAAAACCAAAATCAGAAGTAAAGGATAAGGGGGCTAAACCCGAATCTGCTGCTTCTCAAGAGAAGATCGTTGAGGAAGATAGCGAAGAACAAGAATAAATATTTGCGTAAAGCAAGTTGCATTAAATAATTAAAATTAAGTATTAACAAGATGCCTAAAATGAAGACTAATTCCGGTGCCAAAAAAAGGTTTACCCTTACCGGATCAGGAAAAATCAAAAGAAAACATGCTTTTAAAAGTCACATCTTGACTAAGAAGACTAAAAAACAAAAAAGAAATCTGACTCATGCTGCTCTTGTGCACAAATCAGATGTAAATAATGTGAAGCAAATGCTTGCATTGAAATAATTAAAGTTTTCATTAAGCTAATTTTCAACAGATTTTTATTAACAGAATGTATGCAATCTAAAGTGTTCATGAAATAGAGAACCGCTAACATTCAAAACATCTTACAATTATGCCAAGATCAGTCAATCATGTTGCTTCGCGCAACCGTAGAAAAAAAGTATTAAAGCTTACAAGAGGTTACTATGGTGCCAGAAAGAATGTCTGGACAGTAGCAAAAAACACTTGGGAGAAAGGTTTAACGTATGCATTCCGTGACCGTCGCGCTAAAAAACGCAATTTCCGTGCACTCTGGATACAGCGTATCAACGCAGCTGCACGTATTGAAGGAATGTCATATTCTCGCTTGATGGGTGCTTTACATAAGAATGGTATCGAAATCAATCGTAAAGTCCTTGCTGACCTAGCAATGAATCATCCTGAAGCATTCAAAGCGATTGTAGATAAAGTGAAATAAGTTCTATTATCAGAAATAACAAAAAGCCGACTAAATTTTAGTCGGCTTTTTGTTATTTGAATATATTATTATCTTTGTTAAAATTACAAAACTTTACATTATGAAAAAACAACATTTATTTCTAATTGTATTTATTTTAAATACCTTATTTATATTTTCTCAAAATATCCCTTTAACGTTTGAGTATAATAACCAAAAATATAATATTTATAATGCTGTAAAGGTTGGCGAATATTTATGGATGGATAATAATCTTAGAACGCCATTGGGAGAGATGCCAAATACTAAAGAGCAGATAGACTTACTACATCAGCGTTATGTAATGTTTGAAAACCATCAGCCTCCTGGTCAAGAGAGTAGAAGAGATCCAACTTATTGGAGCTACTTCAATAGTGAACAACAAGCAATGGACGAATTTAATAAATACTATGGAGAATATTATAGAATTAGACCTGCCGTAGTAACAGGTGTTGATAAAAATGTAAAAATGTACGAAAATAACATCCTAAGAGCAGGTTGGGGATTACCAACTGTCTCAGATGCATTACAATTGTTAGGAATGTGTGGAACTGCTAATAATATGGTGGAAGTTAAAAGTTATTTGACATTTGATAAAGATGACCCCAAAGCTCCTACTTTTGCTAAGATAGATGCGTGGCGTTATTCTTACTATTGGTGTTTTCGCTATAATAATAATAAATATAGATTAAATTTTCTTCCTGCAGGTTGTCGGTATGAAAATGATGATGTTATGAGAACAGAGAATTATGATCAACCTAAAGAATTTAGAGTAAAAAGGGGGGATTATAATGGATTGAATCAGGCATACAGAATAATCACAACTTATGGGGACTTAATTTTGGGAGATTATCCAGAAATAGAATATTCTTTAATGATGCAGTCTTTTACTGTAAGATTTTGCCGCCCATTGACAGATCAAGAATTGGGTTATAAGATATTTATTTCTATTGAGGGGAATTCTAATAATATTTCTTTTCCTTCTAAGAAATTAGAACGATATGATTGGACTGGTGAACCTTTATATAGAAGTTCTGAGGAACAACTTATTGATTATTTAAGAAGGGGTAAAATTAAAATTTCAGATATAAAAATAAAAAAGATTAATAATCCAGGAGCAATGGCTCCATCGGGATATTTTGAGTTGCCAAAAGGCTTGCTAAGAGGTTTATATGTTCAACATGTTGTGGAAAATAAAAATAAATCTGTATCTGATATTTTGAATATGATATTGGAAATTCCAGCTTTATCTAAACTTTGGGTCTTAAGAAATGTGGGTTTTTTACAAATGAAGGTTACTGATGTAGAGAAAGATGCTCAAGGTAATGAAATCTTCCTAAGCGGTGCGAGATACGAATTAAAATCTAGAGAGGGAAATACTATATATATTGATGGAAATAGAGTGAAAGAGATTCCAGATGATTTTTATACAATAACTGAAATTAATCCTCCTTTTGGATATAATAGTATAAAAGAAGTAAAGAATATAACAATAAAGAAAGGTGAAAGCTTAGAACTGCCTTATAAATATTCAAAGAAAGATAAAGACAAAGAATTAACATTTACTTATAATAATGTATCTAAGAAGTATCAAGGAGTAAAGGTTGGTGAATATATTTGGATGAATGCAAATTTACATAATGATTATTCAAACTCAATAGCATTAAGTACGACTAAGGAGAAAATTCAGAAATGGTATTCAAATAATATTGTTCAAGGTGTGGGAGATAATGTAGATATAAAGAGTTTCAATCAGTATTATGGTTTATATTACAAATCAGGTATCGCAAATAATTTGATTTCGCAAGGTCAAATAAGTGAGAATGGTATTATAAATAAAGCTTGGAAATTGCCTTCTTCTGGCGATATATTGCAGCTAATTGCAATGTGTGGTAATGCAACTTTGGGAGAGGTGAGACAATATTTATCGAAGGCTGTGGATGATACTAAGATTACAGGAATAGTGGGTGCTTCATATTGGTTTGCATCAATTACTATGCCTTATGCCTCATGGCTTATATCTGAGACAGATGGGTATAGTTCTCAGAATCTAAATAAGTATCAACTTAACTTTATGCCAACAGGGATGAGGGCTACTTCCTCCGGAGTGGGATATACAACTGGAAATGATGGAAAGGTTATTCAGTTTCCTTACGATTTTGGAGATTTTTTATATTTGAATTTAGCTATATATCTTAAAGCTTCGGATGGAGTATTTATGCTAGATGATATTCCTCGAATGAGTTATAACAAATATGATTATAATTATTATCCAGTTAGATTCTGTCGTCCTTTAACTGATCAAGAACTTGGTTATAAATTGTATATAAATCAAAATATGTCTTCTCTAGATGGTGTTAGTGGAGAAGAAATATTATTAGATGATATTAGGAGTGGAAGATTAGATCCAGCCAAAGTAATTGTTAAAAAACTAGGTTTGAGTGAATCTATCCCGCAGGGATATTGTGAACTTCCAAGAGGGTATATTAGAGGGTTCTATGTACAATATGTTATTGATAGGCCAGAAGGAAATCAAAAAACAATTGCATCCATATTAAATATTGCTAAAAAGAATATTTATTTGTGGAAAGGAACAGGACTCCGTTCAACTCTTACTGATGAGAGTTCTCTTCTTACTCAAGAAGAAATTTCGATTTATCCTTCTCCTGTTCAAAATAGACTATATTTGAAAAGCTCAGATAAAATGAGTTATGTTGAAATGTATAGTATTAATGGTGTACTTTGTTATAAAAAAGAAATAGAAGAAAATTATATGGATATCGATATGAGTACATATCCAAGTGGATTTTATATTTTAAAAATTAATGCAGGGAATAAATTAGTTATTCGTAAAATACAAAAAATATAGAAACAAACCAAATAATTCGCTATACCGGCAAGAGCGGAAATCTGGGAGAAGAAGGTTTTGATATTACTATAGATGAAGACTGGGATGAGATCACAGTTGGAGTAGACGAATAATTTATCATTAATTATACTATCTGATAGGCTGAACTAAGGTTCAGCCTATTTTATTTTAAAAGAATGAGAAATAACTAAATGTTAGTAGCTCTGCATTATTAGCAACTAAATTTGTCATCTTTTTTGATATAAAGAAAAATATTCATTTTCTCTTGATGTTTTGTAATTCTTATCTAGATAATGTCTGAAAGGTACGTTTAGCAGTTCTTTGTCTTTGTCGGATATCGGAAGTATTATCCATAAGGGTTGCCGATCGCTTAATTCATGGTTTATTTCTTTTGAAATCTTCATATCATGAGTACTATGCCAGTCTTGATGAGCATAATATTTGTAACTAGGTAGCTGATTTGTAACTAGCCAGAATTTTGCAGGAATATTATATGTGTAAATTAGATTTTTCTCATTTTGGGGTATTTGAGAGATTATATCGAAAGAAGCTTCTCTAAAATCATTATCATTTTTACTCGTTTGATATTCTTTGTCATTGTATTTAAAGAAAGTATATCCACATAATAAAATGAATGATAATGATACAATAATATATGATTTAGCCTTGGGAGTTGATTTAAGAATGAAAATTGTTCCCAACACAAAGCAGGGGATATTTGAGGTCATATAATGGTAATAGTTCTGGCCGGTTTGGGTTGTTACGATTGCAAAAAGCAAAAGGAACAAGGTTAAAAATATAACATTTGTATTACTGGTTTTTTGATAATAGATTATTGTTCCGATAACTAACACTATAAGGGCTGTCCACGATTTGATTATATGTAGAATACTGCTTTTTATATCAGTAAAAGGTGATGGATGGTCATATGTTATATATCTTAGATTGAACTCTAATGATGCATAGATCATATCTTCTAAAGCATTTATTTTTATGAAATAAATGATTGTGAGTAAAGTGACAGAAAAAAATCCGATGGAAAAATATATCAATAAATTTTTAATTTCCCGAAACTTGTTCCTTTTGTAGTAAAAGTATACCAAATAACAGAAACATCCACAGATAATACCCATATTGTTGGGGCGGATCCAGAACAAAATAGCAGCGAATATTCCTAGTAATAAAATTTGTGATGTTTTGAGATAAGACTTATTGTCTTTTGATAAAGAGACTACGATATATAAAGCCCAAAGGTTGAATGGCAGGCTAAATTCTTCCGTGAGGTTTCCTCCCTGGATAGTGAATGAAAATAGTAAAAGGCTTAATAATACTATTGCTAGACTGTTTACTGTAGATAAAAAGAGTCTGGCTATTTTGTAAATAAATATTTGAGTAAATGTAAGGTTTACTACTTGTAGAATAAAGATCCCTGTCCGGTCATCAGAAGATAAAGATATGCCAATAGTTTCCAGTAAAATAAGTATAGGTCCCTTATGGTCAAAAAAGTCCAGATAAGGAATCTTTCCTTCCGAAAATAGCTTCCCTCCTAATATGAATATAGCACTATCACCGCCATATGTGTTGAATAATGGGCTAGTAGAGCTGGAAAATACTAATAGAAACAGTATACTGAATATAAAAAATACCAAATAGACTAATGATTGAAGATAGGAATTATGGTAATTTTTTGTCATTGATTATATTCTCTGAATGAGGAAACTGAATAGGGTAATATATGGAAATAGAAATGTAAAAATAAGGGGAAAATGGTTCATTTCCATATTTTTTATATATTTGTTTCAAGCACTTATATGATTTTGCTATGGAATACGCCTTATTACCTCTAAAAACACATAAAAAAGTCTCCTTTTACTTTCTTAACTAGGTAATTTAGTATATTTTTGTGCAGCGAATATCAATAATAAATATGAAATATTGTTTTTGTTTATAACTGCTTAATCAATAACCATATAATATAACTAAAAAAACTATTAAATCTTATGAGTTGGTTACTAAATTCTTCTATTGGCCGAAAGTTTATTATGGCTTTGTCGGGCTTTGCGTTGATTTTGTTCCTTCTTTTTCACATGAGTATGAACTTAGTTTCTATCATTTCGATGGATGCTTATGAAGCTCTTTGTGGATTTTTAGGTACAAATTGGTATGCGATTGCTGGAACAGGAGGGCTAGCAGTATTATTTATCGTGCATATTGTATATGCATCGATGTTGACAATCCAAAACCAAAAAGCTCGAGGTGGCGACAAGTATGCTTCGTCGAGTGGTACTATTGTCGAGTGGTCTTCAAAAAACATGTATGTGTTAGGAGCTTTTATCGGAGCGTTTCTTTTAGTGCATTTGTATGACTTTTGGTTCAAGATGCAATTTTCCGAGTTGTTCCATCTAAGTGGGGCTGTTGCTCCGGAGCAAACGGGGGAGTTAATGCATGAGTTATTTGCTCAACCCATTCGTATTATTATCTATCTGGTAGGTGTTATAGCCTTATGGTTCCACCTTACACATGGATTTTGGAGTATGTTCCAATCATCAGGTATTAATGGTAGAACATGGCTACCCCGATTAAAAAATGTCGGATATGTAGTAGCTGCCATTATTTGTATTGGTTTTGCTATTGTGCCGATATTCTTCTTCGCAAAAAGCATACTTTGTACTTCATGTATGTAATTAATAACCGCTAAAAGAAAAAATCAGATATGGCTAATATATTAGACCCTAAGAAAGATTCTAAAATTCCAGAAGGCTCTTTGGCTGAGAAATGGACAAAATATAAAAGCACACAGAAACTTGTAAACCCTGCTAACAAGCGTCGTCTTGATATTATTGTAGTAGGTACAGGTTTAGCTGGTGGTGCAGCTGCAGCATCTTTAGGAGAAATGGGATTCAATGTCCTAAATTTCTGTATTCAGGATTCTCCACGCCGTGCGCACTCTATTGCTGCACAAGGTGGTATTAATGCTGCTAAGAATTATCAGAATGACGGAGACTCTATCTATCGTTTGTTTTATGATACAATAAAAGGAGGAGACTATCGTGCTCGTGAGGCTAACGTATATCGTATGGCAGAAGTATCTAACAACATTATTGACCAATGTGTGGCTCAAGGAGTACCTTTTGCTCGCGAATACGGAGGTCTGTTGGATAATCGTTCGTTCGGTGGAGCGCAGGTGTCACGTACATTCTATGCAAAAGGACAAACAGGTCAGCAACTTCTGCTTGGCGCTTATTCATCATTAAGCCGTCAGGTTCAGAAAGGCTCTGTTAAACTATATACTCGTTACGAGATGCTTGATGTCGTGATTATCGACGGAAGAGCTCGCGGTATCATTGCACGTAACCTTGTAACAGGTAAAATCGAGCGATTCTCGGCTCACGCAGTTGTTATAGGAACAGGTGGATATGGAAATGCTTTCTTCCTTTCAACAAATGCTATGGGATCGAATGGTTCAGCTGCTATTCAAGCATATAAGAAAGGTGCATATTTTGCAAATCCTTGTTTTGCTCAGATTCACCCTACATGTATTCCTGTACATGGGGAATTCCAATCTAAACTGACATTGATGTCGGAATCTCTACGTAACGATGGACGTATTTGGGTGCCTAAGAAGAAAGAAGATTCCGAAGCTATCCGTGCAGGTAAATTGAAGCCAACTCAGATTAAAGAAGAAGATAGAGATTACTATCTGGAAAGACGTTATCCTGCATTTGGTAACCTTGTTCCTCGTGACGTTGCATCCCGCGCAGCGAAAGAAAGATGTGATGCCGGATTTGGAGTAGGGACCGGACTTGCAGTTTACTTAGATTTCTCTGATGCTATTAACCGTTTAGGGAAGGATGTCGTAGAAGCTAAGTATGGTAACCTTTTCCAGATGTATGAGAAGATTGTGGATGATAACCCATATGAGACACCAATGATGATTTATCCGGCTATTCACTATACCATGGGTGGCGTTTGGGTAGATTATGAACTGATGACATCTATCCCAGGCTTATTCTGTATTGGGGAAGCCAACTTCTCTGATCACGGAGCAAATCGTCTTGGAGCATCTGCTTTGATGCAGGGACTTGCCGATGGTTATTTTGTACTTCCATATACTATTCAAAACTATTTGGCAGATCAGATCACAGTACCACGTTTTAGTACTGAGTTACCTGAATTCCAACAGGCAGAAGATGATCTTAATAAAAAGATTGCTAAATTGATGAGTATTAAAGGTCAACGTTCTGTAGACTCTATTCATAAGCAGTTAGGTCTCATTATGTGGGATTTTGTCGGTATGGCTCGCACAAAAGAATCTTTAGAGAAAGCTTTGGAAGAAATCAAGGCGGTTAAAAAAGAATTCTGGACAAATGTACGTATCCCCGGTGAAGCTAATTCATTGAATACAGAGTTGGAAAAAGCGTTGCGTGTAGCTGATTTCTTAGAGATTGGTGAACTTATGGCTCGTGACGGATTGAATAGGAATGAATCTTGTGGTGGTCACTTCCGTGAAGAATATCAGACTCCGGAAGGAGAGGCTCTTCGTGATGACGAAAACTACTCTTACGTTGCATGTTGGAAATATACAGGAGATGATCAGGAGCCTGAATTGGTGAAAGAACCTCTTGACTACGAATTTGTAGTTAGACAACAACGTAACTATAAAGCTTAACCCCCTTAGAAAAAGAGTAAACAATGGATAAAACAATAAATATCACGCTAAAAGTTTGGCGTCAAAGAGGTCCTAAAGAAAGAGGAGCTTTTGAATCATATAAATTGGATGGCATCTCGGTAGATAGTTCTTTCCTTGAAATGTTGGATATTCTGAATGAAAAACTAATAAATGAAGGAAAAGAGCCTGTTGTATTCGATCATGACTGTCGCGAAGGTATCTGCGGTATGTGTAGTTTATATGTAAACGGACACCCTCACGGACCGGATGAAGATATTACTACCTGTCAGCTGCACATGCGTAAGTTCAAGGATGGAGAAACTATTACTATCGAGCCATGGCGTTCTGCAGGATTTCCTGTAATTCGCGATTTGATGGTAGATCGTACAGCCTTTGACAAAATTATTCAGGCAGGAGGATATACTTCCGTTAATGCTGGTGGAGCACAAGATGCTAATGCAATCCTTATACCTAAAACTGATGCTGATGAGGCTATGGATTCGGCTTCATGTATTGGTTGTGGTGCTTGTGTTGCTGCTTGTAAAAATGGCTCAGCTATGCTGTTTGTTTCGGCAAAAGTAAGCCAGCTGGCATTATTGCCACAAGGAAGACCTGAAGCTGCTCGTCGTGCAAAAGCAATGGTTTCGAAAATGGATGAATTAGGCTTTGGTAACTGTACAAATACAGGTGCTTGTGAGGTAGAGTGCCCAAAGAATGTTTCGATCAGTAATATTGCGCGTTTAAATCGAGAATTTTTGAAAGCAAAATTCCAAGATTAATTTTTTATAATATAAATTATACAGGCACCTCCTATATTATGTATTAATTAGGAGGTGTTTTTTTATTATGTTAAGTGTAGAGTTGAATTATCTATATATGGTATTAATTTGATTTAAAAGTGAATAATGAAAAACAGATTTAGCTCTTTTATACTTTTTATTTTACTTAGTTTTATAGGGTTTGGGTGTAAAGAGAAGAGTTTCGATAATGGTTTGCTCTGGAAGATATCCGGAAAAGATTTGGACGAACCTTCTTATATTTTGGGAACACATCATCTTACAAATATTAGTTTTTTAGACAGCATCAATGGATTTTATGACATATTAGATGGTGTAGATCAAATTGTCGGAGAAGTGGAGGTCTCTCCCGAAACTTTGCAAGAGATGCAATTAAAAATAATGAAAGCTGGACAATTTGCTGTAGGAGATGGCTATAAAAAAATGTTGTCTGCGGAAGAATATAAAAGATTAGATAGGGGGATGAGAGATCTATTTAAAGTTGGGATAAGTAATTTTGAGAAAATGAAACCAGGCTTGATTTCCTCTATGTATTCTCAGATTATTTATTCGATGGTTGACTCAACTTTTAATCCCGCTACTCATGAGTCTATTGATTTTTATCTGCAACGTATAACAAGAGAAGCAGGTAAACCTATTATCGGTCTGGAGACAATAGATGATCAGATCGTTGCAATCTATGAGTCAGAATCCTTAAAAAGACAAACTGAAAATTTGATTTGTGGATTAGAAAATGTGGAATTATCTAAAGAAGCTATTATTCTTTTAAACCAGTATTATAAAGAAAGGTCGTTAAGTAGAATATATGCACTTTCTTTCAATAATGAAAAAGATCCTTGCCCGCCTTCCGAGAGGCAAATAAAAGCTTTAAATGAGGATCGCAATAATAAATGGCTGAAAAAATTGCCTCTAATAATGAAAGAAAAATCGAGTTTGGTGGCTGTGGGAGTTTTACACTTAACGGGGAAAGAAGGTTTATTATATCAACTATATGATATGGGTTATGATGTAGAAATTGTCGAATAGTAAATTTTTTTATGATTTTGATAATTTGTTGTTAGTTGTTGATTTCTTAGGTATTAGGATATCTATAACGATAAAGGGGGATAAAAAGTTCAAATTTTCTTTG
>JAWDXP010000009.1:0-185261 GCA_032477055.1 Dysgonomonas sp. | reverse complement strand
TATAATATATATATTTATATATAGGTTAAGTCCCTTTGTAATGTAGGAATTACGAAGGGATTTTTTTTTGCCTTTATAGATACAAAATAAATAAACTAAAATACTATCTGTATTAAATCTTTACGTATCTTCATGGTATTAATCTCTCATAAATAACCATCATGAAAAACTTAACCATCTTTTTCTTTTCACTTTTTATTATTTTGTATTCATGCGATAATAAGAGAGCTTCTGATTCTTCTTCAGAGGAGAGCAAAAAAATACCTATTGTCTTAGCTTATATTACAGCATGGAATGATATCATGCCAGATACGGATTATGTAACACATCTTAATTATGCATTTGGAGAAGTTAATGAGACTTTTAATGGAATTAATATTAGTAATGAAGAAAGATTAAAGAAGATTGTTGGTTTAAGAGAAAAAGCACCTAACCTCAAAATCATGTTATCTATTGGAGGATGGGGAAGTGGTAGATTTAGTGAGATGGCAGCAGATTCTGTTAATCGTAAGTCTTTCGCCAGAGATTGTAAGAGAGTTGTCAATGATTTTGGGCTTGATGGTATAGATATGGATTGGGAATATCCTACAAGTAGTGCCGCCAATATATCATCATCACCTGACGATACAGAAAATTTTACCCTTTTAATGTGTGATATTAGGAATGAAATAGGAACGGATAAGTTACTGACGCTGGCAAGTGTATATTCTGCAAAATTTGTAGATTTTAGAGCTATTGATCCATATATAGACTTTGTTAATATTATGACTTATGATATGGGGCGTCCTCCTTATCATAATGCTCCGTTGCATAAATCGGAATATGTGCGTAGATTATCTGCAGATGAATCAGTAGATGCACATGTTGTTGCTGGAGTACCCCTAAATAAATTAACCTTAGGTATGCCTTTTTATGGGCATGGGATTGATAGTATCAGTGATTTTATTGATTACAAGGATATGCCTAAACTAGAGGGGTATACACAAAAGTGGGATAGTCTGGCTATGGTTCCCTATTTAGTTGATAAAGATGGCAAGTTCGTTTGTTCTTATGATGATGAAAGATCGCTTAAAATAAAAAGTGAATACTTATTGGAAAAAGGTCTTTTAGGTGCTATGTATTGGGAGTATAGCTGTGATGATGAAAGTGGAACACTGAGAAAAATTGTTTACAATACAGTTATGAAAAAATAAAAAGAGCGGATTTATTCCGCTCTTTTCTTATAATATATTTATAGAGAATTATAAGATCAGCATTGCATCGCCGTAAGTTCCGAATTTATATTTTTCTTTTACAGCCATTTCGTATAGTTCCATTGTTTTTTCGTATCCTCCGAAAGCTGCTGTCATCATCAATAAAGTGGACTGAGGTAAATGTAAATTTGTTACCATAGCATCCGCAATATTGAATTCGTATGGGGGGAAAATGAATTTATTAGTCCATCCTTCACTTTGTTTTAATTGGTGATCTGTACTCACTATCGTTTCGATAGCCCGCATAACAGATGTTCCTACTGCTACGATCTTAGAACCTTTAGCTTTGGCACTATTTACTATGTTAGCTGCCTCCGGAGTGATCTCCATTTGCTCAGAATCCATCTTATGCTTAGTGAGATCTTCTACATCAATCTCACGATAGTTCCCTAAACCGGAGTGTAAAGTGATGTATGCAAAGTCAATACCCTTGATTTCCATACGCTTTAATAGTTCACGACTAAAATGTAATCCGGCTGCAGGCGCAACTACTGCGCCTTCGTTTTGAGCAAAGATTGTTTGGTATCTGTCTTTATCTTCAGGTTCTTCTTCTCTTCCCAAGTATTTAGGTATCGGAGTTTCTCCTAACGAATAAAGTGCATTTTTGAATTCTTCTGCCGGACCATCATAAAGAAAACGAAGTGTGCGTCCTCTTGAGGTTGTATTATCGATTACCTCGGCTACCATAGAATCGTCTTCGCCAAAATAAAGCTTATTTCCTATTCTTATTTTACGTGCAGGATCAACTAAAACGTCCCACAAGTGGAATTCTTCATTTAGTTCACGAAGAAGGAATACCTCGATTTTGGCTCCTGTTTTCTCTTTATTTCCATAAAGCCGAGCTGGGAATACTTTAGTATTATTAAAAATAAAAACGTCTTTATCGTCGAAATAATCCAAAATATCTTTGAATTGTTTATGTTCTATTTTATCTTCTTTTCGATTATATACTAATAGGCGCGATTCATCTCTGTTCTTTGCCGGATGACTAGCAATAAGTTCTTCCGGAAAATCGAATTTAAATTGAGAAAGTTTCATAATTGTATATATAATGTTTATTTATTATTCTGAAATTAATTGTGGAAATTGAAGATATTTATCCATTTCGTCTGCTTTTATACAATCATTTAATGTAATATCTCCAACCCGCGTTCGGATAAGTCCTGTCAAATGTCCTCCAGAGTCCAAAGCTTCGCCAATATCTCTTGCTAAAGCTCTTATATAAGTACCTTTACTGCACACTACTCTTATTTTAATAGATGTTTGTTGATCAAACTCGAGTAGTTCGATTTCATCTATAACAAGGATTTTAGGTTTCAGTTCTACTTCTTCACCATTTCGGGCAAGATTGTAAGCTCTTTCACCGTTCACTTTACATGCAGAATATGCAGGTGGTGTTTGTTTGATTTCTCCCAAAAATCCTTTTAGTTTTTCTTCAACAAGCTCACGAGTAATATGTTCGGTCGGGTATGTTTTATCGATCTCGGTTTCCAAGTCAAAAGAAGGAGTTGTAGCCCCTAATTGTATAGTTGCAATATACTCTTTTGTTTGATATTGAAAACTCTCGATTAGTTTAGTTTTTTTGCCCGTACAGATTATCATTACTCCTGTTGCAAGAGGATCTAGTGTACCAGCATGACCTACTTTTAATTTTTTAATTCTTAAACCGTTACAAATTTTGTATCGCAATTTTCGTACCAAATCGAACGAAGTCCAATGCAAAGGTTTATCTATATAGATTATTTCTCCCGAAATGAAGTCCATTCCTTTAAATTATATGATGCTTAATTCGTGACCGGTTAATAAGAAAGCAAGGATAGCAAGACCTACTATAATACGATACCAACCAAATAACTTAAAACCATATTTGGTTATGTAGTTGATAAAGAATTTGATAGCAAGCATAGCCACTATGAACGCAACTACATTTCCTATAATGAGAGTAGACATGTTGTCTTGAAGAGTTTGTACTCCGTTGGGCTCTAATAATAATTTGAGTAACTTATATCCCGTAGCAGCAGCCATTGTGGGAACAGCCAGAAAGAATGAAAATTCTGCAGCTGTTTTGCGCGTAAGATTTTGAGTCATACCTCCAACTATAGTTGCCATAGAACGAGATACTCCCGGAATCATGGCAATACATTGGAAAAATCCAATAATGAAAGCATTCTTTTTGGTAACATTATTCGTTGCATTAGGAGAATTGAACCATTTATCAACAAACAACATCAGAATACCTCCCAGAACCAGCATAGTTGCTACCACATATACATTCTCGAGCATATCATCAATGAAATCGCTAAAAAGGAGACCAAGAACAGCTGCCGGAATAAATCCGATCAATAATTTCAGATAAAAATCCCATGATTGGAAAAATCGTTTCCAATACAATACTATAACGGAGAGGATAGCTCCGAATTGGATAATTACCGTAAATGCTTTGACGAAATCTGTGCTCTCAACTCCTAATAACTGTTGTGCAATAATCATGTGTCCTGTCGAAGACACGGGTAGAAACTCTGTAAGCCCTTCTACAATGGCTATAATAATCGTTTGAAAAATATCCATTATTAATATTTAGTTTGATATGAATCTGCGTCTTTGGTTATTTCTAATTCTTCTCCTTTATTTTTTTTGTTTGGGTAGAGAATCCCTACAATCATAAGTAAAAAACCGAAAAAGCAAATCATCGGTGCAATTACTATACGTCGGGTACTAAATATATCAGGTTCGAACCCACTTTCGATAGTTGTTGCAGATCCTGTCATCAGGATAAAACCCAGAATAATTATTAAGAATGATACTGCACAAATGATATAATTCGTTTTATTAAGTGCAAAATCTTTTTTGTCCATATCTTAAATATAATAAAGATTATTTGTTTCCATTTTCAGATACCTGTTTACAGCAAATCGGGTAGCAAAATAAGTCAGTAAAATACCCAGCAACAAGACTATTGCATATAATATAAGAAGGCTTTGGGTATTGATTATCATAACTATTTCGGGAAGCTCTTTCGCCAGATAGTAGATTAGGGCTGTAATTCCGATATTTGCTATTATCGCGGCAATAATACCTCCTACAACTGAGCGCGAAACAAAGGGTTTGCGAATAAAATTGTCCGTAGCTCCTACCAATTGCATCGTATTTATCAAGAATCTTTTTGCATAAATATTCAGGCGGATGGTATTTCGTATTAATGTGAAAGAAATAACCATCAATAGTATTGCCAGAATAGTTAATCCCATACCTATTTTGGAGAGGTTAGAGTTAATCATATCCAAAGTTTCTTCGCTATAGATGAAACTTTTTACTATTTTTTGTCCTTTGAGGCTGGTCTCTACTACCTTTATACTATCGGGATTGGCATAATCAGCCTTTAATGTAATATCGAAATAATCAGAAGCAGGAGTATATCCGAGGATTTCCTCGGGGTCGCCTCCCAGTTCTTCAATCAACTCTTTTTTAACATCTTCCTTGCTGATATATGTGATAGATTTGATGTAAGGACTTTCATTCAGCTTCTTTTGTAATTTGGAAACGGCATTTTTGTCTGACGAATCTTTATCCGAAAGTTCAATGGTAATGCTGAGATTCTCTTTTATGAAGTTGGATATATCTCTGCCCATTACAGCTACAAAAATAATAAGTCCTAAGAGGAATAAAACTAAGGATATACTGATAGTAGTAGTAACTTCAGCACTGAAAAACGATGAAGTGTTAAATTTCTGCTTTTTTGACATAAATATTTACTCTACTTTTGGGTTTTACCGTATCTGTTTGGTTGATGTAGATACTATATTCCTTAATTTGGTGCAAAGAAACAAAATATAATAGTTCTTTCCCATCTTTTTTATGATTTTTAAGCATAAAAAGCCGAATAAATGGTATTATCTCAACTTACTATATCAAATATGTCCTTATCTTTGACAAATGAATAGTGCATCTACACAAAATATTTGAGTTAGAACAAACCCGGGATGCTTATTGTTTTCTTCTATACCATATCTATATTATTTTATAAGTGATGGTATGTAATAGAAACTATTTATATTTGTGAATCTATTATTTAAAACGAAAAGAAATACAAAATAAATGCAAGAAGATCAAGATAAAATATTGGATGAAGTAACGTCCGGCGAATATAAATACGGATTTGTTACCGATATCGAAGCAGAGTCTATCAGTAAAGGATTGAATGAAGATGTCGTTCGTCTTATTTCTTCGAAAAAGAATGAGCCGGAGTGGCTTCTCGAATTTCGCCTGAAGGCTTATCGCTATTGGCTGACAATGAAGATGCCACATTGGGCACATCTCGATATTCCTGAAATCGACTATCAGGATGTGATCTATTATTCTGCACCAAAGCAAAAAATAGCGCCGGAGAGTCTGGATGAAGTAGACCCTGAATTACTAAAGACGTTCGATAAGCTGGGTATTCCTTTACAGGAACAAAAACAACTTGTGGGTATGGCAGTGGATGCTGTCGTGGATAGTGTTTCCGTGAAAACGACCTTCAAAGAAGTATTAGCCGAAAAAGGAATTATATTCAGTTCTTTCAGTGAAGCGGTTCAGGAACACCCCGAATTAGTGAAAAAATATTTGGGAAGTGTAGTTCCTTATCGTGACAACTATTTTGCAGCTTTGAACTCGGCTGTGTTTAGTGATGGTTCTTTCGTATATATCCCCAAAGGGGTGCGCTGTCCAATGGAATTGTCCACCTATTTTCGTATCAATGCGGCTAATACAGGGCAGTTTGAGCGTACATTGATTGTTGCCGATGATGACTCTTATGTAAGTTATCTCGAAGGCTGTACCGCTCCTATGCGTGACGAAAATCAGTTACATGCCGCTATTGTCGAGATTGTGTCAATGGATAGGGCAGAAGTGAAATATTCGACAGTTCAGAACTGGTATCCGGGAGATAAAGATGGTAAGGGTGGTATCTATAACTTTGTGACTAAACGTGGTATTTGTAAGGGTGTTAGCTCTAAAATATCGTGGACACAAGTAGAAACAGGTTCTGCTATTACTTGGAAATATCCATCTTGTATCTTATCGGGAGATAATTCGATTGGAGAATTTTATTCCGTAGCTGTTACGAATAATCATCAGCAAGCGGATACAGGTACTAAAATGATTCATATTGGTAAGAATACCAAAAGCCGTATTGTGTCGAAAGGTATTTCGGCAGGATTTAGCCAAAACTCGTATCGCGGATTGGTGAAGGTGTCTCCTAAAGCAGAAAATGCACGTAATCACTCGCAATGCGATAGCCTTTTGTTAGGTGATAAGTGCGGTGCTCATACGTTCCCATATTCCGATATTGCTAATAGTACGGCTATCATAGAGCACGAAGCCACTACTTCGAAGATCAGCGAAGACCAGATATTCTATTGTAATCAGCGTGGTATTCCTACCGAGGATGCGGTTGGGCTGATTGTAA
Source organism: Dysgonomonas sp. (assembly GCA_032477055.1). GTDB lineage: Bacteria > Bacteroidota > Bacteroidia > Bacteroidales > Dysgonomonadaceae > Dysgonomonas_A. Next base: position 178,562 of record JAWDXP010000009.1, on the reverse strand, counting down.
ATGGTTATGCTAAAGAAGTGATGCAAAAACTTCCGATGGAATTTGCGGTAGAGGCTCAAAAACTACTTCAAATCAGTCTCGAAGGTAGTGTAGGTTAATGTAAAGATGTTTTTTTATATAGAAAAGGTTGTCCATTTTTGGACAACCTTTTTGTTTTTTAGAATTTTCTTGTTTTCACAAGAATTGTTCCTTTTATATCTTTTCCATATTTAGCCATAACTTCAGAGTTCATTTCTAGGCTGACGCTTTCTATCTGTTGGGGATTCAAGGCATGAAGTTCTTTTTCACTTGCTTCCACTCCATCAATAATTACTACCATCTTGGCATCTGCCGGTAATTTGGTTACCAATGATTTCTCCATGTTTTTTTCTTGTATTCCAACAAAAGCCTCTATTCGTGATTCACTTTCTTTGACAGCTTCTTCTACTTTTTGATTGATTGCTGTTTCCTGCTCTGGACTCAGTTGTCCTTTATGATCATTTATTTCAGCCATAGCATTGTCTACGACACTTTGTACATAAGTTCGTTCAGATGCAACTTTCTCATGTACACTTTTGGTCAACTCATCCACATGTTTCTGAACATGGCTATTTACATCTCCCTCCTTCTGAGAAGTTTCTTTCCGGGTTTTCGCGGTTTTTTTCTGAGAAGTAGCGTTTGTCTTGGAGCTTGTCTGTTTCAAGACTAACGGCTCATTTTTCTCAGGAAGTACTTCTTTGATAAGAGGTAATTCACTAATTTTGGTACTTGAGATTCTGTCCAGTTCTTGGGAAATCTCCGGACGGGCAAAAGCAACACTTGTGATTGCTACCAACGGGAGTACATATAAGTACTTCAACCGTCCCCATGCATTTGATTTACTTTTTAACATCATAGTAATTCGCCTTTTTAGTTTACTGTGATTAAAGCTGTTGGCCATAGAATTGAAGCGCTGTGTGCCGACAGCTTTTTTAATTAATAATAGTTGATATTGTTTTACATCGATGCCTTGGTTAATTACGCTTTCATCGGCTTCATACTCATGTATATTCTGCAACTCCTGTTTCAGAAGCCATGCAGCCGGATTGAACCAATGAAAAACGGTACATAATTCAGAAATAAATATATCCCATGAGTGGCGGTACTGTATATGTGCCATCTCATGTCTGATAATGCTATCTCTATTGTCTTTCCAGTCGGTACGTGAAATAACGATATATTTCATCCAACTGAAAGGTGCTATATTCTGGTCAATAACAATTAGTTTAATATTCTTTCCTATTCCCATTTTTTCTCCGGATCTGATGGTTCTGATAATTTGCCACATAGAAAATATCAATCGTCCGATGAAGAATAGAATTCCGGCGATATATAATATGATCAATAGCTGTAATCCTGAAGCCGGTGAAGGGGCTTGGACAGGTTGTTCCATTACTGATAAAAACTGTTCGAGATTAATCATCGGATATTGGATGACTGTGGCTTCTTTAGTAGAAAGGTTCACAAAAGGAATGATAACCGATAGAGGTATCAGGCTCAACAAGGCGATCCGGTTGAAGCGATGAAATGTGTCTTTACTAAGTAACAATCTGTAAAACAGATAAAACAGAGTAAGGCAAATGGTTGACTTGATTATGTATGCAAAAAATAGTCCCATTTTATTTTTTATTTCCTCGTTCGACCTGATCCAGAATTTCCCGCAATTCATCAATAGAGATTTCTTCTTCATTAACTAAAGACGAAACCATGCTGAGATATGAGTTGTTGAAATATTTGGAAATGACATTTTTCAATGTTCCGCTTTTGTATTCATCTTCTGTTACGGTCGCATAATACTGATATGTATTGCCATATGTTTTATGAGCAAGAAAACCTTTTTCTTCCAATCCGCGTACAATGGTGGATAGTGTGTTGAAGTGAGGTTTGTTTTCATCATAAAAGTCCAGTAGTTCTTTTACAAATAAAGGTCCTTTACTCCAGAAGTAATTCATTATTTCTTCCTCTTTGGCTGTAATTCGTTTCATAGCACAATCTGTTTATTACAAATGAACTAAAAAATATAGTTTAGTAACTAATTTTTATAGTTAATAAAATCTAAGAGCTTATTTTATAGATATAAAAAAAGGATTTATCCCTTTTAGAATGGATATATCCTTTAGACAAAATGAAAAATATATTGTTTGTTATTCAGGCTTATTTACAATAAAAACCCTTTCAGGTCTGGGTACAGCATGTCATTATCAATAATATAGCTTCCATGATCATGCCCTTCTATGATTTTAGATTGAGCGTGAGGCAAGATATCTAAGATTGAATCTAACATTTCTCTCTTATAAATATCGTCTTCTGCCATAATCAGGAATGTTGGTATCTTAACTTTCGCCACATCTGAGAGTTCTATATTGGGTTGTTCCAACATGAGTTTAATAAGAGGGTCTTGTGTTTTCTCATATTCATCGATCAGGTAATCATAACTTTCTTTCGTGAAATCAGATGGTTTCAGGTTTACTCCCAACAATACCATTTTCTTGAATGTAGATGGGTGCTTTATCTCTGTTAATAGGCTTATGATAGCACCATCGCTAAAACCTACTATTGACACATCTTTCAAATTCAGCATTTGAATAAACTGAAAGATATCTTCGGACATTGCTGCATATTCATAAACTCCTGTCTGGCTACTTTCCCCATGGTTGCGGGTATCAATCGCATATACAGTAAAGTCGTTTTTCAGCTTTGCAATCAGTTTGTCGAATATATGATGATCTTCTCCATTCCCGTGTAGGAGAATAAGAGGTTGTCCGTTTCCTTCTTTGTTATAATTTAATGTGATATTGTTTACTTCAATTTTCATTTTGCAGATGTGTTTAGAAAATATAAGCTATCCGAAACCGGATAGCTTATACTTCAATTTATATGATAAGATTACAATAATACTACAGAGTCGAAGTTATAACCTTCTGCTACAATGCTGAAATTATTAGTTGTATTCTTAGGCATATCAAGAGTGATTGTTCTCTTTTCGCCTGGTAATAGGTTGATATAACCATCAGAGAAATAAGCAGGAAGAATGATCTCACCCGAAGATTTGTCTTTAGCGTTCAATTTCACAGCTACAGCAAATTCTTTTGAAGTGTTTGTCAGTTCATATTCTAGAGTAGCCGTCCTGTTATTCTTTTTTGTCAGTTTCAATGTTGGTTTGCCTAACCCGTTTAATGCCTGATTAGCTTGCAGGTTACCCCAGTTTTTCCAGTAATCATTTACAGACACAACATTTCCTTTGCTGTCTTTCAGTTCAAGACGAGCCAAAGTATATTTAGGAATGTCTTTTGTTCTCAATTGAGGAGTGAAACATTCTACCTTAGCATTAGCAGGAACATTGTATTTCTCTGTCTTCGTGTAATACTCTTTACCGGTAATATGGAAATAACGAACAGTTACAGTCATATTACTGTATGCTTCACGAGTTGAGTTTACAATAACAACTTTGTCATTATGCAGATTCATCTGAATGTGAAGAGGCTCTTGTGCTTTCTTCGCTCCAAAATATGAACCCGGAGTTTCATAATCGTACGTATATGTCTGCCATGTCATACTTGGCCATGCAGGGTGGCTCATCCACATGATAAGACCAGTTGTATTGTCCCACATACGGCTGTTCCAAGACTCGATCATGGCTCTCCATGTGCTGTAAGTTACCATCTGCGCTTTTTTCGCAAACTCGTCCATATTGTTGGCTTTACCATAACTGTCTACGGCTTCGATAAAGTCTTCGAAGAAGTGCGTCGTATGGTGCAAATCGTGGTATGCCCAAACATCGTTGATTGGCCATAGGTCTTCCGGCGCGATAAATTTGCGGATAGTATTTGCCGTTGGTATCGCCTGAGCTCCAAATTCTGTATTGAAACCTTCTGCCGATTCTGTATAATAACGTCTCTGATCTTTGATAAATCCGTAAGGTCCGCTATTAATAGCATTCAAGAAACGAGAGTTTCCGTGATAGTGGCGGGTAGGATCTTCCTGAGCCATCATCTTCACCAATCTTGGTTCCATACCTTCAGGAGCATATCCTTCGTTACGTGGACACCATAATGCAATAGAAGTGTGAGTTCTGAAACGGCGAACTACATCTGTCGCATTTTTCATGAACAAGTCATAATCGTTAGGTTCTACCGTATCATCTGTGGTGATCCAGAAGTCATTCCATACCAACATACCATATTCGTCAGCCAATTCGTAGAACAATTCTTCTGTAGTTTGTCCAACCCAGTTACGTATCAGGTTGAAATTAGCATCTTTATGAAGTTTGAAATATGGTTCCATTTTTTCGCGGGATACACGTTTCATACCATCATCCATCCCGAATGTACCTCCTTTAATGAATACACGTACACCATTTATGCGGAATACGAAATACTGACCGACAGGATCATCGTTTGATAGTTGTTCGAAAATAGCGTCCTCGTTGACACCTTTAAGTAGAGTAGGGATAGCTCTTTTCATTTTTGGATCTCCTACCAATACAACATTTTCGTAATCAAAAATAGGTTGGTTGTTATTGTTAACATCGGCAGGAGTATAAGCTACACGGTGGTTTCCTTTAGCAGGAGTATTTATCATCAATTCGTAAGAAAGTTCACGTATACCGAAACGGAATTTCTTCATATCCGAATATGCAGAACCTACATTAGCTTGCAATTCAAGATTATATAGGTGAGGTGCTCCATATCCGTTTGGCCACCAAAGCTTTGGATTCTTGATGTTTAGTTCTTTGAAGTTGACTGGATCGAATACCAATGTTTTTTCTTCATTTGCATTCAAAGTATAAGGCATGTTGATATTTACACCTTCGAATTTTGCCAATACAGTACCAGATATAGAACGGTTAGTTAAGTTCTTAAGAGGAGTAACGATTTTTACTGTTGCTTTAGTTGTATCAGGTAAAGGTAGGTTAGTAATGATCTGAGGATCACCGATAACTACATCTCCGCCTACTTTCAGGCGTACATCTTGCCAGATACCTGTATTACGGTCACGAATTCCCGGAACCCAGTCCCAACCTATCGAAGCGGTGAAAGTAGGACCATCAAGGCTTAATTGTCCGCCGTTTAGTCCTTGTCCTGCTACCATCGATTGCTCATGAGATATACCCGGATTGTCAGGAGGTGAAACCAAGACAGCCAGAATGTTTTTTCCATTCGAATTTAATAGAGGAGTCACATCATATTCGCCACGGATAAAAGCACCTGCCATGTTGCCCAGTTTTTTTCCGTTTAAGAAAATTTCGGCTCTATAATTGATACCGTCGAAAAGTAGTCTGGCTCTTTTACCTGCTATGTTTGCCGGTGTATCGAAGCTTACTCTGTACCACCATTTAGTGTGTGCAAGCGTATCGGGGATAGACATATTGTTAAGTCCGAAATATGGGTCGGGATATTCTCCCTGATTTACCAGAGTGGTAAGCACTGTTCCCGGAACAGTCGCATTATACCAGTCTTTTGTATTGAAGTTCGGGCTGAAAATCGATTCTTTCGATTCGAATACCTGAGTGGATGTTCCTAATTCCCAACCATCGGAGATAATCCATTCTCCGTCCTGAACAGGAATCATTTTCGTAGGAATATTTTGTTTAGCCTTACGCGTTGCCGTTTGAAAAGGGGCTTTTCCGTGAGGCATCATGCTATCGGGTTGTTTTTGTTTTATTCCATCCCACAACTTGATAAGACCTGTTTTACCCATCATGTCTTGGGCATCTGAGGTCATAGGATTTAATACTGAAGCCAATAACAAGACCGAAGCAATGGAATACTTCTTAAGAAATTTTTTTTTCATGGAGTTTTTATATAAGCATTTATTAGTTTCCGGCAGAATTTAATAAGATTTCACTCACATAATTGCATGTTGATATTATGTTTGACCTGAAAATAAACAAGTCTGAGACCAAAAATTATCTTTTACATAGCAAATATACATATAGAAGGTCATGTTTACAAACAAAAAATCCATTACACTATATCATAATGCAATGGATTAATTTATTTTTAGAAAAATATCTTTTACAATAAGCTCGCTGCCTCTTCATCAAGAAACCAATGCAAAGTTCCATTTGTCGGATTAACCTTTGCTGCCGGATAGATATTGAAAAACTCTTCCCGTTGTTTGATTATCTGTTTTACTTTTTCAGCTTTATTCTTTCCTGTAACCAAAAAAGCGATGTTCCGCGCATTATTCACAACTCGCCCTGTCATGCTGATGCGTGACATCCATGTCTCAGGGTGTTTGGCTTCAACACAATTATTCGGGTTATCCCACAAACTGATCTGATTCGGAAAAATAGACACCGTATGTCCGTCATCACCCAATCCGAGCATAAACAGATCGAAACAAGGAGCATCATTCTCTTTGGGAAGATATTTATCCATGATGTCTTCATACCATTCTATTTCTTCTTCGGGTTCATTTTCGCCGTGAATGCGATGGACTTTTTTACGGTCAATTTTTTCGACCAGATCAAATAAGAGGTCTTTTGTCATACCGTAATTACTCATCGGATCTTCGGGCGGAACACAACGTTCGTCTCCCCAGAAAAAAGCGATTTTTTCCCAAGCCAGAGTTTTGCTGTAATTAGCTGTCCAGTATTTGAAAAGAGCCTTAGGTGTAGTACCTCCCGAAAGGGAAATATTAACAATCTCTTTATTGTCCAGTTCTTCCTTTAACAAAGATGTAAAACCTTCGCTTAGTTCAGCTGTATCTTTGAAAATATGTATCTTTTCATTTATCATAATTCACAGTATATTCCATCATCAGACAGGTTTTTACAGGGGTATCTCCATGTTATATCTTTGCCTTCGATCAGGCTGTCAGCACAATCGGGTCCCCACGATCCGGCAGGATAACCGAACAGAGGTGCTTCCATATACGACTCCCAATAATCGAGTATAGGTTGCACAAATCCCCATGCAGACTCCAAAGCATCCCCACGTGTGTAGAGTGTAGAATCTCCCAGCATAGCATCCAGCAAAAGCCGTTCATAGGCACTAGGCACATAAGTATCCTGTAATTGGGAATAATGGAAATCCATATTCACCTCTTTTACTTTATAGCCACTTCCGGGGATTTTCATGCCGGTTTTTAGTAAAATACCCTCATCCGGATGAATCCGTATAACAAGAACATTGCCTTTGCCTTCATTATTGAATTCTTCTTTATCTCTAAATAGATTCAATGGGGCAGGCTTGAAATGGATAACTACTTCGGATACGCGGGTCGGCATCCGTTTACCTGTACGTATATAAAACGGCACGCCTCCCCAACGCCAGTTGTCGATATACATTTTCATGGCTACATATGTTTCTGTTCTGGAATTAGGATCGACTCCATTCTCTTCACGATAGCCGGTTTGCTTTTTACCTTTTACGGTAGATGCTGTGTATTGTCCCCGTATTACGTTGTTCAGTATATCATCATGAGATAACGGACGTATCGCCTGAAAAACTTTCAGTTTCTCATTTCGTATTGCTTCCGATTCTATAATGGTAGGAGGTTCCATGGCTACAAGAGCCAATAGCTGAAACAAGTGGTTTTGTACCATATCCCTTAATGCACCCGAATGGTCATAATAGCCTCCCCGGCTTTCTACTCCCAGACTTTCGGCTGCAGTTATTTCTACGTGATGGATGTAATTTCTGTTCCACAACGGCTCATATATACTGTTCGAGAAGCGAGTTACCAACATATTTTGTACGGTTTCTTTACCTAAGTAATGATCCATACGATAAATCTGTTCTTCTTCATAATCGGTCAGAAGAATCTTATTCAATTCCTGAGCTGATTTCAAATCAGTACCGAAAGGCTTCTCTATAATAACCCGTCTTATCTTCCCTTCTTCCTTATTTAATCCCTGTTGTGCCAAAAATCGAGGTACGAGCGGATACAAATTAGGAGGTGTAGAAAGATAAAAGAGATAATTACCTCCCGTATTTTTTTCTTTATCTATGTTTTGCAAACGAGCTGTGAGTTTCGAATAGTCACCTGCATCGTCTGTATTGATAGAGAGATATGATAATAGTTTGGAGAAAGCAACGAATTCTTCTTCTTCCGAATGATTGAATAGGGAAAATTGACGTATTCCGTCAATCATCTTTTCTCTGAAAGATTCGTCTGTAAACTGGCTTCGTGCAACACCTAGTATAGCAAAATTTTGTGGTAAAGAATTCTGCTTGTACAGATCAAATAATGCAGGAACCAGCTTCCTGTATGTCAGGTCACCCGAAGCTCCGAATATAATGAGAATCTGGTCATCTATTTTTTTCATGTTAATTTCCTGTTAGATTATAAACGCAAAGTCACAAAAGATAATATTGATTTTTAGCTAATATCCTTACTTATAAAGGCCTTTGTGATTTCCCTTTGTGTACTTTGTGGTAAAAAGAAAAATTTAACCGCTAAGGGCACAAAGATTTACACTACGATCACTAAAAGGAGTCTATAAACCGTTAATAATTAATTTATGAAATTCTGCATTATAATGTTTTTGCATTTATAAAAATAGATACTTATTATTCTTTCTTCATTTCGTGTCCACCGAATTGATTTCTTAGTGCCGATAATAGTTTATAGGCATACGAATCATTTTCTCTCGATTCGAAACGAGTAAATAAGGATGCTGTAATCACATGGGCAGGCACATCGAAATCGATAGCTGTTTGTACCGTCCAGCGACCTTCTCCACTATCAGATACATAAGGTTTGATACCACTTAATTCTTCGTCTCCTTGAAGAGCATTCCCGATTAATTCGAGCAACCACGAACGAACTACCGATCCTTGCATCCATACTTTAGATATTTTTTCGAGATCTACATCGTAAGGAGATTTCTTCATAATCTCGAAGCCTTCCGCATAAGCCTGCATCATTCCGTATTCGATACCGTTGTGTACCATCTTTACCATATGTCCCGAGCCGCTTTCACCACAACGTATATACCCATTTTCAGGTGCTAAAGATTTAAAGATCGGTTCTGCAAAGTCACAAGCACCTTTTTCTCCGCCGTACATCAGGCAGTAACCGTTCTGAAGTCCCCATACACCACCACTGGTTCCACAGTCGATGTAATGGATTCCTTTTTCTGCGATTTTTTTGCCTCTTTCTACAGTTTCGCGCCAATAGCTGTTTCCGCCATCAACAATAATATCATCTTTATTTAGTAAAGTCACTAGTTCTGCAATATTTTGATCTACTGGTTTTCCGGCAGGAACCATTAACCAAACCAGTTTTCTTCCTTCCAACTTATTTACTAAGTCTTTTAAATCAGTTGCTGCAATAGCGCCTTTGCTTACTGCTTCATCAACCTCTTTTTGTGTCAGGTTATATACTACTACTTCATGTCCGTGATTCAGAAGGCGTTCAACCATTTTTCCGCCCATTTTACCTAGTCCTACGAAACCTATTTTCATCTCTATATTGTTTTAAGTATTATGTAATTATTTGTCGATTATAAATTTAACATCTAAAGTAGTGATTTGTTGAGAATGTTAAACTTTTAACAAGACCGTATAAATCGGGAATTGTCTTAACCTTTTGGTATAAAGTCGTTTGATTAGTCAAAATCATTTATTGTTTTTATCTATTAAAATAAATTTAGTATAAAAAAAATAAATATGAAAGAATTATCATTTGTATCTTTGACCTGAAAATCCCTTAATTCATAATAACATATTCCGATGATCCATCACTTTCATAGAATTGTTTATCTGTTAATTTTCTGTTTATCATTTATTTCCTGTAAAGCAGAAGATTATCGTACAGAATATGAGCAAAACTCATTCTGTTATTGGAAAGCATCTTTCTCTTTTTATTCGGGTGATAAAGAATTGTGGAAAGAATCGAATGCAAATCATATGTATGTCCGATATTTTGATGTGGGATGGGATGTAGTAACCAGAGAAGCAAAACCAATGGGTACTCTGAGGGCTTATAGCACTCTTCCTACAGCAAATTTTACTCCTTCTGTTTTTATTACAAATGATGTTTTCAGGAATGCTAAAAAATCTGCATTAGATACATTATGTATCCGGATTAAAAATAGGATCGGGAAAGTAGATGATGATTTCAGAGCAAGGATCGAAACAAAGCGCAGATATGATGAGACAATGACTGATACTGTTTTCCGATATAATGAAATTCTTATTGATTGTGATTGGACGGAAGGTACAAAGAAGAATTTCTTCTATTTCATTGAAAAGCTTAAAAACATGATTCCCGAAAAGCATATTACACTTACACTTAGGCTTTGGCAATATAAGAATCAAAAAAGTTCGGGAATCCCTCCTGTCGATAGGGTTTTACTAATGTGTTATAATGTGGAGAGTGCCAATAAATATGAGGTGGATAACTCCATTGCTACTTTAGATAATATAAAGAAATATGTTTCTGGGGTTAGTTATCCTTTAAAAGTAGACATTGCATTGCCCTTGTTTAATTGGGGAATTATTTTCAGAGATAAAGAATTTAAAGGGATTATTGGAAATGTATCCCTAAAAGATTATATGGATAATCCGGATTACGAGCAGCTAGGTAATAATCGTTTTCAGTTGAAAAATGAAATGATTATCGGTAGCTTTTTTGCCCGTCCCGGAGATGAGATTCGTGTAGAGATGTTGTCTCGCGAAGAGTTGAAAGAACTTGCTGCATATTTACAGAAAGAAGTGAAACAAGATAAATATTCTCGTATTACTTTCTTCTCATGGGATAGTAAATACATTAATAATTATGATGCCAATGAAATCAAAAATATTTTTACTCGTAATATTTATTAATCTTATTTTGGGTGCCCCTTATACCAGTGCTTGCGGATATTATCTGGCAGAATGGGAATATCGTACCATGACTTTTCAGGCAAGATTGCCTCGGATGCAGGCATTGCAGCCGTTTATATATACTACTTCATCAAGATACAATATACTTTCTCCCGATTTTAGAGAGAGTGACAGGGCTTGGAATATCCGGGAATGGCAGGAAGCTACGTCTAAAGATGTCAACTTTGATGATATCTACAGTATACAGTATGGTACTGATCCCGATTCTTTTGTTGATTCTTACCAGTCCGATAAATTAAAAAAATATCAGGACAATAGCCTGATAGAATTTCTGACCTCAAAAAAGCAGTATAAACCTATTCTTGAATATCTGGTGTATGCTAAAAAAGTAGAAGCTGTACAATTTACAATATTCGAAGATTGGGGAGATGTTAGTCCTGCTGTAATATCGTCACAAGATAAGCTGATAGAAGAGGCAGAGATAAAAATGAAGCAGGTAAAAACAGAGTTTCTGAAAGAAAGGTATGCTTTTCAGTTGGTTCGGTTATATTGGCAGAATGAAATGTATGAGCAAGCATCGAATACATATGATACTTATTTTAAGACCACAAATCCTAATAGCCTGATGAGTGTCTGGTCTGGTTTGTTTAAGGCAATGTCATTAGACAGATTGAATCGGAAGCTGGAAGCAAATCAGTTTTATATACAGGTATTTGATAATTGTGATGAGAAGAAAAACCGATGTGTAGAGCTTTTTAACCGCGATCTGGAGATTCCTGATACTTTTACAAAGAAAGAGCAAAGTATAGGATATGTTATTAATTCATTGAATTTTCCCGGGCGTGCTTTGGACAAAATGGAAAAAGTATATGAATTGGATAATAATAATCAATACCTGCCTTTTCTGGTGATGAGAGAAATAAATAAACTGGAAGATTGGTTGATTAGCTCTGTGTTTTTGCAAACAGAGAAAAATCCGTTTTCTCAGGCTTATGAATATTATAATTGTGAGAAACAGGACGAAACGAAGAAAAAGAATTATCAGACAGATATGGAATATCTCCGGAAACTAAAAGTTCTGGTAGGAAAATTTCTAAATGGAGCTCAACAACAAGAAGAGAAAGACTACTATAATATGGCGCTGGCTCATCTTTCGTTGTTGGAAGAGAATCCGGCAGATATAAAAAGATACTTATCGATGGTATCGAATGATGCGAATAAGACAATACAGTTACAACAACTGATAGAGACATTATGGATATCTATAAAAAGTGATGATATATTGAGCCTTCCTTTTAAGAATAAGTATATCAGTCTGATGGATCAATTAAAAAGAGGGGATGTGTATGTACCTTCCAAAACCGGATACTTTATATCTGATGAAGATAAAAACGGACTGTTTGAAGAGAAGAACGGACTATATCAAATTGTGTATACTTTAGACCTTGCTTTAGCCAACGAATATAGAACGAAAGGGGACATTGTTACTTATTGCTTGCTGAAAGGAATATCCGACAAGGACAGAGAGAACTATTCCGGTAACGGATCTTCTTTAGGCCCGGTTTCAGATTATTATTACTACTTGAGGCAATTTGACTTCAACGCTTCTGTAGATGATATGGATCAACTGATCGAACTATTGGAGAAAAAAGAAAAGAATGGGTTTGAAAACTACTTATGCAACCAAACTTTCAGTCCGATAGATGCCTATAGGGATATGAAAGGTACGATTGCATTCCGTAATAGGGATTTAAAAACGGCCTATGAAACATTTTTGAGTATGGATCAGCAGTTCTGGAGAAAGACCTACTATTACTCAGAGTATCTGAACGAAGATCCTTTCGTCCCTAAATCTTTGAGTGGTTATGAGGAGCGCGATTTCTCTTATCAGTTTAGTAAAACCGATTTTATAAAAACTCTTATAGACTTGGAAGAGATTGCTAAAGGAAAAGACAAAAAGCAAAGAGCTGATGCCTATCTCAAACTCGGGCATGCATTTCATAATACATCATTCTGGGGAAATGCATGGATGATGACTTCTTATGGGTGGAGCAGTGGTCACAAATATTATCAGATGGTGGATTGTCTTGATAAATGGAGAAAAGAATATATGACTGCTGGGATAGCAAAAGAGTATTATCTGGAAGCTTTGAATAATGCTGTCAATAAAGATCAAAAAGCCTATGCTACTCTTATGCTATATAGTGTGAATAATCTGAATTATGCTTTGACTGAGAATAATAAGTTTAAAGAATTAGCATCAAAGTATGCGAATGAATATCGTGAAAAATATTACAGACAAAGTGACTTTGATGCCCAAAATGCATGTTATGGATATGAGGAATATGTGAACTAAAAATCTACATATTCCTCCTATTTATAATACTATTTGTTTACGAATATTTTATATTCCCATGGCTTGAGGTCTTCGGGGAAAGACTCTTTCTCTCCATTGAAAAAATTCACCATATCACCTATAGGGGAGAATTTCTTATATTGTAGGTCTATAAAATTGGAACTAAGATTAAGGAAAACTACAACCCTTGAGCCACCTTTTTCTCTTTCGAAGATATAGGCATCTTTCGACTCGGTTTTATATCTAACTATTTCACCACCTTTAATGCCAGCCAGCAAAGCACCTTCCTGATGTTTCAAGTAATTCAACTTCTGATAGAACTTAAAAGTGTCATTCGGCACAAGTTGAGGAGTAGGAATAGCATCTTTATCAAAAAATTTAAAGACGTGATCGTACCCAACCTCCTGCCCTGTATATATCATCGGCATTCCATTGAGAGTATAAGTCAGAACAGCAAAAGCATCCAGCCCTTTTCCGAACCTTGTATGTTCGCTTCCCTCCCAAGAATTAAGATCATGGTTGGTTACTTTATTCATTTGGAAAACATCTGTAGGAAAAGCATTATCTTGTTGTTTAAGGAGCTTGTCAATATCTTTAGCATGCTTTTTTCCTTTCGGTATTATAACATCTCCTTGATGAACATAGTCATGCTTGTGTCCCTTACCTTTTGCTATGATTTGCATCAGGTCTTTTAACGACCAGTTGTAAACCATATCAAAAGCCTTATTCGTTAGAGGCGGATGTTCGGCTTCTGCCAACATAAATACCGGCTTGATTTTGTCCAGTTCTTTACGTGCTTTATTCCAAAAGTTTACAGGAACTTCATACGCCACATCGCAACGGTAGCCGTCTATGTCACACTCATTTACCCAGAACTTCAAAGCATCTAGCATAGCTTCTCCCAATTCCTTTTTCTTATAATTCAGTTGATAAGTATCGTCCCAGTCGTAAGGGCTCTTGAAGTTTCCTTTTTTGTCGTGTACATACCATTCGGGGCGCTCTTTTGTCCATATATGGTCACAGCCTGTATGATTGGCTACCCAGTCAATCATTACTTTGAAGCCTAAATCATGACAAGCCTCTACCAATGTTTTAAAATCTTCTAGGGTTCCAAATTCAGGATTTACTTTCAGATAGTCCTGTACTGCGTAATAACTACCTAGGCTACCTTTACGATTTAACTTTGATATAGGATGTATAGGCATAAACCATAAGATATCTACTCCTAAGCTTTTTAGCTGTGGTAAGTATTTACTAAATGCTTGAAAAGTTCCTTCTTCCGTATATTGGCGTACATTTACTTCATACATGACAGCACTTCTACTCCATTCAGGATGTTTTACCTTTGTAATCATTTTGTTAAAGATTTGTATTGAATAATACAATGCTTAACAAAAAAGAAGCAAAAAAGATTTTTCTATTAAGAAACTTTACAGCCTATATAAATGAAAAAAGCCGGAGAATTTCTCCGGCTTTATATTTAAGAATAAAATAGACTTATTTTTTCTTTCCTTGATTAGCTACAGCTTCCATTAGTTTTTTGATCTCTTCTGGATCTCCTAAGAAATAATCCTTAACAAGGTTCAAGTCATTATCGAATTCGAATACATAAGGAACAGCTGTTGGTAAGTTTAGGCTCACGATATCTTCATCTGAAATATTTTTCAAATATTTGATGATACCACGAAGGCTATTACCGTGTGCAGCAACGATGATTTGGTCATGATCTACCAAAGATGGATAGATAACTTCTTGCCAATAAGGAAGGATGCGCTCAACCGTATCTTTCAATGCCTCGGTTTGAGGAACAAAAGCCTTAGGAACACCTGCATAGCGTGAGTCTTGAGAAGCCGACCTTTCGTCTGTTGGCTCTAGTGGAGCTGGAGGAATATCATAACTCCGTCTCCATACTAGTACTTGCTCGTCTCCGTATTTTTCAGCAGTTTCTGCTTTGTTCAGGCCTTGAAGCATACCATAATGCTTTTCATTTAGTCTCCACGACTTTTCAACAGGAATCCAATCCAAATCCATTTGATCCAAGATCGTATTCAATGTTTTGTTAGCTCTTTTTAAGAAAGATGTGAAAGCCAATTCGAATTTGAAACCTTCTTTTTTCAGAAGTTTACCAGCCTTAACAGCTTCCTGAACTCCGTTTTCTGTTAGATCTACGTCTGTCCAACCTGTGAAACGGTTTTCTTTATTCCAAACACTTTCTCCGTGACGGATTAAAACTACTTTTTTCATAAGAATTCTATTGTTTAATTATGTTTGTTATAGATGTATTCCATTATACTGTCTCCCACATGTGGGCGGTAATGTGAGTTCTCATAATAATTGTATTTTGACTCTGTAATCTCATTTTTTCCGGAGAAGTCATATACATTCTCTTTTCCGAATAAACTATTTAATACATTCAGATCCTCTTCACAATATTTTCTCTGATCATAATCGGGACCTATAATGATCTTGTAATTAGTATGGTGCTTTTTTAATAGAGAGGCTACTGTTGAAATCATTTCAAACTGTTCCCCTTTAATTTGACACTTATTTATTTGGGCATTTTCAGGGCGGGGATAGAACACCGGCTTACTATAGAATTTTTCGGGGTTATCCGCTATTTGTCTATCCAGAAGAACAATTCTTAATTCATTGGATATGCTGTCTACTGATGCCCGTATATTACTTAGATAAGAATATGTAAAATCGTTTTCAACTCCACCCAGACGATATAAATAATATCTTAATGTCATATTTGGATTCATGTATGTTTTGAATTGTTGGAGTTGAAAATCGAACATACTTTTACCTGAGATAAGAGGATGTTTAGCGTATAAAAATCCTTCTAAGGGTTCAGTATTCGCAAATGTTGCATTAACATCTAAAACTATAAGAACATTTTTAATATCAACATTTAATGAATCTAGATATTTCATTTTATGATATATCCCATAAATATTTTCGGCATATCCATCCAACATAAATATACTGGCATCTTGACCAAGATACTTTTTCCAAGAACTAGGATTATATCCTAAAGTCCGTGAACTGCCAAAAATGAAAGAGTTGTATTTCTGTTGAGGATATCTTTTATTGAATATCTCTATAGAATAATAATCCCTGTTGGAGTGTGTATGTGTATAACTATCATAAGAATAGAGCGCTTTGAATGGATCGAATATAAAATATCCTGCGATTATAAGAATAACGATTATAATCGGTATAAATAGAAACTTTAATACTCTTTTTAAAAATGGTTTCATCATTTAGAACTGAAAATATATGAATTCTTGTTCTTCACCGCCTAAAAATAAAATAGCTAAAATCAATCCGTAATAAAGAGCCCAGCGGAAAGGAGCTTTCCATTTTAGCCCGATCTTTTCTATAGCATATTTATCTTCTCGTCCAACCCATTCGATTATCATGAATATAATAACCATAAGTATAATTGAACCGGACATAACCGATGGCTTTGAGAATAAGCTACCAGAGAACATCTCTTTTATATAAATAAATGCTCCGGTAATAGTCTCGGAACGAAAGAATATCCATGCAAAACTGGCTAATAGGAATGTAACTATCAACTGTCCGAATTCTTTGATGTTAGGGAGCATCTTTCCTTGGGCAACTGTATCCAGATTATTTCTGTTTGTCTTTAAGAGTACCGAAGGCATGATAAATAGTGCATTCAAGCCACCCCACATGAGAAAAGTCCAGTTTGCCCCATGCCAAAACCCACTTACCAGAAATATGATAAAAGTGTTTCTTACTGTTTTTGACATCCCCCCTCGGCTACCTCCTAAAGGGATATAAAGATAGTCCTTGAACCAAGATGATAATGAGATATGCCATCTTCGCCAGAATTCGGCTATATCTCTTGAAAAATAAGGGAATCGGAAATTTTGTAATAATTCAAATCCCAATAATCTGGCAGTACCTAGAGCGATGTCTGAATAACCTGAAAAGTCTCCATATATCTGGATCGCAAATAACATCGCACCAAGTGCTAATGTGCTTCCGGAATATTGGCTGTGATTCTCAAAAATAGTGTTTACCAGAGTTGCACAGTTATCCGCTATTATTACTTTTTTTATTAATCCCCAGAGTATTTGCCGAAGCCCGTCTATTGCTTTTGTGTAATTAAAGGTTCTTTTCTTTTCCACTTGGGGTAGAAGGTGGGTTGCCCTTTCGATAGGACCAGCTACAAGTAGAGGGAAGAAACTAACAAATAGAGTATATTCGCCCCAATTATGTGATGGCTTTATCTTTTCATTGTAGATGTCAAACACATATGATAGTCCATGGAAAGTATAAAACGATATACCTACCGGAAGAATGATGCTAAGAGTTGTAATGTGTGGGGTAAAACCAATCATGGTCAATAATTCAGCAAAGGATTCAATAAAAAAGTTATAATACTTAAAGAATCCGAGAAATCCGAGATTGATACCAACACTGAGGATAAGCCAAAATTTCTTTTTAGCTTTATTAGGCGCTTTATCTATCTGTAATCCTGAAACATAATCGAGGACTGTCGAGAATCCGAGAAGGAACATAAATCTCCAGTCCCAACATGCGTAGAAAAAGTAACTACATATTACAAGAAAAAGATTTTGTATTTTGAGTGATTTATTAAAAACAAACCAGTAAAGAAAAAATACAGAAACAAAAAATATCGCGAAATTGATCGAATTGAATAACATTCAGGTTCGTTATTTTATTTGGACTTACAAAGTTAAGCAATACTACTTAATCTACAATAGAAAAATCCAATTGCTTGCGTTCCAGGTTCGCTCTTACCACTTTTATTTCTATTTCGTCCCCTAATCTGTATTCCCGTTTTGTACGGCGACCACGTAGACGATAATTCTTTTCATCGAATTCGTAAAAGTCATCGTCCAGTTCTCGCATCGGAACAAGCCCTTCACACTTATTTTCTTCTATCTCTGCATAAATACCCCATTCGGCAATTCCCGAAATCACAGCCTTAAATACTCGTCCTATCTTATCGGACATAAATTCTACCTGCTTGTATTTGATAGATGCACGTTCTGCATTGGCAGCCAATTGCTCCATGTCGGAACAGTGTTTACACTCACCTTCGTATTGCTGTTTGTTCACACTTCTTCCACCTTCCATATAGAGTGTCAGTAAGCGGTGAACCATCATATCGGGATAACGACGGATAGGGGATGTGAAATGGGTATAATAATCGAAAGCCAAACCGTAGTGCCCTATATTAGATGTAGAGTAAACTGCCTTAGCCATTGCACGAATAGCAATAGTAGAGATCAGGTTTTCTTCGGGTTTATTATGCACATCATCCAATAGCTTATTGATGGATTTTGCAACCGCAGTATTACTTCCTTCGGTCTTAACCTTGTAGCCGAAACGACGAATAAACTGTGCCATGCTTTCCATTTTATCAGGATTAGGCACATCATGAATACGATAGACAAATGTTTTCGCTTTCTTATTTTTAGGGACTTTACCGATAAACTCTGCTACTGTTTTATTGGCAAGAAGCATAAATTCTTCGATAAGTTTATTCGAATCTTTTTGCTCTTTGAAGTAAACACTGATAGGCTTGCCGTCTTTGTCAATCTCGAACCGTACTTCTTCTCGGTCAAAAGCAATAGCCCCATGATCAAAACGTTTTCCACGCAATTTTTTAGCTAAAGCATCAAGTTTTAGAACTTCTTCATTAAAGTCGCCTTCTCCTGTTTCTATAATTTCCTGAGCCTCTTCGTAAGTAAAACGACGGTCTGAGTTAATGATAGTACGACCGATTCGGTACTTCTTTATATTAGCTTCATCATCTAATTCAAAAATTGCAGAGTAACACAATTTTTCTTCATTCGGACGAAGAGAGCATAACCCGTTACTTAATCTTTCGGGCAGCATCGGGATAGTACGATCTACCAGATAAATAGATGTTGCTCGCGATTCTCCTTCTTTATCTATGATTCCACCTGGAATAACGTAATAGGTAACGTCTGCAATATGCACCCCTACTTCCCAATTGCCATTATCTAACTGGCGTATTGAAAGAGCATCGTCAAAGTCTTTCGCATCTTTTGGGTCAATAGTGAAAGTGGTTATTCCTCTGAAATCCTCACGTTTATCTATTTCTTCCTGTGGAATTTCTTCCGGGATCTTATCTGCTTCTGCTTCTACACTTTCAGGATATTTATATGGTAACCCAAACTCTGCTAATATAGCATGCATTTCTGCATTATTAGTTCCGGCAACACCAAGAATATCAATAACCTCTCCGACAGGATTTTTAGCACGTTCAGGCCATTCGGTAATCTCAACCAGAGCTTTATCTCCGGTCTTTCCACCTTTCAGTTTTTCTTTGGGTATAAAAATGTCATTGGCTAATATTTTACTATCCATTTCTAGGAAAGCAAAATGTTGCTGTACACTCAATGTGCCGACAAAACGTGTCTGTTTACGTTCCAATATTTCTACGACTTCTCCTTCCGGATCGCGTCCTTTGCGGCGTGCCAACATCTGGATACGTACCTTGTCTCCATTCATTGCGTGTGCAGAATTACGTTCTGCTACAAATATATTTTCTCCTTCATCTTCGGGGACAAAGAAGTTTTTGCCGTTACTTCTTCTTTCGAAATGTCCTTCGAGTAATATACCTCTTGTATTGGATTTATATTTGCCTCTGCCAGTCTCTATGATAAATGCATCCTCTGTCATTTCTGCCAATATATCCATGAGGAGAAGGCGTTCGGGATGTGTTTTTATTCCTAAATCAGATGCTATTTGTTTGTAATTGTATGATTTCTCAATGTTATTATTGAAAAAGTTGATTACAGACTTAACAATATCACTCTTCTTCTTTCGCTTTGTGCTTTTATGTGGTATTTTACTCTTTGCCATATTACTAAATTTTCAGTACAAAAATAACATTAAAATAATGCGGATAAAGAAAATAAAGATAAATAAAAGATAGCGGATTAGTTACAATCTGTTAAACAAGTTTTGGGAGTGTAGGTAGAAAATTAGTTTTTATATCTTTGGGGCGGTTTTAGAATTACTCCATTATAATACCTTGAAATCTTTATGCAATCTGAAATTATTACAAAATCACCCCGTATAGAAATGGTCGATGCTCTCCGCGGATTTGCTGTTATAGCTATTGGCTTGATTCATAGTGTCGAACATTTTATTTATAGTGTTTATCCCGATCCGTCATCTCAACCCGAATGGCTGAATATACTCGATAATGGAACATTTAGTGTGGTGTTCTCTTTGATAGCGGGCAAAGGGTATGCTATATTTTCTATCCTGTTCGGGTTTACTTTCGCCATACAATACTCCAATCAGCAAAAGAAAGGAAATGATTTTGGGGTGAGATTTCTGTGGCGATTGTTATTGCTGGCAGGATTTGCAACACTCAATTCTATGTTCTTTCCCGGAGGCGATGTTTTATTATTATATGCTATTGTAGGGGTCATACTATTTGTTGTTCGGAAATGGAGCGATAAAGCAATTCTTATTTTCGCTATTCTTCTATTATTACAACCTATGCAATGGTTCTATTATATTTCTCATTTGATTGATTCATCTTATACTATTCCAGAAGCTATGAATGGGGTATTATATGGTGAAATAAAAGAAATTACCAAAGCAGGAAAGTTGCTTCCATTTATATGGACAAATATTACTACCGGTCAGTGGGCTAGCTTGTTGTGGGCGATAGAAGGCGGTCGCTTCTTACAGACAGGAGGATTATTCATGCTAGGATTGTTGATTGGTCGTAAAGGTCTGTTTATTGCCAATTCTGATAATTTCAAATTTTGGACGAAATTACTTATTGTCTGCGCAGTTTTATTTGCACCAGTATATCAACTAAAAGTAGAATTATTCGATACTATTGACGATAGTTTTATAAAGCAGACTATCGGTGTGATTTTTGATATGTGGCAAAAGTTACTCTTTACTTTTGTGTTGGTTTCATCTTTTGTTCTGATTTACAAAAAGCAATCCGTTCAGGATAAAATTTCATGGTTGAGACAATACGGACGTATGAGCCTTACAAACTATATTACGCAAACCTTTATCGGTGCATGGATATTTTTCCCCATCGGGCTGAATCTTGCACCTTATTGCGGTTTTACTGTGAGTCTCTTGGTTGGAGTGTTGATTGTTGGAATTCAGGTGTTTTTCTGTAAATGGTGGCTTTCAAATCATAAGCAAGGTCCCTTAGAAAGTGTCTGGCATAGGCTCACATGGTTGAGGTAGACCAGTTGTATAATATTATATAGATGTGGTCTAGTTCGCATTCTTTTTTTATCTTTGCGCCCATTAACATATAAAAAGAGAGTGATTATGAGAAATTTTTTTCGGGCAATGGTGATTGCCCTGGTAGTGACGTTTGTTACGTCTTGTTCAGGTGATGGTAAAATTGACTTTACAGATGCAGGTTCTGTGGCAAAGATCGGTGAGAAATTGGGAGAAGTGGTTCCTGCTGATGCAACGGTTATGAGTGTGGCATTTAATACAGATGACAGGTTTGCACCAAGAGTAACACACGCAACTATTCATTATTATCCTAAAGGTGAAACTAAAACAAGTGCTAAAGTTGTATACTTTACAGGAACGAAACCTGTGGACTGGAAATCCGTACTCGTAGGTGTCGGAACAGATGTAGCGGACGGTAAGAAACTATCGGAAATCGATTTTGATAAAATAGCCGGTTATGTAAATAAAGGTAAAGAGATCATGGCTTCGGATGAAGTAGACCTACCTTTTTCGGGAGTTGAAAAATACACCATAAATGTAGATACTAAAACTCACAAAATGGTACATAAATTTACTCTTACTAGTAAAGGTGACTCTAAAAAGAAAAGAGGTCATGCGGGCAACAAGGTTGTAGAGACCGAATATTATGCCTTAAACTTTGAAGTTGATGATAATGGAGAGGTTATTTTGAAATAGAAGTCGTTTAGATTTTTTTGCATTTAATGATATTTGGAATAAATGCGCTCTTTGTTATCCTGACAGTAGGAAGGATCTATAAAGAAAGATGCTTCGGTAAACTCAGCATGACAAAAAGAAAAAAGTCTATATACACCTATATGAAATAAAAAGAGTGGGAGATAATTATCTCCCGCTCTTTTTATTGGATGCGAATAGGGTGAATTCATTGGTTGCAAAAATAAGTTTTGTACATTTGCTCTTGTTAAAATGGTATTAGATTACATGAAAAAAATACTTATTACGGGGGCGAGTGGCTTTATTGGTAGCTTTTTAGTTGAAAAAGCTCTCGAACTAGGATTTCAGACATGGGCAGGTATACGTAAAAGCAGTAGCCGCGAATATCTGCAAGATAATAGTATACTATTCCTAGATTTAGACTTTAGGAACAAGGAAAAACTTACGGAACAATTAATCCATTTTAAGCAAACATTTGGTTCAATTGATTATATTATACACAATGCAGGAGTTACTAAATGTCTTGATCCGAACGATTTCGACAAGATAAATTTTCAATATACCGCGAACTTCGTTGATGCACTTGTAGAAGCAGATTGTGTTCCCGAAAAATTTCTTTTGATGAGTAGCCTGAGCTCCTTCGGGGTAGGGGATGAAATTAATTATACGCCTATAAAATTAACTGATACTCCTCATCCTAATACCGCTTATGGAGTCAGTAAACTAAAGGCTGAACAATATCTGCAGAAGACTGTTAATTTTCCATATATCATTCTGCGTCCTACCGGTGTTTACGGCCCTCGAGAAAAGGATTATTTCTTAATGTTGAAGACTGTAAAATCGGGATTGGATGTAGGAGCAGGATTCAAGCCTCAACATCTGACATTTATTTATGTAAAAGATTTGGTTGATGCCGCTTTTCTGGCATTGGAATCACCTCTGAAAAATAAAGATTATTTTGTAGCAGATGGAGATGTCTATACGGATAAGGAATATACGGCTTTGGTGAAAGAAGTATTAGGGAAGAAATACGTTTTAAGTATAAAAGTACCTCTGTCTGTATTGAAAATAATTTCGGTCATAGCCGAAGATATTTCTAAAGTAACAAAGAAACCATCTACTCTTAACAGAGATAAATACAAAATAATGAAACAACGTAACTGGGAATGTGACATAACGCCATTGAAACATGACTTAGGCTTTGTCCCTCAATATGACTTGAAAAGGGGGCTGGAAGAGTCGGTTCAGTGGTATAGAGAAAAAGGTTGGTTATAGAGATACATGAGAAAATACTGGAACATACTTAAAAAATATAAGGTAAGCTTACTTATCAGTCCGATATTTGTCCTGATTTCGGTGATTGCCGAAACGACACAACCTTTGCTTATGGCAGATATTGTAGATAATGGAGTCATGACTAGAGACTTGTCGGTGGTGAGCCGTGTAGGTCTCTATATGATATTAGTTTCTATTGTTGGTCTGATTGCCAGTATGGCTAATGTATATGTATCTTCACGTACATCTATTGGTTTTGGTACAGATTTGAGGACAGATTTATTTAAGAAAATACAAGAACTTTCCTTTTCCGATATTGACCGCTTTAATTCTGCATCATTAATCACTCGTCTTACTAACGATATCTCCCGTATTCAACAGATTGTACTAATGTCTTTGCGGATGTTTCTGCGTTCACCGCTTATGTTGGTTATGGCTTTGTTCTATGTTTTGAGGATTAATGCGGAGTTGGCATGGGTGCTGATCGTTGCTATACCGATATTGAGTGTTTCTGTCTTTTTTATTTTGAGAAAAGGCTTCCCTTTCTTTATAAAAGTCCAACAAAAGATAGATAACCTGAATGCAGTAGTACGCGAAAATTTAATTAATCTCCGGGTAGTTAAGTCTTTTGTCAGAGAAGATTTTGAGGCAGAGAAGTTTTCAGAGAAGAATATCGATCTGAGAGATATGGTGATACGTGCATCTAATATTGTCGTATCTATATTTCCCCTTATGCAGTTGATAATGAATGTTTCCGTGATTGCCATTCTTTGGTTTGGCGGACAAAAAGTTATTTCGGGAAATATGAAGGTCGGGGAATTAATCTCGTTTGTTAATTACCTGACACAAATATTGATGTCACTGATGATACTGTCTATGATAATGATGGCTTTTGCGAGAGCAGCTGCATCTTCGGAACGTATATTGGAAGTACTGGATACCGAACCTTCATTAACAGAGACTTCGGAAGGATTGACTGATACGTATAAAATAGAAAAAGGAGAAGTCATATTTGAGGATGTCTATTTCAGACACTATAAAGGAGAGAACAATGTCCTCAGAAATATAAATTTTCATATCCGGCAAGGAGAAACTATCGCTATTGTCGGAGCTACCGGCTCTGCAAAAAGTAGTATGGTGCAACTTATACCCCGTTTGTATGATGTAACTGGAGGTAAAGTTCTTATTGATGGAATCGATGTGAGAGATTATAAATTAGCCGAATTGCATGATAAAGTGGGAATGGTGCTCCAGAAGAACGAACTTTTTACCGGTAGTATTATAGATAATTTGAGATGGGGTAAACCTGATGCTACTTTAGAAGAGGTAGAAATAGCTGCAAAAGCTGCACAGGCTCATGACTTTATCATGTCTTTCTCAGACGGATACGATACCCAATTAGGTAGAGGGGGAGTAAATCTGTCAGGAGGACAGAAGCAGAGAATCTGTATTGCAAGGGCATTATTAAGAAAGCCGAAAATTCTTATTCTGGACGATAGCACGAGTGCGGTGGACTCTAATACCGAACAAAAAATAAGAAGAAATCTCAGTGAGCTTCTGAAAGATACCACGGTACTGATCATTACTCAACGCCTGAATACGATGCAATCCGCAGATAGGGTTATTGTACTCGAAGATGGAGAAATTGATGCAATGGGTAGACCTTCCGAATTGTTGGAAAAATCGAAAGTATATCAGGAAATTTATTATTCGCAACAAATAGCATTTGATTAATGGCACACGGAGACCATATGAAACATAACGAAAAGCCAAAGGAGGGTAAAAAAACTTTCTTACGGCTCATGTCATATCTTTCGTGTGACAAGACTTTACTGTTTATTATCAGCATATTGATAATTATAGGGATAGCTACCAATCTTATAGGTTCCTATATGATTCGCCCGATAATTAACGATTACATTTTGCCGGGAGATATTTCGGGGCTGATGAAGATGCTCCTGATATTAGGTGCTATATATTTGTCAGGAGTAATTGCCAATTTTATTTTGTACCGCATGCTGAATCGAATTGGGCAACGTACTGTGAGCCGATTGCGGATGGAATTATTCGAAAAAATGGAGAGGCTTCCGATTAAGTTTTTTGATACTAATCAGCATGGGGATTTGATGAGCAGGTACACAAACGACATAGACCGGATTAGTGATACACTTACCGATAGTTTGGCCGATATCCTGTCGAGTGCTTTAATGCTAATCGGCATCTTTTGCCTTATGTTGTATATCAGTCCTATACTAACAGCTGTTACACTGATTACAGTTCCGTTGATGTTCCTCAGCGCAAAAACCATTGTAAAGCGTAGCCGTAAATATTTTAAGGCACAACAAGAGATATTAGGAAAAACGAACGGATATATTGAAGAAATGATAAGCGGACAAAAGGTTATCAAAGTATTCGGACATGAAGAAAAAGTAGAGACAGATTTTGATGTTTTGAATCAAGACTTGAAAGATAAATCAGAGAAAGCACAACTATATTCGGGTATGATGATGCCTGTTATGCAAAATCTGAACACGCTGAATTATGTAATCATTACCATTGTTGGTGCGTTATTAGCTATTTTCAGAGGATTTGATGTGGGTGGTTTGGCTGCTTTTCTGCAATATTCCCGACAATTTGGTCGCCCGATCAATGAATTGGCTAGCCTTTATAATAGTATACAAGCTGCTATAGCAGGAGCAGAACGTATTTTTCAAGTTATAGATGAGAAGCCTGAGCCCGAAGATATTCCTAATGCTGTAACTATCCGAGACATCAAAGGCGATTTGCAGATGGAAAATGTTTACTTCGGTTACAAGTCCAATAAAGTGATTCTGAAAGGTGTATCTCTTCATGCTTATCCGGGCAAGAAAATTGCCTTAGTCGGCAGTACAGGAGCAGGAAAGACTACTATTCTGAATATGCTTCCGCGTTTTTTTGATATTCAGTCGGGTACTATTACTATCGATGGAATATCTATATATGATATGACGCGAGACGATCTTCGCAAATCAATGGCTATTGTTTTGCAAGACACACATTTATTTACCGGGACTGTAAGAGAAAATATACGATTCGGGAGGTTGGATGCAACAGATGAGGAAGTTGTGGAGGCTGCAAAGTTGACAGCTGCTCATTCATTTATAAAACGCCTTCCGCATGGATATGATACTGTTCTGGAAAATGACGGGGCTAATCTTAGTCAGGGGCAACGCCAGTTGTTAAATATAGCCCGTGCTGCAATTGCTGATCCTGCTATTCTCTTGCTAGATGAGGCAACCAGTAATATAGATACCCGTAGTGAGTTGTTAATTCAGAAAGGGATAGATAAACTTATGGAGGGGCGCACTTCAATTATTATTGCACATCGTTTGTCAACGGTGCGTAATGCCGATGAAATATTAGTGCTTGAACACGGACAAATAATAGAAAAAGGCTCACATAAGGAGTTGATGGAAAAGAAAGGAAAGTATTACTCTTTACACCAGGAACAGTTTGAAGAATAAAAAAACCTTTTACAGATTTTGTAAAAGGTTTTTTTAACACAATTGTTAATCAAAGTTTTCTCTAATCGATTCTCCCCAATCTAGCCTTTCTGATTTTGCTCTTCTGGTACCATCGTTGGTTTCCTTGGAAAATAGTTCCCCTGTAAATCTGTAGATTTTATTTTTCTCGAAATTATATGTTTGCCTTAATGTCACAAATGCGGAAGGTTCTTTCTCGCCGGTCTTAATAAATGCAGCTTCTAGAGGAAACTCTGTTTGAGCTCCCAGAGCCATTACAAGATTAGTAATGGGGTTATCCTTACTTACTGTAAGAAATTCTTCTCTGCTAATTTTTTGGATAGTAGAATGCGCAGATTCAGACTTACGGAAATTCTGAACAATTTTTTCAGAGAATTTGAATTCGAAAAAATCTAATCCTTTTAGCCTGAAAATAATAGCTTCTACGTCGTTAGGGATAGAGTTGATATCGGTCGGAATAATTTCTATTTTAGAAGTTTGTCTTTCCAGACTAATATTTATATCCTTTGTTGTTTGGTTTATATCAAGATCTATATGATTATAAAAATAATCTGTAGGTTTCCACATTACCCCTATAGGCATAAATACACGGCTGAAATCCTCATACCAATACGGCTCTGGTTCAAAAGCGTAATCTGTAGTAGTAGCGATTATTGCAATTTTATATTTACCATCAGGAAGAGTGTCTTTTATATTTGAGATATCTTCTCCTGAATAACGCCTACTCTTAATATTCTTGCCATCATTTCCGTTATAGACCAGATAGAATAAATCGATGATCCCTGCTTCTTCAAGTGAAGCTCTTTTTTCGGTAGAACGAATTTCTTGGAAATTGTTATCTGTGCCAATATTTATTGTTATGACATTCTTCGTCTCTGGGATTTCCACATCAGGTATTCCTCCTGATTGATCACTACTGCATGCTGTCAGTAGTAGACCTACGGCTAATATAGGATAAATTAGTTTTTTCATGTTTATCAAAGTTAATAAAAGCAATGCCCTTAAGAACAGAGCATTGCTTTTTATTTAATTTGTAATGTATTAGTCGAAATTTTCTTCTGTGGTTTCACCCCATTCTGTATCCACAACTATTTCTCCGTTCTCTACATCTTGAGAAAATAATTTTCCTTTTAAACGTAGAATTTGATTAGGCTGAAGGTTGTAAGATTGTTTGATGACGAAGTCCCTATTGCTGCCTCCACTAATAGAGACTCTGATAGGGAATTCGGTTTGCTCACCCACTGCCAACCACGTAGATACAATAGGATTATTTTCATTAACCAGTTTAAATTCATCTTTGGTTAAAGTTGCAACTGGCATTACTACAGCAATATATTCGTTAATGTCTGCTTTTCTGGTTTTAAAACGGAAATGTTGGTATGAAGCATAATAAACAGAGAAAGAGACCTCTTCTACCCAATTGGGCATTAGATCAATATCTGTTGGGATAATCTCTACTTTATTAGTTATTCTTTCTAAAACAATGGTGCTTGTCTCTGTGTTGCTATTTACATCTAATACAAAATCATTATAAAAAAATTCTAAGTTCTGACTTGGATTAAAATAAGCCAAAAAGAATTCATTATAATTCCACTCTGAAATTCGATTATATGTCGATCTGGGTAGAAGTGTCGCACTGGAAATGAAGTCGTAACCAATTCCTGCTCCTAGTATAATTTTATCCTCATAATTAGATGCGACTAATGCAATTCTATATTTGCCATCAGGCAAAGTGTCTTTAATAGTTACATTGCCCTCTTTGTAGTATTCTCTATATTTAACAGCCTTTCCGTCAGCTTCGTTAAATACAAAGTAATGTACATGTTTTACTCCGGCTTCCAATAAAGATTTAGGAGTTCCTCCCGCACGAACTTCAGTGAATTCTTTTACCCCACTAAGATCAATAGATATGATCCTGTCTTTTGATGATGGGGTTGGATCGATATCAGGCATTAAACCCGGTTGATCACTACTACAAGACGACAATAATAAAGCTGTGCCTAATAAACAATAAAATAATCTCTTCATACTCTCTTTTTTATTTTAGTTAAACCTCTAATTCTATAGATATCTAATGATACCACCCTAGGTGATATTTATTTTTATTATAACTTTCCTTGATTGTTGATGTTGTTTATCCAAGGATACTTATTTGATAAGAAGCCCAGTATATTTTAATATAATTTTTACTAATAGAATAGGGAATTTCTAGTATAAACACCTCATTTATTCATCATGCTATATACCAATCTGAAAATAAAAACGACTCCCCCTCTTGCCTAACTTTCTTGTTGTTATATATTTATAATAATGCAAAGGTAATTGTTTTTTTTCAAAAAAATACTTTTTCAGATGAAAATTGCATTATAGTTTTTTTGAATAAGAAATAAAATGTCGTGATAAGAAAAACTAAAAAAGATTTCAATACATTTTATATTTGGTGTTTACTGTAAAATGTATTACCTTTGTGTCCGAAATAACGGAGGAGGAGGCTTTATAGCTTTCTCCTCTTTCATTCATTGAAATGATGATAGATAAAGATTATATAGTTACTCTGGTAGAAGAGTATATATCAAATACAGACGCATTTTTGGTAGAGGTTAATATTAGACCCGGAAATATTATTATTGTAGAAATTGATAGTGAAGAAGGTGTTAGTATTGACAATTGTATTGCGTTGAGCAAATTCATTGAGTCCAATTTGGATAGAGAGAAAGAAGATTTTGAATTGGAAGTGGGTTCCGCAGGTATAACTTCTCCTTTTAAGATTCCAAGGCAATATCATAAAAATATTGGGAATGAAGTTGAAGTATTGACTAAAAAAGGTCAAAAACTTTCGGGTATCCTGAGCGAATGTGATGAAGAGGGGTTTGCCATAGTTGTCACTAAAATGGTGAAACCGGAAGGTGCGAAAAGAAAGGTTCCTGTAGAGGAAAAGTTTTCTTTTAAATACGAAGAAGTGAAATATACAAAATATCAAATCAGATTTAAATAACATGGCTAAGAAAGAAATTATAAGCATGATTGATACTTTTTCAGAATTTAAAGAACTGAAAAATATTGATCGCATGACAATGATAAGCGTTCTAGAAGATTCTTTCCGTAATGTAATATCTAAAATGTTCGGAACAGACGAAAACTATGATGTTATCATTAATCCGGATAAAGGAGATTTGGAGATTTGGCGTAACCGGACTATCGTCGAAGATGATGAGTTGGAAGACCCGAATACAGAAATATCACTTTCCGAAGCCAAAAAAATTGATGAAGATTTTGAAGTAGGTGAAGATGTAACGGATGAAGTGTTTTTTGAGGACTTCGGACGTCGTGCGATTCTAAATCTGCGCCAGACTTTGGCTTCCAAGATATTGGAGCTGCAAAAAGATAGTTTGTATAATAAGTATAAAGAAAAGATTGGAGAAATTGTTTCTGGAGAAGTATATCAGATTTGGAAGAAAGAGATACTTCTTTTGGATGATGAAAAAGAAGAGTTGCTTTTACCAAAAACAGAACAAATACCATCCGATTTCTTCCGCAAGGGAGAGCATGTTCGTGCGGTAGTCGAACGTGTAGAAAATAAAAATAATAATCCTAAAATTATTCTATCAAGAACTTCTCCTGTTTTTTTGGAACGATTGTTTGAGCTGGAAGTTCCGGAAATTAATGATGGACTAATAACGATTAAAAACATTGCCCGTATTCCGGGAGAGAGAGCTAAAGTTGCAGTGGAATCCTACGATGACCGCATCGATCCCGTCGGAGCCTGTGTTGGAATGAAAGGTTCTCGTATACATGGTATCGTTCGCGAGTTGAGGAATGAGAATATTGATATTATCAATTATACCTCTAATATGAATCTCTATATACAACGGGCTTTAAGTCCTGCTAAGATATCTTCGATTAAGTTGAATGAAGAAGAGAAAAAAGCAGAGGTTTTCTTACGTCCCGAGGAGGTTTCGTTGGCAATCGGAAAAGGTGGCTTAAATATTAAGCTGGCGAGTATGCTTACCGGTTATACTATTGATGTATATCGTGATATAGATGACTTTGACGAGGAGGATATCTATTTGGATGAGTTCCGCGATGAGATAGATGAGTGGATTATTGAGCAGTTGAAAAAACTGGGTTATGTCACGGCGAAAAATGTGCTATCTGCAGATAGAGATACTCTGGCAAAAGAAGCAGATTTGGAAGAAGATACAGTCGATGATATAATTGCAATTTTACGAACAGAGTTCGAAGATGAAGAATAGGGCTTATATTTTGGTAATTCTGTGATTTCTTAATACTTTTGTAAGGTTTAGAAATAAAAGCAGACCTAAAGCATACTCTTTCGAAGCTGTTCATTTATCATGATTTAAAAAAAACGTATGTCTATAAGATTAATAAAAGTATCAAAAGATTTGAATGTAGGGATCAGCAGTCTTGTTGAATTCTTACAAAAAAAAGGTTTTGCTGTTGAGCCAAATCCTAATACAAAAATTGACGATGAACAGTATGACCTTCTTATTATTGAATTTGGTAAAGATAAGAATATCAAATTAGCTTCGGATAGAAATAAGGAGATTCAAAAAGAAAAGAAGAAAGCTCTTCGGGAAGAGATTAAGAAAGAGGACTCTGATAATGTAAACAAACATATTGTAGAAGAAATTAAGACAGAGATACCGGAAGATATTAAGCCTCATATACAGATAGTAGATAAGATAGATTTGGATAATCTGGGTAAGAAAAAACCAGTTGAATCAAAAATAGAAGAAGTTGAAGAAGAACAACCTGCTGCTATTGTTGAGGAGATTGAAGAGGTGACTCAGGTTCACGAGGATAAAGAGCCAGTTCAAATCGAAGAAGATAATACACAGGATTTAGAAGAAATCGAAGAAGTAAAAGAAATATCGGTGCCGCAAGAAAATACTGAAATTGACAATGAAGTAGTTGGAGAGGTGGAAGAGAAAGACGAAAGCTCAGAAGATTCTGTATTTCGGCTTAATAGCCCAACTCTGAAGTCCAACATCGTAGTAAAAGGTTCTATTGACCTAAGTGCGATTAATGATAGAACCAGACCTGCTAAAAAGACGAAAGCTGAAAAGAAAAAAGAGCGTCTTGAAAAAGAACAAGCTGATACTAAGAAAGTCAAAGAGAACACAGTAAAGCTTTTGAAAAAAGAAAGTGTTGAAGAAAAAGAAAAAAGAAAAGCTGCTGCGGACGATAATGACGAAAACTCTAAAAAGAAAAGGGCTCGTATTAAGAAAGGAAAGGTAGATATCGAAAAAGGTATTCCTGCTAATCAGCCTCAACGAGATAATAAAGCTAAACATTCTCACAAAAAGCCTGTACTTACACATAAAACAGAGATTAGTGAAGAAGATGTTCAGAAGCAAATAAAAGAAACTTTAGCCCGCCTGACAAATAAAGGTGGTAAGACTAAAGGAGCCAAATATCGTAAAGAAAAGAGAGATGCTGTCTCTCAAAAGCAACAAGAAGAACTAGAACTACAAGAACAAGAGAGTAAAGTTCTTAAAATCACAGAATTTGTAACGGCGAATGATTTGGCAAATATGATGAATGTGCCGGTTGTACAAGTAATATCTACTTGTATGAGTATCGGTATCATGGTATCTATTAACCAACGTTTGGATGCTGAAACAATCAATATTGTTGCCGAAGAGTTTGGCTTTAAGACAGAATATGTAAGTGCCGAAGTTGTGGAGGCAATATCCGAAGAAGAAGATAAAGAAGAAGACTTGGAACCACGTGCACCTATTGTAACAGTGATGGGACACGTAGACCACGGAAAGACTTCTTTATTGGATACTATCCGTCAAACAAATGTTATTGCGGGTGAAGCCGGAGGTATAACTCAACACATTGGAGCATATAATGTGAAGCTAAAAGATGGCAGACGTATTACTTTCTTAGATACTCCGGGGCACGAAGCATTTACTGCCATGCGTGCACGTGGAGCTAAAGTAACGGATATTGCTATCATTATAGTAGCTGCGGATGATAATGTGATGCCACAGACAGTGGAGGCTATCAACCACGCAACAGCTGCGGGTGTACCTATCGTGTTTGCTATAAACAAGATTGATAAACCGGGAGCTAATCCTGAAAAGATAAAAGAAACTTTGGCCGGAATGAATTATCTTGTAGAAGAATGGGGTGGTAAATACCAATCTCAGGATATTTCGGCGAAACAAGGTTTAGGGGTTGATGAGCTTCTCGAAAAAGTTTTACTTGAAGCAGAACTATTGGAGCTTAAGGCAAATCCAAATAAACGTGCAACCGGTTCGGTTATAGAATCTTCCTTAGATAAAGGACGCGGGTATATTTCGACAGTGCTTGTTGAAAATGGAACATTGAAACAAGGAGACATTGTTTTGGCCGGTACATACTTTGGTCGTGTGAAAGCAATGTTTAATGAAAGGAATATGCGCACAGACAGTGCTGCTCCTGCTGCTCCTGCTCTAATTCTTGGACTAAATGGTGCTCCTCAGGCAGGAGACTTATTCCACGTGTTGGAGTCAGAACAAGAAGCTCGTGATATAGCTAACAAACGTGAGCAATTGCAACGTGAACAAGGGTTACGTACTCAGAAGATACTTACACTTGATGATATTGGTCGCCGTATAGCTATTGGTAATTTCCAACAGTTGAATGTGATTGTAAAAGGAGACGTGGATGGTTCTGTAGAAGCACTATCTGACTCTCTGATCAGATTATCGACAGAGGAAATACAAGTAAATGTTATCCATAAGGCTGTGGGGGCAATCTCAGAGTCTGATATTACACTGGCTGCTGCATCTGATGCTATTATGATTGGCTTCCAGGTGAGACCTGCGTTGGCAGCAAGAAAAGCCGCTGATAAAGATGGTGTGGAGATACGTTTATATTCTATTATATATGATGCTATAGATGATGTTAAATCAGCTATGGAAGGTATGCTTTCACCTGACATTAAGGAAGAAATCACAGCTAATGTAGAGGTTCGTGAAGTATTCAAGATTACAAAAGTAGGTACCGTTGCAGGTTGTATGGTTAAGGACGGAAAGATTAAGCGTTCTCACAAAATACGCCTTATCCGTGACGGTATTGTGATATATTCCGGAGAGCTGGGGTCTCTCAAACGTTTCAAAGACGATGTCAAAGAAGTTGCCGCTGGTTATGAGTGTGGACTTAATATTCACAATTATAATGATATAAAAGTGGGCGATATTATCGAAGCTTTTGAAGAAATCGAAGTTAAGAAAACATTATAATAAAAAATTATTATTATATTTGCAATATAACCTAAAAAACCAATTGATAGTTGTAACCAAGCAATCATGCCCTGAAATCGGTGGTATGAAAATACCACCGAAACACACAACTATCAATATGGTAAGTGGTTATTCGATACACCTTCCCCGGAAAAGTTATTATCCCTTTATATATTGTATAAATAATAGACGACAATGATGATTCGAAAAATTGTTTTTTTATTATCTTTTATAGTTGCCATTGCTTTTATTAGCCCTGTATCTGCACAAATAGCAGGTTCTCCTTCTATACAAGTAGCTTATGTAAATACTACTGAATTGCTGGAAGCAACTCCGGGTAAAGTAGCTGCAACTAAAGTTATAGAAGAACTCAATAAGAAGTATAAAGATGAGTTGGCTGTGATGCAGAATGATTATAATAATAAATATACAGACTTTTTATCCAATCAGAATGTACTTGCAGAAAGTATAAAACTCCGTCGTATGCAGGAGCTGTATGAGCTTGAGCAAAGTATCAATCGATTTATGAAGGTTGCTCAGGAGGATGTAGAGAGTCAGGAAGTACAATTGATCGAACCTTTGAAAGATAAATTGAAAGAGGCTATTCGTCAGGTTGGAGTAGAGCAAGGATATATTTGTATCTATGATGTTGCAGACCCTACAGTGGTGTTTCTTACTCCTGATGCTATTGATGCTAATTCTTTAGTGAAAGCTAAACTTCGTAGACTCTAAAAGACGCTTAGGGGATAATTATTAAATCATTTATTATGGAGCAGGCTTTGACTCCGGGTCCGATTGGGATTTTCGATTCTGGTTACGGAGGATTAACTATCCTTTCTGAAATCCAAAAACTACTACCCCAATATAATTATATATATTTAGGAGATAATTCGAGGGCTCCTTATGGTTCTCGTTCTTTCGATGTCGTTTATCAATTCACAAAACAGGCTGTTTCTGCTCTTTTTGACAGAGGATGTAATTTGGTAATCTTGGCCTGTAATACTGCTTCGGCTAAAGCGTTAAGAACAATACAACAATTAGATCTTCCTCAAATAAATCCTAATAAAAGAGTTTTAGGCATTATACGCCCTACTGCCGAAATTATTGGAGATATAACACAAAGTCGGCATGTCGGTATTTTAGGAACGATTGGGACAATACAATCTGAATCTTATTCTATAGAGATAAGCAAACTTCATCCTGATGTTTTAACAATTGGACATGCATGCCCAATGTGGGTTTCTTTGGTTGAGAATTCGGAATTTGATAAGCCCGGGGCTGATTATTTTGTGAAAAAGGATATAGAAACAATTTTATCTCAGGATCCGTTAATTGATACACTTGTCTTAGGATGTACTCACTATCCTATGTTATTGGATAAAATAAAAGAGTATACTCCTTCTTCTGTTCGCGTTATTTCCCAAGGTCAATATATTGCAGATAGCCTTTCGGATTATCTAAGAAGACATCCCGAAATAGAGGAGGTTTGTTTGAAAGATGGTAACACGACCTATTACACAACAGAGTCTGCTGAAAAATTTAAAGAATCGGCTAGTATTTTCTTAAATAGGGAAATAGATGTGGAGAGAATCTCTATAGAATAAATAAGATATAGAGTAGAAGCGATTATTTAACTACAATCTTTTTAGTAGCGTTATCCGATTTTAAAATGTAATAGCCTTCAGGTAAATTGATGCGATTTACATTTACACCACCCTTTACACTAAAACTCATTACTTTAGATCCTAAAATATTAAATATTTCAATGATTCCTTCTTGTGGAAGATTGTTAACAACAAACTTTTCACCATTTATCGTTAGTTCCACTTTGGGTTTTTCATCATCGAAATTAATATCTCTCTTCTGTGCAAAACCGGATACGGATAGTGCACACAAAAGAACAATTATTAATATTTTAGATGTATATTTCATTAAAATCAACTTTGTTGTTTACAAATATACGAATATTTGAAAGAAAAGAACGAAATAATAATATTTTTTTGATACTAATTACAATTTTTCTACTAAAAGCTCGTTAGATAGTACAGTGTCCTTGAAGATGGACTTTGCTTCTTTCAAAAATAGAGTCTCGTCTGTATATCTCGAAGAATAATGCCCTAACATAAGTTTTTTTACACCAGCAAGTTTCGCTATTTGTGCGGCTTCTTTTGCAGTAGAGTGTCTTGTCATTACGGCACGGGCTTTATCTTCTTCTAAAAAAGTAGATTCATGATATAGCAAATCTGCCCCTTGAATGATAGGTATTATGTCCTCTTTGTACGCAGTATCGGAACAATATGCGTATTTACGGGATGGATCAGCAGGGCGTGTTAAGTTCTTATTAGGGATAATTCTCCCATCTTCTAATATCGCATCTGCCCCTTTTTTGATTAAGGGTAGTTGTTTTACTGATATATCATAAAATTTGATTAATTCCCCATTCAGATGTAAATCATTTGGTCTTTCTTCAAAAAGGAATCCCGCACAAGGAACCCTGTGATCGAGAGGTATTGTGCTTACTTTTATAGATTTATCTTCGTATATGACTGTGCTTTGTGTATGATCAAATGGGATCAATACAACATTAAAAGACAGATCTTTACAAAAATAGTCGAGTTGTGGCTTGAGTATAGGTTCCAATTCCTCTATTGAGTGAATGAATAAATCGCCTGTCCTTCCTAGCAGCCCTAATGTGGATATGAGCCCAATTAACCCGAAATAATGATCCCCATGAAGATGGGAAATAAATATCCGGTTTAAACGTCCAAAACGTAGTTTCGCCTTTCTGAACTGAAGTTGTGTCCCTTCCCCACAATCGATCATAAACAATTTCTCTCTTATGTTTAGCACTTGCGAAGTGGGTACATGGCGCATTGTGGGTAAAGCAGAACCACATCCTAATATATGTAAATCAAACTTGTTCATTCAATGTGGATCAATTTGTGGATTTGTAGGCTTAAAATCCATTGAGGATTATCCTTTATTAGTTCTACACAGTATTTTACATTTGTCTGATTGAGTGTATCACCATCAAATATAGGACTTAAGAAATACTTATCTGCCAGTGGCAATGTTTCAATATCCGGTAATTTATCTTCAATACCGATAGGTAAGCGTATTTCATTCACTTTTGGAAGATATTGTTTTATCCTTTCGTAATTTCTTTTGGGACTACAGGTTATATAATCTATTAAGTCTGATACAGGCTTTGTTCCGTTAGTTTCTATAGCCTGCTTATAACCTTTATCTTTGAAGAAATGCAGATGTTCATCTTTAAGTTGTAAAGTGGGTTCTCCGCCTGTCCAGATTATCCACTTTGAAGGATATTGCCTGATAGTATCTAGTATTTCATCTAAAGACATATCTTCTCCTTCGGCAAAATCTGTATCGCAGAAAGAGCAATCGAGATTACACTTCGTTAAACGAATAAAGATGGAAGCTTCGCCAGCCCGTCCCCCTTCTCCTTGTAAAGAATAAAATATTTCTTTAACGTTCAGCTTCATAGATGGCCGAAGTTTTGGGTGTCTCAGATATTTCTACAGCATATATTTGAGGGATCTGTATTGCAAAAAGATCATATAGCTTTTTTGCTATATTTTCTGCTGTGGGGTTGACATCAAATATGTCATTCAGATGCCTGTGATCAAGGTGCTTGTCAATATAGTCTTTAATGATCTGTAGCTCTCTATAATCTTTTACGAATCCTTTCTCATCTAATGTCTCCGATCTTAAATGAATGGTCACTACATAATTGTGTCCATGCATGCGGGTACAAGGATGGTCTGCCGGAAGACCTTCTAATATATGCGAAGCTGAAAAAGAAAACTGTTTACTTATTTTGTACATATTTTATTTGAAATGTAAATAAGTCCATACCGGATAATGATCCGAATACTTGACTTTGTCAATTGTGAAATTGTATGCTTCCATATTCTTGGAATGCATAATATAATCAATCCTGAACCAGAAAAGATTTTCGTGAAAGGTTATTCCCGGACCAAAACCTGTTTCGACATATGCATCGAACATGTTTTGCCTCATTTTCTGGTAGGTATAGGATATAGGTGTATCATTAAAGTCACCACATATGATTACTCCATCAGTTTTTTGTTCTGCTATATAATGAGCAATCATATCTACCTGAGGTGCTCGTTTTTTATAAGCAGTGCCAAGCCGTTCTTCAATATTTTGAGTTACCTCATTTAATCCCGGTCCGTTCTCTTTTTCTTTCAGAAAGTCTTTATATAATTTTTTATCTTCAGATGTTAGCCTGTTAGATTCAAGGTGGTTATTTACTACAGTGATTATTTTTCCGTTAACATCTATATTGTACAGTGCAGAGCCATTGCTATCAGAATCGACAGGTATTTTAAGAATAGACTTTATTGGATATTTAGAGAAACAAGCCAATCCGTACTCATATCCTTTTCCTAAAGGCCAGAGGGGAATAACTGAGTAGTAAGGATAAATTTCCAATGCCTTTTGCAGGTTCTTTGTACTTGCAAGGCGTTCGTTAACCGAAGTCATATACTCTTGCATGCAAACTATATCGGCATCTACTGAGCGTATATATTCTACCATTGGGTGATCCTTTGTCCATTTTTTGTCCATCTCCCAATTAAATGCTCTCACATTATAAGTGAGAAATTTTATAGAGTTTTCGGGAACATCTTTAGAACCGAAGTTGACAGGAAAATACGCTGATATAGGGCTGTAGCAAACAAGTAGTATTGTAATATTTGAAAGTACTAATTTCCAGTTTAAACGTATAATCCAGAATATAAGGAATGCTACATTCACAAATAGTATAAGAGGGAATGCAAATCCTGCATATGCGAAAAAAGTATAGCGCTCAGGTGAAATGTGCCATGATAAAAATGAGCATAATAGCAATAATAGTATAGATACATTTATTGCATATAAGATAAACTTGATAGTACGCCCTAATCGATTGAATATATCTTTACTTGTTACTTGCATCGAAAAGTTTCTTTTTTTCTTCGTTATTTAAACTTGAGTACCCGGACTTTTTAATTTTATCTAATATACGATCTATTTCTTCCGTCTCGTTGTGTTTGCGTTGGTTGTATTCATAGTCTCTGTTCTTTTCGTTGTGCGTTGTTACGCGCATTTTAGGCTTGGGTTTAAACATATTAACTATCTTGTCAAAAAAGTGATTGACACTTTTGGTTATATCTTTCCCGTTACGAAAGCGTATTGCAAAAAGGTAACCTAGTGCAGCTCCACCTATATGGGCTATATGTCCTCCCAGATTACTCCCTTTGCCTAGAGCAAGGAAATCGAGTATAAAAATAATTAAAGCAATATATATAATCTTGACACGTCCGAAAAAAAGTAAGCCTACCTCCTGATTTTTATTATAGAATGCTGCAGCGAAGATGATCGCCATTACCGATGCTGATGCACCTATCATGTAAGAATCACCAAGTTTAGTAAAATAAGGGATCGTATTAAATGTTATAATATAAAAAAAAGCTCCGGCGATACCTCCTAATATATATAAGGCAACAAAATTCTTCGATGTAAAGTACATCAAGAATATTTGTCCGAACCAATACAGCATTAACATATTAAATAATATGTGGAGTATGTCGTAGTGGACAAACATATAGGTGAATAATGTCCATATATGGGTTACTACAACTTTAATATTAGATGACACTTCTATGTATTTAGAAAAATCTAATATGGGTAATTCGAATAATACAGAGATTACTCTGATAGTCCCTAAAGCAATAAATATAACGACATTGATAAGAATGAGTTTTATCAATGTATCCTTATATTTCAGGTTATTTAATATTGATTTAATAGAAGCGCCCATGTTTTTTGTTCTGATATTTCCAGTAAAGAACTATAAAGAATCCGACAATTAACCCTCCGACATGTGCGAAGTGTGCAACATTATCTCCTTCCATATTCGAAACTCCTAAAAATACTTCCACTAATCCGTAGCCAATAACTAGATATTTTGCTTTGATGGGGATTGGAATTGGAATTATCATAAGCTCGGCATTCGGGAAGAACATACCGAATGCAACAAGTATCCCGAATACAGCACCGGAGGCTCCGACTGTTACCTGATTAATAAATAAGTTTAGATTGCCCAATTGAGGATCGGCATAGTTTTTTCCATTGTTAAGAATTTCCAGTCCATTTCTATATACTTCTGCAATCATTTCTTCACTCATGCCACTTTCCACAGACTGTATGCGTATATATGCTACCAGCATATTGAGAAGTGCAGCTCCTAGTCCAGTTGCAATATAATAAAACAGGAATCGTTTGGGTCCCCATACCATCTCGAGAGTACGTCCAAACATATATACGGCAAACATATTGAAGAGTAGATGCATGATGTTTGACGTATCATGCATAAACATATAAGTAATAAGCTGGTGAGGGTAAAATGCATCGGATGCAAAATAATGCAATCCTAACAAATTGGTTACATCTATACCTCTGCTGCCTAAAAGCATTTGCGCTAACCAGCATATAACTGTGATGACTATAATGTTGAGGGTTACCGGTGGAATACCACTTAAAAATCCTCCTCCGTTTCGATTCATAAATTTTATAGCAAAGTTTATGCAAAAGTACTTATATTTTCGGTAAGAGTGCCTGTGAGAGGCTTTTGTTTGGCATATTTTTACACTAAAACACTTTTAATTCAATGTTTTTTTACTTTTTTTTTGATAGTTCGTAAACTATAATCTATATTTGGTGTTGAATAGTATGTAGATTATAAAAAAGGACAATCAAAATATACTTTTAATTAATTAATTTTTTTTATTGCATTATTATGAATAAAACTGAACTTATTAATGCTATTTCAGAAAAAGCTGGACTAAGCAAAGCAGATTCAAAAAAAGCACTAGATGCATTTATCGAAACTGTAGGTGAAGAACTTAAAAAAGGTGGTAAAATCTCTCTTGTAGGATTTGGAACATATTCAGTAACAGAAAAAGCTGCAAGAAAAGGTATTAATCCAAGAACAAAACAAACAATTGACATTCCAGCTAAAAAAGTTGTGAAATTCAAAGCCGGTGCTGAACTAGCTGACCTATAATCTTAGGTAAAAAGAAATTTAAAGCAGAAGAAGATTTAACTTTTTCTGCTTTTTTATTTTAGGATATTACATTGTCTTCTAGCAGGCAACATTTGAATCCTTTTTTGTAGCTTTGCAGTCTGAATGTCAAAGACAAAATAAGAAGGATGAAACTAGAACAATCTATTCAATCGGCAATTGTTTCTGCCTTGAAAGAACTATATGATGCAGAAGTAGATAGTAAGCTCATACAACTACAGAAAACACGTAAAGAATTTAAAGGGCACTTGACTCTTGTCACTTTTCCCTTTCTAAAGATATCTAAAAAAAGTCCGGAACAAACTTCTCAGGAAATAGGGGAATGGCTGATAAATAATAATGAGTGCGTTTCGGGATTCAATGTTGTTAAAGGTTTTTTGAATCTTGAAATATCTTCATCTTGCTGGCTTTCTATACTGGAAGATATTAGTAATATTAAGAATTATGGAGTAAAATCGGTGACAGATAGTTCTCCACTAGTAATGATTGAATATTCTTCTCCTAATACAAACAAACCTCTCCATTTAGGACATATTCGCAATAACTTATTAGGCTTTGCACTGGCAGAAGTCTTGAAGGCGAATGGAAATAAAGTCGTGAAGACCAATATTGTAAATGATAGGGGTATTCATATTTGTAAATCCATGCTGGCATGGAAGAAATGGGGAAATGGTGAAACTCCTGAGTCTTCGGGCAAAAAAGGAGACCATCTTGTCGGAGATTATTATGTGCTGTTTGATAAACATTATAAAGCTGAATTAGTAGAACTCCAAGAAAAAGGATTTTCGAAAGAAGAGGCAGAAGCTCAGTCATCATTGATGGAGGAAGCCCGTGAGATGTTGCGTAAATGGGAGGCAGGCGACCTTGAAGTTGTTTCTTTATGGGAAACAATGAATAGTTGGGTGTATGCCGGATTTGACGAAACATATAAAAGGTTGGGAGTTGACTTTGATA
Organism: Dysgonomonas sp.; assembly: GCA_032477055.1. GTDB lineage: Bacteria > Bacteroidota > Bacteroidia > Bacteroidales > Dysgonomonadaceae > Dysgonomonas_A. The sequence continues at coordinate 136,344 of JAWDXP010000009.1, read as the reverse complement.
AGATATATTATGAGTCTCAAACATATCTTGAAGGAAAAGATAAAGTCCTGAGCGGATTGGAGAAAGGAGTATTCTATAAAAAAGAAGACGGTTCGGTATGGGCAGATCTTACGGCTGAAGGATTAGATCAGAAGCTTCTTCTTCGTGCAGATGGTACTTCTGTATATATGACTCAGGATATAGGAACAGCGAAACTTCGTTTTGATGACTATCCTATCAATAAGATGGTATATGTGGTAGGGAATGAACAGAACTATCACTTTCAGGTACTATCTATATTATTAGATAAGTTGGGCTTTGAATTTGGAAAAGGTCTGACACATTTTTCATATGGGATGGTAGAGCTTCCTGAAGGTAAGATGAAATCTCGCGAAGGCACAGTCGTGGATGCTGATGACCTTATGGAAGAAATGATTAATACAGCAAGAGAAACTTCTGACGAATTGGGAAAATTAGATGATTGTAGTGAAGAAGAGGCTGCAAACATCGCACGTATTGTAGGATTAGGTGCGCTGAAATACTTTATTCTGAAAGTTGATCCTAAAAAGAATATGGTCTTTAATCCGAAAGAGTCTATCGATTTTAATGGCAACACAGGTCCATTTATCCAATATACTTATGCACGCATCCGTTCTGTATTGCGTAAGGCAGCAGAGCAAGGAATCTCTCCGATTGCAGGTCTTTCCGCAAGTACACCTTTGACCGAAAAAGAGGAAGCATTGATACAACTGGTTTATGAGTTTGATGCTATAATTACGCAAGCAGGCGACGAGTATAATCCGGCTCTTATTGCAAATTACTCATATGATTTGGTGAAAGAATACAACCAGTTTTACCATGATCATTCTATTCTTAAAGAAGAAAATAAAGAAATCAGGGATATGCGATTACTACTATCAGATAATGTAGCACGTGTTATTAAGACCGGAATGCAATTGTTAGGTATAGAAGTTCCCGAAAGAATGTAAGTAACATATTACGATAAAATGTGAAGAGCCGAATATTTCGGCTCTTTTTTTGCGCCATATGGTTAAATAAAGTTAATCTTTAGGTGCGTGTATTTGGGTAAAGTGTTTGTAGATCAGATTGTTACAATACTATCTCTAGGATAGATCATTTTATTGAATGGTATTATGTATTGCATAGTACCAAAATTTATGTGTATATTTGTATTACATAAAACATGGTATAAAATTATATAAATCAAAAATAGCTATGAAAAAAGTTATTGAAGTAAATATAGGAGGGATCAATTTTAATATTGAAGATGATGCATACATGAGGTTAAAATCGTATTTGACGGATTTTGAAGCCTCGCTTCCTAATAAGGAAGATGCAAGGGAAATAATGGAAGATGTAGAAAGCCGCGTTGCAGAACTTTTCCAGAAAGAGATAAAATATCCTAATCAGGTAGTTGATATGAATGCTGTAAATAGTGTAATTGCTTGCTTAGGTGAAGTAGATAAAGAAAAAGTAACTAATAACGAATCAACCGAATTTAAAATGAAACCAGGAAGAAAATTGTATCGTAATCCGGAAGATAAAAAAATTGCCGGCGTTTGTGGTGGACTTGCAATATATTTCAATATAGATTCTACTTTGATCAGGGTAATATTCATATTACTGATATTCTTTGGATTTGGATCACCATTCTTAATCTATTTCATATTATGGATAGTAATGCCCGAAGCTAATACGGTAGTTCAGAAACTGGAGATGTATGGAGAACATGTTACAGCCGAAAATATTAAGAATTATACAACAGGTAATGTTAGGAGGTAAAGTATGGAAGCAATAAATGTAGATAACATAAAAGCTCAGATGAGAAAAGGTATTCTCGAATACTGTATACTGAGTATTTTATCGGAGAATGATGCCTATGCATCGGTAATAATAAACGAACTGAAAGAATCTCAGATGATTGTGGTAGAAGGGACATTATATCCGCTCCTGACACGTCAGAAGAATCAGGGATTATTGACATACAGGTGGGAAGAATCAACTCAAGGACCCCCTCGCAAATATTATTCTATAACAGACAAAGGTAGGGCTGTTCTTGCAGAGTTGGACAATGTATGGGCAGACTTAGTGAATACTATAGACCGAATACGAAATAATAAATCGTTTAAAGACGTAAAACTATGAAAGAAACAATAAAAGCCAGTATTGGTGGCTATGCTTTTACTCTGGATATAGATGCTTATGAATTATTGAATACTTATCTGGACAATCTGAAAGCATATTTTGGAAAGAAGAATGATGGTAGCGAAATATTGACTGATATAGAATATCGGATGAGTGAATTGTTGCAGATGAAAGCTAATTCACCAACAGATATAATAACATTATCGGATGCACAACATATCATCGAAATAATGGGAAATCCGGTAGACTTCGACGATGCGGAGGAAACTATAGAGTCGGGAAGTACTTCTGAAAATAAAGAAAATACTAGTAGTATCAATAAGAAAAAAGAGTCTAAAAAGTTATACAGGGATACGGATCATGCAGTTTTAGGCGGAGTCTGTAGTGGGCTTGGACACTATTTCAATTTAGATCCTGTACTGGTAAGGGTAATCTATGCTTTGAGCTTTTTTATTTCAATGATTAGTAGTAAAATAGCATTTTTCGATAAATTAAGTTTTTTAATATTTATTTCCTACTTTGTATTGTGGATTGCAATGCCTGCTGCCAAAACCTTTAACCAGAAATTGGCAATGTCAGGACAAGATCCCTCTATTGAAGGAATTGAAACCGGAAATTTTAAAGTAAAGAAAGCTCGTGGTAGTGGACTAGGAAGAGCTTTAGGGAAATTGTTGAAAGCATTCATTATATTCATACTCAGTATGGTGGGTGTATCACTCCTGTTGTCAGCTTTCTTTACACTATTTTTCCCATCCGTAATAAGTTTTCCATCTATAAAAGATTTTCTGGAAACGAACGGATTGTTTACCTACAATATAGTAGCTTCTATAACTCTGGTTTGGTTAATTCCGGCATTAATGATTATATATTTTGTAATCCGTCTGCTTACAAAATTCAATATGCGGGATTTGGTTGTATTGGGAATCGCCTTCGTTGTATGGTTGGGAGTATGTCTTTATATAGGAAGCTGGGGTGTGAAACTCTCTAAAGACTATAAACATAAAGCAAACTATACCCAGAAATATATCCCATCTGTAGAATCGGATACGGTGCACATAAAATTGGGAGAACAATACAAATACGCAGAAACGGTTTTTGATAGTAATCAACTTTATATGATTGATGAAGAGCCCAAATCTTGGTTTCTGATGCCTAAAGTGGAGATAATAAAGGATACTTTGTATAAGAAAATAGAAATAGATATCCAGAAAACGGCATTTGACAGAAGCTGGCAGGCTGCCCAGGATAAAGCAGAAAAAGCGAACTTCAGGATTAAAGAACAAGGTACATCCCTTCTGCTAAAGCCCGAGCTTTATAGTAAAGACAATCACTGGGACAGGGAGATATTTAAAGTAATAGTATACTGTCCGGAGAATGCAGAAATAAAAGTAGATCGTCCGTTGAAACAGAATGTGTCGAAGCGGAATAGAACCAAGAAAGAAAAAAAGAAGAAAGAAAAAGTTATAGAGTCTGAAACAGACACTGTATCTGTTAAAAAAGAAGAATATCAGGCTTTGTAATAAAAAGCATGTAACTATTATTAAAAATTTACGTCATACTAATAAACACACAAATCATGAAAACAATAATAATCTCATCAATAATTGCAGGCTTATTAGGATTAAGCACCATAAATAATGTTTTTAGTAAAGATAATAACAATACCAGAACTTATCAGAATGTTATAGAAAACAAGGCTGAAAAATCTAAAACAATAAGTTTGTACGAAGGCGAAAATGATATGAACCTGAAACCTGTCAAACAATATGTTATCAAATATATAGGAGAGAATAAGCCTGTAGAAAAGATAACTTACAGATGGAATAGTAGAGACAAGAAGTGGATTGAAACAGATAAATATGAATATATCTACTCAGAAGCCGGAGGTCTTGAAACAATGACGCATCTCCAATGGAATGAAAATGAAAATATCTGGATAGTAGATAATGATTTGGATATCCTTTTGTTAGATGTGGACAAAGAATTATTGACAGCTAATAGAAATTTCTAAAATATAAACTTCAATTATTAAGATCAACTCAATTATTTTATTGCCGGAGATTAGTTGTGAAACTGATCTCCGGTTTTCTTTATTCTAGTGTAAAATAATCAGCTTCGATAGAATCCATTATTAAAAATAATTCCTCCATTGTATTAGCACGAAGCATGGCTATACGTGTTTTCTTAAAATCGGGAATGCCTTTAAATAACGAACTTGCGGCCAAATGCCTGCGGCTATGAAGGATACCTCCTCTTTCGCCCGAATGTTCTACATTCTTCTTAATATAATCTTTCAGGATTTCCATATACCAGCCAAATTTTTCGGGTGGTAGCAATTCCCCTGTCTTAAGGTAATGCTTTACCTCACGAAATATCCATGGATTGCCTATCGATCCCCGTCCTATCATGACAGCATCTACGCCTGTCTCTTCGAAACGCGTTTTGCATTGTTCAGGTGTATTTACATCACCATTCCCAATAATAGGAATATGCATACGCGGATTATTTTTTACTTGACCAATCAGAGTCCAGTCCGCTTCGCCTGTATACATTTGGCTTCGTGTCCGTCCATGTATTGTTAACGCCTTGATTCCAGTATCTTGTAGTCTTTCGGCAAGTTCTACTATGATTTTGGAATCATGATCCCAACCTAAGCGAGTCTTTACGGTTACAGGTAGTTTGACTGCTTTTACTACTGCTTCGGTAATTTCAATCATCAGGTCGGGAGTCTTCATCATACCTGAACCTGCTCCTTTACCAGCCACTTTTTTGACAGGGCAACCAAAATTAATGTCGAGGATGTCGGGGTTTGCCTCTTCACATATTTTTGCTGCTTCAACCATTGCATCCACCTCCCTGCCATAGATCTGTATGGCTACCGGACGCTCTTTCTCACTGATAACTAATTTATCCTTTGTTTTGTTAACGTGTCTGATAAGTGCATCGCTGGAGACAAACTCGGTGTAAACCATATCGGCTCCAAATTGTTTACATAACAGGCGAAAATTCAGGTCAGTGACATCCTCCATGGGTGCCAAAAAGACCGGATATTGTGGAAATTCTATATTGTCTATTCTCATTTTTCTAAAAAAGACTACAAAGATACTCATTCTAAATTATTCTGTCTGATAGGATATCTTGATATTTTGCTATAGAATATCAACAGAATTTAATTTTACTATTGTTATATATTTAGAATAAACAGATATGAAAAAATTATTATTTATTACTTTAACATTATTCCTTACATGTAGTGCTTTTGCTGATGATTGGGGTAGATCGAAAGAAATACAACCTAATCAGCTTCCCCAAGTTGCACAGAATATTCTTAATAAATATTTTGGAGGATTATCTTTTGTGTCGGATACCAGGCAATGGCCTAATAATTATTCGGTATATGTAAAAAGCGGACAGAAACTCAAATTCCAATTTGATGGTACACTGAGAGAAGCAAAAGCAGAAAATAATTTATTGCCTAAAACAATTCTATCAGAATTACCCAATAATGTTTCTTCATACATAAATACGAAGTATAGTGATTGGGGACTAGTAGAGGTAGAAGTTAAGAGGTCGAAGATTGACATTGAACTTGAAAAAGGAAGACTTTCTGTAGATATCGAATTCGATAGATCGGGAAAATTATTGAATGAGGATATAGACGACTAGGGCAGATAGTTTGACTTTAAGTAAATAAGATGCGTTTTCAAAAAAAATACGACGAAAAGATTGTATTTCTAAAAAATATATTACTTTTGTTCCATCATTCGAGAAAAAACGAAGACAATGAATAAATTTTCTTTTACATACTTTTTCTTTTTTTACTTTTACTTTAGAAGGTAAGACAGGATTTTGTATGGAAAGATTGAAGATGAAATAACAATTTAATAAGATATAAAGTCCTGTCGGAAACGATGGGACTTTTTTTGTAAATATATTTCAAGTATGAAAAGAGTCGCTATACAAGGAGGATTAGGTGCTTATCATGGCATTGCTGCGGAAAATTATTTCGAAGGAGAAGAAATAGAGATAATTCCTTGCCTTACATTCAGAGATATTTTCACTGAAATCGAAAAAGATCCGAATGCAATAGGCATTATGGCTATTGAGAATACGATAGCGGGAAGCCTGTTGCAAAATCACGAGCTGCTGAAAAAGCATAAATTGCCAATTGCTGGTGAATACAAATTGCGGATATCTCATTGTTTGGCTGCATTACCGGAACAAGATATTCACGAAATAAAAGAGGTTGCCTCGCATCCGATTGCTCTTATGCAATGTATCGATTTCTTAGATACTCTTCCGGGCATCAAGATTGTAGAGCACGAAGATACAGCACTTGCTGCAAAAGATATTGCAGAAACAAAAGCGGGGGCACATGCCGCAATTTGCAGTCAGAGAGCCGCTGAGATATATGGGCTGAATGTTTTAGCCAAAGGTATAGAAACTAACAAACACAACTTCACACGCTTCCTTCTCTTTTCAAATCCTTGGATAGTTGACGAATTACAAAAAAACGAAGTAATAAATAAGGCTTCTATTGTATTCACTTTGCCTCATACAGAGGGGAGTTTGTCAAAGGTTTTATCCATTTTATCTTTTTATGGAGTTAATCTGACTAAGATACAATCACTTCCTATCATCGGACGCGAATGGGAATATCAGTTTTATATAGATCTGAAATTTACCGATTTGGATGTTTACCGGCAATCACTTCATGCTCTTCGTCCATTGACCAGCGAGCTGAAAATACTTGGAGAATATCCCGAAGGGAAGCAAAGCATCTTATAAAAATGATGAATTAAGAATTATAAATTATGAATAGCAGAGGCAATCTCTTGTAGTTGCTCTAAAAATATATAAATAATGAAACCTATAGTTCCGGCAGATAGATTAAATACAGTAAATGAATACTACTTCTCAATTAAATTAAAAGAAGTAGCAGAGATGAATGCACAGGGAAAAAATGTAATTAGCTTGGGGATTGGTAGTCCTGATTTACCTCCTTCCGAAGATACAATTGAAGTATTAGGGAATTCGGCTAAAGACCCTAATGCTCATGGCTATCAGTCTCATGTGGGTATTCTCGAATTGAGAAAAGCATTTGCCGATTTCTACAAGAATTTGTATGGTGTGAGTCTCGATCTTACTAAAGAAATACAACCCTTGATCGGTTCTAAAGAAGGAATATTACATATATCACTGGCTTTTCTTAACCCGGGTGATGGGGTGTTGGTTCCTAATCCGGGATATCCGACCTATACATCGGTGAGCCGTTTGGTGGGTGCAAACATTCATACTTATGATCTGGATGAAAACAGTGATTGGCAACCCGATTTCGATGCTTTGGAAAAGATGGATCTATCGAAAGTGAAGCTGATGTGGGTAAATTATCCGAATATGCCGACCGGAGCTAACGGTTCTTTAGAATTATTTGAAAAACTTATTGCTTTTGGAAAGAAGCATGGAATAATTATTGCTCATGATAATCCATACAGTATGATATTGAACGAGAAACCGTTGAGTATTTTACAAATAGATGGGGCAAAAGATATCTGCATTGAACTCAATTCGATGAGTAAATCGCATAATATGCCGGGTTGGCGTATTGGTATGGTGGCTTCGAATCCTCAATTTATTCAATGGATATTGAAAGTATTGAGTAATATCGAAAGCGGTATATTCAAGCCTATGCAGTTGGCTGCGGTTGAGGCCCTGCATAATTCGAAAGAATGGCATCAAAAAAATAATATTGAACTGTATGCAAAACGTCGCGAATATGCAGGTGCTATTATGGATGCTTTGGGTTGCAAATATGATAAAAAGCAAGTCGGGATGTTTCTTTGGGGCAAGATTCCGGATAATTCTAAAAGCAGTGAAGAATTGGCGGATAAGATATTGTATGATGCAAATGTTTTTCTGACTCCCGGTTTTATTTTTGGCAGCAAAGGAGAAAGATATATTCGTATATCGCTTTGTTGTAATGAGAATACGCTGAAAGAAGCTTTGGAAAGAATAAAGAAAGTGATATAAAATAGCATTGATTTTTACCACAAAGATCACAAAGGAAACACAAAGATTTATGAATATTAGTAATTCAATAAAAAATTCAGAAGAGAACGAATTAGTGAAGATGGTAGTTAATGCAGGATTCAATATTCATAAAGTCTTAGGTCCTGGTCTTTTGGAAAGTGCTTACGAAGAATGTCTTTTTTATGAGTTGTCTAAAATAGGCTTAATTGTAGAAAAGCAAAGGGTACTTCCATTAGTTTATGAGAACATAAAATTAGATGCTGGATATAGAATTGATTTGATGATTGAAGGTAAGCTTATTGTTGAAGTTAAATCAGTAGAAAATTTAAATAATTTACATATAGCTCAAACTCTTACCTATCTGAAATTAAGTAAATGCAAATTAGGATTACTCATGAATTTTAATACTGTCTTATTTAAAGATGGAATTAAGAGAATAATAAATGGTTATTTGTGCCCTTTGTGTTAAGAAGAAAAAAACTTACATATAAATATAATATAACAATTAATATACAATGAAACTAGAATCTATTTTACTTCCGGGTGTTGATGCAAAACGTCCTATGGTAATTGCAGGACCTTGCAGTGCCGAAACAGAAGAACAGGTAATGACAACAGCCAAAGAATTGGCTGCAAATGGAATAAAGATCATGCGTGCGGGTATTTGGAAACCACGAACAAAACCGGGAGGCTTTGAAGGCGTAGGCAGTGAAGGACTGGCTTGGTTGAAAAAGGTAAAGCAAGAAACAGGAATGTACGTTTCGACCGAAGTTGCTACTCAAAAACATGTGTATGAAGCATTAAAATTTGGTGTTGATTTGCTTTGGGTAGGTGCTCGTACCACTGCCAATCCTTTTGCAGTACAAGAAATTGCAGAGGCTCTTCAGGGAGTCGATATTCCGGTTTTGGTGAAAAATCCGGTAAATCCCGATTTGGAACTATGGATCGGAGCATTAGAGCGTTTGAGTAATGTTGGTATTACTAAACTAGGTGCTATTCACAGAGGATTTAGTTCTTATGACAAAAAGATTTACCGCAATCTTCCACAATGGCATATTCCAATCGAATTGAAACGTCGTTTCCCTGACCTGCCTATTATCTGTGATCCTAGTCATATCGGAGGTAAACGTGATCTTATAGAGCCACTTTCTCAACAAGCGATGGACTTAGGTTACGAAGGTCTTATTATCGAGACGCATTGCGATCCTGACAATGCTTGGAGTGATGCTTCACAACAGGTAACTCCTGCTCGTTTGAAAGAAATTTTGGGGGACTTGATTATCCGTGATAAAAAACAATCGACAGAAGATTTATCTAAACTTCGTCAACAAATAGATGAATTGGATACACAATTGTTGGAATTATTAGCGAAACGTATGCGTGTATCTTGTGAAATAGGTACATTTAAGAAAGAGCATGGGATGACTATTGTACAAACTGACCGTTATGACGAGATATTGACAAAGCGTATCAATCAGGCTATAGATATGAAGATGGATCCTGATTTTATGCGTACAATACTTGAAGCTATACACGAGGAGTCGGTAAGACAGCAGTTGGTAATAATGAATAAATAATCTTCAATAGATAATAATTCGATGAAAATATTAATCCTTGGTGCGGGAAAGATGGGTTCTTTCTTTGCTGATGTGCTAAGTTTTCAGCATGAAGTAGGTGTTTTTGATACTGATCCGCAACGTCTTCGCTTTACTTACAATACGATAAGAATGAGCAATCCGGAAGAAATTAAGGATTTCAATCCGGAGATTGTTATAAATGCAGCTACTGTAAAGTATACAACACAAGCATTTGATATGGTATTGCCTTATCTGGATGATATGTGTATCTTATCGGATATAGCATCTGTGAAAACAGGATTGAAAGAATATTATGAGAAGGTAAACAGACCTTATGTATCCACACACCCTATGTTTGGACCCACTTTTGCCAATCTGGGTAGCCTGAGTAGTGAGAGTGCAATTATTATTTCAGAATCTAACCATTGGGGAAAAATCTTTTTTAAAGATTTGTATAGTAATCTGAAACTGAAAGTTTTCGAATATACGTTCGAGGAGCACGACGAGACAATAGCTTATTCCCTATCTATTCCTTTTGCATCTACGCTGGTATTTGCTTCGGTAATGAAACATCAGGAAGCTCCGGGAACAACATTCAAAAGACATATGGATATTGCCAGGGGGTTATTGTCGGAAGACGATTATTTATTAACAGAAATACTATTTAATCCTTACACTCCAAAACAAGTGGAGATGATTAGGGAAGAATTAGCGAATCTTTTGAAAATTATAGAAAAGAAAGATTCGGCAGCTATGCAAAAGTTTCTGACTAAGGTGAGAAAAAATATAGAATAGACTATATTTCATAAATAAAGAAACAGGCTTACTCAAAATGAGTAAGCCTGTTTTTCTATATCGTAATCTATCTATTATTCCCACTCAATAGTTTCTAAATCCTAATTATCAATTAACTATATATGATTTTTGAAGATAGGGGACGATTTTAGGGGATGATACTAATAATTTTACATTCCAAAGAACTACAGTCATAATAATCATTCAGTATTATATATAAGTTGGACTATAATGAACTTATCATGTGTTTTCGCAACAATTCTTGATACTGTCTATATATCCATTTAAAAGAATCTTTTTGGTAATTGATTAAATCAATTGAATTTTCAATTAAAGTAGATAACCTTATATTACTATCAAAATATTGGTAATAATTTAAAAGCTCATTATCTACTATTTTAGGAAGAATATAAACTTGATATCCTCTGTCAATATGTTTTTTCAGGTAATATATGAGAGAATCCATATGACTTAATCCACTCCCACTACCTTCAAGTGCAAAATACCCTATTCCAAATTGGGTTGTTTTATTTGTTGATTTTTCAATAATAACAGGTACAACTGAATTCCATTCAGACCCTTTTTTATCTTTTTCTATGAATAAATATGTTATAATATCATCATTAATTTTTTCTATAAGACGACTATGACTACCACCTAACAATGTTTTAATATCCTTAAATTCTTTCCTATCATCCACATTTGTTACATCTTCTTCTATTTGCTCTATCTCTTTATTTTTTGCAAAAAAATTAAGATTAAAACTTAGAAGAGTATTTGACATAAAAGTATTTTTTATCCCTGTAAAATCAAATTTAATCATCCTCAATTATTTTTATTCTAGAATTACTTTTTTAATATTAAAATTGACCTAAAATAAACTTATACACCAATTTTACCTAGTAACTTATGGTATATATCTAAAAATTCATCATTCCTAAGATTGCCATCAGGACAAAAAGTGGTTTTAAGGTGATTATAATCAAGACTAGGAAAATGTTTTTTCAACACATATTTACCACCAAGTCTCATACCTTCTTCATGTAGTATACAGATTGTTTTCACATCATCCCAATCTCCATAAGATATATCAATTGGAGCATCTAATGAGTGAAAATATACATCAGGAATGTAATTTTCAATTTCTCTCTTTCGTGTAAGTTGAAAATCCTGATTTTCTCTATAACCTATATTTGTTAATGTTATTCTTGTTTTAGAAATACTTCTCTCTGAAGTCTTATCACTATCTAAAACAATATAAAATGGCTTATTTAAATTTGTAATTATATTTAGGTTAGTCCAATTTTGAATACTACCACAACCACCTATGGGTAATATATGTATACCTGATTCTATAAAATCTTTTTCTATTAGATTTTGTTGTTTATATATTCTTGCAACATGTGAAAATGCAATAACATCATCTTTACCTTCAACCAATAATAAAGCTTTAATATTATCATATATTTTTATTAATTCATCATTTGGTTTAATACCCAATTCATCAACAATAGTCTCAATATTGATATCCTGATGTTGAATAACTTTGTAAATATTATCTACTCTATTTATAAAAATAATAGAATTAGTATCAGCTCTTGATACTATTATAGGTGAATGTGTAGTTGTGAATATCTGATAATCAGCCTTTGATAAATTAATTAGTTTATCAAACAATAATTTTTGTGTTTCAGGATGTAGAAAAGTTTCAGGTTCTTCAAACCCATAAATAACATTGTTTTCCTGATTCTTTTCTTCTGCTAACATCTCAAAATAAGACATCATTGTAATCCTACGAAATCCATCTCCTCTGGAACTTAATGGAATATTGGCATTGTCTGTAGAGCTTTTAAATGATGTTGTAATTAACCTAGACCAATCAAATTCAACACTTGCAGTTATTTGTTCTTCATCTGTTACAACAGAATTTATTAATGCTGTAATCTTTTGTAGTGATTTTCCTATTTGGTCTCTAATTGTTTCCTCTAAGTCATTGGTGTCTATCTCGTTCTTTAAAGCACCCAATGCTTTGTCACGAAAATAACGTTGAATTGAAGAATCACTTTCTGATAAAGAAGAATCAGCTCTAAAATATTCAAATGAAGGGAGCAGATTTTTAAGTATGTCTACTATATTTTTTTCTCTCGTTTGTCCTGTTGTTTGTAGTTGAGTATATCCAAATGAAAAAGCATATTGATTAGCCTGATACAAGTCTCTAAGCTTTCTCCTTTTTTCAACATTATTGTATTCTTCGTTATTACCTTTAGATGTTGGTATATTTAGGTTATTGCACAACTTAATTAATGCGGGTTCTTTTAGAAAAAGAAAATCTGTATCATCACTATAAATTTTTCTTCTTATGTACCATTCTGTTTTAGGTGTTTTTTTACTAACGTTCCAAACCTTCTTAATTACTAAGAAGCCATTTTCATCTAACAGTTCTTCATCTTTAAATGTTGTCAGAATAGCATCATCTATAGTTATTTGAATATCACCAATCTCAAAGAACAACTCTATTGTGATATTGTCAGAATTAGCATTTATATTTTTATCTTCTGAAGATGGGCTTTTATCATTCAAGAATATATCTAGAGCTTGCAGGATTGTTGATTTCCCAATATCATTTTTACCAACTATACAATTAAAATCATTAGCTATAATTGTAGTTTTGTCCCTTATCCCTTTAAAATCCTCAATAATTATCTTTGTTATTTTCATGAAATATATAAAGTGTTAATACACAAAAATAACCAATAATTAATTAATCATGGGGATAAGCTTAAATTAAATAATGCAGAGTGATGAGATTATTCTTTATTCCAAGAATCTAAAAATATATTTATGAGAAGTATTAGGACTAAGATAAAGTAATAAAAGATTTCCTTAAAAACATCTTTAGAATTTAGAATATAATACTATAAAATAAAAAAATGGAAAACTTTTCAACGAACATGCAATCACATTAACCTAATAAACAATTAGTTAAACAAAAAAATGGAAAACTTTCAATAATGTTCATAAGTAAATTATTAAATAATTTGTAGCAACAAATGGGTTTTGTTATATTTGTATTGTCTATAAGTGTATAGATACGAAAAGAAGCTGAAAATTGGACCCTTCAACTTCTATTTCGTTTAATATTCACCTAAAATTGTCTGATATGAACAGAACATTTTTTGATGAAGCACCTTCAGGCTACCATTACGTTTTCACTCGTTGGATTACTAGAAATGGAAAACGTATTTATCATCCTAAAGGAGGCTTTTTTAGATTCCTTGTTAAGGATTTCTAAATCTTTTACCCTCACATATTGTGGGGGTTTTTCTTTTATATTATTTGATTTCTTTTGAGATAATTCAAATTGCTTTAATTAATTTTAATTGACTTTAATTATCTTCAATTATCTTTAATTGTTTACAAATATAATATAAACATATAAACAAACAAACGTTTAAACGTTATTTAAATGCTATTTAAACACTATTTAAACATCATTTAAATCCTATGAGTTCTAATTTAAATATAAATGTCTTTGGTTAGACAGCTGGAACAGGTACTTTTATTCTTGATGCAAATATTGATATTGATATAAATACAGGCTTATATTATAGAGATATTGAATAATATACTTTAAAACAATATATATTACTTATATCTATCGTACAATCTCACTGTTTGTGTTATACTGAATACGTTTCCCCTACGAGTCTTAAAACCATTTTTATTTAGAGTTGTGGTTATTTCATTCCATGTTTTGCCTGATTGGCGAAGAGAAACAATTAAAAGACCTGCTTTCTTATTATTTTCATTATTGGTGGCATTAGCTTGTCTTGTAGCTAAACTATTATTATATGCTTTTTCAAAATTATTGGACAAGTTTTCAGGTTTTCCCAATTTTACACCTTTCTTTTTCTTTTCAACCAATGCTACTGTGATACGTTCTGATATCCTTTCTCTTTCAGCCTGTGCAAATGTGGCAAAAATACCAAGAGTCATAGTGTTCAATTCAGGAAGGTCAACACAAACAAAATTTACTCCTGAATTTTTTAGACTAAATATAAATTCTATGTTTCTTGATAACCTATCTAATTTTGCCAAGAGTAAAATACTGTTTGTTCTTTTACATTCTTCAATGGCTTGGTGCAATTTTTCTCTATTGTCATTTTTACCACTTTCTATCTCAGTGAATGAGTTTATGATATTACCATTATTAGAATTTACATAATTAGAACATATAGATTGCTGTGCATCTAAACCTAAGCCTGACCTACCTTGTTTCTTTGTTGAAACTCTATAATAGCATACATAATTTATTGCTTCCATTGATTGAATGTTTAATACATTACAAATATAAGGAACCATTTTTAATTTATACACATTTATTGAACATTAGTTTAGTAAATGTGTAAAAGATAATACTATTTAAAATATGCATAATTTTAATTATATATTTCTATTTTTTTGGAATAAAGCAAATTAAGTATATTGTTAAAATATGAAAGTTATAATTCATTATTTTAACTCACTAATTTTCAGTTGATTTATTTGGGCATTAAAAAAATATGATTAATCTTTGTATCATATTTAACTATTATTTCAAAGTGTTGAGAAATAGTTATTGACATATAGAATTATAGTAGCGTTATAATTTACTCCCATTCTGAAATCTGACACTTTCCGAGAGGTACAGGGGTAATAAGCAGACGCTCCACCATCTTATATAATAATAAGGCGGTGGAGTTGGCTTATTTGTACCTTGGGCTGTGTCAGAGCCTCAGAATGAGTAAGTTCAACTTCCATCGCTTCTTTATTTATATAATCTTGCTTACAAGGGAGTTGGTGAGCATAAATCTGCTTATGAGAACTAAATTAAATTACCTCTTTTTGATGCTTTTTAGCATCTCTATTGCATTTTCATCATGTTCTAAAGATGATGATTGGGATGAACCTATAAACCCGCCTATCGTAACCCCTGAGCCTGAAAAACCACCTGTAACAACCTTAACAGGTGCAATAACCTTTAAAGGGGTGGATTTTTCACATAAGGATTTAAAAGTTACTACTTCAACACTTAATTTTATTGAAACTGATACAAGAAGTACAACTTATGAAAAACCCGCACTATTTACTATCAATTTCAATGATAATGTACAGATTATATTTAACACAATGGCTGATTCAAGGGATAAAACCAATGAAAACAGACTGATAAGAGCTTTTAAATATATTACTTCTGCTACTGTTAATCTAATTGAAAACAATAAAATAGTGAAATCTGATACATTTACTTTTCCTATAACTAAGGATAAAAACTATTTTAAAGATACATTTTCTAAGGATGGCAAAATTATAACTCTATCACTTTATTTAGAGGGTACACAATTATTATATAGTGGTACTTTTGATTATACAACACCTGAAAAGGATTTAATAGAAACAGAAGAACCTGAAAAACCAACACCACCCGAAGAATTTGTATATCCTAAAGATGCAAAAGAATTACTTACTTATATTGCAAAATATAGATGGACTTATACAAGTAGTAAAAGTATTTATGAGGGTAATGATTTTTTACAACTAAATGGTAGACCAACCCAAGAAAGAACATGGCTTGAATTTACTTATATTGTATCAGCTAATGAGATATTTCCAAAAGGACATTTTGATTATTTTACACCTACAAAAGCTTATCCCACAGGATATGGACATAGTAATTACTATGAAGTTGTAGAAGATAATTACAAATTTCTCCAATATTGGAGAGTTAAAGGAACAGATAATTATATATATCTTTATATTGAAGTATTAAGCGAAACAGAACTAACTTTCAGATATTTAAGTATTAGTAATTATCAAACATATAAGAAACAAATATCAGAGGGTCAGGAAATTGATTGGGGCAAATATGATTATATGACCTTTAAACGAACAGATAAAAAGTAATAAATAATTAAACATGAAAAGGACTATAAAAATAGTCCTTTTATGCTATTTGATATTTATAATTTAATCAAACAAAATCCAACAATAAATATGAATAAATATTTTATTATGGGTGTATTAATTTTATTATTATACTCATGCAATAACAACAAGGTAAATGATTCACAAAATACAACTGAAATAGTACCATCTACCAATAATAAAGTCAATTATGTGAATAGTGATAAAGCTTATTTCTATGCTGAGCCTAAAGAAACATCTAAAAATAAAACTTATTTGGTGAAGGGTGATTCAATTAATATAACACAAGAAACGAATGGTTTTGGCTATACCATCTTTATTAATCAGAAAGGTCAGAAAACGGAAGGTTGGCTTAAATTATCTGATTTATCATCCTATAATTCATCAGTAAAAATTAATTATGAACAAAATTTAGATAATATTATTGGCAGATGGGTATATACATTTGATACAGGAGATGAGATGGGAATGATTAGCTATGAGTTTGAAGTGATAGATAAGCAAAATGCCTATTATAGACCTTGTTATGATGATTGTGTATATGTTGGGACTTATAAAATCAGTAGGAATACATTAAATTTTGAAGGTGAAGAAGGTGGTGATAATATTGACCCTGAAAATATATCTACAATTAAGGTGGAATTTAATATTAATGGTTCTACTTTAGTCTCTGAGAAAGGGGAGATATATTCAAAAGAAGAAATAAATAAGGTTCCGCCCAAATCTAAAGAGATAGAGCCTAAACCTATAGAAAATGCCCCTCTATTGTATGCAAAAACAATGGAAGATGCTATACCATTCTTAACAAAAGCATTATTCATTGGAGTGAATGAAAATGAAATTTATGAATCATATAGTTTTTCATTTGTTGAAGAAAATATTAATGAAGGTAGTGCTACATTTAAAGGTGAATATTCAAAATTTGTAATTAATATGAATTTAGGAACTACCCCAATGGATATACTTGCACAATCAGCAAATCAAGTGACATATTTAAGGGTTGATAGGGGTACTTTTAAACTCTATTCTAAAGATTTAGCTAATGAGTGGACACCACTAAAAATGATTAAAGGAGAATATATGATACCTCGATTCTATTTTAGGATAAGTAGAGTAGATAGGAATGACAGAGGGAATATCACTTACATTGAAGGAAAGGGAAAAAATAATAATATTCATCTACAGTTAAAGCCTAAACGCTAAATAATACAGAACAATTTCAAACCAATTTATATTTAGGGGTATTCTTTATGAATACTCCTTTTCCTTTTCAAATTCAATGAAATTAGACATTGGATAATGCCCATGGGACATTTTGGGTAAAAATAGACGACTTCCAAATAAAAAACGTTCATTCATACGTGTCAAAACTAACTAATATACAACTGTTTATTTGATTCAATAAATATTTCTTCACATTATTTTATATTTTCACTTGACTTCTTCAAATTTAAACTTATGTTTTCTATAAATAGAAGTTTATGGCAATAGAAGAATTTAAGTATGAAAAAATCAGATTGAAAAGAGGGCAGTTCTTGTTATACGAGCTTGATGGAATTGATATAGATTATATCATAAAAAAGCACAAAGAATATTCTTACCTTACTGATGAAGAAAGAGATATATATAAGAAATATACAAAAGCGGGCTATAAAGCATTTCAAAATTCCGCAGAAATAAATGAGCTTCTTTCTCTACATGGCATAATTAATACGAATTCCAAAACTGCTTTAGATTTCAAATTGAATGAAATTGAAAGAAAAATGAAATTGAAACCCATAGGTAAACAGCAGAAAACAAAACTTCACCATAAGTTTACTTATTTGATACATCTGCTATGTTCTCGTTGCACCCATAATGAAGATGGGTGTACCAAAATTAATGCAGGTATACTCAAACAGATTATAGGAGATGAATATAATCTGCTATTAGATACATTGTTAAGATTAAATATAATATGGACATTGGGGGATTATGTGATTGGAAAAACCTCAAGAACCTATTATTTAAATGAAAATCAGATTAATTCAATAAAAACCTCACTATCATCAAATTATACAGTAAGAAAGTATATTGATGAAGCAGACAAAATACATGAAAAGCATAAAAAATTCAAATTTAAAGGACTTTCTGAAAGAAATGAACTGATTGTTAATAGATATAATAAATGCCTCATGCAATTAAATATGACACATACCGATGAGTGTAGGAATTTTATATTTAAGGAGAAAGAATATGTAAATGATAAACCAATTCAAAAAGAATATTATAAAAATATATTTGAAAAATACTTATTAAAAGAAAGATTATTCCAAATAAAGCAGATTGATAAGAATAATAGGATTTACCATGTACTTACATCTACACCAAGAGAATTAAAAAAATTTCTCAATATTAAGTTTTCAATTGATATAAAAAACTCACATCCATTATTACTAAATAAATTATTATTAATTTATTATACAGATAATAAATTGTTTAATGATATAATAAATACTAATATTGATATAAATGAAATATTAAATTATAATAATATCCCATATATCTATCAAGCTTCTGATAATCCACACAATAATCTGACAAACAAAATATTACATCAAGAAAATCAATTACTTTTTCATATACCCTCTGATGTCAAAGACTACATATACAAAACTTCTGATGGTGTGATGTGGAATGAATTATTAGACAGATGCGAAAAGGAAGGATTAACAGCAATAGACAGGAATGAACTAAAGGCTAAAATGTTCGCAGAAGTTTTTTATTCTAAAGATAAGAGAACATCATATAAAGAATATGGAAAGATATTTAAATCAATCTATCCCAATGTTTTCAAAATAATCAATGAACTAAAACCTAAGGGAGCTGAAACTAAGCTTAGTAATTTGATAATGAAGATAGAAAGTGAGCTATTTCACCAAATACTATACAGGATTTATAATGAAACCACATATGATGTGGTAACCATCCATGATGCAGTTGTAATACTTAATACTCCCAATAATGAGAATTGTTTGGTACAAGATATAAAACCAATAATGGAAGAGGTATATAATAATTATGGTTTATTTCCAAGTTTTTCAATTGATGAATATTAAACCATCATGATTAACAGGATACTGTATTTGAGAAAATCTATAAAATTTTTTTCAGAATTTTTAAACTACTTCTCCCTTGTACTCCCCTTCATCCCCCTATATATGAGGATAGGGGATAGAGGGTATGGGGGTACGTGGATACGGTTCGCCCTAAAAAAATCTTAAGAAACTATTCGTAACCCTCTTCCGTAATTGGAATAAGTTTTGGAAACATATGGTTCCCATCAGGTGGAAAATAGTCAAATCCAAGATGCCTACTACCCCACATTTTTTTAAAATATTCCTGTGATAATTTTGCAACTTCCTTTTTATTTACACATATATATTTGAAAAAATTCGCTTCAGTTTTATGTCCTGTAAAGGACATTACCATTTTGGAATTATGACATTCAAGGAATAAGTTTGTAGCAAAAGACCTTCTTCCTGTATGGGTAGTTACCAATTGATATTTTTTGTAATGGACCTGTTTAACTATTCCACCCTTTCTTTCAATCATATAAATATCATCATTAATACCTGCAATTTCAGCGCATTTTTGTATATGTTTATTCAGATGACTTTTGTCAACGGGTCTTGGGAATTTCCCATTATATTTTTTATATAGTTTTTTCACTATTGGAGATATTGGTATTTCAACAGGTTCTTGGGTTTTTGAGGTGTTAATAATAACAACATTTTCTTTAAAGTCCCATTGAGAATCAGATAAAATATGCCAATCAGATAGACGAATTCCTAAATTGCAGGCTAAAACAAATAAGTCTCGTGATTGCTCTATATTTGACTTTGAATCAATTTTATATTCTTGCAGGATTTCCTCTGTAAACTTAATTACATATATATCTTTTATTTCATCTATAGTCAAGTAGATATGGACAACATCATTACCTTTAGATTTCCAACTATGAAAACTTTTATCTGTAATTAAACCTTCCTCTTCTGCTTTATTAAGCCATACCTTTATTACAGAGAAAGTTGCAGCAACAGTATTTGGTGAGTAATCTTCATTTTGATATGCCCAAACTTCAAATTTTCCTTCAAAATTTTTATCAAATACTGAAAAATTATCTATTGTTTTAGTTTTTAACAAGAACTCTCTGAAGCGTTTAAGAACAATCTTGTGATGCCCTTTTGTTTTAGGATTTGTGAATGTCCCTGTTCTGCGTATTACACGCTTAGACATATTTTCAATATAATCTTCGAAATAAGCTGATGGTGTAATTTCCTTTTGAGCTATTTCCTCTTTTTGTTGATTTTTATACTGATTAATATATGATTTAATTATTTGCTTAATAGAATTTATTATTTGATTTTCATTCTCCTTTTGAAGTTTCCACTCAGCATGGTCTTTTAAAAATGATGATATTTGACTGTTTAGGTAGTCTAAAAAGCTATTGAGCTTTTTTGCATACTGATTCTGTACTCTTGTAAACATAGTACCTGTATAGCATCTCTCACTTTCATTATTCCACATTTTAGGAATTATACTTTTTCCTGTACTTATTTTAATTGGTTTTATAAAATAGAACCTAATATAAACAAGTTGAGAACTATCACCATTAGTGTCTTTCAGGTAAAAGTGTATTTTAGTATTCTTAGCCATAGGAAATTCATTTTTACAAATGAACAAAAAAAAGCATCCCCTTCCAAATGAAAAGGGGACGCTTTCAGGGGTCTGTTTTATATTTTATACTGAAATGTTAACTTTTTGGAATCAGTCTGATATTAAACTATATCATTAAAAAAGAATAGATTAAACACATATTCATTCATAAGAAAAACATACTCAGATGTACATGAATTACTCCCACTCTATAGTTGCAGGAGGCTTAGAAGATATGTCATAAACTACGCGGTTTACTCCTCTTACCTTATTGATGATTTCGTTCGACACTTTTGCCAGGAATTCATAAGGTAAATGTGCCCAATCGGCAGTCATAGCATCTGTAGATGTTACAGCACGAAGTGCGATCGTGAACTCATAGGTACGTTCATCTCCCATCACTCCTACCGATCGTACAGGAAGAAGGATTGCTCCTGCTTGCCATACTTTATCATATAGGTGATGATCACGAAGCATACGCATATAAATATCGTCCGCATTCTGTAATATTTCTACTTTTTCAGGAGTTATTTCACCTAATAAACGGATACCCAACCCAGGACCTGGGAACGGATGACGTTTAATCAAATGTTCCATCATACCCAACTCTAAACCTACTCGCCTAACCTCGTCTTTGAATAGTAATCGAAGTGGCTCGACTAATTTCAGGTTCATCTTTTCGGGCAATCCACCTACGTTGTGGTGTGATTTAATAACTGTACCTGTAATAGAAAGAGATTCGATAATATCAGGATAGATAGTACCTTGTCCCAGCCATTTTATATCTTTCAGTTTATGAGCTTCTTCATCAAAAACATCAATAAATCCTTTTCCGATTATTTTTCGTTTTTGCTCAGGATCAGTAACACCTGCCAATGCCTTGTAGAATCTGTCTCTGGCATTTATTCCGATCACATTCAGTCCCAAATGTTCGTAATCCTTTAAAACTTGCTCGAACTCATTTTTGCGAAGTAATCCGTGATCAACAAATATACAAGTCAGATTTTTACCGATTGCTCTGTTAAGTAATACAGCAGTAACGGATGAATCTACTCCTCCCGATAATGCAAGAATTACTTTATCATCGCCAAGTTGCTCTTTTAGTTCTGCCACTGTTGACTCAATAAATGAAACCGGAGACCAGTCCTTCTTAACTCCACATATATTAAGGAAGTTATTCAGGAGTTTTGTGCCATCAGTAGTATGGTAAACTTCGGGGTGAAATTGTACTGCCCAAGTTGGTTCCCCTTCTATTTTATAAGCAGCAGCTTTTACATCTTGTGTACTTGCTGTAATCTTAAAATCGTCTGGTAAAACAGTAATAGTGTCTCCATGAGACATCCATATCTGTGTTCCTTTAGCTATTCCGTCGAACAGTGGGTTATTATTTTCTATTTCGACTAGATGGGCACGTCCATATTCGCGGGAATCCCCTTTTTCGACCTTACCGCCCGAACTGAATGCTAAATACTGAGCACCATAACATATTCCTAATACAGGATATTTTCCTCTGATTTCAGACAAGTCTACCTGAAAAGCGTCTTTGTCATTTACCGAAAAGGGGCTTCCCGAAAGAATAACTCCTTTGACAGTAGGGTCATTTTTAGGAAATTTATTATAGGGCACAATCTCGCAGTAAGTATTCAATTCGCGGACACGTCGTCCTATTAACTGGGTGGTTTGAGATCCAAAGTCGAGGATAATAATTTTTTCGTGCATAGGAATTATGTAGATTACTAATTTTAAGCGTACAAAGATAAGAAAAGATTATTGTTTTCGGATGGTGTGGAATCTATTTTAGGTAAAATATACTCCGGTCTTTATCTATAATCGGAGAAGTTATCAATGCTCCGCCTAAGATGCTATGAAAGAGGAAGTCCGCCATATGTTTTTTCGAAGAATTCTCTTGCAAAGCAGAGTGTTTTTCAGGATACTTTTGTTTGTATCTATCCGAAACCCAAACAAAGCATGCTGGATTGTGTATAGGGGGAGAATCGGAAGCGTGAAGCCAAATATTGTTTTCACCTAAACTTTCGCCATGGTCTGCAAGATATATAAAGACAGCATTTTTTGATTTTAGGGGCTGAATAAGACTTGATAAAAAATTATCAGTATATAGTATTGTATTATCATACGAATTTATTAATTCTTCTTTGGTATTAGATGAGATAATCTTACTGTCTGCTGTAGGCTGAAACTTTTTATAATCGTCTGTATAATGACTATTGTACCACCAGTGTGAGCCTATGGTGTGCAGTATAATGAGTTTCCGACTCTTATCTGTTGCTATTTGATAATCATAGTGAGGTATTAAAGATTCGTCCAGCCATTTATCAAATGTATAGCTCGATTTATTTATGGTGGCAAATACTAATGTGTCACATTCTTTCATAAAGTATATATAAGAATCAGCAGATTCCTGATTGGCAAGCCATGCCGTCTGAAAGTCACATGCTTTGAATAAGTCTATAAAAGACCGTTCTTTGTAAGCTATATCTTCATTTAGGCTATCTGCCCTTGTCATTATATAAGGGACACTGATATTTGTATAGGTTTTATTAGTGTGTATGTAAGGATAAGAAATAAGATTCTTCTCTTTAGATAATTGAGGTGTCGTATTTCTCGTATATCCGTTGATTCCTAGATGGTCGGCCCTTAAAGACTCCCCAATGACTAAAACCACTGTTAAGCTGTCCGCTTCACAATAGCTTCCGGCAGATAAACTTTCTCGGTATTCTGCGGATACTTTCCTCTCAGATAAATATTTTGCAGTAACATAATATATGTTATAAGGGATGTGATTGTATAAGACTTGCCTTATCTTTGATATATTTAGGACTAAGACGATTAAAAATAAAGATGTAACTAGATGGACAATCTTATATTTGATCCTTTTTATTTTATTGAATCTATAATACACTAAAAGTAAAGATAAGGTTAAGGATACAATTGCTGTAAGAATGAGAAAAGGACTGATCAGGTCACCGGAAGTTCGTAAATCATTATGCAAGGTTGCATCCAAGATCATTACAGTGAAAGTCGTGTTAGTTGTGATTGCATAATAAGCAAGTATAGAGCAAATAAGTATTAGTAGTGGGTAACTAACAGAAAAAATATATTTATTGAGACTTAATAATCCTATGATAGCTAGCGTTGCAAAGTAAACCATAAGACATTGAGATGCTGTGTATAATAAGTCTTTGAGATCAGAGATAGGATAACTGTTGAAATCTGCTATAATGAACGGAAAGATTAGAACTGTAGCTATAATGATAAAAAACAAATAAGAATTGATTATTCTTTTTGGAGTAGTGGACATTCGGCTATATAAGAGGGTTTGTTATTCTTCTTTGTCTGATTATCTTTAATATTGGGAATAAATATATATATTTTTTCAATTGACTGTAACAATTGTTCTTATTTATCAGTCTCTATTATAAAAGATAGCGTAATATTGCATGAAAAGAATATTTCTATATATTGTCATTTCTTTTATTACTGTACATGCTATGTCTCAGTCTTTCGATAATATCGTGTCTGAGTTTTCGAAAGCGGAAAATGTAGATAAGGTAAATATTAGTAGATTTGGATGGAATTACATTAAAGCAGCCTTTATCGGGAATAAAGATGCGAGTATTATAAGAAAGATAAGTTCATTGCAAATTTTGGATTTAGAAGATTGTTCTTCAGATACAAAAGCTAGATTCGTAGATCGGATTGATAACCTGAAGGATAAGAAATATGAACTATTAATGATGGTAAAAGACGAAAGTAGTGAAGTCTTGATCATGTCTAAATCGAGAAAGAATAAAATAAGAGAACTAATAATTATAGATAAAAAGGAGCCGACCTTAGTTTGGCTGAAAGGAAAATTTTCGTTGTCAGATTTGTCTTCCGATATTTCACAGATTGCGAAGCAATTCAAATAGAATGAACGCCGTTAGATTCAAAGAAAAATATATACCTTATCATCAGAAAATGTATCGTGTGGCATATCGGCTTCTCGAAGATGCTCAGGATGCCGAAGATATGGTGCAAGAGGCGTATATTAAACTTTGGAACAAACGGAACGAACTAAACTATATTGAGAATGAAGAGTCTTATTGTATAGTATTACTTAGAAATTTATGTTTGGATTTTTTACGTTCTAAAAACAAAAATATCATTGAGTCGGCAGATAATGTCGTACTGGCAGATAAAGATGTAATTACTAATGATATCGAAAGCCGGGAAACAATTACCCAGATAGAAGTAATTATTTCTCAACTGCCTGAACAGCAGCAAAGAGTTATAAGGCTGAGGCATTTTGATGACTACTCTAATGAAGAAATAGAACAAATAATGGGCTTGACAAACGTAAATGTTAGGGTACTGCTGTCAAGAGCCAGAAAGAAATTAAAAGAACTGTTTGATAATCAAAATTATCATGGCATATAATGATATACATATAATAGAAAAGCTGATTGAGGCTTTTTATGAGGGGAATACTACTCCTCAGGAAGAAAAGATACTCTATGATTTTTTTTCACAGAAGGACATTCCTATGCATTTGCAAAAGGAGAAAGTTTTTTTTCAGGAACTTTATTCGATACAAGCGCGTGAAATTCCTGTGGGGATGGAGGAAAGAATCGAGACCCTCATAGAAAGGCTGGCGGAGGAAGAGCAGGAGAATATAGTCGCTATACCTGCATCCGGAGGTAATATGAAACCGATAAACTGGAGGTGGATAGGTGGTATTGCTGCCAGTTTGTTTATTATTCTATCTGTCGGGATCTTTACCTATAATCAGAAATTTCATCACCGAAACCATATGGTAGATACATTTTCTGACCCTAAAGAAGCATACTTGGAAACCGAGAAGGCTTTACTTCTTGTTTCTAATAAATTAAATAAAGGGTTCGACCAAATGGGGAACGCACAGAAAAATATTCAGAAGACAAATAAGATTGTAGAAAAAAACGTTCAATTATGAAAAGATTGATTATTATATTAATTGTAATTATAGGTAGCATATCTTTTTCTCAGGCTCAGGATAATTGGGAAAAAGATCTGGAAAAAATGCAGGTTGAGCTAGCTCAGGATCTAAAGAAAATGCACAAAGATATTGCTGAAAAACAGGAAAAACTTAGGGCTTCACTTGAGAAAGAACAGGTTGATTTTCATGTCAATATGGATAAGATGCAAGCAGACCTGAATAAAGAATTGAATGAAATGAATGTGAATCTTGCAAAAGATATAGCAATGCATAATGCTAACCTGTCAAAAGATATGACAATAATGAATGCCCGAATGTCGAAAGATGCTATAATGGAACAAGTCGAAGCGGCTAAAAATATCTCAATATCATCAGTGGAGATAAAAGAAACGAAACAATCTCATAGTGATTTGTTTAATAAACTAGCCGATATAAAAGGGGTTGAGGTGGTTTATATATCTAAAGCATTGTTAGGGATGATGCCCGAGATGGACCTGTCTTCTTCCGGAGTAAATATCGGGAATGTTGCACGTAAATTGGAAGAGCTGCAAATATTTTCGGCGGAGCAGAAGAATGCAGTAAAAACATTAAAGTCCGAAACTAATAAATTGATAAAGAATGGTAAATACGAAACGGTTATGTTTGTTAAAGATGATGATTCCAAAACTGTGTTTTATCTGAAAAAATATGACAAAAACAAATCGGAAATGTTAATGGTTTCGGAGGAAGATAATGAAATGACATTGATCCGTTTCATGGGGAATTTTTCAGTTAAAGATATCCAAAATATAGCTAATATGAACAGAAAATGATGTTTTACAGATAGATATGATTTTAAAGCTTACAGAATTTATTTTGTAAGCTTTTTTGTTCTAGGACAAAAAAAGGAGATATCTTATTTATTTAACATTTAGGTTCATCAATAAAATACTATCTTTATCGGACATTTATTCACCATTTATATAGAACATGAAAAATATTACTTTTATTTTACTCTTTTTAAGTAGCATTTTGTCTACAACATGGGCTCAGAATATAAAGCAGCCTGCAATAATTCCGTATCCGTCCGAGATACAAATGGGGAAAGGAAGTTTTACATTGAATAGTAAAACGCTTTTAATAATGGAGGATAATAATCAGTTTGCCAATGAAGCAGATTATCTTCAGGCGACTATTCAACAGATTATAGGAAGTACTTTAAAGACTGCATCGAACGGAGCAAATAATATTATAAAAATAAAATATGCTCCTCAACAAAACGGAAAAGAAGCATACAGTATGGAAGTTACCCCTTCTGCCATTACTATTACAGCAGGAAATGGAGCAGGTGTATTTTATGCTATTCAGACATTGAAACAGATGTTGCCCTTATCGGGAAACAATAGTTCAGTAACAGTTCCGGTAACGAAAATTCAGGACAATCCTGCATTTACATGGAGAGGGATGCATCTTGATGTTTCGAGACACTTCTATACACTTGATTATCTGAAAAAACATGTTGATCGTTTGGCATTTTATAAGTTTAATAAATTTCATATACACCTTACAGATGACCAAGGTTGGAGAATAGAAATAAAAAAATATCCGAAACTGACTTCGGAAGGTGCATGGCGTACTTTCAACAAGCATGACTCGGTATGTATAAAAAGATCGGTTGAAAATCCTAATTTTATAATAGATCCTCGTTTTATTAAAGAAAAAGATGGACAGACCATTTATGGAGGTTTCTATACACAGGAAGAGATGAAAGACCTGATCAAATATGCACAGGAAAGACATGTCGAAATTATTCCGGAAGTAGATATGCCCGGTCATATGATGGCTGCCATAAAAGCTTACCCTGAACTTATCGAAGGAGATTTTACATGGGGAGAATTGTTCTCAAAACCGATCTGTCCTTGTAAAGAAAATGTATATACTTTCAGCAAAGATGTCTTGGCAGAGATTGCCGAAATTTTTCCATCCAAGTATATTCATATCGGAGCAGATGAGGTAGATAAAGATTCGTGGGAAGAATCGGAACTTTGTAAAGAATTCATGAAAAAGCATGGGCTTGAGAATGTAGACAAGCTTCAAAGCTATTTTGTGCACGAAATGCAAGAATTTGTAGAGTCGAAAGGTAAAAAAATCATAGCTTGGGACGAAATCTTACAAGGTGGTACTAACCCCAATGTTACAGTTATGTACTGGAGAGGATGGGTAAAAGATGCACCTCGTAAGGCTGTGGAAACAGGAAGCGAGCTTATTATGACTCCTACCAACCCTCTTTATTTCGACTATGTTAATAATAACACAAGTGTGAATAATGTATATCACATGGATGTTGTTTATAAGGATATCCCTGCTGATAAAAGACATTTGGTTCTGGGAGCACAAGCCAACCTTTGGGCTGAATATATCCCTAGCGAAAAACAGGCAGAATTTCAGATGTATCCTCGTATGATCGCATTAGCAGAAAGAACATGGACTGACAATACTACCCGTTTCGATGATTTCTCTCAAAGGCTT
Source organism: Dysgonomonas sp. (assembly GCA_032477055.1). GTDB lineage: Bacteria > Bacteroidota > Bacteroidia > Bacteroidales > Dysgonomonadaceae > Dysgonomonas_A. The sequence goes on along the minus strand of JAWDXP010000009.1, from coordinate 107,652 downwards.
TTGCAGCATTTTCCTAAGTTAGATGCTATGGGTATTAATTACAGATTGCCAGACATTGAAGGTTTTGCTCAGGAAAATGTATATGTAGGAAAAACAGACTTTTTTGTAAAAAGTCCACTACCTGATATGAAGATTCATTATACGTTGGATGGTGGTATTCCTGAAACTACTTCTCCGATGTTGGCAAAACCTGTAACTATTTCTCAACCTACAACTTTGAAAATGGCATTGTTTAGCCCAAGTGGAGTAAGAGGAGAGATTTACACATTGAACTTTAAGCCTAGCGATATGAAAAAAGCGGCTTCTGTATCGAATGCAAAAGCAGGTCTTAAATGTGATTTCTTTAATAAATATTATAAGAATACAAAAGAAATAGTAGGAACACCTGACGAGTCTTTTGTAGTAAGTAATATTACTGCTCCAAGAGAATCGAAATCATTCGGTCTTAAATTCGACGGTTACATTGATGTGCCTGAAACAGGAGTTTACAGCTTCTTCTTCACTTGTGACGATGGAGGTGTTTTGTATATTGACGATATTATGGCCGTAGACAATGATGGACAACATTCTCCAGTATTGAAGAGCGGACAGGCTGCTATGCAAAAAGGCTTGCACCCGTTCCGTCTCGATTTCCTTGAAGGGGGAGGTGGCTATACATTGAAACTACAATACAGTTTTAATGGAAGTGCACCAAAAGATATTCCGGATAGTTGGTTCAAACACTAAATAAATTTCAATTAGAAAAGCATCACTCAGAGAGTGGTGCTTTTTTATTCTCTCCCTTTACTGCATACATCTGTAAAAGAACGGATAATATGATCAGTCCCAGACCAAGATAAAAGGGCATATTTAGCTCCTTTGCTTCATTGAAAATAAGTATAGCTAATACAATGCTGTATATCGGTTCCAGATTATAGCTTAGATTAACGGTGAAAGCTGATATCTTTTTTAGAGCTTGTATCTGCAACATATATAAACCGATGGTACAGAATACCGAAAGTAATATCAGATACATGAAGTCCTTTGCCGATGGGGTGAATGAATCGACAGGAAAATAATATAAGTAAAAAGGAATGAAAATACTGATAAGAATAAATCCTCCTATCATTTCATAAAGGAGCATAGTGGAAGACGAATGGTTTATTCCTACCCTTTTATTCATTATTACGAAAAGAGAAGCTAGTGCTGAAGAAATTATTCCTAAAATAATTCCTGTTCGAAAGCGTACATCCAATTGGAAAATCAATATAATTCCCAGAACAGCAATAAGGCTAAACAATAACTCTTTAAGAGATATCTTATGACGATTAATAATAGGTTCAAAAATCGCCGTGAAGAACCCTGTCAGAGAAAAGCAAACTACTCCTATAGAAACATTAGATGCTTTGATACTTCCATAGAAAAATACCCAATGCAGAGCAAGTAGCAGACCAACAGCACTAATCTTAAAAAATTCTTTCCACGAGACTTTCTTGAACTTATTTGCAAACCATAAAAAGATAAAAAACAATATTGATGTGATCAGCATCCTATACCATACTAACAATCCTTCATTTAGGGTTATTAGCTTTCCTAGGATGCCGGTAAAACCAGCCAGGATGATAGATAAATGAAGCTTGATGTATGCTTCCTTCATGGATATGTACAATTAAAAAATGGTTGGCTATAATAACCAACCATTCCATTTTTTATTTATAAAAATTAATACTCGTCTTCGTTAAAGAAAAAGTCTTCTTTACTTGGATAATCAGGCCATATATCTTCGATAGTATCAAATATCTCGCCTTCATCTTCAAGTTCCTGAAGATTTTCGATAACCTCTAATGGTGCACCCGAGCGTTGAGCATAGTCAATCAACTCGTCCTTAGTAGCAGGCCATGGTGCGTCTTCTAGTTTTGATGCTAATTCTAATGTCCAGTACATAATATTGCGTGTTTATTTAATAATCCTTTTTTCGGCAAAAATAGTCTAATATTCTTTATTTACAAGTAGTATCCCAAAATATTTCACTTCCTTTTTTATTACTCTCTTTTCTAGCCAGTAAGAAAAAGTAATCAGAGAGGCGGTTTACGAATTTCAGGATATTGTCGTCGACAGGAAATTGTTCCTTCACTTTATATATACATCGCTCTGCTCTGCGGGCAACTGTGCGGCAAATATGAGCTCTCGAAGCAGATTCGCTGCCTCCGGGAAGAACAAACTGCCTCAGTGGGGGAAGCTCACTGTCTATATTGTCCATTTCTTTTTCCAGTCGTTCAATATTTTCATCAGTTATAATACTTTCACTTTTGGGAGGTCTGGCTTCCGTCTCAGTTGCAAGATATGAACCTACGGTAAATAACTTATGTTGTATAAAAGATAAAAGTTCGAGAGATTCTTTATCATCTATCTCACAGATCAGAAACCCTACGAAAGAATTGAGTTCATCTATAGTTCCATAAGCATCCAATCGTACATGAGATTTTGGTACACGAGTACCACCGACTAATGCTGTTGTTCCTTTATCTCCTGTTTTTGTATACACTAAACTTTTTTTCGTCATACACCCGATAGATTTAGTTGTTAATGGTAACCTAAAACATCTATTTACCTTAAAAACTTAATTTATAATTTCGTTTATGATATTTCTTATCAAAAAATAAAATGCCTAAATGAAATAAATCTAAAGAAATCACTACTTTGTTATTTTCTATTAGTTTTCTCCATAACATTTGTTGTTTCCTGTTTGTTCGGATTCCATCGATAAAAATAAAAGAACTTTCTCCTACAGTGCTTAACAAATAGGATGCCAATTTAGATTGGTCTGGCTGATAATTTCTTAGATTTATATAAATACAATCCGGAGTATCAGCAATCTTCGGAAATTCTTCATTTGTCAGAATAATATTTCGTTTCCAGTATTCGAACAAATCATAAGACTTATTATATAGCTCAGGGTTTAATTCGGTACTGATACATTTTATATCTGAGGACGGACTTGTCAGGTATAATGTACTGATTCCATCTCCTGCACCTAGTTCAAGTATATTCTTTGCGTTGAAATAGTTAACGATTTTGAATGCCAATCTGTTAGTCTTATTTTCATGGTGCACAATATCCGGAAATTTTTCCAGGAAAAGGCGAATATCTTCATAAGCATAATAAGGAGTTTTCTCCTCGATAACTTTCGTTATGAAATTAAAGACAAACGGAGAATGTATTCCATGCCCTTTGTGATGCCGTATTTTGTACAACAATCTTGTTCCCGTTTTCGATAAATGATATATACGTGGCATCGGATTCTAGTATTCTAAATTTTTTATTAAATCTCCACAAAAATATAATCTTAGATGAAACTTACAAAAGATTGGTTGTTTTAATGACGATGAAGGCACATTATTTAATGAAATGTAAGAACTGGTAATATTCTTAAGTTCTATTATTTTACTATCTTTGACTATATTAAAAATAAATGTTTATTGTTGAAAATTGATATACCCTATTGTATATGAAATTAATCAATATAATCACCGTATTATTATTTTGTTTTAGCTTGACACTAAATGCGCAGACTAAGAATGATCTGGCGCAGGCAAGAACATACCTTAAAAACAAAGAATACGATAAAGCTCTCCCTATTTTTGAACAAGAATATAATGCAAAGCCTACAGATGCAGCTATTGCTTTATCCTATGGAATTTGTCTGGTAGAAACAGGTGGAAATTTGAAAAGGGCAGAAGAGGCACTGTTAGTCGCTTCTAAGAAAAATCAGCCTGAATCTTATCTCTATCTGGGTGACATCTACGTAAAAGAATACAGGGTAAGCGAAGCAGAAGAATTGTATGCGAGATATGCTAAGGCACGCCCGCGCGACAAAACTGCTTTGCCGGACAGAAGTGAGAAACTGGAAAGAATGGAACGGCTTATCTCTCGTACCGAGGATATTCAGGTAATCGATAGTGTCGTTGTAGATAAAGCCGGTTTTTTGTCTGCTTATAAGTTATCTGCAGATGCCGGAACATTAGTCCCTTTTAAGGAAGTCTTTCCTGACCTCAAACCAATAGAGTCTGTAGTGTATACAAATGGTATGGGTTCGAAAATATATTTCGGGCAAACAATGGAAAACCGTTATGTAATAGCAACTATGGATAAATTGTTAACCGATTTTGGTAATGAAAAGCTAATGTCCGACAATAACTTTGGTTTAGAGGGAGATACAAATTACCCGTTTGTCCTGACCGATGGTACTACTGCTTATTTTGCAGGTAAGAACGAAGAGGGGATGGGTGGATATGATATTTATGTGACGCGTTATAACTTGAATAACGATTCTTATCTGACCCCTGAACTATTGAATATGCCATTTAATTCCACGGCGAACGATTATATGATGGTATATGATGAAATTAAAGGAGTAGGATGGTTTGCGACAGATCGTTTTCAGCCCGAAGGAAAAGTTTGTGTATATACTTTTATTCAGAATGATGAGGTAGTATTAGTTGATACAGATGATGATCAGTATAGAGAAAAAAGAGCAAGGCTTTCGTCTATAAAAGATACTTGGAAGGCAGGGAAAGACTACGCAGGTCTAATCGCTAAAGCAAAGCAAAGCAGTATAAAAGAAACCGCACGAAGAGTAGACTTTACGTTTATTGTCAATGATAACAATACTTATCATCAGCTTAGTGATTTCAAAAACACTACAGCACGCAATATGTATGCTGAATTGAGTCGTAAGCGAAAGGAGTTGAAGCAGCTAGAAGACGATCTTGATACGAAAAGAGATGAATATAGCAAAGTTTCATCCGGTAAAAAGAATACATTGACCACACAGATATTGTCTTTAGAGAAAAAACAAAATCAGTTATTTGATGAGGTTGCAAGTCTCGAAACGTTGGTTCGAAATGAAGAAATTAAATCCTTGAAATAAGAAACATACTATATGGCTCTCGGAATAATTATAATAATTTGTCTTATCCTTTTAGGAGTGGCTCTCATGATGGCAGAGATATTCCTTTTGCCGGGCATAACTGTTGCAGGATTTGCGGGAGGAATATTGATGATAGGCAGCATTGTATATGCTTTCTATTATATGACTCCGACTGCCGGATATATAACTATCGGAGCTAATATAGTGATAGGTATAGGAACATTTTTTTATCTGATTAAATCGAATACTCTGGATAAAATTGCTCTTACGACCGATATTGACTCTAAGGTAGATCAGCCGGAAGTCAAGAATCTTAGTTTGGGGGATAAAGGTATTGCTATATCCCGTATTAATCCGATTGGCAAAGCTGAGTTTGGTGATAACATTGTGGAAGTAAAGTCTTTTACAGGAGAATTTATTGATGTAGAAGAAAAACTCATTATTATGCGGATCGAGAATACGAATATATGGGTACAGACAATACATGAAAATGAAATATCATTGAAAAAATAAACATATAATATTAACTAATAATTTTATAGAAATATGCCTGTTTTAATGGTTTTTGTGGCAGTTGCCATTTTACTTCTATTACTAGTATTCTTTTACTATGTACCTTTCTTCCTCTGGATTAATGCAATCTCTGCTGGAGTAAGAATTTCATTGGTTCAATTGTTTCTTATGAGGATACGTCGTGTGCCTCCTCGTACTATTGTTTATGCAATGATCGAAGCACACAAAGCCGGATTGAAATCTATCACTCGTGACGAACTGGAAGCTCACTTCCTTGCAGGAGGACATGTCGAAAAAGTAGTTCATGCTCTTGTGTCAGCATCTAAGGCAAATATCGATCTTACTTTCCAGATGGCAACAGCTATTGATTTGGCAGGTCGTGACGTGTTTAATGCCGTGCAAATGTCAGTAAATCCCAAAGTTATCGATACACCTCCCGTGACAGCCGTTGCTAAGAATGGTATTCAGTTGATTGCTAAGGCTCGTGTAACAGTTCGTGCCAATATCAAGCAGTTGGTAGGAGGGGCAGGAGAGGAAACTATTTTGGCTCGTGTAGGTGAAGGTATTGTATCCTCTATCGGGTCTTCGGCAAGTCATGAATCTGTTCTTGAAAATCCGGATTCAATATCTAAACTGGTATTGCGTAAAGGTTTGGATGCAGGAACAGCTTTCGAGATTTTATCTATTGATATTGCAGATATAGACGTTGGTAAGAATATCGGGGCTTTCCTTCAAATGGATCAGGCACAGGCTGATAAAAATATTGCACAAGCAAGAGCCGAAGAACGCCGTTCGATGGCTGTGGCATTGGAGCAGGAGATGAAGGCAAAGGCACAGGAAGCACGAGCAAAAGTGATTGAAGCAGAAGCCGAAATTCCTAAAGCTATGGCAGAAGCTTTCCGTAGCGGAAACTTAGGTATTATGGATTATTATAAAATGCAGAATATACAGGCTGATACGGATATGAGAGAGTCGATTGCCCGACCATCTTCCAGTGCAGGTAAAACAGACAAAAATTAAAATATTTCATACAATACAAAAGAAAAGGGAATGATTTTTTGAATCATTCCCTTTTTGTTTTATGATGAGAACTTAATCTGCAAAATAGGTTTCAGTATCGAAATGCCTTGTTTTTATATCAGAAGAGTTGAATCTTTCCATCAATTTCTCTGCTTCATTATTCATTTTCTTAGCATCTCCTTTGTCATGACCATTTTCGAAAATAAGGTCAGCATATTCTTTTACTTTCTCAGGTTGGTCTAGGTGTAGATAGATTTTACAAAGGTTGTAATAAGCTACATAACGCAATCTAACATCAGCTTTAAGCTTAGGGTCTGTATATCTTACAGGAATGTTTTTGAAATACTCGATTACATCTGTGATATTCTCTTCGGCTAATGGAGTATTTGCATCCATCGTTTCCAGATTAGCTTTTAGTTTATCGCTCATTGCTCTGAGTGGTTCATTCTCAGGATGCTTCTTTTCATTGATTGTTTTAATAATATCTGTAGTCTTTATGGTTGCGAAACCAAAGTCGGATGTTAGTAACTGAGATAAGGATTTTACTGCAGCATTTGATTGCTCCGTTGTAAAGTTTTCTCTCATATTCTCCCTGTTATTTTTCCAATACTCGGAAGCTGCTCTTGATGTCGAATATTCAGACGATTGGTAGGTGAGGGTTTGGGTTCTCGATTTTAGTATATAATTCCCAACTTTTTTCTCTCCTTGAGTCACTATCGCTTTGGCGTCGAAATTATAACTAACCACTACACAATAAAAATATTTTCTTGAGGTTACTTTTCCTTCCTTGTCCTTAACCTCTTCCACTCTTTCTTTAATGTCAGTGCTGAGAATATTTACCGGTTGCATAGATAGATCAACTAAGATATCATCTGCTTTTAACTCCTCGGTGTATCGTTGCCCTTCGATAACAACTTGACCAGACAGCATTTCTGTATCAACGATCTGGCTCATAGTACTCGGAATATTAATCTGAATACCGTAGTAAAAAAACATCGGATTTAGAGGCTTTTTAGGCAATGCACGATATGCATATGCGAAACGGTAGTTGTCTACATTTACATTTTTCTGCGCATTACTACTGATAGCAGTAATAGCGATTAACAGGCATAATAAAAACTTCTTCATCAATTCATTCTTTTAAGATTTATACATATTACGAGCAAATATAGCAAAATTAAGTTAAATTTGAGTAATAAATCTAATAAAACAGAAAAACCTAAGCTTTTCGCTTAGGTTTTTTTATTAATACTCTCTGAAATATCTTATTTTTTTGCTAGACGTTTTCTGTCATTTTCATCCAGATATATCTTACGTAAACGTATGGCAGAAGGTGTTACTTCAACATACTCATCTTCTTTAATGTACTCTAGCGCTTCTTCGAGACTGAATATGACTGCAGGAGCCAATTTTGCTTTATCGTCAGTTCCGGAAGCACGCACATTGGTGAGTTTCTTTGATTTAGTAAGGTTCACTACCAAGTCTCCTTCTTTAGAGTGCTCACCTACGATCTGCCCCATATAAATATCGGTCTGAGGTTCGATGAAAAACTGCCCTCTATCCTGAAGTTTATCCAGAGCATACGCAAAAGCATTACCAGATTCACTTGCGATTATTGAACCATTCTGGCGTTTCTCTATTTCTCCTTTCCATGGCTCGAAATTAAGAAAGCGATGTGCGATAATAGCTTCACCGGCAGATAAAGTAAGCGCAATATTATTTATTCCGATAATACCTCTTGATGGGATCTTAAATTCCAAGTATACACGGTCATTTTTTGTTTCCATCATAGTTAATTCACCGCGACGACGAGTTACAATATCAATCATTTTGCTCGAATACTCTTCAGGCACATTGATTGTTAATTGTTCTACCGGTTCATGCTTAACGCCATCTATCTCTTTGATGATTACCTTCGGTTGCCCTACTTGTAATTCATATCCTTCGCGACGCATAGTCTCGATCAATACTGATAAGTGTAATACACCACGTCCGTAAACAATCCATGAGTCTGCATTTTCTGTTGATTCTACACGTAGAGCCAGATTCTTATCCAGCTCACGAATAAGGCGGTCATGAATATGTCGTGACGTTACAAATTTCCCATCTTTGCCAAAGAATGGCGAGTCATTGATGGTGAACATCATCGACATAGTTGGTTCGTCAATATCGATAGGAGGAAGTGGCTCCGGATTTTCGATATCGGCAATAGAGTCGCCGATCTCAAAACCATCGATACCAACAAGGGCACAGATATCTCCGCACTGTACAGAAGAAACTTTTGCGCGTCCTAGTCCTTCAAAGACATTTAATTCCTTGATTTTTGATTTTATAATAGAGCCATCACGTTTGCAAAGAGATACATCCATACCTTCTTTCAGTTCGCCTCTATGAACACGACCAACAGCAATACGTCCTACATACTTTGAGTAATCGAGAGAGGTAATAAGCATCTGTGGAGTACCTTCTATTATCTCTGGTGCAGGTATATATTTCACGATAGCATCTAACAGTGCTGTAAAATCTTGGGTTGGCTGTTTCCAGTCATTAGACATCCAGCCTTGTTTTGCAGAACCATATATGGTCGGGAAGTCCAATTGCTCTTCTGTTGCATCTAAACTGAACATAAGGTCGAAAACCATTTCATGTACTTCTTCAGGGCGGCAGTTTGGTTTATCTACCTTATTTATTACAACAATCGGTTTCAAACCTATTTCAATAGCCTTTTGTAATACAAAACGCGTTTGGGGCATAGGCCCCTCAAATGCATCTACAAGAAGTAGGCAGCCATCAGCCATATTCAATACACGTTCGACCTCGCCACCAAAGTCGGCGTGTCCCGGAGTATCTATAATGTTGATCTTTGTACCTTTATAATTGATAGAAACGTTTTTCGAAAGTATGGTGATTCCACGTTCCCGCTCCAGATCATTATTGTCAAGAATAAGCTCGCCGGCGGTCTGGTTGTCTCTGAATAATTGTCCTGCGAGTAATAATTTATCGACCGTGGTCGTTTTACCATGGTCTACGTGTGCGATAATCGCAATATTTCTAATGTTTTGCATACCTAAATTTTGAGGGTGCAAAGGTACAATAAAAATATGAGAGTAATCTCATTTCCGGAGATTACCCTCATAATTATATTCTATATGAAACTACTTATTTAAAGACCATGTCCAATATGGCTGCCAAGCGGAGCCCGGCTTTTAATAATTGGGTTTCCATGACTGTTTTATATTTATAGCTATATTCATACATCAGGTTGTCATTAGTATTAACTGATGTATATAGTTCATTGGCTAATTCGTGAGACTCATATAACCAATCTTCTAATGAGCCCTTGCGTAAAACTTTCTTTTTTTCCTGAGGAGCTTTATTTAATATGTAAGCGTACTCTGTATAACTGTATTTTTCGTAATCGACCAATTTGCTATCCCATACGGCATGCAGATTAGTTGGAGACCCGAACCACGATAAAGTAATCTTATTGCCCCCTAAATCTTCTTCCCTACCCACATGCATGGGTTGATGGGCATCTCCGACTAGATGGATGATGAAGATGAGCGCAGTACGTTTTTCGTCGAGTGTTGAATTTTTATTAGATAGTGTATTGACAAGTTTGGGTAGCTCACTATAGATGTTCTGTTGTGTGACATTTTTGATTGAAGCAATATAGTCATCTTTTGACAGGTCTCCCAGAGCATTTACAAAGTGCCATACGTGCGTATGATCCCATTTTCCGGTTTTATCGGATTTGATAAAATCTGCCCAGTTTGCCCAATATGCCATAGGCAAGTCATTTAATAACAGATTAACTTGTTTATTGGTGGACTTTTTTATGTTTTGCTGGGCGATTTCTGCAATAACTCTATGACCTATTGTTCCCCATCCGAATACATTTGTTGGGTATAGGAGACAAATAATAAAAAGGGAAAGTAAAAAACTTTTCTTCATCGATTTAAGTATAAAAATGGATTCTATTGCGAATGTAACAAAAAAGTTTAAACAGAGATTTATAACAAATCTATGGATTTTTCTAACTGATTGCTTCTGGAGCCTTTGATTAATATATATTTGTCAGATAAAGGATGCTTCTTCAAATAGGTCGAAAAATCTTCTAAATTATGAAAGCGTGGATATGATGTTTCTACATTATTGAAATTATCGCCAATGAGATAAACCTCTTTAAAGTTGTTATTCGTGATTAAATCTACGATTTTTTGATGCTCGGCATTCGAGTCGGTCCCTAGTTCACGCATATCTCCAAGTATAAGAACTTTATTCGATGCACTTATTTTTGCAAAGTTATTTATGGCAGCTTCCATACTGCTCGGATTTGCATTATAAGCATCGATTACAAGCGTATTTTTATCAGTCTTCTTAAACTGAGACCTGTTATTACTTGGTATGTATTCGTTTAGAGCCTTACATATTAAAGGAGTACGTACTCCAAAATATTTACCAATAGTTACAGCAGCCAGAGCATTGGTGAGGTTGTATTCACCGATCAGGTTTGTTTTTACAAGATGGTAATTTTTAGAAAATCTCCATGAAAAAATTAAAAACGGATCTATAGATTCGGTTTTTCCCGAGACAAATAAATTTTCGCCCGTACCATAATATATAGGATCTAGATCCGTGACCATATTTTTTAGGTAGGAGTTATCATTATCCACAAATATTTTACCGTCTTTTCTCAATCGCATATAATCATACAATTCTCCTTTGGCTTTTATTACATTCTCGAACGAACCGAATCCTTCGATATGTGCATGCCCGATGTTGGTTATTAAACCGAAATTGGGATCGGCAATCTCAGTTAAGGTCCTGATTTCACCTACATGGTTGGCCCCCATTTCTATAACCGCGATCTCATGCTCTTTAGTCATTCTCAGTAAGGTCAGAGGTACTCCTATATGATTGTTGAAGTTCCCTTCGGTAGACAATACTTTGAATTCTTGGGAAAGGACTGCTGTTATTAATTCTTTCGAAGTGGTTTTGCCATTTGTCCCTGTAATTGCGATAACAGGAATTTTGAACATGGAACGATGGTGGTGAGCCAGTCGTTGCAGTGTTTTTAGAACGTCATCTACTAATAATATATTAGCAGATGGATCTGCGTATTTTTTTTCGTCAACTATAGCATATTGGCATCCATTTTCAATAGCTTGCCGAGCATATTCATTTCCATTGAAATTTGCTCCTTTAAGTGCAAAAAAGATAGAGTTTTTGACACTATTCCGGGTATCGGTTATTACAATAGGATACTGTTTGAATAGGTCATATAGATGCGATATTTCCATGCCGGTTAAAATATTATAATAATGTCTTTCTTGAAAACGCTGAATATGCCGAATTGTTGGTCGAAAACTATTAACTTTTCTAAAAATAAATCTTTTTACACGTCTCAGTTGTTCATTAACAAAAATACCATAAATAAGGTATTTCCCCAATTAACAATTACTATTAATTTTGTTTGAAAGAATAAAAAAATATAAATACTAAAAGATATGACTAAAATTGCAACAAAACTCACAGATCTGATAGGGAATACTCCTTTATTGGAGTTATCGAATTACGAAAAGAAGAATAGTATAAAAGCGCGTATAATTGCTAAACTTGAATACTTTAATCCGGCATCTAGTGTAAAAGACCGTATTGCAAATGCAATGATCGAAGATGCTGAACAAAAAGGCTTACTCAAACCCGATAGTGTTATTATCGAACCAACAAGCGGAAATACCGGAATTGGGTTGGCATTCGTTTCAGCTGCAAAAGGTTATAAATTGATCTTGACTATGCCCGAGACCATGAGTATCGAACGTCGTAATTTATTGAAAGCTCTGGGTGCTAATATTGTTCTGACTCCGGGGCCCGATGGTATGAAAGGTGCTATTGCTAAAGCTAATGAGTTGAAGGAAAGTACGCCGAATGCTATTATTTTACAACAATTCGAAAATCCAGCGAACCCTGCTATTCATCGTAAAACTACGGCGGAAGAAATATGGCGCGACACAGGTGGTAGTGTCGATGTATTTGTTGCAGGTGTAGGTACAGGAGGAACAATAAGTGGAGTAGGAGAGGTACTTAAACAAAAGAATCCGAATGTGCAGATTGTAGCTGTTGAACCTATCGATTCTCCCGTATTATCGGGAGGTAATCCCGGTCCGCATAAAATACAGGGGATTGGAGCCGGATTTATTCCGAAAACTTACGATGCTAGGGTTGTCGATGAAATTATTCAAGTTAAGAATGATGATGCTATTTTAACCAGTAGGGTACTGGCTCGTGAAGAAGGTCTGTTAGTTGGAATATCTTCGGGTGCGGCAGTTTATGCAGCTACAGAATTAGCTAAAAGACCGGAATATGAAGGAAAAAATATTGTGGTGTTACTGCCTGATACCGGAGAAAGGTATTTGTCTACGGTTCTGTATGCTTTTGAAGAATATCCACTGTGACGAGATGTAATTGATAATTGATGTTGATGCAAAAAAGGACTCGATATCGAGTCCTTTTTTTATGTCGTTCCGTAAAGCTTTTGATATGTTATTGAGAGTGAGAGTCTTTGTTCATGCGATATGTCAATGCACGTGAAGGACATGAGTCTATTTGCTGAATCAGTTCTTCTGTTGTCGCATTCATTGGTTTAACCCATGGTTTTTCCTTCGGGTTATAAACCTGGGGGAGCATTCTTACACAAACGCCTGCATGCTGGCATATTTCAGGACGCCAGATGATAGTTATCTCCCCATTAGTGTATTCTTTCTTATTTTCCATATCATTTCTAATTAGTTATACATTCTATGAGTGGATTAATCTATCTTATGACAAGTTTTTTCCACTCCGGGTTTTTACGTATATATCCTGCGACAAACGGGCAAAGAGGTACCAACCTTAATCCTTTATCCTGAATATCTTCCAAAACTTTGTTTACCAGTTGTGAGGCAATACCTTGTCCTTCGAGCGGAATCGGAGTTTCCGTATGTGTCAGATATATTTCTCCATCATTTGTTTTTATATATTCGATTTTTGCAATATAATTATCGACATGAAACTCATACTGTTTCTCGTCGATATTATCGATCAATTCATAATTTTCCATTATAGAAATTTTTAGTTCATTCTCAGGAGTACTTTTAATAAACATTCGAAGCTGTTATTTAGTTTAATCCCTGTTTAATAAAAAAGCGAGCTTTTTTATTAAATAAAAGCTCGCCTCTCATATAGTGGTATTTATGAGTATTAATACATCCGTTCTCGTAACTCTTTTATATCGGCAGATGTGATATAATCGTCGTAATCCATATACTTGTCAATAACGCCGTTAGGGGTTAATTCAATAATTCTGTTACATACTGTCTGAATGAACTCATGGTCATGTGATGACATCAGTACGATTCCTTTAAATTGTTTCAACGTATTATTGAATGCTTGTATGGATTCCAAATCGAGATGGTTGGTTGGAGAATCAAGAACCAAGCAATTGGCATTTTTCATCATCATACGAGCTATCATGCAACGCATTTTTTCACCTCCCGAAAGGACTTTCGCACTTTTCAGAACTTCTTCTCCCGAGAATAACATTCTACCTAAGAAGCCTTTGAGGTATATTTCACTCGTGTCATCTGAAAACTGTGCTAGCCAGTCTACAAGATTCTGATCGATCTTAAAGTATTCCGAGTTATCAAGTGGAAGATATGCTTCTGTGATCGTCTGTCCCCAATCATATGCACCCTCGTCCGGCTTCTGATATCCGTTGATGATTTCGAAGAATGCAGTCATAGCCCGGGGATCTTTTGATAAGAAGATAATGTGATCTCCTTTCTCGACATTGAAGTTCACATTCTTGAAGAGAACATCTCCCTCCTGAGATTTGCTTAATCCCTGTATTTCTAATATTTTGTTACCGGGTTCGCGATCGGGTGTGAAGATGATTCCCGGATATTTTCGCGATGAAGGCTTGATCTCTTCAATATTCAGCTTTTCGAGCATTTTCTTGCGGCTGGTAGTTTGCTTCGATTTTGCAACGTTTGCACTAAATCTTCTGATAAACTCTTCCAGTTCTTTCTTTTTCTCTTCAGCTTTCTTATTTTGCTGAGATTGCTGGCGTAATGCTAGCTGGCTCGACTCATACCAAAAGCTGTAATTCCCTGCATAAAGATTTACCTTGCCATAGTCGATATCTACGGTATGAGTACATACAGAGTCTAAGAAGTGACGGTCGTGGGATACTACCAGTACTGTATTTTCGAAATTGGACAGATATTCTTCCAACCACATCACTGTTTCAATATCCAGATCATTGGTAGGCTCATCCAGTAATAAGTTATCGGGATTACCAAAAAGTGCTCTTGCCAGTAATATTCTCACCTTTTGGTTTCCGCTCATATCTCCCATTATCTGGTAATGGATATCTTCCTTTATTCCTAGTCCGCTAAGGAGTATGGCTGCATCACTTTCGGCATTCCATCCCTCTAATTCGGCAAACTTCTCTTCCAATTCCGAAGCTTTTATACCATCCTCATCTGTAAAGTCTTCTTTGGCATACAAGGCATCTTTTTCTTTCATTATGTCCCACAATACGGAATGTCCTTGCAGTACTGTATCCATTACTGTCTGGGAGTCATAAGCAAAGTGGTCCTGAGACAGGACAGACATTCTTTCGTTAGGTCCCATAGAGAATGAGCCGGAAGAAGCATCTTTTTCTCCACTCAATATTTTCAGGAATGTTGATTTTCCTGCACCATTGGCACCGATTATGCCATAACAATTACCTTGTGTGAATTTCAGATTGACATCCTGAAACAAAATCCTTTTACCGAACTGAATACTTAAATTTGAAACTGTAATCATATTAAATTCAAAATTGGTGGGTACTTGTTTAAAGTAACCCACCAATCATTTTATATTATAAATGTTAAACGATTAATATCTTACTATATCTGAACTTTATAAAGCCCGTACTGTAAGAGATCTTTGTAACTGTGGAGTGATTTTTACTGTTTTTGTTGCTCCTCCTTTAGTTCTGATCTCTACTTCGATAGGTGCATTGGCTGAAGCTCCCGATACATATCTTTGGAATGAATACAGATAGCTGAAACATGGAGTATAGATACTCTCTTTTGTGAATGTTTCTGCTACTTCATTGTATTTGCTCTTGTCCCAATACATACAATCAGGGAATCCGTTAGCGTCGATAAAACGTGTTCTTTTGTCACGAAGTGGCATTGTCTCAACGATAAATCTTCTATATCCGCTTTCTATCTCAGGGATTTCGTAGCTGAATTTATTATTGTTGATACGGACAACCTCGTCACCACTCTTTAATCCGGCTAAACTTGCAGGAGAATTAGCATCGATGTCAGATAATGTTTTCATGTCTCTTACATCAAAGTTCATACCTGTATAGTTGAATGCCTTGAAGTTAACCTGATATTTAGCGATTGTTTTTGGTGCAGAATAAGGGTATTGCATCATCATAAGAGGCGCATGCATTCTTGCATATTCTTGCAAGTCGTATTGACTTGTAAGCAATTCGCGGGTTTTACAATCCCATATCTGAGTCATTCTTTGTTTATCGATATATTTCTTGTCGAAGAAACGGATACCTAACTCAAGGATATATTGTCCTTTTGTTTCAGCATTAGGATCTTCTGCCGATAGTATAGGCACTTGTACCATTTGCTGTTTTTCGGTGTCGTATCTCCATGTTTTTTGATTGCTGTTGTTTCTGGATGCATTATATTTTACATTCGGCTGGAATGTATAATAGGTTTGCACAAGAATATCAGGCTCTGTAGTGCTTCTGGTAAGACCTTTGTCTATTAGGACTTTCTCAAATACAGAATTAACATAGTTATCTATTTCAGAAGCTCCGGATTCGCGTATGATGTCGAATGTGTGATAATCCGAAAAGTCGATATCCAGATTAGGATCTACGCGCATAGGTAGCGAAAATGCTCTCTGCTGAGTATCTTCTATGCTATAGAATGAATAAGCAGATGCTAGTTTGAACTCACTGATAGAGTTCAGGTTTTTACATTGACGCGTAATGGTGTATTCTTTGAAATATGTGTTTGTATTTCTGATAGTCAATCTTATATCCGGCGTAGTCGTATCTGTTAACCAATTGTTGATAGTTTGGTTATTTCTAAGATAAGTAGCGGTGCTATTTACCTCCATGATTATATCGCCCGGTTTAAGTCCAGCTTTGTCTGCCGGAGAGAATGGCTGTACGGTAAGGATAACGGGTTCGCCGTATCCCCATCCCGGAACACTGCTTATCTCAAACGTGATCCCGAAGTCGCAAATTCTCTGGTTAGATGCAGATCTGGTCGACTGTGCATTCAGCCCTGTAACTATAGTTACAATACAAAGTAAAATAATACTAATTTTTTTCATTTATCAATCATTTAATGATTATCAGGTTTCCCTCTAAGTTTTTTTACCTAATTTGTTTTCAATTACAAAGATAATTTATTCGTCTTATAACCAAAGACTAAAATTAATAATATTTAATCTGCCTGCTCTTTATTTTATTCGTAAATTTGTATTTCCATAAAGAAATAGAAGATCATTAACAATAGAAAAATTACACTCAATCATGTTTTCAGGAATAGTAGAAGAAGCTGCTCAGGTGGTAAATATTCGTAAAGAAAATGAGAATATACATCTGACAATGAATTGTTCTTTTGTGAAAGAGCTAAAGATAGATCAGAGCGTGGCTCATAACGGAGTATGCCTTACTGTGGTAGATATTACAGAAGATACATATACTGTAACTGCCATAAAAGAGACTTTGGAAAGGTCTAATCTGGGTTTTTTGAAAATCGGAGATAAGGTGAATCTGGAACGGAGTATGCTGATGAATGGTCGCCTGGACGGGCATATCGTACAAGGGCATGTCGACCAGACTGCTGTGTGCAAAGAGATAAGAGAGGCTGATGGCAGCTGGTATTTCAGATTCGAATATGAATATGATAAGGAGATGGCAAAAAAGGGCTATCTGACTGTAGATAAGGGATCGGTTACGGTGAATGGTGTGAGCCTTACGGTGTGTAACCCTACCGACAATTCTTTCGAAGTGGCTATTATTCCTTATACATACGATTTCACTAATTTTCATCAGATAAAAGTGGGTTCGGTAATAAATCTCGAATTCGATATCATTGGTAAGTACATAAGCCGTATAGCGGCGATTAAATAATACTCTCTAATAAGGTATAAATAAAAAGTCCCATTAATTAATGGGACTTTTTTGATTCTGTATGTTCTTTTCTTATTTCTTTTCAACTAATCTATATCCGACTTTCGATATAGTTTTCAGTTCTACATATGGGTTGCCTTCTATGTATTTTCTGATTCTGTGGCTTAGATTATTTAAAGAATGATCTTTCATGTAAATATCACTTTGTCCCCAAAGATGAGTTGCAATTGTTTCTTTCGAAACGACATCGTTCATGCTATTACACAATAAAGACAAAAATGCAGCTTCCGTTTTTGTCAGTTTAGTTTCTTTATTGTCTATAACTATTACGTGATTGTTCGAATCGAAAGAGAAACCTTTAGATGCATATCTGTTTGTTTCATCCTTCGGTTTTCTTCTCAACAGGTTCGTTATACGGGCTATCAATTCGCGTGCTCCGTATGGTTTTTTCTGATAATCTACATAACCGAGACGGAAACCTCTTTCTGTATCTTTGAAATGAGTTTTGCCTGTTGTAAATATGATAGGTAATTCGGGATAGTACATTCTCAGGTTTTCAGCCGTTTCGAATCCATCCATTTCACCATCAAGGTCTACATCCATTAAGATAGCATTTATCTCATTCTCTTTTACAGTATTAAGTACGTCTTCACCCTTAGTGAGTGTTATGACATTAAAACCCTCAACCTCCAAATTCTCACTCAGCATAAATGCTAAGTTATGGTCATCTTCTACTAATAGGATCGTTGCTTCCATATTGATTATTCATTCAAGTATAATAGTTGTGTTATTTTTTTTCGTTAACAAATATAATAAAACTTATCTGTTAATTGTTTTTAATTTCTGTATTTCTTTGATATGGGTAGTTTAATAATGAATTTGCTGCCCTTGTCTAATTCGCTCTCAACACTGATTTCACCATTGTGCTTCTTTATCATTCTCCTTACATAATTGAGTCCTATTCCGTGTCCTTTGACCGCTTTGGTATCTCCGGCACGTGAATATCTGTCAAAGATTTTGTTGATTTCTCCTTCGGATATTCCAATTCCGTTGTCTTTAACGGAAATATATAGCCAATTATTGTCTTTGTTCAATTCTACAGAAATCTCCACAGGAGTTTTCGAATATTTAATGGCATTCGATATCAGATTGGTAATTATATGTTCGATATGATATTTGTCTCCACTGATCAATGGATTAGATACGTTTGATATGACTTCTATATCCGTGGGCTTGCTGGATGTTTCTGTAAATCGGTCTACTATTTCATACACCTCGTTTTCTATATTGATCTCGGTGGGGTTTAGTTCCAGAACACCTTCGTCATCCATCGCCATACTCAATATCATATCTGTTTGCCCCGACATTTTATTGATTTCTTCGACAGCCATTTTCAAATAACGGGTTCTTCTCTCTTCGTTCAGTACGATTTTTTCATTTTCCAACGAGCTCATAATTTGCATCAGCGTGCTCAATGGCCTTTTGAATTCGTGGGAAATATCAGAGAATACATCATTCTTGAGTTGTACGACTTGCCTCTGCTTAGCCAACGTTTTCCTATGGTAATGATAACTATAAATACAGATGACGCAAATAATCACTGATAGTATCAACATACCAAACATCTCATAATAAATGCTTGTCATAGGATTGACAAGGACTAATCGGAGAACTTTTGTTTGTTTCGTATCAAGAGGGACATCTCTTGAAATAATAACGTGCGAAGAATGATCTGTAGAGGAATGGCTTGTTTCTATTATTTTGTTATTTTCTTTATCTACAATTTCGCTATAGAATGCTTGTTCTATGCCATTTCTTTTTAATACAATAGAAACTATACTATCGAATTTTTGTAAATCAATAGGGACTCGTTGGCTTAGATATTCTTCAATAGATAGATTAACAACTTTGACTATATCATTTTTATCAAATGGAGTATCTTTGATGTTTGTCCTTTTGACAATTTTAGTTGTATCAAGTCCGGGAGGTGGTTCATCCCCAATATATTTAATTTTAGGACTACTAGGCTCCAAGTTTCTTGAGGCTCCATCAGATAATACACGCCTATTTAAGTCTATTTGATATACCTCTTCCATCGCAAGATTTATTTCTCGTTCCAGAAGGTTCAGATTTGACTGATATAACCGATATACTAAAAATACCTGTGCAAGAAAAATAACTATTACAAGTAATATTGAAAAGCGTGTAACATTTGCTTCTTTCATGTGTTAATACCGGATTAGTAAAATAACTTTTATCATTAAAATAAAGAATACCTCAAAAATAATTAATATATTTGAGTGTTTGTATATTTTTGAAAAATTTTACTTAAATCATTGCCTTTTAATGCTCTTTTTAGATATATTAAAAGGTTTTTAATCAAATCGTAGTTATTTTTAATTTTTGAACAACAAAACAGAATCACAATGGAAAAAATGGTAGAAAACAAGTTTCAAGAACTTAGTGTGGAAGAATTGCAACAAGTTGAAGGTGGTAAGAAATATTATATTATATATTTAGGCGAACTTATTGTTGTAGAGAATTAGTCAAAGGTATTAATATACAAAAATAGCTATCTTTTTAAAGGATAGCTATTTCTATATAATATCATTTTTTCTTCTTATTTGTTCTGTACATCTACTTTTTGTGTCGGTGCTTTTTCTTTATTTCTTTTATCTACCGATTCTATAAAATTGTCGGCAAGTATAGCAAAAGCATTTCCTGTGATAGAATTTTCGTTCAGTGCTACGGGTGCACCTTTATCTCCTGCTTCACAGATACTTTGTACAATAGGTATCTGCCCCAGAAACGGTACATTCATTTCTTCCGCCAGATTCTTAGCCCCATCCTTTCCAAAGATATAATATTTATTTTCAGGTAATTCGGCAGGAGTAAACCAAGCCATATTCTCCACTAATCCCAGAATAGGTACATCTACCTTTTCATTAGTAAACATATCTATTCCTTTGCGCGCATCTGCCAGGGCAACTTCCTGTGGGGTACTTACCACTACTGCTCCTGTGATAGCCAGTGTTTGTACCAGTGTCAGATGTATATCGCTTGTACCGGGAGGAAAATCGATAAGGAAATAATCCAGTTCGCCCCAGTCCGCATCTGTTATCAGTTGTTTAAGAGCATTGCCTGCCATAGCTCCCCGCCATACGATAGCACTCTCTTTTTTCACGAAGAATCCTATAGACAACATCTTTACTCCGTATTTCTCTACCGGAATGATCATTTCTTTGCCGTTTTTAGCTTCCAGATAGGGTTGTGCATCTTCTTCGTCGAACATTTTCGGCATAGAAGGACCAAATACATCGGCATCTAATAAGCCTACTTTGTACCCTTTCTTTGCCAGTGCTACTGCAAGGTTGGCAGTAACAGTACTTTTGCCTACTCCACCTTTTCCGGAAGATATAGCAATGATATTTTTTACATCGGGCAATAGTTTAGGCGCTTCCTGAGTGGGCGCGGCTTGCTTGTACTGGACTTCTATATTTCCTTTGATCTCGATATCAGGAGATGCGAAAGTCAGAATTGCAGTTTCGGCGGCTTTTACTACCGACTTCATAAAAGGGTCATTTGGCTTGTCGAAAAGCAGCGATAAGCTTACTTTGTTGCCATCGATATGTATATCGTCGGATACGAAACCCATTTCCACAATGTCTTTCCCTGTTCCGGGATAACGGACATTGCGCAAGGCATCGATAATTAATTTAGGATATATTTTTGTACTCATCGAATTATAGTTTGATTAATTGAATCATCTTTCTTTTTTAGTAAGAACCTGAGAGTTACTGCGCCCGTAGCTACGGTAACTGTCTTGCTCTATATCTACGTCGGGCTCTATCCACTCTGTCCGCTCAGGTGCTTCGAATTTGAGGTACTTTATGCTCAATCCCCTGCTGATCCATTGTTGCTCGTAGAATGTTCTAATATTCAATATTTCATCTACAAAATTAGAATTATAAAGGTCATCTGTAGAAAAAAGAACAGGCAAGTCGTTCACTTTAACCATTTCGGATGTATAAGTGTACATGAAATTGCTGTCAGACTTAAGATGTATAATACCTTTGGGAGATAGAAATTTTCGATAAAGCTGTATAAACCGGGTAGATGTCATCCGTTTATTAACTTTATTCATCTGAGGGTCGGGGAAAGTAATCCATATTTCCGATATCTCATCTTTGGCAAAAAAATGCTCCAATAGTTCTATATGGGTACGTAAGAAGGCTACATTAGGAAGTTTTTCTTCGTAGGATTGTTTGGCTCCTGTCCACATACGTGCTCCCTTGATATCTATGCCTATAAAGTTTTTCTGTGGATATAGTTTTGCTAACCCTACAGTATATTCTCCTTTACCACATCCTAGTTCCAGTATGATTGGATTGTCGTTTCCGAAAAAAGTCTTATTCCACGAACCTTTCATCTCAAATCCTTTCTCCTGAAGAGTGGCGAAAGGGTACTGGAATACATGAGGATACTCATTCATGTTGGCAAATTTTGCCAGCTTGTTCTTACCCATATTTATTTCACTATATAAAAAAACAAAGATAAATGAAATAAAATAATTTCGCTTAAAAACAATTGATATGAATCATTGTTATATATATGAAATTAGTAATTGTCATGGATTATAAATTGGTACATAACGAGGATAGAAGCCGTATGCAGGCTGTGGCTAAGGGGAAAACGATCGGGCTGATCGATTATAAAATGGCTCCGCCTAAGGTGATGACTATTTATCATACCGAGGTTGCTACTATATACGAAGGACAGGGTATCGCAGCAGAGATGACTAAAAAACTGTTAGACTTTGCACGTGAAAATGATTATAAGGTCAGGCCTCTATGTCCGTACGCAAAATCTTATCTCGAGAGGCATACCGATTTTCAGGATATTATTTATGATAAGAACTCTCAATTGTAACTCAATATAATTTTTCCTAAAGTAGTAGTGATTACTACGGTGTCCGCTTTTTCTCTCTTCGGACACCTTTTTTTTGTCCTGTAAAAAGAGAAGCATTAGGCACGGTTATCACAACCACAACCTAATGCCATTCATCTCCCATGAAAAGTTTGTTAAAAAAATCTACTTCTAATGTCTTGCTACTTTCTTTGAATATTACTTATTGAGTATATTGCATATTTGCTGATTTATAGCTCTTAAGCGGGGTTCTTCCAGTTTTATGATTTTCCGGTCATAAGTAATCAGTCCGTTTATCTCTCCTTCTACGTCTGTAGTCTGAGTATATACGGCGGCAGAATATCCTCTTTTTGCCAGATTCTTCAATTCTTCTCCGTATTTTATGTATTCATCAGTAACTTCTTTCGAATTTTTGAACTGTACATATCCCCAGTTCTTATCTGGCTGCCATAAGTGTCCTTGCAGCGGAAGCCCTATTCCTCCATATTCTCCTAAAACTGTCGATTGAGGCGAATCGTGTTCATACAATGTCAGCTCCGGACCCGGGTAATGGTGTATATCCAATATATCGCCTGTCCGGTAATGATTACCACCACTGGCCGGATTTACTAAGCGTGAAGGGTCGTAGTTCTTTGTCCACTCGGCTATTTCTACGGTTTTGAACTGCCCCCATGCTTCATTGAACGGAACCCATACTGCAATGGAAGGGTAGGAGTACAGATAATCGATTATTTCTTTCCACTCTTTCCTGTAGTCGGCTTCTGATGTTGCCGAACGTATCATTTCTTTGTCATTGAAAAACTGTCTCATCTGCCATTTGGGAGACTCGTGGTAGTTACCGTTCGGCATATCCTGCCATACAAGCAAACCTATTTTGTCGCAATATGTGTACCAGCGGGCAGGTTCTACTTTTACGTGCTTGCGGATCATGTTGTATCCGAAATCTTTTGTTTTCTGGATATCATACAACAGTGCTTCGTCTGTTGGTGCTGTGTACAGACCATCGGGCCACCATCCCTGATCTAATGGTCCGAAATGGAAATAATCTTTATTATTTAGTTGAAGCCGTACTATACCTTTATCGTCTCTTTTAGTAGATACTTTACGCATAGCAGCATAACTTTTTATTTTATCTACAACCTTTCCGTTATCATATAGGTTGATCTCTATATCATACAGGAATGGAGATTCCGGAGACCACAGTTTTGCGTTAGGAATCGGGATTTCTATTTTCTGGCAAGCTGCAAACTTATTTTTGGTGATTGTTTTATTTCCGTCTTTTACTATTATTTCCGCTATATTGGCTGGGTTTGTGTTTTTTGTGCATAGTTCGACAGACAGACGCTTGGTATCGATGTCGGGAGTAGCCCTGATATCGGATATATACTTATTATTGACAGGTTCGAGCCATACTGTTTGCCAGATGCCGGAGACAGGAGTATACCAGATTCCTTCAGGTTTGTTAATCTGCTTTCCTCTGGCCTGATAACCATCATCGGTCGGATCCCATACCCTGACTACGAGCTTTTGCTCTCCCGATGTTAGGTATGGAGTAATATCGAAACAGAATGGAGTATAACCTCCTGTATGTGTGCCAACTTGTATATCGTTTACAAAAACATCTGCTTTCCAGTCTACTGCTCCGAAATGTAATAGAATGTTTTTACCATTCCAGCCGGAAGGAATAGAGAATGACCTCTTATACCATAGTTCTTTTTCTTTTCCTAATTCTTGTTGTATTCCCGATAAGCTGGACTCAATAGCAAAAGGAACGAGAATTTTGCCACTGTATGAACCCGGTTCGGGTGCCCCTACAGGTAATACTGCATAATCCCATAATCCGTTGAGGTTTGTCCAATCATTTCTCTCCATTATAGGACGGGGATATTCGGGTAAAACATTTTGAGGATCGATTGTTTCAGCCCATTTCGTTTTTATTTTATTACCGGCAGGTTTCCACTGTGCCGATAATAAAGTAGAAACAGATACTAGAAGGGTTAAAAATAATAATTTCTTTTTCATCTAAATAATGTGTTTAATTAGGTATGATCTGATATTTTTTTAATATGATTGATAGTTGCGTTAATAATTAGGGAGATAAATATTAAATGGTTTATCCCTGTCTTTTACAATTAGGTTGCCTTCCTGGACATCGAGTTCAGCTACTTGTATAGAAGATCTTCTGAGTGTGTAAGGTATGTTACTATTCTCATCCGAAAAGTCTTTTGTATGCGACTCACGTCCGGGATGGGTAAAATAGAAAATATATGCTTTGTCTTGTATGACTACTACATCGCCGTGCGATCCGCTGGGTTTGTCGTCCTTACGTTTGCTAGGGGTATCTAGTATTCTACTGCTTTGTTTTTTCCAGTTTAGTAAATCATCGGATTTGTAGACTGCCATACCTCGCCATTCGTCTGTGATGAACCAGTAAGAACCTTTGAAACGAAATGCTTTTGCTCCTTCATGAGGTTCATCACTTACTGCCGGAGTAGAATCTCCTGTCCAATTGAAAAGGTCTTCGCTATCGGCAAAAAGAGATTTACTATCCCACTTATACCACATTCTCCACTTTCCGTTGGGTAGTTGGATGAGGGTGGCATCTATGACGTCTTCTTTGGGTAACTTTACCATGCCCTCATAGCTCCAGTCCCAAAGATTAGAACTTGTATAATGTGCCATAGATGCATTCCCACTCCAATGATTACTAACACCACGTATGTATGAAATAAACATGTGGTATGTACCATTATGAAGAACTACGTCAGGGGCCCAGAAAGTATTTTTCCCTCTTTCGAACTCCAGATCGAGAGTTCCTCTGTATCGCCAGCTTTTTCCATTATCTTCGGAATAAGCAATTCCAATTTCATTTCCATAACAATAGGCTACATCCGCTGTTTCGGCATTTGCTCTCCTTTGGGTATATAACATCCACCATGATTTTTCAAACGGATGATATATTACACAAGGATCGGCAGCTCCGTCGGTGATCGGATCCCGAAATAAGGGTGCATCCGGTTGCTTTCCTTCCTGTCCCTCTATCTGAGAGAAAGGGAAGAGGATAAATGTCAAAAGAATTGCTATTCCTATTTTCATTTTTTTTTGAATTAGTTTATTTAACTTGTTCAGAACCTGCTGTATAAATGAGATGATCGATGCCTGAAGTTTTTACCCCGATTCTTGCAAACAGGTATTTGTCACTTCGGTCACTGATTTTCATTGCTATACGATTAGAACCTGTCGTCTTTTGCTGCGCATCTACACTGCGCACATTTGTACCGATATCTACAAACTTGGTTTTGTTTATAAAGAGCCGAACGTACTCAATAGTCTCATCACCATTTGCCTTGTTTACATTAAATGTTGCAATGAGTGAGTCTCCTACAATCTGATACTTCTCATCAGATATTGTATAATATGGTTTGACAGGATATTCTATATTTGTCCTGCCGCTTACAGTAACTATTACTGTATCGCGGCTGTTTATCCACGGACCATTCTTATCGCGCGAAACTAGCTTGTATGTTCCATTAAATAGTTTTGCGGAAAATGTTCCTTCCTGAGTCACATATATAGGAATGGCCGTATATAGTTCATAGCCGTCTTGCCACAGTTGCATCTGAACCGCTTCGTCTGTCTGACGTAATCCTATAGCCTGCCCATTAAAAACAATTGTTCCTGTCAATTCACTTTCCGGCTCATCATAATTGTCTTTCGAACAGCTGAAAAGTGTTAATAATGATAGTGACAGTATGGTCAAAATATGTTTTCTTTTCATGATAATCTAATTTATGTTACTTATCAATTTTTTTCAGTTTTTATTGTCCCGGATTCTTTACTAACAAAGGATTTTTATTGATCCAGTCTTGGTCGAAGAAATTATAATAATTTCTTCTTTCAAAGTTGCGGGGATATTCTGTGGTATAAGTTTTTACTTTATCGAATACCCATTTTCCGTGCTGAGCATGTCCCGGTTGATATATCTGATAAGGGAATAAAGAGTAGTGCACAGCCTTCTCGTTCGTTGATTGTCCATTCCAGATAGTGTGTGCCAGTCTCCAGCGTTTCAAGTCCCACCATCTGTGATTTTCGTAAACGAATTCTACACGGTTTTCCTGAATAATATCATCAAAGGTGACAGTGCTCAATGGTTGGATTCCCGCACGTTCTCTTATTTGATTGATATAGCCGGAAACTTCCGACTGGCTTTTATTTAGTTCCAGAGATGATTCTGCTGCGATCAGTAAAATTTCAGCATAACGGAATCTGACAAACCATACCTCACTACCACGTCCACGAGTTGCCGCGTCGGGTTTTTCATCTACAAACTTGCGGATATTAAACCCTGTTTTGTTCATATGTTCCAGATTGTTTACAACAGGCCCATTCTGATCTGTAATTATTCCGTAAGTAGGATCTGTAACTCCCGGATCTCCTGTTCTGTTAGCCCATTTTCCATTCTCAAGATATTTCTGTCCTGCCTGATAGGTTATACGAGTTCCGCGGAAAGATGATCCCGGGTATATAATAGTACCCTCGAGGCGAGAATCTTTTCCTTTAAATATATCTTCCATGTTGTCGTAGTATACATATTCTCCCGAAGCATCCGTTAGTTTCAGTTTGCCATCGCGATCGTTTATGTATTCAAAATCTTCTACAACATTCAGTATAGGAGTGATCCTGTTAGCTTCCACATCCGTGCTCATCGAAGTAACGATGTTCAATTTGGTAAACTCATTTGTCTTACCTGGATAAATGTAATCGAGTGCCCAGATTACTTCTGGATTTGACTGTTTGGTAATAAGAGCATCATAAAAATTACGTCCTTTATCCGGATTATTTTCATATAAACTGTAAGGGCTTTCGGCAATAAACTTTGTAGCAGTAGTATATGCTATATTGTAGTAATAATCTGCTTTATCTGCCGGAATACCGACTTCCCCTCCGCTTAAAACGATATCGGGTGTTATGATATTATTGTATTTTGCGAGAGAACCGGCATAAAGTGCGGCACGTGCCTTCAGAGCTAAAGCTGCCCATTTATTGGCATATGCAGCATGCTTATTTTTGTTATAATCGTTAAATTCTGCATTTGCCAGAAGATTATCAGCGACTTCAGTACATTCATTTATTACATAGTCATATACTTCATGTTCTTTTGCACGGGCTACACGCAGACTACCCACATCGGGTTTGGAAGGATCGTAATCAAAGACTTCGTCTCCTACGATGGGTACTCCGCCAATGCCTTTACACATAGTGAAATAAGAGTATGCACGCAAGAAGCGTATTTGTCCTTCATATTCTTTAATGTCTTGTTCCGATAGGTCTGCATTATTTTTTGCTGCATCGGATTGCAATCCATGCAGGAAAATATTTAACTCACGGATAAGTACATAAGCATCATTTTTCTTATCATCGTCATTCTTACGACGGTATAGGCGCCACCAGTCATCACCAAAACCTCGGTCGGTACGAGGTCCACCTGTTGAGAAAGCAGCTTCATCCAAATAGGCATGAGCATCAAAATCATTTAGGCTAGGTCCCCAATCGACACGTCCATAGAAATTAGCCAATGCCGATTTCATCATACTGACATCGCCGAATATCTGGTCGTCTGTAAAAATATTATCTGGTTCTTCATCTAAAAAGTCGGAACATCCGGATAGGGTGAAACCTAATAATAAAAAACTTAATAAATATATTCTAATATTTTTCATATTCTTAAAAAGTTAAGTTACAACCAAAACTGAAAACTCTGTTTGTCGGGTATTGAACACCACTTCCCTTAGTTATTTCCGGATCGACATCCATATCGTCCAGATTATCTATCGAGAACAAATTTTGCATAGAAGTATAAATTCTTACTTTTTGGATTTTTGCACGTGTGAGCCACGATTTAGGGAAAGTATATCCGAACTCAAGATTTCTCAATTTCAGATAATTCACGTTTTTCAACCAGAAATCATTTCTCCAATAGTTGCTATGGTCTGCATTTCCTTCAAGAACAGTAGGATATTTACCCGGTATCAACTCACTATTCGCATCACTAACATCTGATAGATGCCATTGGTTAGAAAGATAGAATTGTGGATTATTCCCTCCATCATGGAAAGGCTTTCTTAATTCATGATCAAGGAAGAAGGAGGCAAATGATGCTCCCCCAAAGGTCAGTCCTAAATCAAAGCCTTTGTATTCGAAATTGAAAGTAAAATTGTAATTCAAATAAGGAGTGATATCTTTACCTTCATCTTCTTCAGACCTATATCCTATTGGTCTCTGGTCCATATCATTAATGATACCATCTCCATTTACATCTTTGTAGATGAAGTCTCCCGGGCGTATAGTTGTATTTCCTTTACGGTCGACATTTACCGGATAATTAGCTATTTGTTCCCAATCTTCGAATCTTCCTATAACCTGAAATCCCCAGTTTATATATCCGTATCTTTCATCTCTAGAATTCCTGTAATAATCCCATGAGTTTCCGAAACGTGGTTTATATTGATGCCAGTCATAACGGCGAGCAAATGTAAAGTTTCCACTAACTGCATAATTGAAATCCTGAATCCTGTCTCTCCATGTCAGAGTACCATCCAGACCTTTTATCATCTCTGAGTTCAGATTTTCTTTTGGTGCTTCAAATCCTGTTTCGGTAGGGATAAGGACGTCGTATTTATTTTCTGGGATACCATCCAGTTTTCGTGTAAAATAATTTAACTCTCCTGTTAAGCGATTATCAAGAAAACCAAAGTCTACTCCTGTATTGAACATTTTGGCTTCCATCCAGGAAAGAGTACGGACAGGTAATCCACGATTTTGCGAACCTGCAATCCATTCTCCATCTAATACTGCACCTCCTTCGTTGTATTTGTAACCGGACAAATAATCGTATGCACTATAACCTGGTGTCCCATCATCACCTACGACTCCGTAAGAAGCTCTTAGTTTCAGATTATTTACGGTATTCCGCATGCTGTTCCAGAATGGCTCTTCCGAGATTCTCCAACCAACAGAAACTGATGGAAAGAATCCCCACCTATCATCTTTAGGGAACTTCCACGAACCATCATATCTGCCGATTAACTCTAATAAATATTTTCCATCATAATCATAGTTGACGCGTCCGATAAAACCTGTACGTGACTCTGTTCTGTCCAGATAATCGTTTATTTCTGCCATAGTCCATGGATACATATTGTCGATAGCATTTGCAGATGGTCTGTCGTGCAGCCATAGGCTCGGATTCTTTCTCTTAGTCCCTTCTACCCCTGCTATTACAGAAAGAGTGTGTTTATCGAAGCTTCTTTTGAAGTCTACTGTAGCTTGCAAAGATGTTTCTTCTACTTTGTCATACTGCTTCTCCATCCAAGGATTGGTCATTTCATGGGCTATTTCATAAGAATCCGTCGGCTCATCATAACGGTATAATTTATAAGTATATTCATGGTTGAATTTGTAAAAATCACCAAAGTAATAACCTCCTAATGCTTTTACGGATAGCCCATCCATAATCTTGTATTCAGCATTCAGATTTAACTGCATTACTTTCCACGTTTCTTCGAATTTACCGGATTTTTCATAATTCAACATTCCGAAGTTTGTTTCACCACCGGCAGAAGTTTTCGCCGGATAGTTAGGATTGTCGTTAGCAAAAGGTCTTACAGTAGGCAGATTCCGGTATATTGCAAATAAAGCCTGCCATGTATCGTCACCGCCTGGTACACCAGGATGTTTTCTTTCTTCTATGCGACCGTTTACAGATGCTCCTATCTTCAACTTCTTTGTGAGATTTGCATCCAGATTGAACTGTATGTTTGTACGATAAAAACCACCGTAGTTGCGAATGATAGCATCTTGTCCTAAATGGCTTAATGCCATATAATAATTGATATCTTCCGAACCTCCCGACATATTGGCACCCACATAATATTGAGGAGCTGTTTTAAGGATAAAATCTTTCCAGTCGAAACCGATATACCCTTTTTCTGTTCCTTGCATCCATTTTTGGTATTGCTCAGGAGTATAAGTCATATTATAGTTAGGGTCTGCAGCTTTTTTTATAACATCAGATTGATATTTCGCTGTTACATAAGTCTTGGTATCTGCAGGTTCGGGAAATCTGAACATGTTTTGCCAACCATATGAGGTGTTGATGTTTACCGTGTTTTTGGTGTTTCTTCTACCACTCTTAGTGGTTACTACAATGACCCCATTGGCTGCCCTCACCCCATATATAGCAGCAGCGGCATCTTTTAATACCGAAATGTTCTCAATGTCATTTGGGTCGATATTATTGAATTGTCCTTCATCTTTTTGTACACCATCTATGACGTAGAGAGGTGTTCCCATACCTCTAATCCTGATTTGAGTTCCGGCCCCTGGTCGTCCATCAGCCATACGAGTATTGATTCCACCAATTTTTCCGGCTAAAGCGGTTGAGGTTGTAGCCGCATTGGTTGTCATTAGTTCATCTCCACTTATTGCAGAAATGGCTCCGGTTATAGATTCCTTTTTCTGAGTGCCGAATCCTACAACAACTACAGTTTCTAACTCCTGAGTGTTCTCATTCATTACGATTCTGAGTTCCCTTGAGTCGTTGATTTTCATTTCTAAAGAAGTATATCCCAGGTAAGCAAATCTTATAGTATTTCCGATAGATGTGTCGATGGAGAATTTTCCATCCAGATCCGTTATGGTTCCGGCTGTTCCTCCTACTACTGTGACGCTAACACCTACCAGAGACTCTCCCGATTTGTCTACCACAACACCTTTTATAGGATTGGATTGCTGTAAAGCTCCACCTACTATCGACTCATGTCTTTCGGGTTTACGTGATAAGACTATTTGACGGTCTATAACTGTATAGGAGATATTTTTTCCATTGAAAATTTTATCTAATACCCCGGAAATGTTTTCGTCCTTTGTTGAAATATTTACCTTATGTTCAACATCAACTAATTTTTTATTATAAAGAAATCTG
Source organism: Dysgonomonas sp. (assembly GCA_032477055.1). GTDB lineage: Bacteria > Bacteroidota > Bacteroidia > Bacteroidales > Dysgonomonadaceae > Dysgonomonas_A. The sequence continues at coordinate 76,095 of JAWDXP010000009.1, read as the reverse complement.
AATTCAGATTCTTCTTCAATTTTGTTCAATACATCTTCCACTGTTACATTATTCATATTCAAGGTCAGACTGGCTGTTTGTGAATATGATGTAATACAGAAAGCGCTTGAAACACAGAAAATAAGTAAAAACAATGTAATCTTCATAACGAGACAAATTTTAGAACTAATAATGTGCCGTTTGATTTTTTTAATCAAAGTCTGTTTCATACTTTTGTGTGTTTGGTTATTAATAAGGCTTGTTAAAAATTTATTAATGAATCAAAGCGTTTTTAAAAGGAAGGTTTCGCGGACCTTCCTTTTTACTTTTCATTCACAAGTGTGCAGGAATAATCATAGTAAAGGCTAGTTTTTTTTCATAATTCATGGTTTTAGGTATGTTAACAATTCTATTCTTATTCTATAATGACGATTGTGAAAAAAAAAGCCACAACAAAAAGTATATTTTTTTGAAAATATTCTTTTGTTGTGACCTTATTGTGTGCTGTAAACCTAAAATCTATCTTGCTTTATAGATCTCAATTATTTGTTTTTCGTAGTAATTGTCGTTCTTCTCTCTTATTTTTTTGTATCGGATTGGGGCGCTTACCTGTAATAAATGTAAAATCTGATCGAGGGATTCACCTTCGAAAGTCGCGCGATATACATATTGCGCAATCTCTTTATCCTTTATTATAAAATCGATATTGTATGTTTGCCCGAGCTTTTTAAATACATCTGCTAGCGGATCATTTCTGAATGCATATATACCATCTTTCCACGAACACCATTTAAATGTGTCTGTCTGCTTTACCTTATACGAGGAGTTTTGGTTGTTATAATGAATTCTTTCGCCGGGAGATAAAGATTCTTCTTTTTTTCCGAAAAGTATATCTACTGCACCACTAACCAGAGTTACAGCAGTTGTAGTATCGTTTTTATAAGCCTCAATGTTGAATTTGGTTCCGGTGGCTTTAATATCCATAGACTTTGTTTGTACGATAAATGGATTTTCTTTGTCAGATTGTACTTCGAAGTATCCTTCTCCTTCTAAAAATACTTTTCGGGAATTATCTGTAAACTTTATAGGATATTTCAGCGAACTTCCGGCATTAAGCCAAACTTTGGAACCGTCTGGCAGATCTATAAGTGAACGGCTGCCATAAGGTGTAAATATTTCCTGAAAGGTTTCGGAATATTCTATCTTTCCCGAATCTTTAAGAATGAAGTAAGCAGATAATGCAAGTAATGGTAGCAACATTATACTTGCAATCCTTTGCCAATAAATAATAAAATCTACTTTTTTACTTTTCTTCCGGATGTGTGGTTTTATATTTTCGTAAGCTTTGCTTGTATCAATGTCATTCGGATTGAAAGGGGGATTGGCAACCTCCCATATATTCTTGAGATGATAGAATAATTTCCTGTATTCTTCATTCTCGTCCAACCCTTTTTCCAAAATCTCTTTTTCTTCAGAAGAAATCTCTCCTGCAAGATATTTTGTTATTAGTTGTTCAATTATTTCGTCGTTCAATTTTGTCATACTTTTTATTAATATATAATGACGATTAAAAGCGAATAATCCACATTATTATAAATTAAAAAAGATTAAAATATAAGTAATTAGAAAATCTTTCAAAAGAATTCTCAATTGAGCTAATGCCTTACTCATACGATCCTCTACAGTGCGAACCGAAATGTTTAATTCTTCGGCGATTTCTTTATACTTCAGTTCCTTTTCTCGGCTTAGTATAAATATCTCTTTATATTTTTCGGGTAATTTCTCAATAGCTTTCTCCAGCTGTTCCTGAAGATCAGAGTGCAGTATATAGTTTTCTGTTTCATTCTCACTGAATCTGGTAAATGTCATAGCGGCTGCATGATTGTCTACAATCTTTTGGTGACGGATTTTATCCAGACAACTATTTTTGACAGACCTTAAGAGGTATGACTTCAGAGAAGTCTCGATGAAGAGGCTATGTCTGTCATTCCATAATTTTAGCAGTATGTTTTGAGCTATATCCTCACAGACAAACCGATCATAAATAATACTACCCGCATATAAGACAAGATCTCTGTAGTATATGTTAAAAAGAATGGAAAAAGATTCTTCACAATCTTGCTTCATTCTAGCTAATAATTGTAGTTCATAGGCTTTTCCGTTCTTCTCTGGCATAAGAATATTTCATAAATAAAAGGATAATAACTGGGAAATATATTTACTACTTCTCGTGAGTTTTATGATTTAGTGATGTGGCGAATTTATCATATTTTTTTAATACTAACTGTATATTTTGAAAAAAATAAAAGAAAATGTTATATATTTGAAAAGTGCAGGTAAAATGGAGTTGTCCCTAAAGATAGGGGCGGCTTCTTGTATATTGATATTATACGTATTAAATAATAGATTTAATGTAATATAAGATGGAATACAAATTTATCCTGCCGATCGTCGCTATATTCTCGTGTTTGTTGGGTTGTAGTGGAGAAGATAAAGCAAATAATAATATTCATTTGAGAAGAGCACAAGAAACCCTCGATTCGCTTTACAAATATTACTCAACCGATAATAGCAATCTTTTACGAGAGACTTATCCTTTTGATACTACACATATTGCAACTTACCTTGCGACAAATACGGACGAAACAACTATTAATCCTTACTCTTATTTATGGCCATATTCCGGCACATTCTCTGCTGTAAATGCCTTATTGGAGGCATCAACGGATGAGAAGTATTTGCAGATTATGGAAGATAAAGTTCTTTCTGGGCTGGAAGAATATTTCGATGTGAGGAGAGAGCCCTATGCATATGCTTCCTATATAAATAGTGCGCCTCTATCAGACCGTTTTTACGATGATAATATATGGCTTGGTATAGACTTTACAGATCTTTATAGGATGTCCCAAGATGATAAATATCTGGAGAAAGCGAGATTGATAGCAGAATTTATAGAAAGTGGGACAGACGACAAACTAGATGGTGGTATATACTGGTGTGAGCAAAAAAAGGAATCTAAAAATACCTGTTCCAATGCTCCGGGGGCTGTGTTGGCTCTTAAGCTGTTTGAGGCTACGAGTGATAGTGCTTTCTTCTATCGGGGAAAAGTTCTATACAATTGGACAAAAACTCACCTTCGGGATTCTACAGATAATCTTTACTTCGATAATATAAGTTTAGACGGAAAAATAGATAAAACTAAATATGCCTATAACAGCGGGCAGATGATACAAGCCGCCTCGCTACTGTATAAACTGACAGGGGAAGATGATTATCTTGCAGATGCACAAAAAACAGCAGAATCGTCCTTTAGATATTTTTTTGAAAATCATCAAACAGATGAGGGAAATGAAATCCTGTTATTAAAAAAAGGAGATATTTGGTTCACTGCTGTTATGTTTAGAGGTTCTGTCGAATTATATAATTCTGATAATAATCCTAAATATATAAAAGCTTTCGAAGCTAACTTAGATTATGCGTGGAATCATATGCGCGAGGGAAACGGATTGTTTAATACAGATTGGAGTGGAAGTTCCCGCGATTCTAAAAAATGGTTACTAACGCAAGCTGCCATGATAGAGATGTATGCGCGTATGGCTGATATCTCTTCTAAATTATGAAAAATATAAAATATCAATATTCTATAAAAAGTAAACAAATTATGAATGCCAAAAAGAGAAACATGAAAATGAATGCTATCGGAGCATGTATTGTCGGAGCTTTATTCTTATCGCCAACATTACAGGCTTCTCCTTATTTTTCCGAAAAAGATATGGTTATGGTTCAGGATAACACCAAACTGAATAATTATGTCACAAACCGACCAGCCAAAGCGGATCGCCTGTTTACCTCTACTGCAATAGAGAATGAAATAGTAAGAATTAAAAAATTATTGAAGAACGCCCGTTTGGCGTGGATGTTCGAAAATTGCTTCCCTAATACGCTTGATACTACTGTCCGTTATCGTAAAACAGATGGTAAAGACGATACAGTCGTTTATACAGGAGATATACATGCTATGTGGCTTCGGGACTCAGGAGCACAGGTTTGGCCTTATGTGCAATTGGCAAATAAAGACCCGCATCTGAAAGCTATGGTGGCGGGTACAATAAGAAGACAATTTAAGTGCATAATTATAGACCCTTATGCCAATGCTTTCTTAGATCCTCATGACCCTAATCCCGATCATCACTGGATGAGCGATGCCACGGATATGAAGCCGGAGTTGCATGAGCGTAAGTGGGAGATCGACTCGCTTTGTTATCCATTGCGTTTGGCTTATCATTATTGGAAAACAACCGGAGATACTAGTGTTTTTGATGATGAATGGTTGCAAGCTATTCAATTGGTTTTGAAAACATTTAAAGAGCAACAACGTAAAGATGGTAATGGTCCTTATTCTTTCCTTCGGGTTACAGACAGGGCATTGGATACATTAAATAACGGAGGGTTAGGAGCACCCGTAAAACCGGTGGGACTGATTGTATCTGCTTTCCGTCCATCCGATGATGCTACTACATTACAATTCTTAGTGCCTTCTAATTTCTTTGCAGTTACATCTTTACGGAAAGCTGCGGAAATCTTGACCACTGTTAATAAAGATACATCATTAGCAAATGAATGTAAGAGTTTGGCTAATGAAGTGGAAACTGCATTGAAGGAGCATGCGGTATACAACCATCCAAAGTATGGTCAAATATATGCGTTTGAGGTAGATGGTTTTGGAAATCATTTCCTGATGGATGATGCGAATGTTCCAAGTCTTCTGGCAATGCCTTATTTGGGGGATATGGATGTTAATGATCCTATATATCAGAATACTCGTAAGTATGTTTGGAGCGAAGATAATCCTTATTTCTTTAAAGGAAAAGCGGGAGAGGGGATTGGTGGTCCACATATTGGGTATGATATGGTATGGCCTATGAGTATAATGATGAAAGCCTTTACCAGTCAGGATGATAAAGAAATAAGAGATTGTATTGTTATGCTTATGAATACGGATGCCGGTACGGGCTTTATGCATGAGTCTTTCCATAAAGATGATCCTGCGAACTTTACTCGGGCATGGTTTGCATGGCAGAATACTTTGTTTGGTGAACTGATCCTTAAATTGGTAAATGAAGGTAAAGTCGAACTGCTGAATAGTATACCCTAAATAAAATGTATGGGTACAGCAATATTCCATATTTCTGTACCCATATTATTGATAATAGACAGTGTAAACTCTTAATTGAAAATCCTATGATAGAACCTATTTATTCTCCTGATAAGGATAGGTATGATAGTCATTCGAAATACCGAAGGTGTGAGAAAAGCGGAATATTGCTTCCTGAAATAACTTTGGGGTTGTGGCAGAATTTTGGAGGAACTAAACCCTTCTCCGATAGTATGAAGATTGTGCATTATGCATTCGACAATGGAATAACCCATTTTGATCTTGCTAATAATTATGGACCTCCTTATGGCTCGGCTGAGGAAACTTTCGGGCAAATTATGAAAAAGTCGTTAAATCCTTATAGGCATGAGCTTTTTATATCTACAAAGGCAGGGCACGATATGTGGCCGGGACCTTATGGAGAGTGGGGTTCAAGAAAATATCTGATGAATAGTCTGGATCAGAGTTTGAAAAGGATGAATCTGGATTATGTGGATATATTTTATTCTCATAGGTATGACCCTGATACTCCTCTTGAGGAGACATTGCAAGCATTGGTTGATATTGTTCGGCAAGGAAAAGCTCTGTATGCAGGTATATCGAAATATCCGTATGAAGCAGCTTTGTTTGCCTACGATTACCTCAAAGATAGAGATGTCCCTTGTCTTTTGTATCAGGGGAGGTATAGTCTGTTGAATAGGGAGCCCGAGTTGGAAGGTATATTGAAACAAGCAAAAGAGAATAAGGCAGGGTTTATAGCTTTTTCTCCTTTAGCTCAGGGATTGCTTACTGATAAATATATTCAAGGCAATGTGTCCGGGGATTCTAGAATGGCACAAGATAGGTCATTAAAGAAAGAAATACTAACACAAGACTATCTGTCTAAGGTTCTAGAGTTGTCTAAAATTGCATCAGATAGAGGACAATCTCTTGCACAAATGGCACTAGCATGGGTTTTGAAAGATGATTATGTGACTTCTGCTATTGTAGGAGTCAGTTCTATGAATCAATTACAGGATAATCTGGCATCTACAAAGAATACACAGTTTTCCGAATCGGAATTGTTATTGATTGAAAAAATATTAAAAGATAAATAGAGCTATAATAGCTCTATTTATCTTTATCTAATAAGTCTTGATATTCAGGGTGGCGTGTAATGTAGGCGGCTGTATAAGGGCATATCGGAGATATGCTCATATTATTCTCCCTAACATAGCCTAATAATACTTTTGTCATTTCGCCTGCAATTCCTCTACCTTCAAACTCGCTGTTTACTTCGGTATGGGGCACGATTATCAACTTTTTGTCTGAAGAAATCATATAATCGATTAATCCGATTACTTTTTCTCCAATAACCGCTTCGAAACGGTTCGCTTTCTCATTATGCTTTACTTCATATTCCATACATTTTTAACAATCGTAACGCGGGTATTGTTTGTTAGTGCTGCATAGATAAAGAATAAAAGTATTATTGCTGTGTAAGATATAAACTGTTATTTTATTTCTCTGGCTTCTACACCCTCTAACGTAATTTTTACAGGATTGATAAATCCTTTATCATCAAAAGTCATTTTCTCAATGCAGGTAACACGATGGTCTCTGGCATTGTCGCCTGCGGGGCGACGATGATATACGATATAGTAGTCTTCCGAATTAGGAACGTGCATCACAGAATGGTGTCCGGCACTTGTAGCTATAGTAGGATCTTGCTCCAATATTTTACCAATCCGGTTGAATGGACCAAGTGGTGAATCTGCAATAGCATAGGCTACACAATAGTCGGGACCTCCCCAGCCGCCTTCACTCCACATAAAGTAGTATTTACCATTTTTCTTAAACATAAACGGACCTTCAACATATCCTTTGGGGGTTACTTCTTTATATATCTCACCATCATCAAACGGTACTAGTCCTGTAAAATCATCATTGAGTTTTACAATATTACAGTGACTCCATCCTCCATAATACATGTAATACGTATTATCGTCATCTTTGAATACAAACTGGTCGATGGGCTGGGCTCCGTTCACATTTTCATTTATGAGAGGTTTTCCCAGAAGGTCTTTATAGGGGCCTTCGGGCTGGTCACTGATTGCAACTCCTATACCACCTACTTCACCGGGATGCACATCATTGGCTCCAAAGAAAAGGTAATATTTTCCGTTTTTACTTATAACAGAAGGTGCCCACATTGCTATCTTAGCCCATTTTACTTCTGAGGTGTCTAGTATGCTTGCATGTTTAGTCCAATTAACTAAGTCTTTTGAAGAGAAACAATCAAAGAAAGTTTGCTTTTCATATTCGTCACTCCATGTAGGATAAATCCAGTAGGTGTCATTATAAATTATACCCTCCGGGTCTGCGTACCATCCTTCAAAGATGGGATTGCCACTCATCTGAGGTTTTGGCGATACCTGTTGATCTTTAGACTGATTGTTGCATGCAAATAAACTCAAGATTGTGAGTCCGATTGTTAGAAACTTTTTCATGTATGTTTTCTGGTTTTAAGTTGTACTCCTTATTTTCAGAATAGACGATTAAGGTCAGGTTATTCCACATCCGTAAAAATAATATTATTTATGGCAGGAAATAATTGTTGAGGAGCTATTTTTAATTGCAGTTTTGTATAAAAAAGAAAAGGTTGTCATCACGACAACCAATCTTCATTGTTAACCTTAAATCTAATACCATGAAAAACACAGTACAAAGATATAGTATTTTATGTTATAAAACATATAAATCTTCTTGTTTTTTTATTGGATTAATATTATTTAACTAATTCTCGGTGTTCGGAAGTTCTTTTTGAGCTTTTACGCCCAGTTCTTTTAACATTTCGGCTTGTCTTATTAAGTTACCATTGCCATCTCTCAGTTGAGAGAAAGCCTTTTCGTAGCTTTTTTGTGTACGATCAATATTTTTACCTACATCTTGTAGGGTATCTACAAATCCGGCAAATTTATCATATAGTATAGCTCCTCTTTTTGCAATTTCGAGTGCATTTCGGCTTTGATACTCACGTTTCCAGAGATCTGCCACTACTTTTAGTGAGGCGATAAGATTAGTCGGACTTATTAACAGAATACGTTTGCGGTATGCGTAGTCCCATATAGAAGAGTCTAATTGCATTGCCAGAATATAAGCAGGTTCGTTGGGAACAAACATCATCACAAAATCCAAAGATTCTATATAGTCCTGATAACATTTGGCACTTAACTCATCAATGTGTTTTTTTGTAGATAATACATGTTCTTTTTCTGCTATCAACCTATCTTCGTCTGTTTGGGATTCTACGTATTTCACATAGCCTACCAGTGAGACTTTCGAATCGATGACTATTTTCCTTCCTCCCGGATATACAACTACCATGTCAGGTTGCAATGACTTGTTTTGGTCATTTATTATACGCTCTCCGTTTTCATTGGTTAGTATATCTTGCGAGAAATATTCTATTCCTTTTTTTAAGCCAGACTTCTCAAGGATCGATTCGAGTATCATTTCTCCCCAGTTGCCCTGTATTTTATTATTACCTTTCAGGGCTTTGGTCAGGTTGTTTGCGTCTTCACTGATCTGCTGGTTCAGAGCAACGAGTTCACGTATCCTTTCCTCAAGAGAGAATCTTTGCTTAGATTCTTTATCATAGGTTTCTTCGACTTTTGTTCTGAATTCAGCAAGCTTTTCATTTAGCGGTTTGAGGATTGTCTCCATATTCATCCTGTTTTGGTCGGTAAACTTGGCTGTCTTTTCTTCCAGTATTTGATTGGCTAGTACCTGAAAGTCTTTATTCAACTGTTCTTTTGTATTTTGGAGTTCAGTTTGTTGTATTTTTAATAATTCTTCTTTGGATTGTAGAAGGGCTTTTATTTCAGTTGTTTCTTGTATGGCAGTTATATGTTTGGACTGAAGCGTTTCAGCTTCTTGCTTGAGTCGTTTATTTTCCTCCTTCAGTTCTGTTATTTGTTGTTTTCCTGAACGATGTATCCAGAAAATAATGAAAACGGAAAAAATAATAATTATGCTGATATAAATAAACTCCATGATGCTTTTTTTGTTTTTAAGTAATGTAAAAGTAATTAATTTATTCCTTACATGGAAAGACTAATCTGGTAGATATTGAAAACAGAAACGTTAACAAAATTTCTATATAGTTATTTGTATTCAAGGGTTTGCAAGATTAACTTTGTTGTAAGAATAATGAAGAGATGAGAGTATTTTATAGCAAACGTTTCCCTCCTAAAGGATTTGCAGCAATAAATCTTTTCGGAGTTATTATAGGCAGAAGTGAATATGGACGATTGACAAAGTATGAGTTGAATCATGAGAAGATACATACTCGTCAGATTGTCGAGATGCTTTGGGTCTTTTTCTATGTCTTTTATTTTGCGGAATGGACTGTTCGTTTCGTTCAATATCGAGACCCTATTGTTGCGTATTATAACATATCATTTGAGAGGGAGGCATATAATAATGATAAGAATTTGAATTATTTGAAGGATCGCAAATGGTATTCTTCGTTTAAATATATAGGAGGTAAATAAGATTGAATAATTTGAGATGGGTTTTATATTTACTTTGTTTTTTGAGTATTAATATTTCTTGTGCTCAAAAGAATACAAACACAAAAGATAGAAATAGTATGGAGTATAATAAATTAACACCGGAAGAAGAAGCTGTAATAATACATAAAGGAACAGAGCATCCTTATACCGGAGAATATGTAGATAATAAGCGAGCTGGCACATATGTCTGTAGACGTTGTAATGCCCCTTTGTATAAGTCGGAGGATAAATTCGATTCTCATTGCGGATGGCCTTCATTCGATGATGAAATTCCGGGAGCTGTTACGCGTGTGCCTGATGCTGATGGCAGGCGTACCGAAATAATCTGTAATAACTGTGGTGCTCATTTGGGACATGTATTTACCGGGGAAGGTTTTACAGATAAGAATACCCGGCATTGTGTGAATTCGATTTCTTTGAAATTTATTCCTGAAATAAACAAAAATATTAAGAAGGCATATTTTGCTTCCGGATGCTTCTGGGGTACGGAGTACTATTTTATGAAAGCTAAAGGTGTAAAATATACGGCTGTTGGTTTTATGGGAGGGCATGTAGATAATCCTTCTTATGAGCAGGTCTGTCAAAAAAATACGGGTCATTTAGAAACTACAGAGGTCGAATATGATTCTGCAAAAACAACCTATGACGATTTGGTTAAATTGTTCTTCGAAACACACGATTTTACTCAAACCGATGGGCAAGGACCTGATATCGGGCCTCAGTATCTATCTTGTATTTTTTATTCGAACGAGGAGGAAAAGGAAATAGCTCAAAAGTACATTGATATTCTAACAGCGAAGGGATATAAGGTCGCGACTATGCTTAGACCTATGTCTACATTCTGGAAAGCTGAGGACTATCATCAACAGTATTATGATAATAAAGGAACTAACCCGTATTGTCATTTTTATAAAAAAATATTTGATTAAAGGTTCTATATACTAAGTAATATACTATTTTTGTGCCTAGTTTGCCCAAGGGTAAATGCAAATGGCTTAATAAGATAATTAAATAATCAAATTATTATTTATAATAACGAATAAATACAACGACTATGGTATTAAAGACAATTTTATCTGTATCAGGAAAACCCGGACTATTTAAATTGATATCCAATGCAAAGAATATGGTCATTGTGGAATCATTGGCAGATAAAAGAAGACTTCCGATCTATGCCAGAGATAAGGTTGTTTCTCTGGGCGATATAGCTATGTACACAGAAATGGATGAAGTACCTCTACAAAATGTACTTCTTACAATACAAAATAAAGAAAACGGAGCTAAGGCATCTATTGCTCCAACAGCTAAGCCTGAAGAATTGAGAAAATATTTTTCTGAAATTCTTCCGGATTATGACAGAGACAGGGTTTATGATTCTGATATCAAGAAACTTATTGTTTGGTATAATCTTTTAACTGAAGCCGGATATACTTTTGAAATAGAAGAAGGAGAAGATGATGCTCAAGCAGAAGCTGAGTCGGCTGTAGAGGAAGTTCAGGCAGAGGCAACAGAAGTAGTCGAAGAAGAAAAGAAAAAAGCACCAAAGAAAAAGACAAAAGCAAAGAAAGAAAAAGAATAAGTTACTTTATTAGTCTTTGAAAATGAAAAATCCCTAAGATAAATTTCTTAGGGATTTTCTTATTATGAGTAATTATCTTATTATTCTGTCATTCGTTTAATAATGCTGTAAGCATTCAATATTCCTAACTCACCGGCCTTACGCAGATCATCCAGCCCTCGTTCTGTATCTTTAATCCGTAGCCTGTTCAGACCCCTATTATAATAGGCTTCAGCAAAATCAGGATCGCGTTTTATAGCTTCATTATAGTCTAAGATTGCAGCCCGGTAATCATTCTGTAGAGTTTTAATTTCAGCCCGATTGTAATATGCATAAGTAAAATTAGGTGAAAGCTCAATAACTGTTGCATAATTTTTTAATATGGACTCATATTCCAATCTGGAACGTATTGCCTTAGCTTCCATCTCATTTGCTTTGGAAGTCGCATTTCCACTAGAGATTGACTTATCAGCACCTAATTGCATATTAATGCTAAGTTCAGACTGATTGGGCTGATTATATAATTCGGGAAGGCTTTCTCTTGATTTTACCTGTTTTGTGTACGCAACTCCCAGATTGAAGTAGGCTAAAGTGAATTTGGGATCTATAGCTATTACCCGGGTGAAGTCTTCTATAGCGCTACTGAAGTCCTGAACTAACATATAATCCAATCCTCTGGCGAAGTAATATAGTTTTTCTTGCGGATTGTCACTTATAAGTTTAGCGTATTCGTTTATCGAAGAGAAATGGATAGATACTTGTGTACTATCTAAAGGAACTTCCTGATTAGTTATAATGAGTCTACGGCTTAATATATTTTGCCTGTTTACATTATCTATTTCGGTATTATATCTTACCGGTTTATGAAAGTCATTTTGTCTCTCATAATAAGAAATTATGAATGTTGGCTCTAGCTCAACATTAGCTTGCCTGTTTTGTACCTTTCCTCTTGTTTCGCTTTGATATTTGCTTTTTTCGACTTCTTCTTTATCGGCTACAACAAGCAAATTAAATTTGTCGATTGTTTTATCTGATTTCTCTCTGGTTTTATCTTCTTCATCTGTTTTATTGGAAGAAGTTCCAGTCATAGACTTTCTTTTTGTTTGTTCTTCAAGTTTACGGGCAAGTAGATAATCCTTTTCAGCATTTTTTAAATCATTCTGATTGCGTCTTATTTCTGACCTGTAATAGTATCCTTGATAAAAATCAGGGTATTCTTGTAACACGGTACTAAGGTCGGTAAGTGCTCCTTTTGTATCCCCGATGTTATTTTTGAGGAGACTTCGGTTCATATATGCAATATAATTATCAGGCTCACGTTCGATAACAAAATTGAAGTCCTCGATTGCCCTGTTGTCATCCCCGACTTGGGCACGAAGTAGAGCACGGTTAAAGTGGGCAATTAAGTTATTATTATCTTGTTCGATTACATAATCATAATCAGACATGGCTCCTCTTAAATCGTTTTTGTAATAACGTGTAAGCCCTCTATTTATATAATTTCCGGTTAGAAGAGGATCTAATTTTATAGCTTCATCAAAATCTTCGATTGCTTTGTCATATTGCTTTTGAGCAAGATGTATGGAGGCTCTCATTGAATATGCCGGAGAGAAGTATTTATCTTTTTCTATCGCTATGTTATAATTTTCTAAAGCTTTTATCGTATCTTTTTTCTCAAGATATAGGCTACCTCGTGTTAAAATACCTTGTGTGTAACTAGGGTAAACTTCGACTAACCTATCCAGATATTTTTCTGCTTCGTCAAAATCTTTCTTTTCTATATTAGCTATACCTAGATTGATCAGGATAAATTTATCATCTGGGTTATTTTTTAGACTGATCAGATAGTCATCCAGTGCTCCATCGTAATTCTTTTGATTTTGTCGGGCATCTGCACGAAGCTGATAAGCGTTTGTGAAAAAAGGATTGCGTTCCACACATTGCGTACAATCTTCTTCCGATCCTTTGAAATCATCTAGATAGAATTTAGCTATTGCCCTGTAATAATAGGGCTCTGCAAGGTAGGGTTTTGCCTTAATTACCTGATTAAAGTATTGTATAGCGAGAAGGTAATCTTCAAAATATAGAGCGTTTCGTCCAATTAAAGTTACTCTATCCGTGTTAATCTGGGAAGAGACAGTCATCGAACTAATTAAAGTAAAAAAAAGAATGATATATTTTTTCACAATAGATAAAGATAAATTAATCGTGACAAATATATAAATTCTTCATGTAGAAAGTAAAAGAGGAGCTTGTAGAGCCCCTCTTTTTATAGATTTTTTTATTTTTCGAAGTAATCATCATGATAGTAAGAGTTCCGTTTGAGATAATAGGACTTATCTCCATAATATCTGGATGTTCCATAATATCCTTCCCTACCTTTAACATCATTGAATACTAATGCAACATGTTCAAGCCCATCATTCTTCATTTGATTTACTACACTCTTGAAGAAAGCTTTATTCGTTTTAGCTCTACGGACAACAAATAGGGTAGTATCCATATAACGGGATAGAATATAAGCATCAGAAACGAGTCCGATAGGGCTACAGTCTACTATTACATAATCGTATTTGGTATGTAAATAATCTAACAAGTCTTTTGTTTTCTTTGTTTTGATTAACTCACTAGGATTAGGTGGTAATGTTCCTGCTGTAATTATATCAAACTCGTATTCGGGGTGAGTTATTATAATATCATCAAGACTTACCTGACCAATAAGGAAGTTTGAAACTCCTTTCTTGGATTGTATATTCAATAATTTTGAAACGGAAGGACGTCTTAAGTCGAAGTCGACAAGTATTACGCGTTTTCCAGTCAACTGATATACAGATGCAATATTTCCAGCAATAAATGTCTTACCATCACCAGGCTCTGCTGACGTTACCATAATCTTGATACCAGCTTCTTTCTGTGCCATGTATTCTATACGAATACGCATGTTTCTGAAAGATTCTGCAAAACTAGATTTAGGGAAGTTTTTAACCAGAGTTGTGCTTCCTGCTGCCATCTTTTTAGAGATGTTTTCTATTGTTCCAATAACTGGTAACCCGGAAAGGCGTTCACAATCTTCTTTGGTTGATATTGCATAATTGAATATTTCCTCTTTACAAATAACAAAAGCTAAAGGAAGTGCCAATCCTATGAAGAAGAAAAATGTATATGTCTTAGTTTTTTCGTCATGATTAACAGGACCTCCTTGTTGGCGAGGTTCTTCCATTACGAAGTTGTCAGGAATGTTAGATTCCTTTTGGATTGTTGCTTCATACTTCTTTTGTCTTAAGTATGTATAATATGCATCATTTACCTGATAACTTTTTTCGTAACGAGTAAATTCTCTTTCTTGAGAAGGAAGAGTTGCTATCTTATTTTCTAACTCTTTGGTTTGTCTAAGTAAGTTTTCCTTTTTCTCCTGTGTTTTATCTTGAATATTCCTTAATTCTTCTAGGATTTTTATCTGAATATTTCTAAGCGATTGTTGACTTTTTCCATACATAGGATGATTGGCTCCCATATTATTGAGTTTATCTACCAGTGTATTATAGTCTTTAACTGCAGAATTTATTCTAGCATCGTTCAAGCCCAGAATAGAAGGATCCGCTACTTCTGTATTTTGTACTATAGATGTATTTATATCTTCTGTAAGTCTTAGAATGATAGCTTCTTGTGCTCTGACTTCACCTAGGTCTTGGACGACATTGTTTAGTTGATCTCGACCATCTACAGATTCTATTTTATATAATCCTGTTTCATTTTGGAATCTTTTAAATAGATCTTCAGATTGTTGTAATGAATCTGAGATGATACTCATTTGCCTGTCAATGAATGATATCGTTCTATCTGCTGCTTCATTTTTAAGAGCTAGATTGTAATCTTCAAATTCTTTGAGAAGTGCTTGCAGGAATTCTACATCTTGTTTAGAATTGTTCCCAAAAATAGACACTGATAGTGCCGTAGAACCTTCTTGAATCAATGTGGTCTGTACTCTCCCTGAATATTTTCGAATGAGTTCTTCATTTGTAATAAATCTAAAGCTGAAAGGGGCAAAGTTGGAGTGGAATCTTTCTGTTTTATTTATTTTGATAAAAAAGCGAGGTTCTTGAACATATTGACCATATGGAATTTCCATAGAGAATGAAGGTATAGTCTGAGAGCCTTCATAGTATATTCTACATTTTTCATTGTCAATAGGCTCTATTTCAAAAACTATACTATAAGCACTTGGAGCTACATATTTTGCTTCAATAGTTATAGGTGTTCTTCCATACAGATTATCAGTTCTGAATTTTGTATTCTTAAAATAATCAACTCTCATTTGCGGTAATCTGCCTACTGTCCGAACTACTAGGTCATAAGAATTCAGAATCATTTGCTGATTTATTGAATTTCTTATGAGACTACCATATTGTACAGCTCCTGAAACCACACCTCCTGTACCTCGAGGTTCCATCATTAAAATTGCTGAAGACCTATAGCGTGGAGTCCAACTTTTATTCTTGAGATAGGCATAACCTAAAAAAAGAGTAAGAGATATGGCGAATAAATACCAATATTTTAGTATTCGATAAAACCAGAGTACAAAATCAAAAGACATTTTGGTTTTTGCTTGTACTTCTTCAAAATATGGGTCAGAAGTAACCCCTGGAGGTGTATTGATATATTTTTCCATTATTTATAGTAACCCAAACTTATCTTATTTATTGGAATCTATCTGAGATTGCCCATACTGCAAAGACCGCAGATATTGGCATTGTAATTGCAGAGATCAGCCCTGTTAAAGAATCTATCCTGAAGAAGGCTTTACTGCTTGTTGAGTAGTATATTACATCATTCGGTTTAATGTAATAGAAGTCAGATTCTACAACAGATTCTGCTCGTAAATCAAATGTTTTAACCACAGAATTACCTGTGGCATCTGTCCTCACTATTTTTACTTTACTTAAGTCAATACGGCTGCTGGGGCTTCCGTTATTAGCTAAAGCTTGATAAATAGTCATATTATCTTTATATATTTCATGTCTTCCAGTTTGTTCATCCGAAACGACATAATATACATTATTTCTAAGAGTTACTCTGACTTGTGCGTCAGGAATCGCTTGTTGCATTTTAGCTTGAATGGCTACTTCTGCTTCAGCTATAGTCTTACCTGCCACATGTATATCTCCAAAAAAGGGTATTGATATATTTCCATTTTCATAGATAGTATATGGTGTTCTGGTATTCTGATTATTATTGTTTATACCTTCTTCTGTAGAAGTCAAAATTCTGCTGATGGAGTTTGTTGAGTTAAAAACAGAAGAAAAATCAGAATTACTTGTCAAGATTGAACAATAAATCTCGTCTTTATACTGAAGTCTATAATCTGTATATGGACGTGAGGTGTATATTGGAGTAATATCTTGCAGAAGATTAACTGATTTGGATGAGGTACAAGATGATAAAAATGTACCTCCCAATATGCTAAAGAATAAATAAAAGTATAATAATTTATGTTGTTTCATTGTTATATCCAGTTTATATGATTAGCGGTTTATAAGTAAAGCGACAACACCTGTAATGGTTCCTAATATACCTAAAATACTTAGTATTCCAGTGAAAGAAGTGATACGTCCGAAAAATGTTCTGGACATTTGTCCAATATATATAACATCATTAGGTTGGATATAGTAAAATTCTGAGTTGACAATATCTTTGGAGCGAAGATCAAATGTTTTAACTTCTGTTCCGTCCGGAGTTTGACGAATGATGCTTACTTTTTTATAATTACCAAATGGTTGAAGAGGCGAAGCGAGTGCTAATGCCTGATAAATTGTGATTTTAGGCGCTGGCATAGCTACCCTGCTTTCAGATGTTTCTCCTAATAAAGAGAAGAAACGATTCTCCAATCTTAGTTCAATAGTAATGTTTGGAGAGAATTCCTGAAACTTGGATTCTATTAAATTTTTTGCTTCGAGTAGAGATAAGTTCTCTACAGGTATTTTGCTAAGATAAGGAATGTTAACTGTCCCATCAGAATATACATTTAGGATGTTTAACCTGTTAGGGTCTGTTTGGTTTGTTATAGCAGAACTATTATTGTTATTATAAGCATAATCTCGTCTTGTATACATTGCAAAAAGTTTCTGCATTTCTTCGTCCAATGTGTAAAGCTGAAGAGTTAATCTATCACCGGGAATAATTTTATAATCATTATTTTGATTAAAATCTGGAAGATAATTCTTGCGAATGTCTTCTTGTAGCAAGTTTGTGTCTTTAGATGTAACACAAGAACTCAATAGTGATACTACTAATAGGCAAAAAACTAGCAGTTTATTTTTCATAAGCCTTATACTATTTATTTTTGAATTGCTTTTGTTTTATAAGAGCAGTTTACCCGCCCTTTTATCATATTATTCAGTTTGGATTTTATCAGCTGTTTTCTGATTCCGGATATTTTGTCGATGAATAATTTTCCCTCAATATGATCATATTCATGCTGAATGCAACGTGCAAAAAAATCCGAATAGACTTCATCTTTCTCTTCAAAATTTTCGTCTAAATACTTAATCCGTATTGTTTCTTCACGTAGCACATTTTCATTTATTCCGGGAATACTTAAGCAGCCTTCTTGTAGAGAGATGATCTCTCCCGTTTGTTCTATAATCTGGGGATTTATAAAAACCTTTTTGAATCCCTTATATTTAGGTTCATCTTCTGCTAAAGGCTCTAGATCAACAACAAAAAGACGAATGTCTAATCCTATTTGAGGCGCGGCTAAGCCTACCCCATCTGCATTATACATTGTCTCAAACATATTATCTATCAACTCCTTTAATTTAGGATAATCTTGATCAATATCATGAGCAATCTTTCGTAATATCGGTTGCCCGTATAAATATATAGGAAGTATCATATATTATCGCCTTTATAAGCACGGCTTTCCATGTAATCCCTTAAGATAATGGTTGCGCTTATTTCATCCACTAATGCTTTATTTTGTCTGTCCTTTTTCTTTATACCACTTTCTAGCATCGAACGTTGAGCTAACACTGATGTAAACCGCTCATCGTATAATTCGACTGGCATATCAGGGAATTGATTCTTAAATTTTTTTATAAATGATTGAATATGTGTCATATTCTCAGATGGCTCGTTGTTCATCTGTTTGGGCAAGCCGATTATAACACATTCCACACCCTCTCTTATTATATATTCTTTTAAAAAGTCTAACAATAAACCGGTTCTCACCGTTGTCAGACCTGTAGGGATGATTTTTAACGGATCAGTGACAGCTATTCCTGTTCTTTTAGTGCCGTAATCTATAGCTAGCAATCTTCCCATGCGGCGCAAAGATAAACTTTTTTTTTTATACTGCCAATTATTTAACTTGTTGGATAGAACGCCTTTTCAATTCAAAATCACGTCCTAGATATTTTTCACGTACGACTTCGTTTGCGGCTAGCTCTTCAGGAGTTCCTTTAAATAATACTTTTCCCTCGAAAAGGAGGTAAGCCCGGTCTGTTATGCTCAAGGTTTCATCGACGTTATGATCAGTAATTAATATACCTATATTTTTATATTTCAGTTGTGCAACAATCTCTTGAATATCCTGTACTGCTATAGGGTCTACTCCTGCGAAAGGTTCATCTAGCATGATAAATTTAGGGTCGATTGCGAGGCAACGGGCGATTTCAGAACGTCTTCTTTCTCCTCCGGATAATCTGTCTCCTAAATTTTTGCGAACTTTTTGTAATCCAAATTCTGCAATGAGGCTTTCCAGTTTTTCTTTCTGGTATTCTTTTGAGCGTCCTGTCATTTCTAAAACAGCACGGATATTATCTTCCACGGTTAGTTTCCGAAAAATAGAGGCTTCTTGTGCTAAATAGCCAATTCCATTTTGAGCTCTTTTGTATACCGGAAATTTTGTTATTTCTTGCTCATCTAAAAAAATACGGCCTTCATTGGGCATTACTAACCCAACGGTCATATAAAAAGTTGTAGTTTTACCTGCTCCGTTAGGGCCAAGTAAACCTACAATTTCACCTTGCTTTACTTCAATAGATACATGATTAACGACAGTTCTGGACTTATATCTCTTAACAAGATTGTCAGTTCGCAGAATCATTTGTGTTTTTTTGTGATCTTGTATCCCTATTTCATCTGTTTGTCCTATATTCATTAACGATTCTAGTGATTAGTTGTTATTAATCTACAATTGTTACCCAATTGTGAGTGTCCGGTTCATCACCATATTGTATCCCTCTTAGCTTATTGTATAATGAAGTCGAAATTTTTCCGGCATTGCCATCTTTTGAGAAAACATAAGATTTGTTTTCTTCAATATCATCAATACGAGCTATTGGGCTTATTACAGCTGCAGTTCCGCATATTCCGGCTTCTTCAAATGTTGCTAATTCCTCTTCGAGAACAGGCCTACGCTCGACTTTCATGCCTAAATCTTCTGCTAGCTGCATTAGGCTTGCATTGGTTATGGATGGTAATATAGAAGAAGAAAGAGGCGTTATATACGTGTTTTCTTTAATTGCGAAGAAATTGGCTGGTCCTCCCTCATCTATATATTTCTTTTCTTTTGGGTCAAGGTATAAAACGGCAGAATATCCCATCTCATGAGCTTTGTTTCCTGCGACTAAACTAGCGGCATAATTGCCTCCTATTTTGTATGTTCCTGTCCCTTGAGGAGCAGCGCGGTCGTAACTGCGCATGATAACTAAAGGAGTAGGCTTGAATCCTTCTTTGAAGTAGGGACCTACAGGTGTTACAAATACAAGGAATAGGTATTCTGATGCCGGTTTTACACCTACTTGTGGACTTGTACCTATTAACAAAGGTCTAATATATAACGAAGCTCCACTTTCGTATGGTGGAACAAATCTTTCATTTAATTTGACTGTTTTGAGCACAGCTTCTTCAAAAATGTTGATTGGTAGTTCTTCCATCAAAATCCCACGACATGATGATTGCATGCGTAAAGCATTTTCTCTCATTCTGAAGATTCTGATTTTTCCATCTTTCCCTCGAAAAGCTTTTAGTCCTTCAAATGCTTCCTGCCCATAGTGAAGGCAAGTTGCGGCCATATGTAGTTCAATGCTTTCGGATGATGTTTCTTTCGGTTCGCTCCATTTTCCGTCTTTGAAGTGGCTTCTTACATTATAATCGGTTTTCATATAGCCGAAAGACAAATTTTTCCAATCAATAGTCTCCATAACTGCGCAATTTTTTATAAACCTTAATTAAATATATATGTAACGTAATTTGCAAATTTACAATTTTAGATTGTATAAATAATCTATTTGTTCTGAATATTATTCTTGAGACTAACATATTTTTACGTGTTAAGTCTTTTTAATAAGCACTATATCTATATTCACTTTTGTCCATGAAATCTTTTGTTCATTAAAAAAAAGCTTTACTTTTGCATCCATAAATAGAAGTTCTTGGCGCTTCTTGATAATTGCAGTTTGCAATTTAGCTATGTAGATAACAGTGAATCAATAGAATGAACACATGGATTCTTCTTTATTTTTAGTCGTTTTTGTAACCGGTATAGTTTTAGTTTGTGCCGGGTTGGGTATGGCTATTTTGCTGTCACCCCAATCATTTAATGCGCAGAAAGGTCAACCATATGAATGTGGTGTGCCTACGAAAGGGCCGTCATGGATGCAGTTTCGTGTCGGTTATTATTTGTATGCCATACTTTATCTTATGTTTGATGTTGAAACTATATTCCTATTTCCTTGGGCTACTGTTGTGAGGAATCTGGGGATGCCGGGGCTTTATAGTATATTGTTTTTTGTGTTGATTTTAGGTCTAGGTTTAGCCTATGCCTGGAGAAAGGGTGCTTTACAATGGAAATAAAAAATATATACATCAAAGGGATTCCTAACGAAGAATTTAGAGATAATGAATATCTTGAGGACTACGTGAAGGAATTGCAGGCTAACGGTGTAGGTATTATCGTTGGCAAGTTGGACGACTTTGTTAATTGGGGTCGTTCTAATTCTGTTTGGCCATTGGCTTTTGCAACAAGTTGTTGTGGTATTGAATTTATGGCGACAGCTGCTGCAAAACATGATATTGCCCGCTTTGGGATGGAGGTAACTCGTAACAGCCCACGCCAGGCAGACTGTATTGTGGTAGCCGGAACTATTGTTCATAAGATGGCTCCACTTTTGAAACGTGTATATGATCAGATGGCAGAGCCGAAATATGTGGTTTCGATGGGCAGCTGTGCTATCTCGGGAGGACCATTTGTAGATTCTTATCATGTGGTAAAAGGAATAGATGAAATTATTCCTGTAGATGTATATGTGCCGGGATGTCCTCCTCGTCCAGAGGCTTTGCTTTATGGACTGATGCAGTTGCAGAGAAAAATTAAACTGGAGCGTTTCCTGTTTAAAGTGAAAAAATAGATTTCGATAGATTCGTCTATATACGTGACCGATGGAAAATATTAAAAAAGTAATCTTAGAGACAGTACCTGAAGCAGTCATTGAAGAAAATAAAATTCTTACTGTGACTGTAACGCCAGATAAGCTACATCCGTTAGCAAAGGCTTTACGGTATAATTCCGGATTTCCTTTCGATGTTTTAGTAATGTTGATAGGAATGGACAGAGGAGAAGAGTTAGGAGTTAACTATTTACTGTCATCTACTCAGGATATGTCTAAAGAAGTCTTGTTGAAGACAGGAACTACAGACAGAAGTAATCCATTGTTATATACAGTTACCGATTTGTGGGAAACAGCCCATCTGAATGAAAGGGAAGTGTATGCAATGTTTGGTATCCGTTTTATCAATAATCCGGATATGCGTCGTTTCTTTCTTAATGAAGATTGGAATGGATTTCCTTTCAGAAAAGATTATGATGCAGATCCTGCACTGAATCCTGTAAAAACAGAGAGTAAAGAGATCATTGATGTCGCTCCACGTATATGTGAGACTCCTCAAGGATTAAAGGAAGATACAGTTAAGATCTTCGAGGACGATGATTATGTGATTAATATTGGGCCACAACACCCTTCAACGCATGGTGTGATGCACTTCCGCGTAGCACTGGAAGGAGAGATTGTTAAGAAACTCGATGTGCATAGTGGTTATATTCATAGAGGAATCGAGAAGTTAAGCGAAAACCTTACTTATCCTCAAATACTACACTTTACAGATAGATTAGATTATCTTTCGGCTAATATTAACAGACATGGATTGTGCATGTGTGTGGAAAAAGCTGCTGAAATAGAAATCCCGGAAAGAGCGCAATATATACGTACTATCATGGATGAGTTGAATCGTATCGATTCTCACTTGTTGGCATGGGGTACGCTTTGTATGGATTTAGGGGCGACTACTGCATTTATTTATGGAATGCGTGAGCGTGAAAAAATTCTCGAAATACGTGAAAAAACATCAGGTGGACGTTTGATCATCAACTATAATGTAGTTGGAGGGGTAATGTTTGATATTCCGGATGATTTTCAGAAAGATGTGAAAGCTTTCATTCCTTATATGAGAGAGAATCTTAAACAATATGATAAGCTGGTTACTGGTAATCCTATTGTGAGAGGGCGTTTGATCAATATTGGTATGCTTTCGAAAGAAGATGCTGCATCTTATGCTATTACAGGACCTGCAGGACGTGCTTCCGGAATATCTTGTGATATTAGGAAATATCAGCCTTATGCTTTGTATGATAAAGTAGAGTTTAAAGAAATTATCCGTACAGAGTGCGATTCTTATGCAAGGTATTTGAATCGTTTAGATGAAATAGAACAATCATTACATATCATAGAACAATTAATAGATAATATTCCTGAAGGTGATTATCTGGCAAAAGTAAAGCCGGTAATAAAATTGCCGGAAGGAGAATATTTCCAACGTATAGAAGCTGCTCGTGGCGAATTCGGTGTATTTATTGAGAGTCGTGGGGATAAAAATCCTTATCGCTTGAAATTCCGTTCACCTTCTATGGCACTGGTTTCAGCTATGCCTATTCTGTGTAAGGATGAAAAATTATCAGACTTAATTGCCATTGGAGGTTCAATGGATTATGTAATACCGGACATCGACCGTTAATATTAATAGCAAACAGATATTATATATTAAAGATATATGTTAGAACTATCACGTTTTACAACTTGGCTTGATACAATACTCAGGGAAAATCTTCCTGAATTTGCAGTTTTAGCAATAGAGTTTGTGTTAATTGGAGCTGCACTCCTGACTTTATACGCTGTATTAGCTCTTATACTAATTTATGTAGAGCGTAAGATCACCGGATTTTTCCAATCTCGTATTGGACCTAACCGTGTAGGTAAATGGGGACTTATACAGAGTGTTGCCGATATGATAAAAATCCTTTTGAAGGAGATTATTCATATCGATAAAGTAGATAAATTCTTATTCTATCTTGCACCTTTTTTCATGATTGTAGCTTCTATGCTTACATTCGGGGCTATTCCTTGGGGAAGAGGGTTGCAAGTGGTAGATTTCAATATTGGTGTATTTTACGTAGTAGCTGTATCTTCTTTGGGTATTGTAGGGGTATTGCTTGCCGGATGGTCGAGTAATAACAAATATTCAATGATTGGAGCAATGCGAAGTGGTGCCCAATTTATCAGTTACGAGCTTTCTGCCGGATTTGCTCTTATGACTGTTGTCGTTTTATCAGGTTCAATGCAGCTTTCAACCATTGTACAAAGTCAAGAGTATTGCTGGAACTTGTTTAATGGTCATATTGCTTCAATAATAGCATTCATTATTTATCTGATTTCCGGACACGCTGAAACAAATCGTGGACCTTTCGACTTACCGGAAGCAGAATCGGAGTTGACAGCCGGCTACCATACGGAATATTCAGGTTTGCAATTTGGATTTTTCTATCTTGCCGAATACTTGAATATGTTTATCATAGCAGCTATTGCTACTACGGTATTCTTAGGTGGATGGATGCCGATACAATTTAAAGGTGCGGATACATTTAATGAGGTAATGAATTTTATACCTTCTTATGTATGGTTCTTTGGAAAAACGGCTGTTCTTGTATTCTTAAGTTTATGGGTAAGGTGGACGTTCCCACGTCTTCGTATCGATCAACTACTTAATTTAGAGTGGAAATATTTGTTGCCAATCAATATGGTAAATCTTTTACTAATGGTTGCTTTAGTATTAGCAGGTTGGACATTGTCAGATTGGTTCCCAAGTTTATTTAAATAAATTACTGATTAAAAATGAGTTCAGTATCAGAATATTTTAAAGGTTTATTTGGCGGTATAGGCGCTCTGCTTACAGGGATGTCTGTAACTATCAAAGAGCTATTTTCTAAGAAGGTTACGCAACAATATCCTGAAAACAGAAAAACGCTTGTTATTTCGGAGCGTTTTCGTGGAGAATTAGCTATGCCTCATGACGAGAATAATGAGCACGCTTGTACAGCTTGTAAGATATGTGAAACTAACTGTCCGAACGGAACTATTAAAGTTATTTCAAAGACTATAGAAACAGAAGATGGTAAGAAGAAAAAAGTTCTTGATCAATATTTCTATAATCTGGGAATGTGTACATTCTGTAACTTATGTGTGCTTACTTGCCCATTTGGTGCTATTAAATTCGAAAATACATTCGAAAATGCGATATTCACAAGGGCAAAGCTGAATATGAGGTTAAATCAGGAAGGTTCTAAACTAAGAGAGAAGAAAAAAGCTGCTCCTGCTGCAAAACCTGCGACTGATAAGCCTGCGACTGAAAAAGTTGAGAAAGCGCCAGTTGAAGAAAAGACTATTGAAAAAAAGACAATTACGGGAGAAGATGTTGAGCCTAAAGGTGATCTGACTCATGCTCTTGACTCACAAGTAGATTCTAATCCTGCTGCAGGAAAGCCTATTCAGAGTGAATTAGAGAAACAGCCTGTCAAACCGGAAGCTACAAAATCGCCCGAAGCAAAAGCGAAAGCAGATGTAGAAGCTGCTGAAAAAAAGGCGGAAACTAAGGCTGATTCTATTGTACCTTCTGCAATTATAGAAAAAGGAACTGAAAAAACACAGGAGAATCTGAATCAAAATAAACCAGTTCAAACTCCGACCGTAGATAAGCCTTCTGTAGAAGCAAAGCCTCAGGAAGCGGCAAAACCTATAACAGAGAAGCCTCCGATTAAAGATATAATAGATAGAAGAAGTACTACTACAAGTGCACCGACTTCGGAGAAAAAAGATAATTCGGATAATAAAGGCGGGGATGGTGAGGAAAAACCAAAACCACCCAGAATTAACAGAATATAAGAAAAGAATAATAATAGAAACAGCGCTAGATTAGATTATGGCAGAACTTATTATATTTGGGATATTAGCATTAGTAATTGTCGGATGTTCATTTATGGCAGTTACTACCCGATTGATTATCCGTTCGGCAACTTATTTATTGTTTGTCTTATTAGGAACAGCCGGATTATATCTGATGATGGGATATGAGTTTCTTGCAGCAGTGCAGGTTGCTGTATATGCCGGAGGAGTTATGGTTTTGTATATCTTTTCCATTTTACTTACCAATGACCCGGGAATGGAAGTTAAATATGAAAAGCCCGGTAGAATGATTCTTGCCGGATTGGTGGCGGTTCTGGGATTGGGTATCTGCGCTCACATTATTTATCATAATGTGTCTCGTATATATACTTATGCCGAAACTTCTTTGGATATGCAAAAACTGGGAATGGTTATGATGGGTACAGATAAGTATCAATATCTATTACCATTCGAAGCTATAAGTATCTTGCTTTTGGCATGTATTATAGGTGGTATAATGATTGCCAGAAAACGTTAACAGTTGATTTAAGAAAAGACAATAGATTTAACAATATACTATTATGGGTGATTTTTTTGTAGGAGCCGTTCAAGTACCGATGGAAGCATACTTAGCTGTAAGTACGCTGATGTTCTTTATCGGGATATATGGCTTTTTATCCCGGAAAAATATGCTTATGGTATTGATGTCAATCGAATTGATGTTAAATGCTGCAGATTTGAATTTCGTAATTTTCAATCGTTTCCTATATCCGGGGCAGTTCGAAGGTTTGTTTTTCGCTTTGTTTGCGATAGCTATTGCTGCTGCTGAAACTGCGGTTGCAATTGCAATTATCATTACGATATACCGTAATGTGAAGAGCGTCTACATAGATGAGAATATAACCGAAATGAAAAACTAAAGTAAGATAAAATAATAGATATAGATATGTTTTCTTATACCCTATTAATAATTATACTTCCCGCAATCATGTTCCTTATTCTGGGACTTCTCGGGAATAAGATGAAGCCGCTGATTGCAGGTATCCTCGGAACATTGTCCCTGGCAGCAATAACAGTATTGTCGTATTTTACTGCTTATGAGTATTTCTTTAATACTGCTAAGACTGCGGCAGGTGCTTTCGATACAAAACTTGCATTTGATACCACTTACGAATGGTTACGATTTACAGACAAGTTGCATATCGATTTAGGGATACTTTTAGATCCTATCTCGGTAATGATGCTTGTCGTGATTACTACAGTATCTTTAATGGTGCATATCTATAGTTTAGGATATATGCATGGCGAAAGAGGTTTTCAACGCTATTATGCGTTTCTATCGCTGTTCTCTTTCTCTATGTTAGGACTGGTTGTTGCTCCAAACATTTTTCAAATGTATATCTTCTGGGAATTGGTGGGAGTTTCATCCTACTCATTGATCAGTTTCTATTATACTAAGCCTAGTGCGGTTGCTGCTTCTAAGAAAGCATTTATTGTGACGCGCTTTGCAGACTTGTTCTTCTTGATTGGTATTTTAACTTTGTCATATTTTACTGGAACATTCGACTTCCAGACATTGACAGCGTCTGATGCTGCTCTTCCAATATCTTCAATGGCAGGAGTATCATTTATGGGAATGTCTGTTCTTTCATGGGCAATGTTGTTGATATTTATGGGAGGTGCCGGTAAATCTGCAATGCTTCCATTCCATATCTGGTTGCCCGATGCGATGGAAGGTCCTACGCCAGCGTCGGCTCTTATCCATGCTGCAACGATGGTTGTTGCCGGAGTATTTCTTGTGGCACGTTTGTTCCCTATATACTCGCTTGGTGCACCCGATATCTTGAATATGATAGCTTGGGTAGGTGCAATAACCGCGCTGTTTGCTGCTATTGTTGCTTGTACCCAGACTGATATAAAACGTGTGTTGGCATTCTCTACTATATCGCAGATTGCCTTTATGCTTACTTCTCTTGGGGTTTCTCAGTTCGGAGGGCATGAGGGATTAGGATATATGGCAGGTTTATTCCATCTGTTCACACATGCTTTCTTCAAGGCTTTATTGTTCTTGGGTGCAGGTGCCATTATACATGCTGTCCATAGCAATGAGATGGATGATATGGGTGGTCTTTGGAAAAAGCTACCGATTACGGGAATTACATTTGCAGTCGCTTGGTTAGCCATTGCCGGTATCTGGCCTCTTTCGGGTTTCTGGAGTAAGGATGAGATATTAGTAGCTGCGATGGAGCATAATTTCCCTGTTTACATTATCCTAAGTATTTCTGCAGGGCTTACGGCATTCTATATGACTCGTTTGTTCCTTCGTATTTTCTTTTATGAAAAGAAACATTTCCATCATGAGCCTCATGAAGCAGGTCCTGTGATGTATATTCCTTTGGTTATTTTAGCCGTATTTGCTTTAGGTGCAGGTTTATTGCCATTTAGTGAGTATATAACTGCTGACAGGTTACCTTATCATTCGCATGTAGACATGATGGTTGCTTGCATTAGTGTGGGTATTTCATTGGTAGGTATCGGTATTGGGTTTGCTCTATATTATAAGAAAAACGATATACCTGATAAGATTACAGAAAGCATCAGTACACTTTATAAGTGGGCTTTACATAAATTCTATTTTGATGAATTATGGTTATTTGTTACACGTAAAATAATATTTAACTGTATATCTAAGCCGATTGCATGGTTTGACCGTCATATTGTAGATGGATTTATGGATGGTTTGGCATTTGTGACACAAGGTGCTTCTAATAAGATTAAAGGATTACAGTCGGGACGTATACAACAGTATGCAGCGACTTACCTTGTAGGGGCATTGGTGTTAGTTGCAATTTTTGCATTTTGTTTCATCTGTTTCATTTGTAAATAAGTTTTAGAATAAATTATATAACAATGAATATTCTTTCATTATTTGTTCTGGTTCCGGTTTTGATGTTGTTAGGATTTATTCCTTGCCAAAATATCAAACAAGTACGTACAGTGGCTGTTATTGGGGCGGTAGTAGAATTAGTTCTTGCAGTTATTCTCATATTCATGTTTTTTGATGCAAGGCAGGCTGACCCAACGAGTCCAATGTTGTTTTATGATGATAGTATAGTATGGTTTAAGTCTTTAAATATACGATATGCGATAGGTGTTGATGGTATCTCTGTGTTGATGATATTATTGACTGCCGTTATTATATTTACCGGAACGTTTGCATCCTGGAATATGAATCCTTTGCCTAAAGATTTCTTTATGTGGCTGACTCTTCTTTCTATAGGAGTATATGGGTTCTTTATTACAGTAGATATGTTTACCATGTTCTTCTTCTATGAAATAGCATTGATTCCGATGTATTTGCTTATCGGCTTGTGGGGAACAGGGAAGAAAGAATATTCCGCTATGAAGCTTACCCTTATGTTGATGGGGGGATCGGCTTTCCTTTTAGTCGGAGTTTTTGGAATATATTGGGCTTCTGCATTGAATGTAGATGGACAGCATACATTTAATATGCTCGAAATTGCGGCAAATAATATAATCCCTATCGAAATTCAGAGATGGGCTTTCCCTTTGACTTTCTTAGGATTTGGAGTGTTGGGTGCACTATTCCCATTTCATACATGGTCTCCTGATGGTCACGCATCTGCGCCGACTGCCGTATCTATGTTGCACGCGGGTGTATTGATGAAGCTGGGCGGATATGGATGTTTCCGCATTTCGATGACATTATTACCCGATGCGGCGAACGAATTATCTTGGATATTTATTATTTTGACAGGTATAAGTGTCGTATATGGTGCCTTCGGAGCGATTGCCCAAAACGACTTGAAATATATTAATGCTTATTCGTCTGTAAGTCACTGTGGTCTTGTATTGTTTGCTATTTTGATGATGAACAATACGGCAACTACCGGTGCTATAATGCAGATGCTTTCTCACGGATTGATGACAGCCCTTTTCTTTGCCTTGATAGGTATGATTTACGGAAGGACTCATACACGTGATATTCGCGAATTGGGTGGCTTAATGAAGATAATGCCTTTCCTTGCAGTAGCTTATGTTATTGCCGGTATGGCTTCATTGGGACTTCCCGGATTGAGTGGTTTCGTTGCTGAAATGACGATCTTCGTAGGTGCTTTCCAACATTCGGATATGTTCCATCGTGTATTTACAATTATGGCATGTGCTTCTATTGTGATTACTGCGGTTTATATCCTCAAAGTAGTTGGTAAAATATTGTATGGACCTGTTGTAGATGATCATCATTTAGAGTTAACAGATGCCGTATGGCATGAAAAGATTGCTGTTGTTGGTCTTATTGTATGCGTTGCCGGAATGGGGTTGTTCCCGGGATGGATATCTAATTTGATTAGTGCGTGTTTACATTAATATAAACTAACAACAACGATTATGAGAAACTTTACTAGATTATTTTTGATAGTTGCTTTAGTAGCAGTATCAATTACTTGTCATTCGCAGGCGTTTACGGTAAGTGAATTTGTTAACCTGACAATGAAGGACAAGCCTGCATTAGAGGATGGCTTGAGCGGAAAGGGATACACTTTTCAATCAACAGTGGGAAGTGATATGGTAAGTAATGAGGTTTATGGGGCTTCGAATGGAATGACTGTAACTATTATGGTTCCTAACTTCAAGACAGATGAAAAAATGCTTTCCTGGCAGTTTTCCGGCTCGGAAAGTTTGTATAATGATTTAGTGAAAGAATTGACGAATACAGGTTTTAATAAAAAAGATGTTGAAAGAAGAAGTGCCGGGAAATATGTAGCTACTACTTATACTAAACCCGGAGTTACTGTGACTCTTAGCAATGATAAGGTGAATAACAGTAATGGAGTATGTACTTTTTCTGTGAGATATTCAAATGCAGCCTGGTATAATTTGAAATAGTATAAAAACAGACGTATAAAATGGATTTGAGTAATTATTTATTGATGAAGCCTGAATTATCACTGATCGTGGTATTTCTTCTCTTGATCTTTTATGATTTGTTTGCTTCTGAAAATGCGAAGAAACATTATTTTCCGGTTGCATGTTTGCTGTTTCTAGCTCATACTGTTTACTGCTTTTTCATTAAAGATGAAGGAAGTTCGTTTGCAGGAATGTATGTGACAGGAGGTGCCCAGCTCGCTATGAAGTGGGTTCTTAATGTGGGAGTTTTCCTTATCTTCTTGCAAGCAAATGAATGGTTGAGTAAGGCAGATTCAGTGTTCAAAAGAGGTGAGTTTTTCATGTTGACTATACTGACCTTGTTTGGAATGTATTTAATGATATCGGCGGGTAACTTCTTGTTATTCTATATTGGTCTGGAGACAGCATCTTTGCCTGTTGCGGCATTGGTAGCATTTGACAAGTACAGACACAATTCGGCAGAGGCAGGAGCTAAATATATCTTTAATGCTATATTTTCTTCCGCATTGATGTTATTCGGTATATCATTTATTTACGGAGGATGCGGAACACTTTACTTCGCAGACATATTCCAATCCATTTACTCAACTCCACTTTTAATCATGGCATTGATATTCTTCTTGTCAGGATTATTCTTCAAGATATCTTTAGTGCCATTCCATCTTTGGGCTCCCGACACTTATCAGGGTGCACCTACGAATGTTACTTTATATCTTTCAACTATTTCGAAAGGAGCAGCAGTATTTGCACTGATAATTATCCTTTACAGAGTATTCCCAGCATTAGTCAATATATGGCAACCTGCAATCTGGATTCTCATTCTATTGACAATCACGATAGGTAACCTGTTTGCAATAAGACAGAAGAATATGAAACGTTTCTTAGCGTTTTCTTCTGTATCTCAGGCAGGATATATTATGTTGAGTGTGTTTACAGGAACATCTACAGGGATGGCAGCAACTATATTCTATGTATTTGTATATGTCTTCTCTAATCTTGCAGCATTTGGTGTTATTTCAGCAATTGAAAATAAGACCGGAAAAGTAAATATGAGCGATTATAACGGATTATATTATACCAATCCTAAACTGGCATTGGTTATGATGATCGCTATGTTCTCTTTGGGAGGTATTCCTCCTACAGCAGGATTTTTTAGTAAGTTGTTTGTGTTTATAGCTGCAATGGAGCAAGGATTTGTGGTACTTGTATTTTTAGCACTGCTCAATACTGTGGTGTCTTTATTCTACTATCTGTTGGTAGTTAAAGCTATGTTTATCAAGAAAGCTGATGTTCCTATGGAATCTCTTAAAACAGATGGATATTTGAAGACATCTTTGGTCATATCTATGATCGGAATATTCTTTGTAGGACTTATTAGCTGTTTTTATGAATATTTCAACTCTGTAAGCTTCGGATTTTAACAAAATTTGTTCAAAATAAACTGATTCGGTAATCACTTAATCTTATTTTTGTGTTTGCCGAATCAATTATTTATAATAGTATCTAATCTGAAATATTTTCTATGAATTTATTTATTCTATTGCAGTCTGCGGTTGCAGATTTGGAGACAGTAGCAGAGCCTGTTGCTGAATATAGTTATTTTAGCCTGATATTGAAGGGTGGATGGATTATGCTTCCTATTGCCTTACTCTCTTTATTAGCGATTTATTTTATAATAGAGCGATGGCTGGTTATTGGAAAGATGGGTAAACAAGATAGCATCTGGCAATCAAGAATAGTAGAACTTATTTCTGAGAATAAGATAGAGCAAGCTTTGAAGTTTTGTTACGAGAAGCCTTATATAACAGGAAAAGTAGTAGCAGTGGGACTGAAAGAAATAAATGAACCCCAAGAAGAAATAGAAAATGCAATGCAGATTGAATCTCGTATGCAGATATCTAAAATGGAGAGTCATATGAACTATCTTGGAATTATTGCTTCGATTGCTCCTATGCTTGGATTCTTAGGAACTATTTTCGGGGTAATTAATATTTTCTATAATATATCTCAAACGGCAGATTTAGATATCGCAACAATCTCGGATGGTCTGTATCAAAAAATGATTTGCTCGGGAGCCGGCCTTTTAGTTGGTATTGTTGCTTATTCTGGTTTTTATGTTCTGAACGGGCGAATAGATAAAGCTGTGGTAAACTTAGATAAAGATTCTAATGAGGCTTTGAAAGCTATGAAGTCATTAAAAAAGCAGCCACAAAATTAATTCCAAAAGATTTGTAAGAATATGAAAATAGAACGTCGAAAAAGCCGTTCGGCTGAAGTTTATACGGCATCATTGAATGATATAATGTTCTTTTTACTATTGTTTTTCCTGATTGTATCAACAATGGTTACACCTACAGCTATCAGGGTGCTTTTGCCTAACTCTTCTACAGCTGAGAAGGTGGCTACAAAAAAGAATATTAATCTGACTATCACTTCCGATTTACGCTATTTTGTAAATGATAAGCAGGTTTCTTTTGAAGGTTTGGAGCAGCAACTTGTGGCTGTGATTGGAGAAAGGCATGAGGGTGATGATGTAAATGTTCTGTTACAAGCGGATAGGACTTTGAACCTACAAGACATAATCAATGTTATAGATCTGGGTAATAGATTGAAAGTTAAAATGGTATTATTTACTCAGAAAGATTAAAAGAATATAAAAATAAGCTTTGTATAAGATACAAAGAAGAGTATCATAATAGATACTCTTTTTTTTCGTTATATACTAAGACATAACTATTGTAAAAGCATAAATAATAGATTAAATTATTTCTTGTGAAGTATCTGTATCTTCTCATTTTATTTTTTATTTCTGTATTTTCTCATGCACAATCTGTAATCGGCGTAGTACGGGACAGTTTGATGAATGAGCCGGTATCATACGCTTCGGTACGTCTTCTCAATCCTCAGGATAGCTCATATGTTATAGGTACAATCACGGGAGATAATGGGGCGTTTAAGATAGATCAGTCCACGGGTAAATATCTGATCGAAATATCTTATATGGGATATAATCGGTATCGTGATTCTATACAATTTGTTAATAGAAAAGACAAGGTTGACTTAGGTACAATTTATTTATCCAAGATAGATTATACATTGGGTGAAGCTGTTATCACAGCCCATGTCCCCGATATCGTTGTAAGAGGTGATACGATTGAATATAATGCCGATGCATATAAAGTAAAAGAAGATGCTCTTTTGCAAGACCTAGTTCGGTTATTGCCCGGGGTAGATGTTAGTGCAGATGGTAAATTGATGGTTAATGGCAAGGTCATAAATAAGATACTGATTGATGGTAAAGAGTTTTTTGATAAT
Organism: Dysgonomonas sp.; assembly: GCA_032477055.1. Taxonomy (GTDB): domain Bacteria; phylum Bacteroidota; class Bacteroidia; order Bacteroidales; family Dysgonomonadaceae; genus Dysgonomonas_A. The sequence continues at coordinate 42,333 of JAWDXP010000009.1, read as the reverse complement.
GATATAGAACTTGCGTTGAAGAATCTTCCTGCTTCGATGATCAATAAATTACAAATCTTTAAGGAACAATCTGAAACCAGCAAGGTAACAGGGTTTAAGGATGGGAATGAACAGCAAGTTATAAACCTAACAGTAAAAGAAGGTTATAAACAACGTATTTTTGGAGAAGCCCGCACCGGAGTTGGAACGGAAAATCGTTATTCTCACAAACTTTCGTCCCAGTTTATGATAGATGATAATCAGTATGCTCTGATCGCAAACTCAAATAACGTAACAGATGATTTTGAATATAGTGGACTTTCGGGTCAATACGACGGAATAACTAAGAATCAGAATATAGGCTTCAACTTTAATACACAGAAGAATGAAAACCTGAGAGTTGGAGGCAATATAAAATATGAACATAATGATAATCTTTATGAAATGGATAGTAATACCCGAAATTTCATAGAGAGCGGGGATCGTATAAATAATCAATCATCGTCATCTCAGAGTATTCGTAAAGATTTGAGAATAGGAACCAATGTAAGATGGACTCCTGATACACTGACAACAATATATGCCCGGATTACTATCGGAACGGGAATCAGTGATGAAGTGAGAGAAGAGAGTAGCCGATCTTATGTCGAGAATCAGCGCGATACTACTTTTGGTAAAACCAACTATATGACCAATGGGGATACTCATAACTTGAATGGTTCTTTTATGTTTGGGCGTAAGCTAAATAGCAAAGGAAGAACTTTTAGCTTTACTGTCAATGGAGCTCTTCGGGGAGGAAGTAGTAATGGTATAAATAAGTCTGATACATACTATCAGGGGGTTAATCAAACAAAGGTTATCGATCAGGTATTAGATATTGATAATAATTCGAATAGCTGGGGGGTAATGGCTTCTTTTGTAGAACCATTAGGGAAAGGTAAGTCTATCCAATTGTCTTATAATCTGAGAAGTGAGAAATCTAATAGAGATCGCTGGACTTACAAAAGAGATGGCGAAGGTGAGTATACTGTTATAGATACGGCGTATACGCGAATTTCGACAACGAAATTTACTTCGCAACGGATTAATCTAAGTTTCCAATCGATAAAAGAAAAGTTTGAATATACTGTTGGGTTCAATGTTGATCCTTCCTATTCGTATAGTAAAACGAATACAATAGATTCTATTTTAGAACAGAAACAGAATGTAGTGAACTATTCTCCGACACTCCGTTTTTCCTATAAGCCTAAAAAAAATATAACATTCGATTTCGATTATTATGGCTCTACAGAACAACCATCTTTGAGACAGTTGTCGCCTGATACGATTATATTAAATGCATTATCAAGAATGTACGGGAATCCTGACCTTAAACCGAGTTACCAGAATAATCTGAATATGTATTTCCAGAGGTCTGATTATGAAAAAGGTTCTTTCTTCACAATCACGGCTGGCGGAAATTATACTGTTAATAAGATCGTAGATTATACTATAACAGATAGTATCGGGAATGTGGAGAGTACATATCGGAATGTTAATGGAAACTGGGGGGTAAATGGAGGCATTATATTCAGCACCCCACTAAGGAATAAAAAGATAACGATAGATAACAGTTCTTATGGTTATTTGATGAGAAATATAGGATTTTCGAATGGACTTAAGAATGTTACGACTAATCTTACGATGAGTGAGTCTTTCTCAATAAACTATCGTTCGGAGAAATTTAGTCAGCGTTTGCAAGTCAATTTATCTTATAATATTACACGTAATAATCTCCCGAGTCAGGATAACCTGAATGTTACAAATTATGGATTTCGCTCCTCAACACATTGGTCATTACCCTACGATTTCAATATTCAGAATGAGATAAGCTATACACGGAATATGGGATATTCTGACAGTTTCAAGGATTATGAATGGTTGTGGAATTTTTCTTTATCCAAACAGTTCCTGAAAAAGAAACAGGCTTCGGTGAAAGTTCAGTGTTATGATATATTGAACCAGCGTAATAATGTACTTCGGGTTACGTCCGGAAACTATTTGTCAGATACACGTACTAATATGCTAAAACGATATCTTCTATTCAGTCTTAGCTACAAATTCAATATAAACCCGAAAGGAAGTTCAGACAGTAGTAACTCTGACTCATATATGGGATATTGATATAGATGACTACACTATAATTAACACCGTAATAGATTTATTAAATGAGAAATGCAGTGTATTTTTAGTAACTTTGCATCCGCAAAACTAAATTACATGTCAGAAGAGAAGAATATCATTATAAAGGGGGCGAGGGTAAATAATCTGAAGAATATAGATGTAGAAATTCCTCGCAATCAATTTGTCGTTATTACAGGGCTATCGGGGTCAGGGAAATCTTCTCTGGCATTTGATACTTTGTATGCAGAAGGACAGCGCCGGTATGTGGAGAGTTTGTCCTCCTATGCTCGCCAGTTCCTAGGTAGAATGAATAAACCTGAAAGTGATTATATAAAAGGAATTCCCCCTGCAATAGCTATTGAACAAAAAGTAGGTTCACGTAATCCCCGCTCTACTGTGGGTACTTCTACGGAGATATATGAATACTTACGTCTGCTATTTGCCCGTATAGGCAAAACTATTTCGCCTGTGTCAGGTGAAATAGTCAAGAAGCATCAGGTAAAAGACATTACCGATAAGATGCAGACTTTCCCCGAAGGAACACGTTTAGTTGTTTTATCTAAAATCATTCGTCGGGATAATCGTACATTAGAAGAACAGTTGGAAATCTTGCAGAAAGAAGGTTTTTCGCGTGTAGAGTTAGATGGGGAATTTGAAAGGATAGATGAATTACTTCAGTCCAAAAAAGAAATTGATCAATCAAAGATATTACTGGTTATAGACCGTCTTTCGGTATCACAAGATAAGGCAACCCTCAATCGTTTTTCGGAATCTATCGAGACTGCATTTTACGAAGGAGAAGGCGAATGTATCATTAAATATTATCTGGATAATAAGGTTGAAACCTATGATTATTCCAAACGGTTCGAAGCGGATGGAATCCGGTTTGAAGAACCTTCGGATATGATGTTCAACTTTAATAATCCCATAGGTGCCTGTCCTCAATGTGAAGGTTTTGGACGAGTTTTAGGTATTGATGAAGATTTAGTAGTACCTAATAAAAATCTTTCGGTATATGATGATGCGGTTGTATGCTGGAAAGGGGAAAAGATGAGTGAATGGAAAAATGAATTTATCCAATCCACAGTTTCTCGTGATTTTCCTATTCACAGACCTTATTACCAGTTGTCGGAAGAAGAAAAAGATTTGCTTTGGCATGGAGCACCGGGAGTATGGGGTATTGATGCATTCTTCAAAATGTTGGAGGAGAATCAATATAAAATCCAATACCGCGTAATGTTGGCTCGATATCGAGGAAAAACAACATGCCCTTCATGTAAAGGTGCGCGGTTGAAACCGCAGGCTCTTTATGTAAAAGTAGGAGGAAAGAATATTGCAGATCTGGTACTGATGCCCGTTACAGAATTAAAACAGTTTTTTGATGAATTGGAATTGGATGAAACGGACGCGGCTATTGCTAAACGATTATTGATTGAGGTAGAGAACAGAATACAATTTCTTATCAATGTCGGATTAGGATACTTGACGTTGAACAGGCTTTCTAATTCTCTTTCGGGTGGAGAGAGCCAACGTATCAATCTGGCTACTTCATTGGGTAGTAGTCTTGTCGGGTCGTTATATATTCTGGATGAACCTAGTATTGGGCTGCATTCGAGAGATACGGACTTGCTTATTAAAGTTCTGAGGGAGTTACAAGCACTAGGCAATACTGTTGTTGTGGTCGAACATGATGAAGAAATAATACGTGCAGCTGATTATATAATCGATATAGGACCTAAAGCAGGTCGTTTGGGCGGAGAAGTTATTTATCAGGGAGAAGTAGACAAGCTTGGTAAAAAGACAGATAGTTATACAGTTCGCTATTTGAATGGCGAAGAGTCTATTCCTGTTCCCAAGAAGAGACGAAAATGGAATAATTATATAGAACTGAAAGGTGCAAGACAAAATAACCTGAAAAACATCGATGTAAAGTTTCCGCTGAATGCGATGACTGTAGTTACGGGTGTCAGTGGTTCGGGCAAATCTTCATTAGTTTGTGATGTTTTTTATAATGCCTTGCAGAAGCACTATAAAGGAAGTAGTGACCAGATAGTTCAGTATAATGAACTTGTAGGTGATTTGGAAATGATAAAAGGGGTGGAGATGGTTGACCAGAATCCTATCGGTAAGTCTTCGCGCTCAAATCCTGTGACATATATAAAAGCTTATGATGAGATACGCAAACTATTTGCGGACCAGCAATTAGCTAAACAGATGCATTATACTCCTGCGTTCTTTTCGTTTAATGTAGAAGGCGGACGTTGTGAAGAGTGTAAAGGAGAAGGTAAGACCACTATTGAGATGCAGTTCATGGCAGATATTACTATGGATTGTGAGGTTTGTAAAGGAAAACGTTTCAAATCTGAGATACTTGAGGTATTGTATCGTGGTGCTAGTATTCATGATGTTTTGGAAATGACTGTTGATCAGGCAATCGAATTTTTCTCGGAAGGAACTGGTAATACCGAGAAGAAAATTGTTAAACGTTTGAAGTCGTTACAAGATGTCGGGCTTGGTTATATTAAGATGGGACAGGCTTCTTCGACCCTATCGGGGGGAGAAAACCAGCGCGTAAAATTAGCATCCTACTTAGGTGAGGAGAAAACCGAGCCTACTCTATTTATATTTGACGAGCCTACGACAGGATTGCATTTCCATGATGTGAAAACGTTATTAGCAGCATTTGATGCTCTTATTGAAAGAGGGCATACTGTGATAATTATAGAACACAATATGGATGTAATCAAATGCGCTGACTATATTATCGATATAGGTTCGGAAGGTGGAAAGGATGGAGGAAATGTTGTAATAGCTGATACTCCGGAAAAAGTTGCCAAAGAGCCGAAGTCCTATACAGGTAAATTCTTGAAAGAAAAACTTTAATCATATTCTTATGTCGACAATTTCAACAATCCTTTTCGATTTCGATGGTGTCATTACCAATACAGAACCCCAGTACGATATCTATTTTGATGCTTTGGGAAAGAAGTATTTGGGTATACCTAATCTGGCAGAACAGGTGAAAGGTGTAACTTCTAATAATATTTTGAAGAAACATTTTTGTCATTTTTCTAAGGAAGAGATTAAAGCTATAGATAGAGACATTGAGACTTTCGAGAGGCAAATGGATTTTCCTTCGATAGATGGAGCAATCGAATTTATTCATTATCTGAAAGAACATAATTATAATGTGGGTTTAGTGACAAGTTCTCAACGTTTCAAGATGGATATTGCTTTGGAAAAGTTAAACTTAACCGGAGTATTCGATATTGAAATTACGGCAGATAATATTACAGAAGGAAAACCTAATCCGATGTGTTATTTACTGGGAGCGAAAGGCTTGAACGTATCACTGGAAGAGTGTCTTGTATTCGAGGATTCGTTATTTGGTGTACAAGCTGCTAAGGATGCAGGTATGCGTGTTGTAGGGCTTTCTACTACTGTTTCCGGAGAACAGTTGCAGGAAAAAGGAGTGGAAAAAGTTATCCCGGATTTTGTAGATAAGGCTATTTTATTGGAAATTCTCGCTTAAGTGTTTTAGTCCATTGGATAGAAACTTCGTAAAATCCTGCTCAAAGTTAGAGGTAAAAATATTTTTCCCTATATTTTGACTGATTTCTTCTATTGACCAGAAGTGACCTTCTGTTACTTCATTGTTATCTATCACAAATGGACCATTATATATAGTATAGAAACAATAGGTCAGTTCCTTTTCTACATCTGTTTCTATAATATATTGGGTTATGTAATGGATATTTAAGTCGTTGATCCCTAATTCTTCTTTGGCTTCTCTTGTAGCTGCTTGTGATGGAGTCTCTCCTAAATCTATGTGACCACCGACAGAAGAATCCCATTTGTTAGGTTGTATATCTTTATGAGGAGAACGTTTCTGAAGAAATAATCTACCCTCAGTATCGAATATATGAAGGTGAATAACCGGATGCAGTTTTTTAGAACCATCGTGGCATTCAGAGCGGGTTGCTTGCCCTGTTATGTTTCCGTCTTCATCTACTAATGGAAATATTTCTTCCTGCATATCTTTTAGGACTTTAAGAATTGTCTTAATTCATCATCACTCATATTCTCCACTTTTCCATCGAAAGGTAAACGGAAAGCACATCCGGCTTTCCATTCGGAACATCCAAATGCTGATTTTCCTTTTAATAAAGTTCCTTTTTTACAGATAGGGCATAGCAGAATATCTTTTTCTATTTTATCTTCTTTGGGTGCTTTTGTTGTCTTTTTTTCTTTAGGAGCCGATTTCTTTTTCGTCTTAGCAGGCTCTGCTTTTTCCTGTATTGCTTCTTCGATAGTAATGCGGTTACCCCAATCGTTACGCACATTGGCTACTATCTGGCAGAGCATTTGTTTCAGCTCATCAATAAATATTCTGGGCTCGTATTCATTCCGTTCGATCTGTCGCAATTTTTTCTCCCACAATCCGGTTAGTTCTGCAGACTTTAAGAGCTCTTCTTTAATGGTTTGTACCAACTGAACACCAGTTATGGTTGCATGAAGATTCTTTTTCTCTTTGCGGATATAGTTTCTTTTGAAAAGAGTTTCTATAATAGCGGCACGCGTCGATGGACGTCCTATACCGTTCTCTTTAAGTGCATCCCTTAGCTCGTCATTATCTACAAGCTTTCCGGCAGTCTCCATTGCCCGTAATAGGGTTGCTTCTGTATAATATTTAGGAGGGGTAGTCCATTTTTCATTCAAAGCTGGTTCATGAGGACCTTTTTCTCCTTTTACAAAATCGGGCAGAATATTTTCTTCATCTTTTTCTTTCTGCTCATCATCGTTTGAGGTGTTTTGTGATTTTTCAAACACAACTCTCCATCCCGGTTCTAGTATCTGTTTTCCGGTCGTTTTAAATTCTACTTTGGCTGCTTCTCCTAACACAGTGGTAGTAGATATTTTGCAGTTGGGATAGAATACGGCAATAAAGCGGCGCACAATCAGGTCATAAACCTTTCTTTCGTTCTCCGATATGGCATTTGCTCTTACTCCTGTTGGTATGATAGCATGGTGATCGGTAACCTTACTGTTATCAAATACTTTTTTTGATTTCTTTATTTTCGACGCTAAAATAGGATTTATCAGATTTTCATATCCTGCAAGCCCTTTGAGTGTATTGGGGACTTTGGGGAATATGTCATCACTCAGAAAAGTAGTATCGACACGTGGATATGTTGTTAATTTCTTTTCGTACAAAGATTGTATGGTTTTCAGAGTATCTTCTGCCGAAAAGGAAAATTTCTTATTGCATTCTACTTGCAGTGATGTAAGGTCGAAAAGCCGGGGAGGGAGTTCCTCTCCTTTTTTTACAGTTACATCTGTTACCTCAAACTCTGAGCCTTTTATCTCGTTAAGGAATTTTTCGCCTTCTTCCTGAGTTGTAAAACGTCCTTTTGTGGCTGAGAATGTCGTTTCCCTGTAAATGGTTTTTAATTCCCAATAAGGTTCAGGTTTGAAATTTTCAATCTCTAATTGACGGTTTACGATCAGGGCAAGAGTAGGAGTCTGAACGCGACCGATGGATAGTACAGATTTGTTTTGCCCATACTTTACGGTATAAAGACGGGTAGCGTTCATCCCTAGTAGCCAGTCTCCGATAGCACGTGAAAGTCCGGCTTCGTATAGTTTATCAAACTCAGCCTGATCCCTTAGTTTCTGAAATCCTTCACGTATTGCATCTTCGGTAAGAGAAGAAATCCAAAGCCTTTTGACAGGACATTTACATTGGGCTTTTTGCATAACCCACCGCTGAATGAGTTCCCCTTCTTGTCCGGCATCACCACAATTGATAACCTCTTCAGCTCTATTTATTAATTCTTCGATAATGCCAAATTGTTTAATAACTCCCTGATTATCTAATAGCTTTATGCTAAAGCGCGGAGGGATCATTGGTAATAGATCCAATGACCAACGTTTCCATTGAGGTGTATATTCGTGAGGTTCTTTTAATGTACAGAAGTGACCGAAAGTCCAAGTAACCTGATAACCGTTGCCTTCAAAATATCCGTCTTTCTTCGTTTTCGCACCTAAAACATTTGCAATTTCTCGTGCAACACTTGGCTTTTCGGCAATACAAACTTTCATTCAAATAGGAAATTCTTAGTTTATCTTAATGATTGATTCTATTTAATTTGACATGATGGTTACAGATGTAAATCCACTTGCTTTGTGTATATTACCTGTAAATATTGTCTTTATTAGCTCAATGCATTCTTCGTAATTTGCGTAACGCTGTTTATATATTTTTTCATTCTCTACATCGGTTATTTCGACCAAACACTCTCTGTTGTGTGTTTGCCATTCAAATTTTATAACTTCTGTTTCTGTTATATTAATTGTAAGGAAGGAACTATCCCGACGAGGCAATTGTTTGAAAAAATCGATAGTCTCTATTTTTGTGGTATATCTCTCTATGAAAGTGTCTTTTTCGTAATTACAATATGTAATGGCAAGAGTCTTTTCTCCTGCCTCGTTGACCTTCTCGGAACCGTTTTGACATGAGACAGAGAATAATATTATAAATAAAATGAATAAATGCGTTCTCATTTTCTTTGTATTTATACTCAATTCATATTATAAATATTATCTAATGAATGTGAGTGTGTATAAATAGATTAGTTATGCTTGAATACAAATATACATTATATTACAATGGGTTTCCGGTTTAAATCAAATAAATCAAAATTTATCTTGTGCCAAAACTCCTCTAAACCTATCTGTTTATACAGCATTAATTCGCTGGAGTATATAGGGTAGATCCCTGCAATATTGATTTTATAATCAGCTCCTATATCTATATCCTGATACTCTTCGTCGTTTAAAATTACGGGAGAGTATACGAGAAATGCGTCCTTTCCGGAATCAGGTATAACCGGCTTCCCGAAATTAAATGTTTGACCGTTTGTAAAAGGACATTTACCTCGCTGTTTGTTGGCTATATATCCTGCCATCTTCACCCAGTCGGTATTGGAGGACTTTACACAGATACATAATTCTGTTCGGAAATTTTCCCAAATCGGATGATCAACAATAGACAGTCCGTAAGTAATGCCTGTAATTAGTCCGGGTCTGGGAAAATCCTTATAGATAAGAGTAGTTACACCCGGTATTCCTGCAATAAGGCTGTCTTCTACATGAAATTCGGGTTCCCCTCCTGTTATTTTGTTGCAATGTTCGAGGTATCGTTCTGCCGGAGTAATTTTTTGCATCAACTATTCAGGTATGTTTAATAACTTTCTTTCTCATTAGGGAAATCAGATGTCTTTACATCTTGAATGTAAGACTGTACAGCATCGGTCATAACTGTATATAGGTCTGCATATCGACGTAGGAATTTCGGAGAAAAGTTCTTATTAATACCCAACATGTCATGTATTACAAGGACTTGTCCGTCAGTTCCGTTGCCTGCTCCGATACCGATAGTTGGTATTGTAAGGGATTTAGAAACCTCTTCTGCCAATTTCGCCGGGATTTTTTCCAGTACTACACCAAAACAACCTATTTCCTCCAAAAGATGGGCATCTTCCAAAAGCTTCTGGGCTTCTTTTTCTTCTTTTGCCCGAACTACATAAGTACCGTATTTGTTGATTGACTGAGGCATAAGCCCGAGGTGTCCCATTACCGGTATACCTGCATCGATTATTTTCTTTATATCTTCTATAATCTCTTTTCCTCCTTCTATCTTCAAAGCATCAGCACCTGTTTCCTTCATGATGCGAATAGCAGCTTCGAGAGATTTCAGAGGATCACCGGAGCATGTGCCAAAAGGCATGTCAACTACAACTAAAGCTCGTTTTACTCCGTTTACAACAGACTTGCCATGATATATCATTTGATCTAATGTCATGGGAAGTGTAGTTATATTGCCTACCATTACGTTAGATGCGGAGTCTCCTACCAGAATTACATCCATGCCGGCTTGGTCTACGATCGAAGCCATTGAATAATCATAGGAGGTTAGCATAGAAATTTTTTCTCCTCTTTGCTTCATTTCCAGCAAACGGGATGTTGTAACCTTGCGGTTATCTTCAGTATAAGTTGACATAAAATGATTTTTAATTTATTGGACAAAGGTAAAAAAGCGATTGATAAGATATTGCCTAAATCACTTGTATATTCTTAACAAAGTCTAAAATTTTCTATTTTTCCAATGTGTCGGATAAGATGAAATATACGGGAAAGCAAGGTATGCTCTCGTTATGAAACCGATTGGATGCAGTAATCGAGAAATAAATTCCTTTTTCGGTATTGGGTGTATTCAGGTGTAGTTTGTTACCTCTGATTCCTGTCATTATAATCGAAGAGGGGTTGTTGATATCGAAATCTTCTGTTTCCGATTCGTATACAGTATATGTCTGTTGTTCGTTTGCGTTCGACGACTCCCATTCTATCGTAATAAGACCATTTGTGTCTCGGTATACCTGCATATTGATGGGAGAGTTAGGTGCAGTTTCATTCAGCCAGTTCATAGGAGGGATTTTTGCAGGATGAGCATAATAAGTATGCTTCAAAGCATCTAGTACTCCTTTGGTATTGTCCAATACATTTCCTGCTCTATAAAAGGCCGCGCCGTCGGCTTTACTTTGTCTGGTATAATTGATCTGACTGGTTATATCGCTTAAGCTCCAGTTTCCTTCGTTTGATAACATTCTGTATATTCCTAATCCGGGAACAACAAAACGTCCATTGCTTACCTGCAGCCAATCTTCTACATATTCGCCGAATTGTTCCCTATAATAAAGCATAGGATATACTGCATCCATTTTTCCATCTTTCATCCATTTACCTGCATCCTGATGCACACTACCGTAGGCAGTCCATTTTCCTTTTCTGGGATCTAAGTCACGGTAACGCCCTAGTGGGCTGCAACTGACCTGAACCCATGGTTTTCTGGATTTAACGAGGTCATAAATGCCGGATACCAATGTTGTGATATTATTTCTTCTCCATGTTTTAAGATCTCTTTGTCGATTTCCGTATTTACGGAATGTATCTTGATCAGGAAATTTTGCAGCTGATTCAGGATATCTTATATAGTCGAAATGAATCCCGTCAATGTCATAGTTGCTAACCAATTCATCTACCAGTCTCAGGACATATTCTCTTGCTTGCGGATTGCCCGGATCCAGATACCATTCTCCCTGATGTAACTTGCATATATCGGCACGTTTTGTCGCGATAGAGTTTTTTCTGTGCGATTGTACTTGTTTGCGTGAGCCAAGTGGAAATGTAACAAACCATGCGTGGCATTCCATTCCCCTTTTGTGACATTCTTCAATAGCGAATTGGAGAGGATCGTATGGTGCATCGGAACCAATTACAGTTGATTTATGGAAAAAAGGGCTCCAAGGTTCTATTTTCGATTTATAGAAAACATCGCCACGAACACGTACCTGCAATAATATGGTATTGAAGTTAGCCCGCTGAAGTTGGTCTAATGTTTCTCTTAGATGTTGTTTTTGCTGGTTGGGACTTTGTTTTGCTTTAGGCCAGTCCAGATTCCAGTTTGTTGTCAACCATGCCGCGCGAATCTCTGTTGCTGTAGATTCCTGAGCTGAAACAGGAAAGTGAAATAGTCCTGCAAAAATAAATATATATAAAATGGAGAAAAATCGTTTCATAATCAAAAAGCTAACAAAAATACATATTTTGTTACTTATATTAACCCATTAAGATCGTAAAAGTTTGATTATCTTTGTGCAGATCATAATAAATTGCTAAAACAAACTATATTAGTATCCATGAAAACAGATATTGAAATTGCCAGAAGTATTCAGCTGAAAAAGATTAATGAAATTGCTTCCCAAATAGGTGTTTCGGAAGAAAGCCTTGAGAATTATGGAAAATATATGGCTAAAGTGCCGGTTTCCCTGATTGATGATGAGAAGGTTTCGAAAAGTAATCTTATTTTGGTAACAGCCATTACCCCTACTAAGGCAGGTATTGGTAAGACTACAGTTTCTATTGGTTTGACCTTGGGGTTAAATAAGATAGGTAAAAAAGCTATGGTCGCACTTCGGGAGCCTTCTTTAGGACCGTGCTTTGGCATGAAGGGTGGAGCTGCCGGTGGTGGTTATGCACAAGTACTTCCGATGGAGAATATTAATCTTCATTTTACCGGCGATTTTCATGCTATTACTTCTGCTCATAATATGATTACGGCTTTGCTCGATAATTATTTGTATCAGAATAGGACTACAGGTAAAGGTTTGAAGCAAATTCTGTGGAAGCGTGTTCTGGATGTAAATGACAGAAGCCTGAGATATATAGTTACAGGATTGAATGGTTCGGCAAATGGTATTCCTACCGAAGCCGGTTTTGATATTACTCCTGCATCTGAAATAATGGCGATTCTTTGTCTTTCGAAAGATATTGAGGACTTAAGACGTCGTATTGAGAAAATTATTTTGGGTTATACTTATGATAATGCACCTTTTACGGTGAAAGATCTTGGTGTGGCAGGAGCAATTGTTGTATTACTGAAAGATGCTATTAATCCGAATCTGGTTCAGACTACCGAACATAATCCGGCTATCATACATGGTGGCCCTTTTGCAAATATTGCTCATGGATGTAATTCAGTGATTGCTACAAAGATGGGATTGTCTCATGCCGATTATTTGGTTACAGAGGCAGGTTTCGGTGCAGATCTTGGTGCAGAGAAATTTTTCAATATAAAGTGTCGAAAAGCAGGGTTGAGTCCGAGGTTGACAGTTATCGTTGCTACTAATCAAGGTCTGAAAATGCATGGAGATGTAGCTATAGAAGATATAAAGAAAGAAAATGTGGAAGGTCTGAAAAAAGGATTGGAGAATCTGAATAAACATATTGAGAATATGCACTCGTTCGGGCAGACAGTTGTAGTTGCCTTTAACCGATATGCTACTGATACTGACAATGAGATCGATATAATTCGCCGCTTTTGTGAAGATAAAGGTGTTGGCTTTGCTATAAATAATGCATTCTCGGAAGGAGGAGAGGGTGCTGTAGAATTAGCTAACCTTGTTGTGAAAACTATTGAAGAGAATCCTTCGAAGCCTTTATCATTTACTTATAGCGACAATGATTCTATAGAAGTAAAAGTCGAAAAAGTAACAAAGAATATCTACGGTGCAGCTTCTGTAGAATTTAGTGATAAGGCTAAGAAAATGTTACAGCTTATCTCCGGAACAGAAATGGAAAAATATCCTATTTGTATAGCTAAAACTCAGTATTCGTTTTCGGATGATCCTAAGGCTTATGGAGTCGCAAAGGATTTTAAATTCTCTGTGAATGATATTGTAATTAACAACGGTGCCGAATTTATTGTTGTTATTGCAGGTCCTATTATGAGAATGCCCGGATTGCCTAAGAACCCACAGGCAAACCATATAGATATAGTTAACGGGCTGATTGAAGGTCTCAGCTAAACATATCGTTAATGAGAAAAGCAATATTGATATTATATGTTTTATTCATGGCTTCTTATATGGAAGCCATGGTTTCATATACACGTCAGGATTCTCTGATTTATGAGAAATTTATTCAGGATTTTAGGGGAAATAATAATCTGCCTATTGGCGAACTTTTGGTGAAAACTGGTTTGTATTTTCAGGGCAAACCATATGTTGCATCTACATTGGATAAGAGTACGGAGGAGAAGCTAGTTGTTAATCTAAGAGAGTTTGATTGTACTACATTTGTGGAGAGTTGTGTTGCTCTTGCTAGGGTTGTGAAATCTAAAGATCAATCTTTCTCTAATTTTCTCCATCAGTTAGAATTTGTCCGATATCGGGAAGGTAGGATAGGAGACTACTCATCTCGCTTGCATTATATGACAGATTGGATATATGATAACTCTCGAAAGAATATCTTTTCAGATAAAAGTATAGAACTAGGAGGAGATACTTATGAGAAAGAGGTTAATTTTATGAGCAAGCATATCAGTTCATATCTTCCGTTGAAAAAAGATATGTTGCTACAACGAAAAATTGAAGATGTTGAAAATGAAATAAATAAAAGGGGCAGTTATTCTTTTATAAAAAAAGGAAGTATAAAGAATATTGGAAGCCGTATTGAAAATGGAGATATCATAGTTTTTGCGACATCTATAGCTGGTTTGGATTATTCTCATATCGGAATTGCCTATTGGGATTCCGGCAAGCTTACTTTTATACATGCGTCTACCCGAACCAATACTGTGATAATTGAGACAAAGTCATTGTACGATTATTGTATGAGTTCTTCCAAGTGTACAGGGGTTAGTGTGCTGAAAATTAAAGAATTAAAAGATAGTTAGTATATGGAGAGAAATAGAATATTTTTAGGAATGAGTAGTTGGGCACAATTATTCTTTCTTGGACTCTTTACTTTTGCAGGTATCATTTTGGCTACATTGATAATGGCTGTTGCAGGAGGAGCTTCGGTGGAAAAAATGCAATCGATAGATTTCCTGAGAATAATGCAAATGATTCAGACAGTTTGTTTATTCTTGATACCAGCTTGTTTATGTGCATATTTGTTTCATAAAAAGCCTTTGGACTATCTGAAAGTAAACCGGTCTTTAGATTTTAAGTTCTTGTTCTTTTCGTTGTTATTAATCATCTCGATTCAACCGTTGATTAGTTTTACAGGTTATTATAATAATCTGGTAACTTTTCCGGAATCTCTTTCTGGACTGGAACACTGGATGAGGGAAATGGAAGAATCAACGAAAGTACTTACAAAAAGATTCTTAACAACAGATTCCATTGCAATATTGTTGTTGAATATTTTTATTATTGCAATAATGGCCGGAGTTACTGAAGAGTTTTTTTTCAGAGGTTCGATGCAACAGATTTTCAAAAAGATCTTTAAGAATAGACATGTTGCGGTCTGGGTTACAGCATTTATTTTTAGTTTTATTCATTTCCAGTTTTATGGGTTTATTCCTCGTTTATTATTAGGAGCTGTTCTAGGATATATCTTCTTATGGTCGGGTAATCTATGGATGGCAGTTATTATCCATGCTGTAAATAACCTGATGAGTGTCCTTATTTTCCATTTTTATCATGGCACACCTACTTATGAGCAAGCAGAGGTCATGGGGACAGGAGATACATTGTGGCTTACAGTTGTTAGTGTCATAATATCGGGAGGGATAATGTATATATTATCGAGAGATTATACTAAGAATAATTCCGATGATTTTTCAATTTGATTTATATTTGAGGTAAGGTTACTCAGATAGATGGAAGTACAAAAAAAGAAAGAAGGATATGGGCACTTGATAAAATGGGTTATCGGTTTAGGTGATCTCATTGTTATCAATCTGTCTTTTATTGTGCTATATAAATATATCCTTTATTCAGCTTATATTCAAGAAATTGAATATCGGGATCTGCAAGTTGTTTTCCTCTTGGTAAACTTGATTTATTTCATAGCATCGAGCCTTATTCCATCGCGTCTGTCTGCAAATATAATTTTTTTCGACAAGGTTATTAAAAGGGCGGTTTCTTTCATTTCGTTATATTATATTTTACTTTCCTTAAGTCTTTCTGTCTTTCATGTTGTAAATTTTGATTTCTTAGACTGGGCGATATTTTATCTGGGACTAGTTTTTTTGTACACCTTCTGGCATGTAGTCTTACGTAGTATTATAAAAGCTTATAGAGGAAAGGGATATAACTTCAAGAGGGTTGTAATAATTGGAGATAAGAAAGAAAATATAGAAACTCTTTATAATGAGATAAAAGCTGGGAATTATGGCTATAAAGTATTGGGCTTTTTTACGAACACCCAATTAAGTAGTTACGAGGGGTTGAGTTTTCTAGGAGATTTGTCTCAAGTGAAGAATTTCTGTGAAGCAAATGAGGTGGATGAGGTATATTGTACCTTACAGAATAGTAAAGAGAAAGAAATAGTTAGTTTGGTAAATTTTGCTGAGACTAATATGATTCGCTTTTTTCTTGTTCCTGATTTTTATAGTTATTTACCTCGTAAGTTGGTTCTTAATTTCTTACAGTCTACGCCCGTTTTGACTATAAGGCAGGAACCATTGCAGTTGCTTTATAATAGGATCATAAAACGTGGTTTTGATATAATATTTTCGTTTATAATACTTGTGTCTCTTTTTCCTTTTATTTTTTTCATCTTTGGATTATTGATAAAGCTGACATCAAAAGGACCGGTTTTTTTCAAACAAAAAAGGACTGGTTTGAAAGGAAAGTCCTTTACTTGTTATAAATTTAGATCAATGAGGCTGAATGAAGACTCTGATGAGGAGATTACATCTCATGGAGATCCTCGGATCACTACAATAGGTAAATTTATGAGAAGAACAAGTCTGGATGAGATGCCTCAGTTTTTTAATGTGCTGATTGGTAATATGTCTGTCGTAGGTCCACGTCCTCATATGATTAAACAAACCGATTTGTATGAGAAACTGATAGATCGATTTATGATTCGTCATCTGATAAAACCCGGAATTACAGGTTGGGCACAAATATCAGGTTATCGTGGAGAAACGAAGAATTTAGAACAAATGGAAGGGCGCTTCAGACGCGATGTCTGGTATATTGAAAACTGGTCTTTTATTCTTGATATTAAAATTATAATTGTGACTATAATAAAAGTAATAAAGGGAGATGAACAGGCTTATTAGAATATCCTTCTTTTGTTTAGTTCACTTCGATATCGATTTGCATTTCGTTCATGTTCCGCGTGTGTAACCGCAAAGTTATGACGTCCCGAGAAATCCTCTTTAGCGCACATATAAAGATAATTATGTTTTGCCGGTTCTAAAACCGCATTAATCCCTTTTATAGATGGTACACGGATTGGTCCCGGAGGAAGCCCTGTGTTTTTGTATGTATTATAAGGAGAGTTTATCTCTAGGTGTTTGTTTAAAATACGTTTAAGTGCAAAATCTCCGACTGCAAACTTAACTGTTGGGTCAGCTTGGAGTAATTGTCCACGTTTTAATCTGTTTAGGTATAGTCCTGCTACTATGGGATATTCATCTGTAAAAAAACATTCTTCTTCGACGATAGAGGCTAGAATAGAAACTTCGATAGGGCTTAAACCAAGATCAGAAGCTTTTTTTCTCCTTCCTTCATTCCAGAATCCGTTATATTCTGTTTTCATTCGTTTAAGAAAACTCTCCATAGATGTATCCCAATATATCTCGTAAGTGTTAGGAATAAACATGGAAATGAAGGTTTTTTCGTTAAATCCATATTTATGAGAAATAATACTGTCATTGAATGCATTATTTAATTCTTGTTCCGATAACATTAGTTGTTGAGATATTCTTTCTGCTAAGTTTTCCTTAGTTCGTATATTATTGAATTTGAGTTTGACTGGAGTTTGTTGTCCACTTTGAAGTGCACGTATCGCTTTTCTTATGTCCATATCCGGAGTTACAGCATATCGTCCTGTTTTCATATTTTCAGGATATTTCATGTAATCTGCCAGCCTTTTAAAATTATCTATGTTATCCACATGTGCAGTTGTATCTATTTGCATGAGTAAATCTTTATAGTTCTTGGATTTATCGACATAGATATAAACAGTCTGATCAATATTAAATTTTGTGGAAATAATATTTTGGACATACAATAAAACTCCTCCTGTAACAATGATTATTAGAAGTAATATTGTGATTAGTATATTACGATATTGTTTTTTCATTAATTATATGGGGTGTAGATAACTTGGATGCAAAATTACAAATATTATTAATAAAAAATAGAGTTAGCCTCTTGATAAATTAAAACAAAGAACTATCTTTGCATCGCAATCGGATATTATTCTGATTTGGAAGTGTGGGTGAGTGGCTGAAACCACCAGTTTGCTAAACTGACGTACGGGTAACTGTACCGGGGGTTCGAATCCCCCCGCTTCCGCAGAAAGTGCTTTTGGTTAGCACTTCAAAAATGAAAGGACTAAATCGGAGGGATTTCCCTTAAGATTTAGTCCTTTCATTTTTATAGCAAATTCGTTCATTTTGCTAATATATCATAATTCTTTTTGAGGATTGTCTAGTCTACTCTCTTTGTCGGATCAATGCCATTAATATATTTTTCAATATTCATACTCCATCACTGCCGATATAAGGAATACCTTTATATTCGGGCAGTCCTCCTACCTGACGAATATCAGTAATGATACCCTGTTTGTATGAATCGGCAGGCAATCTCCTTTTTACAAATTTACTAGTAAATTCAGGTGTATCTACTACATAATATGAGATACCTGTTTTTTTAATTACTGGACAGAAGACAACCCTTCTAACGATTATCCGTTATCCCAGCAATTGGTGTTTGGAGTTAATATAACATTTTTAAATATTAGAAAATAATGAAAATATAATATACAAGGTTTTATCTGTTATATTCGCAGCCTCTGCTTTATAATACAACCCGAGCGAAGTCACTGGAGAAGAAATTCTCGCTACCTATAATGGATGGAAGGGTTTCGTAAATTATTGTTATATACCCTCTCTATGACCATATATTCTCAGCTTCCGATTACTTATTCGTCGCTGACGCGAGTACTGATATATAGTTGTCGGGCTATAATAAGACAAATGCCAAAGCAGTCTTCTATTATGAAGGACTTACTATAAGTACAAGTGTTTCCAACAAGCTTTTTAGACAGGCTTATGCCATGATTAATATTTGTAATGCCATGATCAACCGCGCAGAAAATGTAAAGGATGGCGATGCATCCAAAATCAAAGTATTGGTCGGTGAGGCTCGTACGCTCTGTGTCTATTATTATCTGGTGTTGGTAACACAATATGGGCCTGTAGCTTTGACGTTGGATGAAGCAACGAATTCGATACTAACTCCCCAGCGCAATACAGTGGGGGAGATTTATGCTCAAATCATTAGTGATTTTAGAACTGCGGCTGCGGGTTTGGATGTAAATCCGTTTGATGACAATTATGCGTGTATTTCGAAAAAAGCAGCTTTAGGATTGCTTACGCGGAGTTATGCATAAGGTGCAGGAGAAGTTCTTGCCGAAAACGAAGTGTCTTATTGGCAAAATACAACAAGCACGCTTCATTGAGCTTCAATGCCAATATTCATTCTTTACGTCCTATTTCCTATGATTTCTGAATCAGATAGACAATGCTGATGAGTATGGGACAAATGGATATTAAAGAATATACTATATTATCGAAGATTATTTTGAGAGATCTTAATCTTTGATTTTTATGAATTGCTTGGTTTTAGCATAGTGATTGGTGATTTAGATTAATGTTTATTATTTTATAAGGCTCTTTCGTATATGAAGACAGAGCCATATATTCTTTAGAATGCTGTAGTTTCATTAGAAGCGGTGCTGTTTTTCAAAAACGAAAAATAAATTACGGGTGATTTCTATTTCTTTCTTTTATTTTGTAAATTTACTTTAGTAAAAAATACATTGTTTTAAAGATCTGTAATCCGATAGACACACTACAACAATGTAAGTTTTTTTTATCATTAATAATGTATAGTGAAATCGAACCTAATTTGAAATATATCTATGTTAGCTAATCAACGAAGAGACAAAATATTAGAATTAATCCGTGAAGATGGACATGCTAAAGTGTTAAACTTGAGTCGTATTTTTAAAGTTACGGAAGTAACTATCCGTCAGGATTTGGAACGTCTGGAAAAAGAGGGTTTGATCAGGCGGGAACATGGTGGAGCTGTTCTGATTGACATAGACGCAGGTGTGAGGAATATTACCCTGCAAAATCAGAATAATAATGTACCAGAGAAAATGGCAATAGCACGCAAAGCCGTCTCTCTTGTCCGAAATGGGGATACTATTATACTCGATTCGGGCTCTACTACTACCGAAATTGCAAAACTTCTTATAGATTTTCAGAATATAACTGTTATCACCAATGCGTTGAATATAGCTTTGATATTGGGAGCACACCCCCATATAAACCTATTTGTAACCGGAGGGGAGTTTAAAGCTCCTACTTTGTCTCTCACAGGGCAAAAAGCGGCAGATTCTTTTTATAATTTGAATGCAGATAAGCTGTTTCTTGCTACTGCCGGAATTACACTCAAATCGGGGCTTACCTACCCAAGTATCAGTGATATATGTGTAAAAAGGGCAATGATAGAATCAGCCAATGAGGTTTATTTAGTTGCCGATTCTTCCAAAATAGGAGTAAATTCATTTGCCAGTCTTGGTGCCTTATCTCTCATTAATTTGCTGATTACCGATTCCAATATTACAGGAGAAAATAAAAGCATGTTGGAAGATAATGAGATAGCTTATGTTGTAGCAGAATAAAAAAATTAGACCCAATTGTTAATGCTTTTCTATATTTTACGCATACTTTATACTATAATAGACATAAAGATTTCTTTTATTTTCCTTTTTAGTAAAAAATAAAAAATAAAAGAAAAAATATTCCTTTCTTATACTTGTTTTTGTGTTGCATTTATTTTATTTTTACGTTGTCATTTTCTTAAATAAGAAAAGATAAAAAAGATTAAGCAAATAAAATGATGCAAAAAGAAAAGATAGATTATCTAGAATTTATCACCATTAAAATGAGAAAAAGGCTACTCGATGTAGTCTATAATGCTAAAGCCGGACATATAGGAGGAGGTCTTTCGTCTCTCAATATGTTAACAGCTCTATATTTTCATACATTGAATGTAGATCCTGCTCAACCCAAGAAAGATGACAGGGATCGTTTTATCATGAGTAAAGGTCATTGCGTAGAAGCACTCTATTGTATTTTGGAAGAAAGAGGATTTATCTCCTCTGAGCTTTTAGATACTTACGGAAAATATAATTCGCTATTGGCAGGGCATCCAACAGTGAAAACGCCTGGAATAGAAGTTAATACCGGAGCTTTGGGACATGGACTTTCGGTTGGGGTAGGATTGGCTATCGCAGCGAAAATGGATCATAAAGACTACAAGACTTTTGTGTTGATGGGAGATGGAGAACAAGGTGAGGGCTCTATTTATGAGGCTGCGATGTCGGCCGGACACTATAAGCTCAATAACCTGACAGCTATTATAGATAGGAATGGATTACAAATAAGCGACAAAACAGAGAATGTAATGTCTATTGACCCTATAAAGGAACGTTGGACAGCATTTGGGTGGGATGTCTCTGAAATCAACGGAGATGATATGGAATCCATTGTCTGCGCATTGGATGGCATTGACTATGAAAAGAACAAACCACATCTTATTATCTCCAAAACGACAAAAGGAGAAGGAATTCCTTATATGGAAAATATCCTAAAATGGCATCACGGCGTTCCTAATGAGAAAGAGTATCTGCAATGTATGTCGGAACTTGATGCTCAAATCAATCAACTTTTCTTTCATCAAATTTGATTCATAACATGAATACAACTCAAACTATCCCATGCAGACAAAGTTTTACAAATACTTTACTGGAGTTGGGTAAAAAAGATAAAGATATAGTTGCTGTGACCTCTGACGCCAGAGGTTCGGTTACCTTAGGTGATTTCGCTAAAGAGTTGCCAGAGCAGTTTGTTGAGGTGGGGATTGCAGAACAAAATGCTGTCGGAGTAGGTGCGGGACTGTCTATGGCGGGTAAAAAGGTTTTTGTCTGCGGACCAGCATGCTTTTATGTGGCTCGTAGCCTGGAACAAGTAAAAGTAGATCTGGCTTACTCACAAAATAATGTAAAAATATTAGGAGTAAGTGGGGGAGTAAGTTATGGCGCTCTGGGTACTACTCATCACAGTTTGCATGACATTGCAGCTCTCCGTACATTTCCAGGAATGCATGTAGTTCTTCCCAGCGATGTAAGGCAAACAAAAAGACTGGTTGAACAACTGGTCAATTATGAATATCCTGTATATGTCCGTGTAGGACGTAATGCAGTACCCGATATCTATCAGGATGACGATTTCGATTTTCAGATAGGTAAGGCTAATACGCTGATGAACGGAAATGATATCACGTTGATCGGTACAGGAGAAACTGTTTATCATTGTTGTATGGCTGCCGAAAAGCTTAAACTTCGTGGAATAAATGCACGTGTAATAGATATGCATACGTTGAAACCTGCCGATACTGAAACAATACTAAAAGCTGCAAAAGAAACAGGTAAAATTATAACTGTAGAAGAACATAGCATTTTTGGAGGACTGGGAGCGATTGTTGCCGAAACAGTGGTGCAGAATCATCCTGTTCCTGTCCGGATATTAGGAATACCCGATGAGAATGCTATACATGGTAAACCCTTGGAAATATTCCATCATTATGGGATCGATGCCGAAGGTATCTATAATACAGCAATCGAATTTTTAGATAAATAAATTATAAAACCTATCTTCTCTAATATCGAAAAATGAAAAATTACATCATATCTATCGATCAGAGTACAGCCGGAACGAAAGCAATACTTTTCAATGATAAATGTGAGTTGCTTTACCGTTCAACAATAGATCACGAGCAGTATTATCCTCAGCCGGGATGGGTAGAACATGATGCCGAAGAAATATATACGAATACGCTTAGAGCTGTAAGAGAAGTTATAGAAAGCGGAAAAATAGAACCAGATGCAACGTGCTCGGTTGCGATAACCAATCAGCGCGAAACGGCGGTTGTGTGGAACGGAGAGACAGGAGAACCTGTATATCGGGTAGTAGTTTGGCAGTGTCAACGTGGAACAGACATTTGCAATAAACTGATTGCTAGAGGACATACAGAAACCATAAAAAGCAAAAGCGGGCTTATCATAGATACGTATTTTTCAGCAAGCGGTATCCAATGGATACTGGATAATGTAGAGGGCGCACGTAGTCTGGCTGATGAAGGAAAACTGCTTGCAGGCACTATAGACTCGTGGTTGTTATGGAAATTGACTGAGGGAAAGGTGCATGCTACCGATTATACGAACGCTTCACGTACGCTTTTATTCAATATACATACACTTGATTGGGATGACGAGTTGCTTTCGCTTTTTACGATTCCCCGTTCTATGATGGGCGAAGCCAAACCTTGCGATTCGCTGTTCGGTGAAAGTACTTTTGAGGGACTTTTTTCACAATCGGTCACAATTGCCGGAATACTTGGCGATTCTCATGGTGCTCTTGCCGGGCAGATGTGTTTCGAACCGGGTATGGGTAAATGCACTTATGGAACAGGTTCGTCCGTTATGGTCAATATCGGGCAACAGCCTGTCGAAGCATGGGGCGGATTGGTAACATCGGTCGGTTTTGCTGCTTGTGGAAGTATATATTATGCTTTCGAGGGAAATATACATTGCACAGGTGCTACTATCAAATGGCTCGAAGATAGATTAAACTTGATTAATTGTCCATCTGAAGCAGAGGATATTGCACTAAGTATACCCGACAATGGAGGGGTTTATTTTGTTCCTGCTTTTGTCGGTTTAGGTGCACCATGGTGGAATCATCAGGCAAAAGCTATAATATACGGAATGGATTTGGGGACGGGCAAGGCGCATATTGTCAGAGCGGCACTCGAGGCTATTGCTTATCAGGTAAAAGACCTTGTTGATCTTATGACAATACAGGCAGGGATTAACCTGAAAGAATTGAGAGTTGACGGAGGTCCGACAAAAAATGCTTTCTTGATGCAATTTCAAAGTGATATGCTCAATGCAGTAATAAATCGCTCCAATATTGAGGAAGCGTCAGCGCTCGGGGCAGTTGTGATGAACGGACTCGCGCGCGGCATATGGAAATCATTGGAAGAAGTTGCCATGCTAAGACAGCCCTTGCAGTTATTCTCTCCTAATATGGATGAGAAGATTCGTACGCAATTATATTCCGGCTGGCTGAACGCTTTGGGAATGATACAGAAAAATATCAACTAAATAACAACATACCATCATGAAAAACAAGAAAATAACATTTGGGATCATACTGGCTACCCGTAGTTACTTTAATTCTGCACTAGCCAGAGATGTTCGGGAAACATTATTGAAAACACTCACTTCGAACGGTTACGACTATGTAATTTTGGACGAAAAGGACACACCTACCGGTTCGGGAAGTATCGAAACCCGTGAAGATGGTATTAAGTGCGCAGAACTTTTCAAAAAGAACCATGAACGTATAGATGGGATTATTGTTACATTGCCTAATTTCGGTTTTGAGATAGGTATTATCAATGCTATACAATTAGCGAACCTGAATGTTCCTATTTTGGTTCAGGCATGTGATGATGAAAACGACAAAGTAGATCTTGACAACCGTCGTGATGCTTTCTGTGGTAAATTGTCAGTATGTAACAACTTGTATCAATATGGTATCCCTTTTACGGATACCGCACTACATACTTACTCTATAAATAGTCCTTTACTTCTTGAAGATATTAACCGTTTTGCGGGTATTTGCCGTGTTGTGAATAATATTCGGGGCGCACGTATCGGAGCTATTGGTGCACGTCCCGCCGGATTCCAGACGGTACGCGCGTCCGAAAAAATACTTCAACGTGCAGGAATAACTGTTGTGCCTGTCGATCTGTCCGAAATTTTAGGTATGGCCGATGCTATAAGTGACGAAGATAGCGGTTTGCTGAAACGTATAGAAGAAATACATAATTATGCGTCTGTCCCGAACGGATACGAACAGAAGTTGAAGAAACAGGCAAAATTCGGTTTGGCTGTTGATAAATGGATTGCGGCGAATGATATAGATGCTGTAGCTATCCAATGCTGGGATTCTTTGCAGGTCAATTATGGATGTGCTGCCTGCGTTACGATGAGTATGTTAGGGGATAAACTGATACCAAGCGCATGTGAAGTAGATATTGCAGGAGCTATCTCTATGTATATATTGACTCTTGCTTCGGGTAATGCATCAGCAATCGTGGACTGGAACAATAATTTCGCTCAAGACCGGAATAAATGCGTTTGTACACACTGTGGAAACTTCCCTAAAAGCTTCGTGAAGAATAATCTGAAACTTGACAATCTGGGTGTATTGAGCCGGACTATGGGTACAGATAATACATTTGGAGCTGTGATAGGTAAAGTAACTTCTGGTCCGTTTACTTATTTTAGAATTTCGACCGATGACTCTAAAGGTATCATTAAATCTTATCTAGGAGAAGGTAACATAACCGACGATCCATATGGAATGGATGGTTGTATAGCTGTAACACAAGTTCCCAATCTTCAGAATTTGATGAAGTACCTATGCAAAAATGGTTTCGAACATCATGTAGCAATGTGTAGGGACAATGTTCAGGATATCATTTATGAAGCTGTGGAGACATATCTTGGCTGGGATATTTATAAACACGAATAATATCAAATTATTCAAGAATGAGATAAAAAAGGATGAATCAATCGATTCATCCTTTTTTATTGTATTAAACTGTTTTATAGGGTTATCTATAGAAAATGTTTCATCCTTGGATCTTAGGGAAGTATAATGAAAATGAATAGCATTTTAGGGATATGATACCATTGCAAGATTGAGTTAAGTGTGGAGAGACTACAACTAAATAGGATTCACACCATTGTTGAGGAGATTGATTCAGATTTTTTTAGTTGTAGCAAAAACATAAATAAAAATAGAAAGATCATCAATTTGATGACCTTTCTATTTTGTGATCCCGCTGGGAACACTTTTTTATCTCGTAATAGATATAATAATCAATCGTTTAAGTTTTTCAAAAGGCTAGTCCGTAACGAATTCGTAACGATTAAAATGATGCCTTTTTGTCTTGTGTTGGCAGACCGCTGTGAGCCTAACTTCTAACTTCAAAGATAGAAAAATTTCTTGTAAATTTATAGTTTTAAGTCCAAAATAAATACTTTAAAATAATGGTCATAAGAAAAGATTTTCAAGAAGATATATTGTATCAGTAGGGTATTTTGATTCTCATACGGTATATTATAAATAATAGATTTAGATATGAGAATCCTAATAAAAATTTCTATAATAATTTTAGCCCTTTTAATAGGCTTACAGCTTAAAGGACAATGCGGCATAACAAATAATACATTCCAATCAGGGGAAGAACTGACGTATGATGTATATTTAAAATACGGTCTTTTACATAAAAAAGCAGGCACTTCTACCCTAAAAACAAAAGATGATAAGTATAAAGGACAAGATGCTTATAAAATGACTATGATTGCCAATTCCACAGGTTTGGCAAAAAAAGTTTTTACACTTTCCGATACGATGTATTGTTATATGAGTAAGGCTCTTGAACCTCTTTCCTATACAAAATATGCACATGAAGGAAGCGACTATACACAAGAATACATCACTTATAATTATTCTTCGGGTAACGTCGATGTACATACAAAACTGACCCGTAATAATAAACTTCGTCATGATACTATTATTACTTCTGAAAAATGCATCTATGATATGATGACCATAGTTTACTATGCACGTACTCTAGACTATAAGCAGATGAAGACGGGAGAATCAAAGAATAGTTTGCTCACATCCGGTAAAACAAAAGTAAATATAAAAATCAAATACAATGGCACAGAGAAGATAGATGCAAATGATGGTAAGAATTATGACTGTATTGTTCTGACTTTGATAATAAGCGATAAAGCATTTGAAGATAAAAAAGAAGCTATGAAAATTTATATAACAAACGACCAAAACCGTATTCCTGTACGAATTAATTCCAAACTTAAAGTAGGTTCTACCTATGTCCTTTTAAAAAAGATTGTAGGGAATAAGTATCCACTAAAAAACAACTGATATAGATAACATAACTCATAAAAAACGAATACCTTGGTAGGGTAATTCCTTTTTCAAACGGTATAGGAATAAAAAGATATCATTGAAGTGATAAGCAAAATAGAATTTAAAGAACTGTTCGACAAATATTTCCATACAATCAGAAGCTTTGTCTATTACAGGTGCGGGGATACAGAAACCGCATCTGATATAACACAGGAGATTTTCATGAAGATTTGGGAGAAACGTGAGCAGTTTAAGGTAAGCGATATTAAAAGTCTGCTTTATAAGATGGCGAATGATATGGTTATATCGGATTATCGCAAGGGGCAAACCCAGCTTAATTTTGAACAGAGCATGACTATAGGGCAGGATTATCATGCGTCTCCCGAAGAAATAGTGCAGTTTAAAGAGCTGAAAACTACTTATTCAAAGGCCTTGGCTGATATGCCAGAGAATCAGCGGGTAACTTTCCTGATGAATCGTAATGAAGGCTTAAAGTATCATGAGATTGCAGAAAACTTAAACATTAGTATTAAGGCTGTAGAGAAGCGTATCAGTACAGCTTTAGCTTATCTGAAAAAAGAATTACTCTAAAAAGTATATTATATGAATACTGACAAAATAAAAATAGACCCTCAGTGGAAAAAGAGCAAAGATGAAATCTGGAATGAAACCTTTGCAGGCTTAACAGAAGAAAGCACTACACAAGGGAAAGAACCGAAACGAAAATCACTTTGGTTTTACGCTGCTGCTTCAGTAGCTGCCATTATCATACTACTGCCTAGTATAGCTTTTTTCTATACTAAAAATGAGGTTGCGGGAAGAGGTAATCATTTAGCTGTTGTATTACCTGACGGTTCCAGAGTTGACCTAAATGCAGAAAGTGAAATCAGCTACAAACCTCTATGGTGGTATGTTTCACGGAATGTTAAGCTAAGAGGAGAAGCCTATTTTGAAGTTGAAAAAGGAAGTAAGTTCGATGTACACTCTGGAGAATATACTGTTAGTGTTCTAGGAACAAGTTTCAATGTTTTTTCTCGTGCAGATAAATTTACTGTTACCTGCCTTACTGGAAAAGTGAATGTATCGGATAAAACGGAATCCGTAATTCTTACTCCGAATATGCAAGCTTTATGGAATAATAAGCTAATTGCAAAAGATATAGAAAATGTAAAAGAAACAATTGACTGGAAAGAAGGAAAATTTGTTTTTGTCAGTGTACCACTCAAAGAAGTTATTCAGGAAATCGAAAGACAATACGACATTGAAGTACAGCCAAGTTCAGATTTAGACTACCTTTACTCAGGTAATTTTACAAAAGCACAAAATCCGGATGATATACTTAAAATAGTAGGCAAACCCTTCGGTATTGAATTTAAAATCAAATAATTGAAGAAATTACTTTTCATACTTGTTATAATTCTTACGAATACTATTGCAGCTTTTTCACAAGAGCTGCATTTAGTGGTTAAAGACAAGCCTTTGAATGAAGTATTGAGAAGTCTGCCTGTTGAAATCTCTTTTGATGATAATGCCCTTGCAAAATACAAGGTTACCGTAAACCAAAAATTTGATAGTCCTGAAATAGCACTTAAATTCCTTTTCAAAGAAAAGCCATTTCGCTTTGAAAATATAAACGGAGTGTATGTGATCAGTCGTTCTACAGAAAAGAAAGAGCAGCCTGTTACTATCCAGCCAAAGAAGTATTATACCTATTCAGGAACGATAAAAGATGCTGAAAGCGGAGAAAATCTTCCCTATGCTTATATTACTACTTCTGAAGGAGTGGTTTCTACAGATGAGACAGGATATTTTACATTTAAGACCGAAAAAAAAGAAAATCTACCTGTACATGCACAATATCTGGGTTATGAAAAACAAGATACAATTTTATCCAACGGATTTAATAGTATTAGTTTATCTCCCATTGCATACACAATGGATGAAATAGTTGTCAGTCCTTCACCCTCAACAATGCTTATCCAGTCAGGAGGCAACAACGGTGAAATACGTATCAACCATCAGGTAGCAAAATATATTCCGGGAAGCATCGATAATTCCGTTTTCAACCTGATGCGAATGATGCCGGGAGTAAGGGCATCGGGTGAACCATCCGAAGACCTGATCGTATGGGGCAGCAATGCAGGTGACAGTAAAATAACTTATGACGGATATACCTTATTCGGTATAAAGAACTACAACGACCATATCGGTTCGGTCAATCCATATATGGTAAAAGATATTCGCATCATGAAAGGTGGATATAGTGCCAATCAGGGTGGACGGATCGGGGCAATCTCTGAAATAACGGGTATAGACGGTGATTTTAATTCACCTTCTGTAAAAGCAACCATAAGTAATTACTCCGCAAATCTTTTTGCTTCGGCTCCGTTATCAAAGAACCTCAATGTTTCAGCCGCATATCGCCAGACTTTTTATAATCTGTATAATAGTGGAAATGTCGAGTTACCTAAAAATGGTAGTGATAACGGTAATAATTCGCAAACATTTTCAGATATATACATTAAGCCAAAGTATAATTTCAGAGATGCTAATTTCAAATTAGCAGGTAAGGCTTTTAAAGAAGATTCATATTATATCAGTATATACGGAGCAGATGACCGTTTCAAATTTTCAGTGAGACAACCGGATGAATATGACATCAATGCTGCAGAAAAGAATAGGCAGTATGGTGGGGCAACATCTTACAAGCGTGTGTGGAGTAATGGCTCAAGTACTAAACTACTTGCCACCTTTTCACGACTTACTTCTTTGCTCGATAATCTGGCAATTGTCGGTAACCGTAAGCCAACACCTATGGATGTTAATCATCTGGATAATGTTGTTCAGGAATTTTCCATAAAACTGAATCATGATTTTTTTGTTGGGAAGCGTAATAAAATACAGATTGGCGGAGAATGGCAGCAATACAGGGTAAGCCTGAATGATTTATGTGGAGAACTGGATAAGCCTACATTTTACATAACAGATAATCTATTATTGGGTAAACTGTCTCTAAATACAGGTATTAGAGTAGATATACCAATCAATAAAAAAGCATATATACAGCCTCGTATTTCTGGAAGGTATAAAATATCGGAGCAGGTAACAGCAACCGCCTCATGGGGCTTATACAACCAGTTCCTTACACGTACTGCTTATAAGTATGATGAATCAGGTATTCAGACTGTATGGAGTATGGCAGATAGTACTTTTACAAAGGCAATGCATACTACTGTTGGTATTGCATATAGTAAAGATGGCTTTTTAATCAGCCTCGAAGGATATCATAAAAAGACAAAGAACGGACAGTATTTCCTTGATAACACTATCTATAATATAGATAATACCATCTTAGGGGCGGACCTCTTTGTCAAAAAACAACTGAATAACCATACCATCTACGGCTCATATTCTATCAATAATATCAAAAGACCACAAAACGAACTTTCGCATGAAATTAAGGTCGGAGGTATCGGAGCATTTGACCCTTTCTATTTTTCTTTGAGTTATGTATATGGAACCGGATTTGCTTACATTTCTACAGGAGGACACGGACATGGGCAAGGAAACGAAGAAGGTGAACATGAAGCCAGTCACGAACATACAGATTCTTCTGATGAAACATACAGCCGTTTTGATATCGGAGCTACATACAGGACACAAGTAAAGAAAGTGAAACTACAAGCAGGTGTATCACTATTGAATGTTTTTGGTACTAAAAACGTAAAATATAATTATCAGGTTTCGGGGCAAGCTAACGCTACAAACATCTTTACAAAGGCCACCCCATTCACTCCAACAGTTTTTTTTGAATTAATTTTCTGATTAATGGTAGGGTAAAATCTACTTTGTGCGGTACATATATGAAAGCGTTTCAGGAACGAACAGTTTAATTAATTCAAAATAAAAAAGAAAATGAAAAAGTTATTTTATTTCTTAGCATTGGTTTTATTTGCAGTAACATTTATTGCTTGTAGCAACGATGATCATGATGATTTTGGTACAACTTCACAGCAGGATATTGAAGCCAGAGCAGCAGCTTTAGGTTTTGATGATGTTGCAGCATACAAAGCAAATGTTGCAGAACAATGTGTAGCTGGCAACCATGAAAACTGTGATATCTACAACGATGGAACTCATCAGGCATGTGCTTATTCCGATCATTCGGGACAAAACCATGACGGTACGCATCACAACGGATCAGATCATGGCACACATGATAAGAATGGACACTCTCATGGGAACGGTAATCACCACTAATTTTCCAAATGTAAATTGAGATTAGATAAGGGGACATCTCTCTTTATCTAATCTTTAAAACAAACTGATTTCTTATTATATTTATAATAAATATACATTTCACCAGTTATTATACAAGATTTGAAAAGAAAATTTCTCATATTATTTTTTGCTTTCTCAACAATAATATTGTTGATTCTTGCGATTGTTCCCCATCATCACCATGCAGGAATAGCATGTCTTATTATCGAAGTTTGTGAAGAAGATAGAGCGATAAACGATGAGCATACACATCACAACGAAGCATCTGATAACAACAATCATGACCAATCTTGCATCACTGAATTTGAGTTTACTATTACACAAATCAATGATGAAGTAAATATAAAATCATTTTCCAATAACAATTATAAAGATCTGTTTCCTTTATTTTTTATCGCAGCAGATTTATTAAATCTTGGTACAACAGCATCTTTTTCTAAAACAGATTACGAAAAATATACCTTAAATTATAATTCAGTAAAATCAAACCGTATTCACGGTTTACGTGCACCTCCCATTACATTCTTATAACTAATCTTTTGACTTCGAATAGTCTTAATAATTATTGTATTCGTATCCATACGACTACATAAGGCGATATTATATCCAAATAATCACAATTAATAAAATAAGAATGATGTTTTTTAAATCAAAAAAAGCATTGAGGATTATTGTACTATTATGTTCGGTCTTTCTTTGTGCAAACAACATTTATGCCGATAATAATGATGAATTACCTTCGAGTAATGACAGTATTCAAATAAAGAGTACACATAAATTCTCATACAAACAACTGATTGTTCCCGGTACATTAATGCTTTACGGAACTATAGAAGCAACCCTCGCCCCTAAAAACCGACTGCTAAACTATGCTATAGGACATGAAGTGATAACGCATAAACCCGAAAGGTTTCAAATAGATGATATTACGCAATATGTACCTGCTGCCAGTGTTTATGCTCTGAACTTAGTAGGGATAAAAGGCAAACATAACTTTAAAGACAGAACGATTATTTTGGGTATGTCCACATTGTTTATGGCTGCCTCCGTAAATACAATTAAATACACAGCAAAAGTGGAAAGACCCGACAAGTCCAACCGTAATTCTTTTCCCTCCGGACATACAGCTGTAGCTTTCATGGGAGCCGAATTTTTATGGCAGGAATATAAAGATGTTTCAATCTGGTATGGAATTGCAGGATATACTATTGCTGCCGGAACAGGAGCATTCAGGATATATAATAATAAGCATTGGGTTGGTGATGTAGCTTTCGGAGCAGGGTTAGGCATTCTGAGCACAAAGCTTGCTTATTGGTTATATCCTACTGTTGAAAATAAGTTGTTTAATGGTGGACAGGATAAAAAGAATAAAAACAATATAGCTTTTTCTCCATTTTACAATGGACAGCAGGGAGGGCTGGCTTTTTCGATGCAGTTTTAAAAAATATGAAATTAATGGATTCTAATTTGTTATATAGTAATTTGTATTTAATAACTATCAATTATGAACGAGAGTATTATAAAATTATTAGAAGGTCGGAATATAAAACCGACATCCACCCGCATATTGGTTCTAAAAGCAATGATCGATTTCGACAGGGCTTTCAACTTATCTGATTTGGAAACAAAGCTTGAAACTGTGGATAAGTCAACTATATCACGCACGATACACCTATTCCACGAAAATCAATTGATACATAGCTTTGATGACGGCTCGGGTTCTATAAAATATTCGGTTTGCAACAGCGACTGCAACTGTGATATAAACGATCTGCATGCCCATTTCTATTGCAACTATTGTAAGAAGGCCTTCTGTCTGGAAAATGTATCCATACCTAATTTCGAATTGTCTCCGATCATGCAGGCAGAAAGTGTAAACTTGGTCATTAAAGGGTATTGTGGTAAGTGTAATAAGTTTGCAACTTAGTTGCATGTTTTTTGTTATATATTTGCACATAGAAATAAGAAAAAAAATGAAATCATCTGTATTCATAATAGGTATTTACTTTCTGATCCTTGCAGTGCTACCATGCCACTGTGACGTTCCAATAGCAGATACTTTTGGACAAAATACAGAGCAGGTTTCTACGGCAGATACAGAACATGATGATTCAGGAAATGAATTCTGCACACCGTTTTGTTCATGTACCAGTCATCATAATCCAAACATTACTACAAACTATCAGATAATTCTCCGTAATACCAGTTTAAATGTCAAACATATGGCAGTATATACTGATAAGGAGATTCCTTCTGTTCTTTCCACTCTCTGGCGACCTCCGCAAGCTTAAAATATAACATCTGATTAAGTCTTGATGTACCCGATGGGTATGTCTTAAAAGCTAATTGTTATATTTTAATTCCAAAATTATGTTTCAAAAACTAATTAAGTTCTCGATAGAGAACAAATTGGTGATTGGAGTTATGACTGTAGCCCTTATTATCTGGGGAGGCTATTCGTTGTCACAATTGCCATTCGACTCAACACCTGATATAACCAATAATCAGGTACAAGTAATAACACAAGCTCCATCATTGGGAGCACAGGAGGTAGAGCAATTTATAACTACCCCTTTGGAAATGGCCTTAGCCAATATTCCTAAAGTTGTAGAAAGAAGAAGTATCAGCCGTAGTGGGCTTTCGGTTATTACCATAGTTTTTAAAGAAAATGCCGATATCTACTGGGCACGTCAGCAGGTAAGCCAGCAGCTGAAAGAAGCCGAAGAGGTTATACCCCAAGGTTTGGGGAAAATCAGTCTAGCTCCAATATCTACTGGGTTAGGAGAAATATACCACTATACGATCCGTGCCAAAGAAGGATACGAAGACAAATACAGTATCACGGATCTGCGTACTATGCAGGACTGGATTGTAAGGAAACAACTTTCGGGTACGGAAGGCGTTGCCGAAGTGAGCGGTTGGGGAGGTTTCGTAAAACAATATGAAATAGCTATTAATGCCGATAAACTGAATGCGGCAGGTATAACAATACCTGAAATGTATACAGCCCTTGAAAATAATAACGAGAACACAGGCGGTAGTTATATAGAACAATACAGTAACCAGTATTTCATACGTGGGATTGGTTTGGTCGGTTCTCTGGAAGATATTGAGAAAATTCCTGTAAAAACTGTAAACGGTACTCCTATATTGGTAAGGGATGTTGCTAAAGTACAATTTGGCAGTTCGATGAGATACGGAGCTGTTACTCGTAATGGCGAAGGCGAAGTTGTAGCGGGTATTACCCTGATGCTAAAAGGGGAAAACTTTCAGGATGTTATTAAAAATGTAAAAGTACGAATGGGGCAGGTTCAGAAAAGCCTGCCCGAAGGAGTTATCATAGAACCTTTTATAGACCGTACACAGCTGGTTGACAGAGTAACAAATACCATTGCCAAGAATCTGGTAGAAGGAGGATTGATTGTAATATTTATCCTTGTTCTTTTCTTGGGAAATTACAGGGCAGGTTTGGTTGTGGCTTCCGTTATCCCGCTTTCTATGCTATTTGCATTCGGTATGATGCGGCTCTTTGGAGTCAGTGGTAACCTTATGAGCCTCGGTGCGATTGACTTCGGGTTGATTGTGGATGGGGCGGTCATTATTGTCGAAGCAGTATGCCACCATATAAGCGTGATGAAAGACAAATATAAAGGAGCACTCCTGACACAGAAGCAGATGGATATGGAAGTATTTGACTCCGCTTCTAAAATAAGGAATAGTGCTGCATTTGGAGAAATAATCATTATGATTGTTTACATACCTCTTTTCACATTGGTAGGCATCGAAGGTAAAATGTTCAAACCGATGGCAATGACCGTATTCTTTGCGATACTTGGAGCATTCATATTATCCCTGACTTATGTACCGATGGCAAGTGCATTGTTTTTAAGCAAGAAAACAGAACACAAACGGAATTTCTCGGATAAAATGATGGATAAGATAAGCGGATTCTATCGTCCGATTATAACCAAAAGCCTTAACTGGAGCAAGACATTAATAATAAGCATGGTTGCTCTATTTGCTGTAAGCCTTTTCGTTTTCAATAAGATGGGTGGTGAATTTATTCCAAACCTTGAAGAAGGGGACTTCGCAGCAGAGATTAGTATGGCACAGGGAACCTCTTTGTCACAAATGGTAAAGAGTACAACACAAGCCGAAAAGATACTCAAAGAGAAGTTTCCTGAAGTCAAACAGGCAGTGTCACGTATCGGTAGTGCTGAAATTCCGACAGACCCTATGCCTATTGAAAGGGCGGATATGATGATTGCTCTGATTCCCAAAAATGATTGGACTTCCGCTAAGACAAAAGAGGAACTAATGGAAAAGATGGAAGAGGCGGTCAGTGTTATTCCCGGTATGGAAATAGAAATGACACAGCCTATCCAGATGCGTACCAATGAATTGATTACAGGTATTAAACAGGATGTGGCCATTAAAATATACGGTAATGACCTTGATATCCTTACATCATCTGCTAATAAAGTTGCTTCGCTTATTAAGAGTGTGGAAGGCGTTACCGATCCTTTTGTCGAAAAGGTAACAGGATTACCGCAGATACAGGTGGTTTATAACCGTGACCAGTTAGCCAAATACGGTATTTCTATCAAAGATGCCAACATGGTATTAAAGACAGCTTTCGCAGGCAATGAAGCAGGTTATGTATTTGAAGAAGACCGTCGTTTCGACCTCGTATTGCGGATGGAAAAAGATTTAAGGAACGACATCAGTTCATTGGAAAATCTATATCTGCCTCTTCAATCAGACGGTTCTATCCCTCTCGCACAGGTAGCTGAAATAAAATATCAGGATGCTCCCGCACAGGTGACCCGTGAAGACGCAGAAAGGCGTATTTACGTTGGTTTTAATGTGAGAGGACGTGATGTGCAAAATACGGTATATGATATTCAGAAGATACTTGATAAAGAGTTTAAATTACCTGCCGGATATTATTATACCTACGGAGGACAGTTCCAGAACCTGAAAGAAGCAAAAGACAGGTTGATGGTAGCTGTACCATTGGCATTGCTACTTATATTATTCCTTTTGTATGCCACATTGAGAAGTGTTAAGGAATCACTGTTCGTATTCACAGCTATACCTTTATCTGCAATAGGTGGTATTTTCGCCTTATGGCTAAGAGGAATGCCTTTCAGCATTTCGGCGGGCGTCGGCTTTATAGCCCTCTTTGGTGTTGCCGTATTAAATGGTATTGTACTTATCGGACAGTTCAACTTATTTGAAAAAGAAGGTATTAAGGATATAAAAGAAAGGATCGTCAAAGGATGTATGTTACGCCTTCGTCCTGTTATCATGACGGCTCTTGTAGCATCTCTCGGATTTCTTCCTATGGCTCTCTCTACGAGTGACGGAGCTGAAGTACAAAGACCACTGGCAACTGTCGTTATCGGAGGATTGCTGACTGCCACGATACTTACACTGGTTGTCCTGCCTTCGATTTATAAAACATTCACAAAAAAATAGAAGGAATTATGAAAACAAAAATAAGAATATCAATACTTACACTTCTTGTTATACTGCTTGCTGTACCATCAGGTCTTTCAGCACAGGGAGGAGTAAACACATTGGAAGAATGTATCCGTTTGGCAATGGATAATAACCTGACCATGAAATCGGGCAGGATATCTATTGAAAGGGCAAAAGATCTGCAAGGTACAGCATTCAATATTGAAAAAACAGGCTTCTCTTTGAGTCAAGACCCGACATCGGGAGGCAGCCCTGATAATAGTATATCATTAAGCCAGAGTTTCGATTTTCCAACTGTTTATACTACACGTAGTAAATTGCTTAAAGTGGAAACGAATCTTGAACGCAGTAATCTGGAAGTAACCCGTAATGAACTTGTAAAAGAGATTACCGCTACATATTATCAGTTGCTATATGCGAAAGAGAATATTAAAATCCTGCAAGAACAGGATAGCATATATTCAAAATTTCTGTTTTTGGCTTCCACTAAATTTAAAGTAGGTGAGACAAGCCGTTTGGAACAGATGAATGCTGAAAGGTTGTATAATGAGAATAAAATAGAACTGCAAAAAGCTGAAAAGGACTATCAAAATATTCAGCTTATCTTACAGCGATGGATGAATGCTGAAATATCGGTAAATCCTCTTGAAGCCGAATTGCCTGTAATGGTAGCGAATTACCCTTTCAATAATTTCAGTGCAGTGCAAACTCCTATGGGCAGGGTGTTGCAAAGCCAGAAAGAGGTTCGTGAAAAGAATCTGAGCGTAGTTAAGCAGGGATATCTTCCGA
Source organism: Dysgonomonas sp. (assembly GCA_032477055.1). GTDB lineage: Bacteria > Bacteroidota > Bacteroidia > Bacteroidales > Dysgonomonadaceae > Dysgonomonas_A. Next base: position 4,964 of record JAWDXP010000009.1, on the reverse strand, counting down.
GTTTCAACTTTGCACTAAAAAACCAGTTCCTTATAAAAGGGTTCAATCCTTATGATGTGGAAAGAGAACGGTTTAATAAGGGAAACTTTATGGGATTTGAAGTGGGTGTCAGCGTTCCGTTATTCTTTGGAGAACAAAGGGCAAAGACCAAAGCAGCCAAAAGGGAAGTTGAAATGGCAAGGGTACAGCAGGAAGAAGTGGTACAGGCTATGCAGAAACAGTATCAGACATATATCAACGACTTTTATAAGGCAAAAAACAGTCTGGATTATTATACTTCTCAGGGAATCACTCAGGCGGATGATATTACCCGCATATCACAAATTTCCTACGAGAAAGGAGAAATAGGCTATGTTGAGTATATCCAAAACCTGAAAACAGCCGTTGAAATTCATTTGCAACGTGCAAACGCAGTAAACGACTACAATCAGACAATCATTATGTTAAACTATATACAAGGAAACAAATAAGATTATGAAAGCAATATATATATCGTTAATAAGCCTGTCTTTGATATTACTGATATCATGCGGACAAAATACAAAACCCGAAAATAGCGATGTCTCAGCAGAGAATACAGAGGAGGCTCATGAGGGTGAATCGGGAGAAATAGAAGTATCCGAAGCACAGATGAATGCCGTAGGTATTCAAATGGGTAAAATAGAACAGCGTGAACTAAACAGTGTTATTCGGGTAAACGGAGAGATGGATCTCGATCCACAGAAAAAAGCGGAAGTAACATCGCTTGTCGGCGGAATAATCAAACAGGTGCTTGTAATAGAAGGCAAACGTGTTTCGGCAGGTCAAGCTGTTGCCTATCTTGAAAACACAGAAATAGTTGAACTTCAGAAAAATTACCTGACATTAAGGAAAGAAGCACTAACTGCAGAACAAGAATATAACAGGCAGAAAGAGTTATCTTCTCAGGGTGCAGGTGTCGAAAAAACATTTCAACAGGCTACTGCTGCTTATGAAATAGCAAAGGCACAGCTTACTGGACTTGAAAAACAATTGCGTCAATTGTCAATTAGTCCCGAACAGGTTTCAGCAGGTAATATGGTTACCCAGATTCCGATTAAATCCCCTATTTCAGGTACGGTTAGGAAGATAAATATAAGTACAGGAAGCTATGCAGATTCACAAATTTCATTAATGAGTATTTCTGATAATTCGGCAGTACACTGCGATATGAAAGTTTTCGAGAAAGATATAAATGCAGTAAAAATTGGTCAGGAAGTAGATATTCTGTTAACCAACCAACCCGGAGTGAACCTGAAAGGTGAAATTTATGAGATAAATAAGTCTTTCGAAGGCGATACAAAAGCCATATTAGTACATATCCGTATTAAGAATCAAGGAAATGTTGAGTTAATACCGGGAATGTATGCTACAGGGTTAATCAATGTAGGGAAACAGAAAACGCCAGCAGTCCCTAATGATGCAGTTATAAGTAGTGAAGGAAAAAAATACATATTTGTACTCGAAGATGAAGAAAACGGACAGGAAGGTAAAAGTTATCATTTCAAACGGGAAGAAGTTATAACAGGGATCAGTGAGCTGGGATTTACACAGATAACTCCTGTTAATCAACTGGGAGAGGATGCAACTATCGTTGTTGCCAATGCGTTTTATATAGCATCGATGGCAAGTGATCATGGTGAACATGGGCATTAAATTGTAAAGATAAGTTTGCAACTTAGTTGCAGCTTTTACTACTTATTTTTGTAATAAATAATAAGGTTATGGATAATAATAAACAATATAAATGTACATCATGCGATTCGGATGAATCGCATGATAATTCACAGAGCTGGAAAAGCTATATTCCTGTTGCAATAAGTTTATTTATGCTTTTAGCAGGAATTGCCTTGGATAATTTCTTCGAACAGTTTTTTAATTCTTATATACGAATCGGATGGTATATACTGGCTTATATTCCTGTAGCCTATCCTGTGTTAAAAGAAGCTATTGAAACAATACGGCAAAAGGATTTCTTTACTGAATTTACCCTAATGCTTGTTGCTACATTAGGAGCGTTCTTTATTGGCGAATATCCCGAAGGCGTGGCTGTAATGCTGTTTTATGCTGTTGGTGAATTATTTCAAAGCTCTGCGGTAAATAAAGCCAAAAGAAATATAAAAGCACTTCTTGATGTACGCCCAGATACAGCTGTAGTGGAAAGGAACGGAAGTCATGAAACAGTATCACCGGAGAATGTTGAAATCGGCGAAATAATACAGGTGAAAGCTGGAGAAAAAGCTCCGTTAGATGGTACAATGATTTCTCCTTCAAGTAGCTTTAATACATCTGCTTTGACAGGTGAGAGTAAACCAAAAACGATATCAGAAGGGGAGACAGTTCTTGCGGGTATGCTCAATATAGATAAGGTTATCACCATTCAAGTAACTAAAAAATACGAAGACAGCTCTCTGGCCCGTATTTTGGAAATGGTGCAGGATGCCACTTCGAGAAAAGCAAAAACTGAACTTCTTATAAGAAGGTTTGCCAAGATATATACTCCGATAGTATTTGCTCTGGCAGTACTAATTACTGTGATACCTTATTTTATAGTCAGTGATTATATATTTCAGGATTGGTTGTATCGTGCCTTGGTATTTCTTGTAATATCCTGCCCTTGTGCATTGGTTATCTCTATTCCATTGGGATATTTCGGTGGAATCGGTGCGGCTTCAAAAGCTGGTATCTTGTTTAAGGGGGCCAATTACCTTGACCTGATGACCAAAGTAAATACTGTGGTAATGGATAAAACAGGTACTTTGACAAAAGGCGTTTTTGATGTTCAGGAGATTGTTGCAGCCGAAAATATTGATAGAGATGAATTAGCGGGAGTCGTTGCTGCAATGGAAAAATTCTCCAATCATCCTATTGCCAAAGCTATAGTTTCTTTTACAGGCAATAAAGCGGATAAATATAATGCAACCGATATCGAAGAAATATCCGGTCACGGATTGAAAGGTATAGTGAATGGTAAGACAGTATTGGTCGGTAATGGTAAACTGATGAAAAAATTCGGTATTGATTATGATATCAGGGCGGATTTCATTGTTCAAACGATTGTGATTGCGGCTATTGACGGTAAATATGCCGGATATATTACCATTGCGGATGAAGTGAAGGAAGATGCCGCTGAGGCTATAAAGAATATGCACACAAATGGTATCGGAAAGATTGTGATGCTAAGTGGGGATAAAGCCTCAATTACAGAAAAAGTTGCATCTGTTCTCGGAATAGACAACGCCTATGGTGACTTATTACCTGAAGATAAAGTGAAACATCTTGAACAACTGAAAGCAGATAAGAATAATGTAATCGCTTTTGTCGGTGATGGTATAAACGATGCTCCTTCTCTTGCACTAAGTGATGTTGGAATCGCTATGGGTGGAATGGGTAGTGATGCAGCTATTGAGGTTGCAGATGTAATCATTCAGACAGACCAACCGTCCAAGATTGCTACCGCCATAAAGATTGCTAAATCTACCAGACAGGTAGTTATGCAAAATATAATCTTAGCATTTACCGTTAAGGCTATTGTTCTTGTACTTGGAGGTTTCGGGGTCGCAACTATGTGGGAAGCTGTCTTTGCTGATGTAGGCGTATCATTACTGGCTATACTGAATGCAGTCAGGATTTTGAGAATGAAATTCTGACAGGTTATATAGCTAATAATTGTAGCCATCATGAGCAAGCGAAGACGTATGAAACGTTTAGCTGCAAGAAAGGAATTGATAAATGTTCAAGAAAATAGCTTTTTCAGAAAATACTTATCTGTAATCAGCATCTCTATAGGTTCTGCCATCGGTCTAATCTTATGGTTACTTATCTTCAGATGTAAAGATGTACATTGTGTCAATTCCTTTTTCCCCATACCTCACATGGGTTTTGCAGGATTTAATGCGTGGGTAATAGCAAATTATTTCTTTAGAGAATAATATTATTAACCCTTGGTTGAAATAATTATTTCAACCAAGGGTTTTTCGCTCTTAATTATACAAACGACAAACCGTGACTAACTATTAAAAATAATGAAACAATATACATATGAACTGAGCTTTAAAATAAATCAAGAATTGAAAGAAATAGAATGTGAAGAAGAGAATATATTTAACAAGGCACCTAAAATAATATCATTATTAGAAAATACATTTATCGAACTCAAAGAATTTATTTGCACATATAAATTCAAAAATATTGAGGAAGAAATACATTTCTTTAAAGAAATTAAACCTCAGTTATTTAGCAAGTTAATATATAATCGGAAGATTTATTGCATAGAAACGATGATACCTAATGGTAGTATAGAATCACAAAATGCATATTTACGAAGTGAGCAAGACCATTTAAAAATATTCTTTGATAGAAACCTTGATTTTTATAAATACTACCGAACAGGTTGTACTCATCTCGATAGATATTATTTTGTAAGAGGAAAACCTGATATTCAATTGAACTTAGATACTTTTTATTTCGAAAGAGATCCAAAATTCTCAACTAGTTTTGACTTTAAAGTATCTAAAATTATAGCAAATGAGATGCTTGCAATTTACTTAAATGAGAAATTAAAGGAATTAAATAATTCCCCTAATTCTTCAAATTTCAGCTCTGTTAAAAAGAAACTGACATGGACAGCTAAAAAGACAGAATTAGTAGAACAAATATACGCTTGGGAAAGAGCTGAATGTTTTGATTATGGTAATACAAATATAAAGGAGATCGCTGAATATGTAGAAGAGGTTTTTAATATTGACTTGGGAGATTTTTATCATGCCTTCCTAGAAATCAGAGAACGTAAAGGAAGTCGCACAATATTCTTAGATAAACTGATAAAATTTTTGAATGAACGCATGGATGTATAATATAATTGAAAAGTAGTCCACTTAGTAATTGAAAAGTATACCACTAAGTGTCTCGGACGAGATGGGTTAAAGATATTTATTCTTCATTAG
>JAWDXP010000008.1:0-215741 GCA_032477055.1 Dysgonomonas sp. | reverse complement strand
CTTCGGAGGTTCGAATCCTTCACTGCCCACCTACTACGTTGCGGAAGTAGCTCAGTTGATAGAGCATCAGCCTTCCAAGCTGAGGGTCGCGGGTTTGAGCCCCGTCTTCCGCTCGAAATTTAAGAAAGCGATTACATCTGATGTAGTCGCTTTTTGTGTTATATGAAGGCTTCAGGTCTTTATAACTGTATAGAATGGCAAAAAAAGGAATACATAATCTAACCGAAGGTAATATTTTTACCAGTCTGTTGAAGTTAGCTTTGCCCCTTATGGGTACTAGCTTTCTGCAGATGGCATATACCCTATTGGCGATGTCGTGGGTAGGAAGGCTTAGTTCGGTTACCGATGCTGATATTGCTACCAAGTCCGAAGCGGCTATCGGTGCTATTGGAATGCTTTTGTGGCTGACATCTTCTGTGGCTTATCTGGCTATGATAGGGGGGGAGGTTGCTGTAGGGCAGTCTATCGGTGCTAAAAAATTGAAAACAGCATCGGTCTATGCTTCACATACAACAACCGTATCTCTGGTTCTGGGCGTTTTATGGTCTGTTTCTTTAGCAGTCTTTGCAACTCCTATTCTGTCGTTTTTTAAACTTGAACCGGATATAACTGCTGATGCTACGCTTTATTTGAGGATACTGGCATTCTGCCTGCCTTTCCAGTTTATATCTTATAATTTTGCAGGTATATATAATGGGGCAGGACGTAGTTTTATACCTTTCAGGAACTATGCTTTCGGGTTGGTGCTGAATATGATATTAGACCCCATACTTATGTTTACTATGGAGATGGGATTGCATGGTGCTGCGATAGGTACTGTCATATCTCAGTTATTTGTTTTCAGTTTATTTGTATATCAGATAAGGTGGGGGAATCGTATTTTAGGAAATTTCTCTTTCCTTATCAAGCCTCGTTTACGTTTTCTGAAACGTATCTTCTTTTTGGGGACTCCTGTATCTGTGATGAATTCTCTGTATGCTATGATAAATATGACGTTGGCTCGTGTAGCTTCTACCTATGGGGGACATTTGGGTATTATGGCTCAGACTACAGGTGGGCAGATCGAAGCTGTTACATGGAATACATCTCAGGGATTTTCCACTGCCTTGAGTGCTTTTATGGCACAGAACTATGCAGCGCAGAAAATCGAAAGAGGACGTAAAGCATATATATATACGTTGCGGATTATGATTTCGTTAGGCATTATAGTAAGTACAATCTTTATTTTCTTTGGAGGACAGCTTTTCGGAATTATTGTACCTCATGAGGATGCTATGCGTGCAGGGGAGGAATATCTTTTTGTTATGGGGCTTGTACAGGTATTTATGATGCTGGAGCTTACTACTCAGGGAATGTTTAATGGAATAGGGCGTACTGTAGAACCTGCCGTTATTAGTATAACCTTTAATCTATTGCGTATTCCTTTGGCTTATTTTCTGGCTTCTCAGATGGGAATAGTAGGAGTTTGGTGGGCAATAGCTATCTCCACTGTTTGCAAAGGAATTATTTTGCCTACATGGTTTTCTATTGTTTACAGGAAAGAAAAGCGTAAACAAAAGAGTTGATATTGTTATCTAGTCTCTCTATCGCAAATATAAAACAACACATGGTCTGCCACAGTATCTATATCTACCGGTATCCATGTCCGTTTTTTCTTATCTACTTTGGTTTTCACTATCGAAGAACCGTCAGTTCTGTGGTCTGTTACTTGTAATGTCTGGTATTGCTTATTTTCGCAATCATATATGCGTTGAGAAATATTGTAGTTGAAATTATTCCACTTCTTTATTTTTTCTTCTGCTTTCTTAGGGAAAGCTTTTTTTATTTTATCCACATAATATTGGCGCGCTTCGGAAGTAGTATATACGGTTTTGATAGTTACATATATCAGACCATCTTTAGTTTTTATATCTGTTGTATCTATGTATATCTCTTCGTTTTCGGTGACAGCAATATCTAACCATTTATCTTGCGAATAGGTAAATAGTGAAATGCAAACCAGAAGTATAACTAAACAACCTTTTTTCATAACTTTTACTTTTATTATATAACAGCAAATTAAATAATATTGTTATAAATGTAATTATTCTGTTACAGAATTTTAACCATAAACTCCATAAAAGCATATATATTTGTATCATAAATAATTTAGATATGATGAATAAAATAGCAGTATATTGTGGTTCGAGTTCGGGATCTGAACCTGTTTTTAAAGATAGTGCTTATAATTTGGGCGTTGCTTTGGCTAAACATGATATTGGATTGATATATGGTGGTGCTAAAGTTGGTCTGATGGGTGCAGTAGCGGATGGAGCCTTGAGTAAAAAGGGTAATGTAACCGGCGTATTGCCTCGTTTTTTGGCTGAAAAGGAGTTGCAACATATGTTCTTAACCGAGATAGTTATGGTCGAAACCATGCACGAGCGTAAGGCAAAGATGAGCGAATTGGCTGATGGATTTATTGCGTTGCCGGGAGGTTTCGGTACGATGGAAGAACTGTTTGAGATGTTGACTTGGGCACAATTGGCATTGCATAGTAAGCCTATAGCTATTCTTAATATAAATGGTTATTATGATTCTTTGGTAGATTTCATCAACACAATGATGCAAAACGGTTTTCTGAAAGAAGAGTATCGAGGTTTGTTAATTGTAAGTGATAATATTGAAGACCTCCTTATTCAGATGAAAACTTTTGAACCAATGAAAAACGATAAATGGTTCGTAGTTAAATAATTATTTGCCATAAAAGACCGGTACGATAAATGGAGTATTATTCCATTTACCGGTCATGGGATTCAATTCTCTTTTCATTCCACCCATAAGTCCAAACCTGTCTGTAATTTTGTATTCAAATGCTCCTCCAAAATGTGTTTGGGGGAACATACCTTCGTAAGGTCCGTTTGAGTCTAGTTTATGCTTTCTTGCAAATGCAGAATATTGTCCGAAAGCATGAATACTTATCCGGTCATTTATATTATATCTAAGAGAGGTATTTATTCCTGCATCGTTGTATGAATTGTATCCAAGCCTGTATTTTGAGATATATGTTCCAGCCGATACTGTAAAATTATCGGTTACATTATAGTTATACCGGGCATTTATATCTGAGATTGACCCAAGTACTGGAAATGTGCTATGTCTGCTCCGTGTATCTAGCCAACTTCCGTCGGATAATCCGTATCGGGTAGAATAGCTATAATCATCTATATAAGGATCTCTGGAGTTAGACAAATAGTTATGAATAGGACCCTGATAGAATTCCGGAACATGAATATTCATATCGACCCTAGGAGGCTCTAGCTCATTATTTGGGCGGGTTACATTCGTATTGTATTTATTTTCGACGGAAATTTTTTCATCAAAAATATTGCGTTCATTGGCACGAGGATATAATTGATGGTTATCGTTTGTCTTTAGTTTATTATTCAGAATCTCTTTTTGTATACTGTCGTTTTCCAGAGTCTGACCTAAACAGATTGTAGTGTAGATGGAAGCTATTAGAATGAAGATTATTTTTCGCATAATAAAACTCCTTAGATTAAAAAATCAGTGTGTACGGCATCTATCTTTCGTGTAAAGCTAATAAAAAATTACTTAGATTATATATATGTTCTTATTTATTAACAGATTACTTATTATAATACTCACATTAGTTGTTTACACATAATAAATATTTATTTTTGCATAAAAAAATAAGCGAAATGAGACGAACTATATTAGCAGTTCTACTATTATTTATAGGGATATATGCCTACAGCCAGTCGTCTATGATTGGTCTGAGAGGAAGTTTTAATATCTCTTCTATGAGTACCGGGGATGCAAAGAGTAAAATGGGATTTAGTGTCGGAGGAATCTATACAACTCCATTGTCGGATGCGTGGCATTTTCAGCCAAGTTTGTTGTTCTCACTAAATGGAGTGAGAGCTGCTGATAGTTATTCGCCTGATTATTCGGCACATTATTATTCTGTTGAGATTCCGTTAATGTTATCGCGTAGGTGGGGAGAAGAAGATATAAATATCGGTTTCGATATGGGACCTTTCTTACGATATGGATTATTTGGAGGGTATTGGACGGATTCGGATGCCGGAAGAATAAAACCGGATATCTTTGATTCACAAAAACGTTTTGATGTTGGTCCGCAGATCGGCTTTAGTGTAATTGCTAATAATTTGTATATAGGCTATAGTTTTCAGTATGGGTTGATTAAGCCATGGTCTGAAAAGAAAGGACATTATTACAATTCGTCCATTAATTTTGGATACTTGTTCAATATTTATTGAGAATGTCATTATAAAAAATAAGGGTTATTTCTTTTTCTGAAATAACCCTTATTTTTATACTTATTATTTTGAAATCCGTTTGTATATTCTCACAGATTCAGCTTTTGTAATTTTGGCTTCGTCTAGTTCAAGTGCTTCAGCTACAGCTTTTTTTACATCATCCATATCTCTGATTGTATCTTGGGCGTATGTTACGTCCGATTTGCTGTCGAAGGTGATTTTGCCATTATTATATATGTAATTACCTGTTGAGTCCTTTTCTGCACCCGCCATTCGCAATTCATATGTTTTGTTGGCTTTTAAGTTATAAGTGTCTACTCCTTCATTAGGTAGATTTTCGATATATTCGATAACTGCATCTTTTATTTCCTCATCAGTAACCTCGACATTACTTTTCACTGCAGAATATTTCCAAACACCAACTACTTCGTAGGGAACTTGAGGAGTATTATCGTCATCATCGTCACTACAAGCTACAAATCCCAAACCTAAAACTAAAGAAAAGAACGAAACTCCTAAAACATGCTTAATTTTCATAACTATTTTTCTAAATTAATAATTAATAACCTGCTCTTTACGTGTGTAAAAAGTATTAGTGTGTTGTACCTGCGCAAGTACATAATCCTAGGATATTTCTAATTATAAAGACAAGAAAAAAAGAGAATGCTGCAAATGATTTGGTGAATAAAGGTTAATAATCTTAATATAACCTGTTAGATATTGAGTAACTATTACTTAGGTATATTCTTTTTCAGATAATCCAATAGAAAAAGTCCAAAAATTGTATTTTGGACTTATAAAAATCGTATAAATGATATATTTTAGTGATAGAATTAATACTTCTTTACATATAATCGTTCGTTTTAAAATAATCCATTATCTCAAAATCTTTCTTCAACTCGGGTAATCCAATTTCATCCCTATCCAACTCTATCATATATGGTTTTTTCCGGATTATATATTTATCTATGAAAGAGCGTATTTCTTCTATATTTTCTGTCATAGGAGTACTTGCCATATGATGTGCCACATTTGTGACATTGTAGAAATAATAAGGAGATTTTAGCTCTTTGAGTTGTTTAGCTATGTGTTTAGAGCCATACAAGCCCAGATTAAACATCTCTACTTTGTCGTAAGGTACGGCATCATCGGCATTGCCGTGAAACATTTGGATAGGAGCAGGTTTTTGAGTCCAGTTTAAGTCTCCATTTCTGCTGAATATAGCTCCTGCAAAAGCTATGACCCCAGCATAATTGAAGTTGTCAGGTAATTTTTTCCTTAATTCGTGATTGGTACAGATAGCATATTCTGCTTGTAAAACACTTACAGCTCCGGCACTGGAGCCGTTAGCAATAATAAGGTCTTTGTTTAAATTCCATTGTTCTGCATTTTTATATGCAAAAGAGGTTGCATCGAACAGGTCTTCCACAGCCATATTTATTGTATTTTCCAATACGTCTATAATATCCATGGCTTCACCGACTCCTTTTTCTTTAGCGCTTTTGAGACCTAGCCGGTAGTCGATTGCTATAGCGATATATCCATTTTCGGCTAGTTTTCGGAGGTATGCGGTATTATATGCATCATCTCTGGAACCTCTGAGAAAAGCTCCTCCAAACATGAAGATAATGCAAGGTTTACTCTCGGTGATAGAAGGGATATCATATTTATCGAGGCGTAGAGTATCATTACCCTTAATGGAGTATATGAATGTTTGTTTTTCAATGTCTTGAGCGAGGCAAAAATTAATAATGCCCATTAGGAATAATGAGAGGAATAATATTCTTTTCATGAGGTTTGTCATATAATTTTTAATATGCAAGATAATAATTTCTATTCGTTTGTATGTGAAAAATAATAAGCATATTCAAATAAATATTATTTTTGAAAACGAACCCTATAAATCTATATATTATCATGAATAACTATAAATCGATATTATTCTTTCTCTTTTCTCTATTATCTGTTCATTTAGTTGCAGCTCCTATAAATATACCGTTAGGAGGAAATGCTTATTTAACAAAAGGTATTGATGGAGCTAAAATTACTAATGAGGGAATAACCGACTGGAAGAGCCAGTCAACAGTAATTTCTTCTTGGCTTAGGATAAATGAAGCAGGTAAACTAAATCTATCGGTACGGGCGAAAGCGATGTCTGAGAATGTGAGTATTCGGGTAACCATTTTAGATCAGATCTATAATATAAAGCTATCGGGAAAGGAATGGACTCTGTATCCTATTGCAGATAATGTTTTTATTGACAATGCCGGATATTTAAGAATCGATATACAAGGTGCTGAAAAATCAGGTGATTATTTCGCCGAATTGTCAGATATAATAATTGATGGAAGTGCGATTCAGACGCAGCCTAATTATGTGAAAGATTTTTCTTATCATTTTGGTCGTCGTGGACCATCGGTACATCTGAAATACCCTTTTCCGGAGGAAGATATAGAATACTTTTATAATGAGGTGACTGTCCCTCAGGGGGAAGATGTTATCGGTTCTTATTATATGGCGAATGGTTTTGGTGAAGGTTATTTCGGAATGCAAGTAAATTCGGAGACAGAACGTAGAATTCTTTTTTCGGTATGGAGCCCTTATGATACAGAAGATCCAAAAGATATACCTGAAGAATTTCAGATCCGGAAGTTAGCGCAAGGCGAAGGAGTTCATATTGGAGAGTTTGGAAATGAAGGATCGGGAGGACAAAGTTATTTGGTATATCCATGGAAAGCAGGTACTACCTATAAATTTTTGACTCGTGTGCATCCTGACGGGAAAGGAAATACTGTTTATACTGCTTACTTTTATGCAACGAACGAAAAGCGTTGGAGACTAATAGCAAGCTTTATGAGACCTAAAACAGATACATGGTATAAGAGGGCATATTCTTTCCTCGAAAACTTTATTCCTAATCAGGGATATATTACTCGAAAGGTATTGTTTAGTAATCAGTGGGCGGTGACAAGCAAAGGTAAATGGATAGAAATAACGGATGCTGCTTTTACTTATGATGCTACAGCACGTCAGCAGGTGCGTACCGATTACAGAGGAGGGATGGAGAATGAATCGGTATTCTATCTTCAGAATTGTGGATTCTTTAATGAGAATATGAATTATAATACCCCATTAACCAGAAAAGCAGGTAATAAGAAGCCTGAAATTAATCTAAAAAAACTGACATCATTGAAATAATATAAACTATATCCATAATAATGTAACAATGCCTGACTTTTCTGTATGTAATTTTGTCATTAAGAAATACAGACAGAAATTATGGAAAATCATATTATAAAGAAAAACCTTCCTGTACTGAATATGTATTGCGCAGCTTGTGCCAACAGTGCCCAAAAGGTACTGAATAAGCAACAAGGGGTACAATCTGCATCAGTCAATTTCGCAACAGGAACGGCTCAGATAGAATATAATCCGGACGAAACGGATACATCAAAATTGAAAGAAGCCCTGCAAGCAGTGGGGTATGACCTCGACATAGATGAGAGTGAAGAAGCACAAGAAAATCTGGATGCTTTGCATGAAGAACAGTACCGTTCTTTGAAGAAAAAAGTAGTGGGTTCGGCTTTGTTCAGTATTCCGTTAGTCATTATTGCAATGACTCCTTCTTTGATGCATCTGCCCTTTGCCAATTATTTGATGTGGTTTCTGGCTACTCCCGTTGTTTTATATTTCGGAAAAGACTTTTTTGTTCGAGCATTCAAGCAAGCTAAACAAGCTACTTTCAATATGGATACTCTAGTATCTCTTAGTGCAGGCACTGCTTATCTATATAGTATTTTCAATACACTGTATCCCCGGTTCTGGCATTCGAGAGAACTGAGTGCTGATGTCTATTTTGAAGCAGCGGCGGTAGTAATAACTTTCGTGCTATTAGGAAAACTATTAGAGGAAAGAGCAAAAGGAAATACTTCATCTTCTATCAAAAAGCTGATAGGATTACAACCTAAAACAGTTACAATATTTGTATCAGATAATGAGCAGAAGGAGGTACCCGTTTCTCAGGTGCAGGTAAATGATATAATATTGGTTAAGCCCGGAGAAAAAATCGCAGTGGATGGATCTGTAATACAGGGTAGTTCGTATGTCGATGAGAGTATGATCACAGGAGAACCTGTGCCTGTAGAGAAAAAATCAGGCGAAAAAGTATATGCAGGAACAATAAACCAGAAAAGTAGTTTCCAGTTCAGAGTAGAAAAAGTAGGGAAATCTACTCTACTTGCCCAGATTATAAAAATGGTGCAGGATGCGCAAGGTAGCAAAGCTCCTGTTCAGAAACTAGTGGATAAGATCGCAGGGATATTTGTTCCTATTGTGATAGGTATTGCAGTTGTTTGTTTTATTGTCTGGATGTTGGTCGGAGGAGAAAATGCTTTCACTCATGCTTTGTTATCATTTGTTACTGTTTTGGTTATAGCTTGTCCATGTGCATTGGGGCTGGCTACTCCTACGGCTATTATGGTAGGAATAGGAAAAGGAGCAGAAAACGGCATTCTGATAAAAGACGCCGAAAGTCTGGAAATAATCCAGAAAGTGGATGTCGTGTTGCTTGATAAAACGGGAACTATCACAGAAGGTAAGCCTGTGGTAACAGATATAAAGTGGAATGTAGAAAATATAAGTTCTATAAAAGATGTTTTGTATAGTATCGAGAAATCTTCCGAACATCCTTTGGCAGAGGCTATAGTATCATATCTTGCGGAGGATAATGCTACATATCTAAGAGATATTCAAGTTGAAAGCCTAACAGGGCAAGGTATTAGAGGGGTATATAATGATGTAACTTATTATGCAGGCAATCAGAAGCTGGTGCAAGAAAAAAATATTGATATAGATGAGGGTTCTCAATTGTGGATTGACCGGAAATTGAAAGACGCTCAGACTGTTATTATTTTTGCTGATAGTAATACTATATTGGCAATTATAGCCATAGCTGATAAAATTAAGGATAGTTCTGTTCAGGCAGTTGCCCAACTTCAGCAAGAAGGGATAGAAGTATATATGCTAACAGGAGATAATGCTCAAACAGCCGAATCTATTGCTAAACAAGCTAATATTAAGAACTTTAAAGCAGGATTATTACCGGCAGATAAGACCGGTTTTGTAAAAGAGTTGCAGGCTAGGGGAAAAGTCGTAGCTATGGTTGGCGATGGTATTAATGATAGTGCAGCATTAGCGCAGGCAAATGTAGGGATAGCTATGGGGCAGGGGAGTGATATTGCTATAGATACAGCAAAAATGACGATTATATCAAATGATCTGACTAAGATACCTCAGGCAATAAAATTATCTAAACAAACTAATCGTACTATTAAACAGAATCTTTTCTGGGCATTTATTTATAACCTGATAGCTATTCCGATTGCAGCAGGTATTCTTTATCCTATGAATGGTTTTTTATTAAATCCGATGATTGCGGGTGCAGCTATGGCATTGAGTAGTGTGAGTGTGGTAACAAATAGTATCTTTTTGAAATATAAATCATTATAAAAATAAAATAATTATGGCACAAGAATTAAAATTCAAAACTAATATGCAATGCGGAAATTGTGTTGCTCGTGTAAAACCCTTTCTGGATAAAGTAGAGGGGATCGAAAGTTGGTATGTAGATACTGATAATCCGGATAAAGTGTTAACTGTTCAATCTTCGGGGGCTACGGATGAGCAAATTATAGATGCAGTAGAAAATGTAGGTTTTGATATCGAAAAAATATAGATTTTTAATTTGTTTATATTTAGAGTTTTAAATGTTTCCCTCTATGAATAATTTCATGGAGGGAAATTTTTTTTATCCCAAAATCTTTGTCGTTTCTAATTTAGTATTACTTTTGTATTATACAAGATGAATAATACTATGTGTTTATATGAAAACAGATATTCTAAATGAATTGCTATTGGCATGGGAGGAGACCTACAAAAAAGGACAACTTTCTTTCTGGATATTTCTTTCTCTTAAAGATGGGAAAAAGTATGTAGATGAAATAAAATCGTTCGTAGAGGAAGAATCTGACCATACTATCAGCTGCGAAGAGCAAAGCCTTTACCGGAGTCTTAGAAAATACCAGCATGTTGGAGTTGTTGACTTTGAGCTGGGTAAAGGTAATAAAGGGCCTGAGCGGAAATATTATTTTCTTACCGATTTGGGAAATCAGCTTTTAGAGAAATTTGTTTCCCGCAATATCAACTTATTTTTTAAAGAACGTATTGTGAAACTTTTAAAGTAAAAACGAACTATGAAATTTATAACTGCAAATCTGGTAAAGTTTGCCGCAGTTTTTGCTGTCTTTACTATTACATTCAGATTCTTATTAGGCACATTTATAGATGCAAAGCTGTTTATGTGGATATGGATACTGGCTTTAGTATATTTTTGTGCCAATTTTGTTATTGGTTGGTATTTTGGAAAGAAAGATCATGAGTGTCTTCCTCTTTTTGATGTAGGATTCCGATTTCATTTTACGACCTATTTTGTTTTTAATTTATTGTCCGAAATATGGTTCTTATTAGGCTTTCAGTCTGCAAGTGAAAGTATACGGACAGTTCATAGTACAGCCATAATATGGGGTGGTTTTATAATTATCCATTTTATCATGTATTTGATATACAGAAAGAAGTCTATAAATGGATTAGAAAAATCGGAGATATTCGATTAATATAAGATAATATAAAATAAAAAAGCAATGATTTTATTAATCATTGCTTTTTTGTCTCTTATGTGTAAGATTAAAATCTATATCCTATTGTCAAAGATGCATTACGGTTTTTGTAATCACCACCTTTTTGAGCAATGTTTGTCAAACCCAATTCATAATTCAGACCGACAACTATCTGACCAAATTCAGCACCTACACCAGCACCCAGCCCGAAGTCAAATCTTTTTAATCCATTATCACTGAATGTATTTATTTTATCATCATCGAATGATGTACTGGAACTGCCTGCACTTAGAGTATATTCAGTTTTGGTTTTTCCTCCGACTCCGTATGCCAGATATGGACCTGCATTAAATACAATTTTAGTTCCGGGAGCTACTTCTAGTTTATAAGCAGCCATAATTGGAAGTTGTAGATACATTTGATTTATAGTCTGTTTTGCTTCTGCTTTTACCCCTGCTGCCTCAACACTATATTCATGCTTAGCCCCTTTGGTTGTAAAAGACAGACCTGATTGCAAATAAAATTCATTTGTAATAGCATATTCAGCTGTAACCCCAACCTGAAATCCGACTTTAGCTTTTATGTCTCCGTCGTTGTCTTTAATAGAAGCATTTGATAAATTAACACCTGCTTTTGCACCCCATGTAATCGGAGATTCTTG
This sequence comes from Dysgonomonas sp., assembly GCA_032477055.1. Classification (GTDB taxonomy): domain Bacteria; phylum Bacteroidota; class Bacteroidia; order Bacteroidales; family Dysgonomonadaceae; genus Dysgonomonas_A. Next base: position 204,123 of record JAWDXP010000008.1, on the reverse strand, counting down.
TGCAGAAGCATTTAAACCTAAAAATGATAGACAACCTACTAAACCTAATGTGTAAAACTTTTTCATAAGCGAAATATTATTTATTAATAATCTATTTCTTTAGATGAAATGTTTACCGAAATGTTTAAAAGTATATAAAATGTTTAGTCTAAAAATAGTCTCCAAAAAGTATTTTAATGAAGATAAGTTACTTCAAATGTGGTAATTATTTTGAAGTATTTTTTTAGGAAAATATTTATAAAATGATTCCGCCTGTTAGCATCCGCCCTGAACTGATCCCTTGTCTCCGTGCAGAGAAAAAAAGTTCAGGATTAGAATATGTGCATAATCCGGATGTTTCTATATTCTCGATAGGTATACCGCTTTTAAATAGAAGGAATTCATTTGCAAACCATAAATCTAAATGTATCTTTCCCGATTCAGCGCATCTGTAACCAATATCTTCCGTAGAAAAACCTGCTTTTTCGAATGCTTCGACAACCTCATCTCCCACTTCAAAATATTCACGGGAAATAGAAGGAGCTATTCCTGCAATAATGTTTGCAGGATTAGAGCCGAATTTCTCTTTCATGATGGATATTGTTTTTGATACTATTTTCAGAGCAGTACCTCTCCATCCGGCATGTATAGCTGCAAGTAATTGTAGTTTGGAATCATAAAGAAGTATAGGAACACAGTCTGCCGTGCCAACGGCGATACCAATTCCTTTTTGATTTGTAATAATTGCATCAATTCCATGCAAGAGTTTTGATTTTTCTAAATCGGTTTGCTCAATGAAATTGTCATCAATGATAAGGATTTTATCCTCATGAGTTTGATAAGGAGTATATAAATTTTCCTCATCAATATGAAAGAAAGAACATAATCTGTTTCTGCTTTCTGAAACAGATTCGATAGAATCACCCGAATATAACCCGAGATTAAATGTGGCGTAGTTTCCTATACTGACACCCCCATGAATTGTTGTGGAGAAGTGTTGTAAATCTTTGAATTTTTTTAATAATTCGAATTGGAAATAGCTTTTATTCTCAGATAATATCATCAGTTTTTGTATTATTCTTTTATATCATCAACACCATATTCGAAGTCCGGATCAAAGTCTTCATCTTCATCATCCCAGTCTTCCTCGACGTAATCATCTTCTGGTAGCTCATCTTCATCTTCCTCAAATTCTACTGTCTTAATATCCAGCTTGCGATGAACTATAGGCTGAGCAGACTTTTTATAATCGCCGTCTTTATTCAGTTCTTTCCAAAGTAAATCTTTTAATTCCTGAATATGGAAATTAGTGACAGAAGAAATGAAGATATGTGGAATCTCCGGCAAGTCTTCACTCAATGCTTCGATCAGTTCTTCATTGAGCATGTCTGACTTTGAGATTGCAAGTATTCGTTGTTTATCCAGAAGTTCAGGATTATATTGTGCCAATTCGTTTAATAAAACACGATATTCTTCATGTATATCATCGGCATCGGCAGGTACAAGAAATAGCAATAAGGAATTTCTTTCTATATGACGTAGAAACCTTAATCCCAGTCCTTTTCCTTCGCTAGCCCCTTCGATAATTCCGGGAATATCCGCCATTACGAAAGAACGATGATCACGATAACTTACAATACCAAGATTAGGCTCCAATGTAGTAAAGGCATAATTCGCAATCTTAGGTTTAGCAGCCGTCATAACAGATAATAATGTTGATTTTCCTGCATTCGGAAAACCTACTAACCCTACATCTGCCAGTACTTTAAGCTCCAGTACAATACGCCTTTCTTCGTAAGGCTCTCCGGGTTGAGCATAGCGCGGCGCTTGGTTAGTAGGGGTTTTGAAGTGATTGTTACCTCTACCACCTTTTCCTCCTTTGAGAAGGATAACTTCTTGCCCATCTTCCGTAATATCGCAAAGATATTCACCTGTCTCGGCATCATAAGCCACTGTTCCGCAAGGCACGTCTATGATTTGGGATTCCCCTTTTTTTCCGGAACAAAGTTTTCCTGAACCACCTCCACCATGTCCGGCTAAGATATGGCGTTTAAATTTGAGGTGTAAGAGAGTCCAGTAGTTACGGTTTCCTCGAAGAATCACATGCCCACCATCTCCACCGTCCCCTCCATCGGGACCTCCTTTGGGAATATACTTTTCGCGGCGAAAATGCGTAGAACCTCTTCCTCCTTTACCTGAGCGGCAATATATTTTTACGTAGTCTACGAAATTTGAATCAGACATAATTTATTGTGAGTGACTTAGAGTCTTTAGATGGTTAAACCAAGAACCGGTACATTTGTTGAACCTGATTCTTGGTTTTTATATGTTTTTATAGAAATATTATTTTACTTTATCAATAACTTCTGTGATTCTGCCAAATACATTATCAACAGTATCCAATCCCTGAATTGCATGGAGCTTACCTTCTTTTTCGTATAGCTCTTTCAAAGGAGTTGTTTGATTATAATATACATCAAGGCGTTTCTTGATCGTGTCATGATTATCATCAGTGCGTCCTGTCATTTGCCCTCTTTTCAGAAGTCGGGTGATTAATTCTTCTTCCGGAACTTCCAGACTAACTACTGCTGCAATCTTTTCGCCTCTTTCTTCCAACATTTCATTTAACGCTGTTCCTTGTGGTATAGTACGGGGAAAACCATCGAAGATTACACCATTACAGTTACCACTTTTTACTTTTTGGTCATATACACTTGCCAAAATATCTATCATCAGTTCATCGGGTATCAACTGTCCCTTCGACATATAACTTTCGGCAAGTTTACCGAGTTCACTACCCGAATCTCTCTCTGCACGCAATACATCTCCTGTTGAGATATGCGCTAACTTATACTTCTCAATCAGGTTCTCGCTCTGAGTCCCTTTTCCCGAGCCCGGAGCTCCAAATATGACAATGTTAAGCATGTTATATTTATGATTTTATTTTGTAAATATCAGCCAGATTTCGTCCATACCCATCATAATCCAGTCCAAAACCAACTATGAAGTCACTTGGAATTTCCAGTGCTACATAATCGAGTTTGACGTCTGTCTTTAAAGCATCAGGTTTGAACAATAGTGTTGCTATTTTTATTTCTTCAGGATTTTCTCCTGTCAGTTGTTCCAAAATCAAAGACATAGTGTATCCTGTATCTACGATATCTTCTATTATGACAACTGTCCGTCCTGAAATATTTTCTTCGAGTCCGTATATTTCTTTTATCTTGCCCGTGGATTGTGTTCCCTGATAAGAAGCCATTCTGACAAATGAAATTTCAGATGGTATATTCACTCTTTTCATGAGTTCGGACGCAAACATAAAAGAACCATTAAGAATACATACAAAAAGAGGATTCTTTCCTTCTAAATCCTTATTCATTCGTTCTGCTATCCTATCAATGGATTTAAGTATTTCAGCTTCAGAGATAAATAGATCAAATTCCTTATCTCTAATTTTTACGCTTTTCATATTCGGAATGCTTAGAGTATTTAAGCGTACAAAAATACGATATTTAGATGAATAGATGTATATATGACGTCTTTTTTTTCGGAGAAAGTGAGATTTATTACTTCCGAAAAGTAGAGGTAATTTAAAATTATTTGAGGTTTTTTGCTAATTATAATAAAAATGTATATTTTTTATCTGCAAAAATGCAAGATGGTATAAATAATAAGATTTTTTTTATTAAAATGCAATTTTATTTCACCCGATTCTATTAATTTAGTTGTTACAAGTCTATCCGGATAGCTTTACAAAACAGATTTAAATTTTAATTACTTAAATTCTTAAAATTATGAATAAAGAAAAATTACAAGCTACGGGCTTTGCAGAATTAAGCGAGGCGGAATTGAAAAAAACAGATGGAGGATTAGATCACGGGGCTTTTTCGGCAGGGCAAAGTGCTGGAAGGTATGTTGGAAAAGCTCTTGGTGCGTTAGCTCTTTTAGCATTTTGTTTTACTTAAATAATAAAATTATGAACGAACAAATAATATACTCACAATTTCAGGAGTTGGAATTGGATGAATTGGCTAATGTCAATGGTGGAATAATTTATGGAGGACCAGGAGCTGTTAAAGGCATGGATATGTGTATGTCTTTTATTGCGGGTTTTGTGTGTGGTATATTTACATGATTAAAATCTTTTAGGGAAAGTTATTCTTTCCCTAAAAGATTTTTAAATGATTGTATGATAAAAAAAGAGATTTACAGTTTTCAACAATATTTAAGATCTCCTTATTATCAAGACAAAGAGGATAAGATAAGAATACAATCTATCATTGCTTTAATAGCAGTGTATTTTTCTGTGATGATTGTATGTAATATTCTTATTAGAGGATATATATCAGTAACAAATCTTGTTTATACGATTAATACTCTCCCTATTTTTGATAATGTTTTATTTTTCACTTTATTAATAGGGCTCGTAGGACCTCTGAAAGAAGAAGTCCAATTTCGTCTTTTGTTGAAAATAAATAAGCCTAATATTATTATATTTTATGCTGTAAATATTCTTACGGCAGTTGTTCTATTCTTATTAGGAAAAGTAACAAACGGATTTGTTTATATTTCAATACTGGGTTTAATTTCACTGTTCTTGTGGAAAAAGGGAATTAAGATAAAAAATTATTATCAAAAGTATTTTTCGATAATTTTTTATTTATTTACCGTTGTGTTTGCCCTATTGCATATCACTAATTACGGTGGAGACTTAGAATATCTTATATTGGGTATTCCTATTTTGGTATTGCCACAATTTGTACTTGGATGTATATTGGGGTATGTGAGAATAAAATTTGGATTCTGGTATAATGTGTTGTTTCATGTTGTAAATAATATTATTGCATTCATTTTTCTATATAAAGATGTCATGGTTGCATAAGTAAGTTGGATTGCATGTTTTTATAATGAAAAAAATGATTGTGAAATTTTGGGTGAGAAAAGTTGATAGCTTTTTTGTCTGAAACGAAAGAACTATTTTTTATTTATTCAAAAGACTATTTAAAATTTGTTTATTTTCGTAAACGAATTCTTTACACATATAGAATGAAAGAAATATTTCCTATCGAAATTGTAGAATATACAAATGAAAACTATTGGGCTAAGAGGAGAGTTACAACGAAAGCCATTTATATATCTATTATTTGTTTTGTACTGTTAATTATAATTCTATTGCCTGTTATACATATAGATATTTCTTCTCAAAGTAGAGGGCGTATCCGTTCTTTATATGAAAATAATACACTTCAATCGGTTGTGTCTGCTGAGATACTAAAGATTAATATTGCGGAAAATCAATTGGTAAAAAAAGGCGATACACTAGTATGGCTTCAAACGAATGTTACGGATGAGCAAATGAGGAGAATTAAAGAAAAGTTGAGTGAAAATGCAAAATTTATAGATGATATAGGAAAGTTACTGACGGGAAAGGCTAAAGGGCTTTCCTCACCTAAATATATTGCAGAATATGCACAATATTACTCTAAAGTGAAAGAGCAGGAAGTTACTATCTCAAAAAATAAGTATGAATATGATATTTCGAAAGGACTTTATGAAAAAGGAGTAGAGTCTGAATTTGAATATGAGCAAATTGAAAATAATTACAAATTGGCCACATCGCAACTTATTTCTATACAAAATGAGTTCAATAATCTCTGGCAAGCAGAGAGGACTCGTCTCGAAGTGGAAAATAATGATTTACAATCGGAACTTAAGCGTTTGGAAAAAAGCAAAGATCAATATTATATCATAGCTCCTATAAATGGTAATATTACGAACTATATAGGAGTAAAAGAAGGAAGTTTCATTTCGAGCGGACAAGAGTTAGCACAAATAACGGTTGGAGATAACTTGCTGATCGAATGTTATGTTTCGCCTGCTGATATTGGATATATAAGAAACGGACAAGATGTGAAGTTTCAGTTCGATGCTTTCGATTACCGTCAATGGGGACTAATAGAGGGGTGTGTCACAGAGATAATATCTGATGTTGTAGATATAGACGGTCAAGTATTTTTTAGAGTTCGATGCTCTATGGATAAAGATTATCTGGAGCTTAAGAACGGATATAGAGGAAGTCTGAAAAAAGGTATGACATTAACTGCACGTTTTATATTGACTGAACGTAGCCTCGGGCAGTTATTATTTGATAAAATAGACAATTGGTTGAATCCTAAGATAATGAGTTATGGGAATTAAGGTTAAGCAGAGGGATATGACAGACTGTGGAGCTGCTTGTCTTGCTTCCATATCAGAATATTATAAACTGAAGATGCCTGTTTCTAAAATCAGGCAGATAGCCGGAACTGATACCCAAGGTACAAATGGTCTGGGAATGGTAGTGGCTGCCGAAAAACTGGGATTTGTAGCTAAGGGAGTGAAAGGCAATATTGAAGCTTTGCCCGATGCTCCGTTTCCTGCGATAGCACATGTTAGAGTAAAAGAGGTACTGGAACACTATGTGGTAATTTATAAAATAAAAAAGGATGAAGTGCAATATATGGATCCGGCGGATGGAGAGATGCATAAAGTTGCATTGGCTGATTTTGATAAAATATGGACAGGGATACTTTTTCTGCTTGTTCCGGGAGATGATTTTGAGGCGAAAAATGAAAAAGTATCGAACTATGTCCGCTTCTTTTATTTATTACGTCCACATCGATCTACTATAATACAATGTCTGATTGGTGCTGCTCTGTATACTATACTAGGATTATCTATATCTTTTTATGTTGAGAAAATAACGGATTATGTATTGGTAGGAGGTAATACAAATCTTCTAAACCTAATGGGAGTTGCTATGATTTTTATCATACTTTTTCAACTCTTTTTAGGTGCTATGCAAAGTTACTTTATGATAAGTACAGGACAGCAAATAGATGCACGGCTTATTTTAGGTTATTACAAGCATTTGTTAAGGCTTCCTCAACGTTTTTTTGATACGATGCGTGTTGGAGAGATAGTGTCTAGGGTTAACGATGCTTTTAAAATAAGAGCATTTATCAATAATACGAGTATATCATTGTTAGTCAATGTTCTAATTGTTTTCTTTTCTTTTTCTTTGATGTTTATATTTAGCTGGAAACTAGCTCTTATAATGTTGGCTATAATACCATTATATGCATTAATATATGCTATTACCAATAAGCTGAATAAAAAGTATGAGCGTAAGGTGATGGAGGACACTGCTGACCTCAGTAGTCAATTGGTAGAATCTCTTAACTCGATTCGTACTATTAAGCAATTTGGAATGGAGGATTTCTCGAATTTAAAAACCGAAATTCGTTTTATACAGCTTCTTCAAAGTGTATTCCGATCTAGTACGAATTCTATTTTTACGGGGCAGAGTTCGAAAGTAATAAACTCCTTATTTACTATTATAATGCTTTGGGTGGGATCCTATTTTGTGCTTCGCAATGAACTCACCCCCGGAACGTTATTCTCGTTTTATGCTATATTAGGTTATTTCACTGCTCCTGTTGCCTCATTAGTAGAAGCAAATAAGACTATACAGAATGCAATTATTGCAGCAGATCGGCTTTTCGAAATTATGGATCTTGAAAGAGAAAGTGATGAAAACAAAATAGAGTTTTCTCCTGATCTGAATGGTAATATTCTATTTGAAGATATAACTTTTAGTTATGGTACACGAACTGATGTATTCAAAAATTTTACACTTCAGATTCCACAAGGAAAAATTACTGCGGTAGTGGGAGAAAGTGGTTCAGGTAAAACAACACTTACAGCTCTATTACAAAAATTATATCCTGTAAATGTAGGAAAAATATATATAGGAGAGCAAAATATTGACTTTTTTACAAGCTCGAGCTTAAGGAGATATATTAGTCCTGTGCCTCAACAATTGGATTTATTTACGGGCAATATTATAGAGAATATTGCTCTAGGAGAATTACGTCCTGATATGCGCCGTATCATTTCTATTTGTAAAGAATTGGATATTTTGCGATTTATCGAGAGTTTGCCAAGAGGCTTTGAAACTCAGATCGGAGAGAATGGAACAGGGTTGTCAGGAGGTGAAAAACAGAGGCTGGCTATTGCCCGGGCTTTATATAGGGATCCTGAAATTTTATTGTTGGATGAGGCTACTTCTTCCCTCGATTCTGAATCGGAGTATCAGGTACAGAAGGCTATTGTTAATTTTAATAAGAAAGGTAAGACTGTAATAATTATTGCCCATCGGCTAAGTACTGTCATGCAAGCAGATAATATTGTAGTATTAGAAAAAGGAAAATTGATAGAGGAAGGAAATCATATAGATTTATATAGGACGGGTACGAAATATTATGAGATGTGGCAAAAACAGATACCACATGTAGATAAATCTAATGCACGAAATAAAAAAGAAGAATTGATTATCGATGTTGTCGATTTTTCAGAAAAGAAGACTGAGAATATTAATAAGAGAGATTCTGTGAACTCAGAGATTTTGGTCAAAGACGAACATATAAATAAATCGGGTCAAAAATATATATGATATACAGAAGTTTGGTCTGTAGTAGGAGAACTTTGTTTTTATGAAAAATAGTTAAGATATTTGTTAATAACACTTCTTGTAACATATCTTTAAATAAAAAAATAATCAGATGAATAATACTATTATCGAAGACTCTGAGATTTCATCATCGGCGGGTTTTATAAAACAATATATTTATACCTTTTTATCTAATATAGGTTTGAGTGATACATGGATACATGTTATAAACCTGTTTATAATGTTGTTTGTAGCAATTATTATAATAATCCTGTTGCAAAAACTTGTCAATTATATACTGACTTTTATTCTTAATAAAGCACATAAAGTAACGAAGCTGCAAATATTTAAATTTGCTATAGAAGAGAGATTGCCTCATTTTCTGGGATTACTTGTCCCTTACACATTTGCAGTCAATGTTATTCCTACCGTATTTTCGGATTATCCGAACCTGATAAGTCCGGCACTAAAGACCGCAGATATTTATCTGGTATTTATGGTGATATGGACTATTATGTCTGTAATACAGGCTTTTGCCAGATTATTGGAAAGGAAAGAAGGTTTCCACAATAAGCCGGTGAAGAGTTATCTGCAAGTTATACAGATAATACTTTATATATTTGGTATTGTTGCCATATTCTCTATACTTACAGGAAAATCGGTGACTGTATTCTTTACGGCAATGGGGGCAGCATCGGCAGTATTATTGTTGATGTTTAAAGATACTATTCTCGGATTTGTAGGGAGTATCCAGATATCAGCAAATAAGATGGTATTGATAGGTGATTGGATCACTATGAGTAAGTATGGCGCTGATGGAGATGTCGAAGAAATCAATCTTACTACAGTCAAAGTTCGTAATTTTGATAAGACAATTACCACAATTCCTACCTATGCATTGATATCAGATTCTTTTCAGAACTGGAGAGGGATGCAGGAAACCGGAGGACGTCGAATTCGTCGTTCGTTGATGATCAAACAATCGGGAATACGATATATGACTGATGCTGAATTGGATGAATATGCAAAAATACCGGCGCTGACAGGGTACATAAAAGATAAAAGAAAAGACTATAGTGAATGGAATGAGAAGTTGGGTGTACAGAATGATTCACCTATCAGAGGCTTTCAATTGACTAATTGCGATTTATTTATGAGGTATGCAACCTGGTATCTGCGTACTCATCCCGAGATTCATCAAAATCTTACACTGATTGTCCGTCAATTAGATCCGACCCCACTAGGCTTGCCTATTCAGATATATGCTTTTACAAATACAACAGCTTGGTCTGAATATGAGAGGATAATGGGAGAAGTTTTCAACCATTTGATCTCAAGTGTAAGTATTTTTGGTTTATCTATATTTGAGAGTGTAGCAGGGACGGATACTTATAACATATCAATGAGGGAACGTAATTAAAAACAAACATATGATTATAATAAAAAATCCAATCTAAATTTAGATTGGATTTTTTATTATCTATAAGATAACTATCTTAATTAAACATTTGTCTGAAATGACTGAATATTTTGTCTTTGATAGATTTATTAGGTTGAAAGTTAGGTGAATTTTCTAAGCCGGATAAGGTAGCTTTTTCACTTTCATCCAATTTCTCAGGGATATATACACTTATATTTATCAATAGATCACCTGTTCCATAACGGTTTATGCTAGGTAGTCCTTTGTTTCTCAGGCGTAAGACCTTACCAGGCTGAGTGCCCGCGTCGATAGTTACTTTGACCTTACCATCTATAGTCGGAACTTCTACTTTTCCTCCTAATGCTGCTGTTGAGACACTTAATAGTAGATTGTAGACTACGTCATTGTCGTCACGTAACAATTCCGGATGTGGCTCTTCTTCAATTACTATCAGTAAATCTCCGTTTACTCCGCCATGACGTGCCGCATTACCTTTTCCACTCATCGATAATTGCATTCCCTCTGCAACTCCTGCAGGGATATTGAGTGTGATAACTTCTTCTTCACGAACAATACCTTCTCCGGAACAATGAGGACATTTTTTTGTAATGTTCTTTCCTTCGCCGTTACAGGTTGGACATGTAGATTGGGTTTGCATTTGTCCCAGCATCGTATTTACTACGCGTATAACAGTTCCCGAGCCACTACAAGTAGAGCAAGTAGTATATGCTGTTCCGTTTTCTGCACCATTTCCGTTACAGTGCTGGCAGGCTACATATTTTTTTACTTTAATCTTTTTCTCTACACCGGTAGCTACTTCTTTTAGGTTTAGTTTTACTTTTACCCGTAAGTCAGAACCGCGGTTGACACGTCTGCCTCCACCGCCGCCGAATCCACCAAAACCTCCGAAATGACCTCCAAAGATGTCGCCGAACTGAGAGAAAATATCATCCATTGAAAATCCTCCTCCCGAATGTCCGCCAAATCCGCCCGGAGCATCGTGCCCATATCTGTCATATCGTGAGCGTTTTTGCTCGTCGCTTAATACTTCGTATGCTTCTGCTGCTTCTTTGAACTTCTCTTCTGCTGTCTCATCTCCCGGATTTTTATCGGGGTGATACTGAATTGCCTTTTTCTTATAGGCTTTCTTTATTTCTTCAGATGTGGCAGTTCTGGTGATTTCCAGTACTTCGTAATAATCTCTTTTGCTTGCCATTTATTTATCTATACCTCTGTTTTTAAGATGATTTATTTTGCCACTACGACTTTTGCAAAACGAATCACTTTGTCATTTAGCGTATATCCTTTCTGTATACAATCGATTACCTTATCTTTTTGATCTTCACTCTGTGCCGGAATAGTAGTGATAGCTTCATGAAGTTCGGTATCGAATGTTTCGCCCATAGCATCTATCTCCTTTACTCCGTTTTGAGCCAGATATGTTTTGAATTTATTATATATAAGTTCTACACCTTCTTTTGCATCTTCAGGTAATATGGCTAAAGCCCTTTCGAAATCATCAATGATAGGAAGTACTCCTGCAATGGCTTTTTCGCTTCCATTTTTCAAAAGTTCGGCTTTTTCTTTCATAGTACGCTTGCGATAGTTGTCAAATTCGGCATGCAGACGAAGATAAGAATCGTTCAGTTCTCCGAATTTTTGCTCCAAGTCTTCAGCCAGATTGGCACTATCTACCTTTTCATTCATATTGTCAGTTGTTTCATCTGTCATATTTTCGAAACTTTCTTCTTCCTGTGAATTGAAGTTATTCTTGTTGTTTATATCTTCCATAATTTTTTTCTATTGTTTTACAGATAATTATATGTTTTACTTCTAAAAAGAAGAACAGGTGATTTATATAATTTGTTTATTACTCTACAAATTCTTTGCCAAAGATACCTAACGAAAAGGAATAAAAAAAATTAACAATTTTCGACACGCCATCAAACTTTCTTATCTTTGTATTTGTTCGAGATAATACATTATGTGGAATGAATAATTGATTGGTCATGCTCTTACAACAGATTTTTACACCCATGAATATTACACTCATGATATTGCTGGCTTCGGCCATCTTTTTCATGAGAGGAAAAGTACGTTCCGACTTAGTTGCATTATGTGCATTGCTTTTGTTGGTTGTGACGAATATACTGACTCCTACCGAGGCTCTGTCGGGGTTCTCCAATTCGGTAGTGATTATGATGATTGGTCTTTTTATTGTGGGGGGAGGAATTTTCAGAACAGGGCTGGCAAAACTGGTCAGTTCAAAAATTTTGAGATTGGCTGGTAATAGTGAGAGCAAATTATTTATTCTGGTGATGTTGGTTACAGCTTCGGTGGGTGCATTTGTCAGTAATACAGGAACAGTGGCTGTGATGATGCCAATAGTAGTGAGTATTGCTGTAAGTGCCAATACTACCCCTCGAAAATTTTTGATGCCTTTGGCTTTTGCCAGTAGTATGGGGACATTTACTCTTATTTCTACACCGCCCAACTTAATCATTAGTGAAGAACTTCAAAAAGCGGGCTATGGAGCTTTATCGTTCTTTTCATTTGCACCGGTGGGTGCTATCAGCTTAACTGTTGGTCTTATTTGTCTGCCTATTTTGAGTCGTATCTTTTTGTCAAAAGATGATAAAATGGCAGATGAAAAGAAAACAGGAAAATCTTTAAATGATTTGGCTGATGAATATCAACTTAATAATCTGACTCATATCGCGTTGCCCGATGATTCTCCTATGATTGGCAAAGAGTTAAGGGAATTACGTATCCCGACTAATTATAATATAAGTGTTGTAACGATAGAAAAGAAAAGTGCTACACCTTCACGTTTTGGTCAAAAGAATGTGAATGAGGAGGTTGCCGGACCTAAGACTTTAATTGAAAAGGGAGATGTTCTTGTATGTTATGGTAAGAAAAATAATATAAACCGGTTCATAGAAGAGAACGGTCTGATATTAACAGAAGTTGATACTAATCAAAAGGCTATTTTTGATTTTGAGGATATCGGGTTGGCAGAAGTATTTATAATGCCGAATTCGAAACTTGTAAATCGTACGATTATAGATGCACATTTCAGAGACGAATTCAATGTGAATATTTTAGGTATTCAGCGTAACAATGAATATAAGATGAGCGATTTGCAGAATGAAAAGTTGCATTCGGGTGATGCTCTCCTTATACAAGGGACGTGGAATGATATTGCAAATCTGGATAAACGTCAGGATGAACTGGTGCTTGTCGGGCAACCTTTGGAAGAAGCAGCAAAGGTAACATTAGATTATAAAGCTCCTGTTGCTGCATCGATCATGATTTTGATGGTTGTAGCTATGGTTACTAATATTGTAGCTCCTGTTATCGCAGTACTTATCGCGTCTGTGTTAATGGTTATCACCGGATGTCTCAGGAATATGGAGGAAGCATATAATACTATAAACTGGGAAAGTGTAGTATTGATTGCCGGTATGATGCCAATGGCACTTGCTTTTGAACAAACAGGTGCGGCTGGTTTGATTTCTTCTTCATTGGTAGAGGGGTTGGGGCAATATGGTCCTTATGCCTTGTTGGCAGGTATTTATTTCGGAACCTCTATATTAACCATGTTTATAAGTAATACAGCAACAGCTTTGCTTTTTGCTCCTATTGGAATGCAAGCCGCTTTAAATATGGGAGTAAGCCCTTATCCATTTGTTTTTGCCGTTGCTATTGCTGCAAGTATGTGTTTTGCTTCACCATTCTCTACAGCTCCTAATGCATTGGTTATGTCGGCAGGGCGTTATACGTTTATGGATTATATAAAAGTTGGTCTGCCTTTACAAATTATCATGGGTATTGTGATGATAATAGCTCTACCTTTCATATTTCCATTTTAATTTGTTGTATTAATTATGTTCTAAGTGTTTGTGTAAATCTCTCCTTGTTATTATCTTTGTTCGCCATAAATAAGAAAGAAGGTAATAAAGACTTCTTTTTCATTTTACTACATAAACACTTATGGCTAATTAATCTTTACAACATTGTATGTCTACTGAAGCAAAAGAATTGGATGAGACCATATTACCCATCCGTAAGACTGATCTAATATATGAAATAGAAGATCGTCCTCCTTTCAAAGAAGCGATATTTGTGGCATTTCAGCACTTGCTGGCTATTTTTGTCGCTATTATTACACCACCTCTTATTATTGCCGGAAGCTTGGGACTTGACAAAGAGACTACAGCTTTTCTTGTTTCTATGGCTCTGTTGGCATCCGGTGTTTCCACCTTTGTGCAGTGTCGGCGAATAGGTCCTGTGGGTTGTGGATTGCTATGTGTGCAGGGTACCAGTTTTTCTTTTATAGGAGCTCTTACTGCCTCTTTCAATGGAATGGGAATAGCTGCATTACCTACTATATTCGGTGTATGTATTGCCGCTGCACCTGTCGAAATGATAGTTAGCCGTATCCTGAAATATACTAGAAAGATTATTACCCCTCTGGTTTCAGGTATTGTGGTAACTATGATTGGCTTGAGCCTTATCAAAGTGGGAATAACAGCCTGTGGTGGCGGTTATGGAGCAATGGCAGATGGTACTTTCGGGAGTTTCCGTAACTTAGGTTTAGCAGCTCTGGTTCTTGTATCTATTCTGATATTCAATAGTTTTAAGAATAAATATATTCGTATGTGCTCTATCGTTTTGGGGTTGATTATCGGATATATAGTGGCTTTCTTTAATGGGATGGTCGATTTCTCACAGTTGGGTGGATTAGGAATGATTAATATTCCAGTTCCTTTCAAATATGGTTTGGATTTCGATATATCAGCTTTTATTGCAATAGCCTTGATTTATTTTATTACTTCTATTGAGGCGTTAGGGGATATTACAGCTAATTCAATGATCGGAGGTGAGCCGATAGAGGGCGAAAAATATACAAAACGAGTACAGGGTGGGGTATTGGCTGACGGGCTGAATTCCGCTGTTGCCGGAGTATTCAATTCGTTCCCGAACTCTGTTTTTGCTCAAAACAATGGACTTATTCAATTGACCGGAGTTGCTAGTCGTTATATAGGATATTATATTGCAGCATTTTTAGTACTTCTGAGTGCATTTCCTTTTATTGGGGGTGTTTTTTCAGTAATGCCCGAACCTGTTTTGGGAGGAGCTACTCTGTTGATGTTTGGTACTGTTGCTGCTTCAGGAGTGAGGATTATTGCATCTCAGGAAATAGACCGGAAAGCTGTTTTGGTTTTGGCAGTTAGTTTTGCTTGTGGATTGGGTGTTGAATTGGCTCCGGATATTTTGACACAAATGCCCGATTGGGTAAAAAGTATATTTGCTTCGGGCATCACTACCGGAGGTTTAGTGGCTATTATTGCCAATATTGTTATAAGAATAAAAGAATAGACTATATATGAAATTACTAAAAGACAGAATCCTGAAAGATGGAAAGAGTTTCGACGGAGGAATCCTGAAAGTGGATAGCTTTATTAATCATCAGATGGATCCTATCCTGATGAAATCAATAGGAGTAGAATTCGTTCGCCGATTTGGAAATATGCCTATCAATAAGGTGATTACTATCGAGGCTAGTGGAATTGCTCCTGCGATCATGTTAGGATACTTGTTGGAGTTGCCGGTTGTCTTTGTTAAAAAAGCCAAACCTAAAACTATGGAACGTATGGTAACTACTCAAGTGTATTCTTTCACAAAAGATACTACGTATGACGTTTGCGTAAGTTCTGATTTTTTGAATGAGAATGATACTGTCGTTTTTATTGATGACTTTTTAGCGAATGGTCATGCTGCATTAGGGGTGAAAGAATTGGTTGAAAAAGCTGGTGCGAAACTGGCGGGTATGGGTTTTATTATTGAGAAGAGCTTCCAAGATGGGGGCAAAAGATTGAGAGACTTAGATGTACATGTCGAATCTCTTGTACGTATTAAAAGTCTGGGAAATAATAAGGTTGAATTTGAAGATTGATTATATATGCCACTTGTAAAGGTTGAAGTTGCAGAGGGTTACTGCAAAGAGTCCTTGATGAGAATCAAGAATACCATAATGGATGCTGTGGTGGAGGTATTGCAGTTGCCAAAAGAAGACCGGAATATTAGGTTGATAGAGTATTCTGGGGATATGTTTGAGATGAATCCGCCTTATAAATTACTTATAGAGATTTGCATGTTTGCAGGGCGTTCTGTTCATACTAAAAAACTCCTTTACCGAACAATTGTAGATGATCTCTGTACTACAGGTTTGATGAGAAAGGAAGAAATCTTTATAGTATTGAATGAACAACCTTTAGAGAATTGGGGAATAAGAGGTGGGGTTCCTGCCAATGAAATTGACCTTGGTTTTAAAGTCTATTTATAGAAATATCATAAATTAATGCAAATAGTAAAGACTATTGATAGTACGAAAGTGGCTATGGAAGTCTGTTTTAAATAAGGATCTAATAATTTTTTATCAGTTGTCTTGTAGATATTAAAGAATATCAGTATAAAAAATAGGCTTGTTATTAGATAAATGTATTGATACCATTGAGTTGAATAAATAATACTGTAAATTGAAAAACAGGCTATTCCTCCAAAAGTCAGGAAAGCGTGATAGAGTTTAGCCTTTGAATATCCTAAACGAATAGCCAAAGTCATCTTTCCGGAGTTCTGATCGTTATCCATATCGCGCATATTGTTCACATTTAATACTGCAGCCGTAAACAGTCCTATTCCGATAGCAGGTAGCCAAGGTTGAGGTGTCATCTTATGAACATGAAGAAAAAACGTTCCGACTACTGCTACTAATCCGAAAAATACAAAAGCAAATATATCGCCTAATCCTTTATAACCGTATGGATTATGCCCTGCAGTATATTTAATAGCTGCCCATACTGACATCATTCCCAAGAAAAGAAATAGAAGCATATACCATACATTCATGAACTGTGAAGCTTCATAGATCAATAATCCTCCGATAACCAAAGAGAAAAACATAGCAATAGCAATAGCTGTCTTCATTTCTTTAGGTGTAATAGCTCCGCTTTGTACGGTTCGGGTAGGACCTACGCGTTCTCCGGTTATGTCCGTACCATGTTGATAATCCCCTAAATCATTTGCCATATTGGATAATAACTGTAAAAAAGTAGCAGTCAGAATAGTCAGAATACATATGAGTATATTGAAACGTCCTGTTGTGTATGCTATACCGTTACCACAGATGGCGGAGGCGACTGCTAAGAATAAAGTACGGGGACGTAAGGCGGAGATCCATGAATTAATTGAAGCCATAATATATTTTTTGCTATGCAAAGGTAACTAAAATTTTAACTATATGTTGGTGTACTTTTTGCAGGATAATAAGTGAAGAAAAATATTATTCATATTAGAAGAATAATTGTTAATTAACAGTGTATTAAGGATAGGGTATAGTGAGATTTTTTATTCACACTAAAAAGTTTTATATGAAAATTGCTTCCTAATACTAGGTTTTATTAAGTATTGTATAGAAATAAAAATACTAATATTTTAGGCTGTTTTTATTTTATTGTTATTTTTGTACAACAAAACATTAAAAAAATATTCTACAGAGAAAATGCTTACTGTTGAAAAAATCGGAGGCACTTCAATGTCTCAGTTCAAAGATGTCCTTTCTAATATTATAATCGGAAAACGTACTCCTAACGAATATTATAATCGCATTTTTGTCGTTTCGGCTTATAATAATGTTACAAACTGGCTGTTGGAACATAAAAAGACCGGTGACGCTGGTGTTTATATAAAGTTCTTAGCCAACGAGGATTACAGTATAGCTTTGGATGACCTTTGTCTTCGATTGATAGATATAAACGAGAGTTTCAAAGGATTGGGTCTTGATTTGGCTGAAGCTAAAGGATTTATAGAATATCGTATCAAGCAGGCAAAAGTGATGCTTTATAGCTTGAGCAAGGTGATGGCCTCCGGCTATGTGAATACTGAAGATATTTGCTTAGCGGCGCGTGAAATTCTGGCATCTATTGGGGAAGCTCATTCTGCGTGGAACTCTGTAAATATCTTGAATAACAATGGTATTACAGCCCGTTTTATAGATTTATGTGGATTTAATGATTCATTACCTTTGACAATAGATCAACGTATAGAGAAGGCTTTTGAAGGAATAGACTTCGCAAAAGTTCTATGTGTCGCTACGGGATATACTAAAGGTACTGAGGGGATTATGCGTGCATTTGATCGGGGATATACGGAGGTGACTTTTAGTAAAGTGGCTGTTCAGGTAAGAGCAGATGAGGCAATTATTCATAAAGAATATCACTTGTCTAGCGCTGATCCGGGTATTGTAGGAGTCGACAAAGCTGTTCCAGTAGGATATACTAATTTTATTATTGCAGACCAGTTGGCTGATATAGGTATGGAGGCAATCCATCCTAAAGCTGCAAAACCGTTGGAACTGGCTGGTATAAATATCCGGATAAAAAATACTTTTGAGCCGGAACATCCCGGAACTTTGATAACTCGTGAATATGTTTCTCCAGAACCTAAAGTAGAGATAGTATCGGGTACGACGAAAGTAATAGCAGTGGAGATTCATGATCCGATGATGGTAGGTGAAGTAGGGTTTGACCTGAAAATAATGACCCATTTCGCTAAATTCGGAGTGAGTTATATTTTAAAATCGACCAATGCGAACTCTATTACCATGGTTTTGTGGGAGAATCCTAAATCTAAGGAGTTGGTAAATGACCTGAAGCAACACTTTTATCGCGTGAAAGAAGAAGCTGTCGCGCTAATTTGTGTGATGGGAACAAATATTGCAATGCCCGGTTTCTTATATAAGGCTTCGAAAGCATTGTACGAGAATAATATTAATATCGAGAGTTTTGCCCAGTCTTTGAGACAAGTAAATATGCAATTTGTTATCCGTAGAGAATTTTATAATGATGCGGTTATTGCGTTAAACGACGCTTTATGCTTTCATAAGTAATTTGTAATCAAAATCATATAGAATATTAAACTCGTCAGTGTTTAGTTAATTTTGCTAATAAAATGAGTCTCACTATTGTGTAAAAGAATTTAACTATTATTTTTGCAATAATATAATTGAGTTTTGAAAAAAAAGAATTTGATACCAAGAGCCAATTTGATGTATACATTTAACTGTAGTAGAGAATTAAGCTACTATGTAAATCTAGCTACTCCTTTTCTTAAATCGAATGTATTTATAAGTATAACTGCTTTCGCCAAATAAGATATTTTGGTTGAAAAATATATCTATGTAGAGAAAAAAGTAATCGAAGTAGTCTTTTTTATTATAATTTAATTGCATTGAATGAATCAATTCATATATTTGTATTAGCGTATTCTTTGAATTAGGAATGGATATAAGAAGATTAAAAAAATAATTATTGATACAATAATCAAAAACAATTGAATATTACTAATTAATTAAAAACAATTTATTTATTACTATTATGGAAACTAAACCACAAAAAACTAAATCTAGATCTAAAGGAGTATCGGCAATGTGGATAGTCATTGGTTGTGCTATTGTTGCTCACCTTTTCTTTTATCTTTATTGCGGTCACCCATCAGGGTTTGACGAAAAAGGTCATCCAACAACTCCATTTGCAACTCTTTACCAAGGAGGATTCGTTATTCCTATCGTTATGACATTATTATTAACCGTATTTGCTCTATCTGTAGAAAGATTCTTTGCATTAGGTAAAGCTAGCGGTAAAGGAAACGTTACTAAATTTGTTGCTGAAGCAAAAGCTAAATTAGATGCAGGTGACGTGGCAGGTGCAGAAAAACTTTGTGATGAGCAAAAAGGTTCTGTAGCTAACATTTTGAAAGCTGGTCTATTAAGATATAAAGACGTTGAAAGTTACTCAGATATGAATAATGATGAAAAAGCTGAAATTATTCAACACGAAATAGAAGATGCTACATCTCTTGAACTTCCTTATTTGGAGCAAAATCTACCTGTAATCGCTGCTATTTCATCTCTAGGTACACTATTCGGACTTTTGGGTACGGTACTTGGTATGATCAAATCGTTTGGTGCGATGGCTGCTGAAGGATCTCCAGACTCAACTGTACTTGCATTAGGTATTTCGGAAGCTCTTATGAATACAGCGATGGGTATTGGTACCGGTGCTGCTGCGATTATTGCTTATAACTATTTTGCAGGTAGAGTAAAAGATATTACTGATGCTGTGACTGAAGTTGCTTATGCAATTGGTCAGACATATGCTAAAAAGCATGGGAAATAATTTTTGATTTTGTTTTTTTTAACAAAATTAGATGTGGAATTTATCTGAAATTTCACTCAATAAATAAAAAACAAATTACAAATGGGTAAAATAAAAAGCAAAAAACATGACACGTTCATCGACATGACGGCGATGAGTGACGTGACTGTTCTCTTGTTAACATTCTTCATGCTTACGGCAACTTTTATCCCTAAAGAGCCAGTTCAGGTATTAACACCTATGTCCGTATCGGAAATTAAGATTCCGGAGGCTAATGTGTTGACAATCCTGATCGATCCTCAAGGTCATATTTATTTGAATATAGATAGGCCTGAAGATAAAAGAGCCTTGATAGAAAGTATTGGTAAACAGTATAATATCAATTTTACGCCACAACAGGTAATGTCTTTTGTTAATCAAAGCCATATTGGTATGCCGATGCAACAAATGCAGAAGTTCCTTGATTTGTCATTGACTGATCAGGATCAGGTAATAAAAAATGGTAATGGAGTGCCGATTGATACTATTATTAGCCCCAAAAATGAGTTGGCTGTGTGGGTTCAAACGGCAAAAGACGTAAATCCGGATTTGGCGATAGCTATTAAATCAGACCAAAGTACTCCATATCACTTGGTGAAGAATGTAATGTCTACATTACAGGATTTGAAAGAGAACAGGTATAGTCTTATTACAAGTCTGAAAGGTATGCCCGAAGGCTTCTAATTTAATTACGAATTTAACAGAATAACATTGTAAATTATGGCAAATGTAGATACCGGTGGCGGTGGTGGTGGTAAAAAAGGCCAACCCAAACGAATGGACCTTCGGGTCGATTTTACACCGATGGTTGATATGAACATGCTTTTGATTACATTCTTTATGTTCTGTACCACTTTGAGCAAGCCTCAAACGATGGATATCGTAATGCCGACTAAAGATAAAGATCTGACTGAAGAAGATAAAAATCAGGTAAAAGCATCAAAAGCTCTTACAGTGATACTTGGAGAAGATAATAAAGTTTACTATTATGAAGGCGAGCCTGATTATGGTGATTATAATACTTTGAAAGTAACTGATTATTCTCCGGAAGGTTTAAGATCAATCTTAGTAGGGCGTAACGCTCCTTCGATTGCCAAAGTGAGAGAACTAAGAATAGATAGAGCAAAAAATAGAATTACAGAAGAAAAATTCAAAGAGGAAGTTAGTGAGATCAAAAATGCGAAAGATGGTCAGGTAGTAGTTATAAAACCTACTGATGGCGCTACGTATAAAAATCTTGTTGATGTACTGGACGAAATGCAGATCTGTAGTATTGGTAAATACGCTATTGTAGAGATGGCAGATGGAGATAACTATCTAATAGAAAATTATAATACTAAAGGTGCGTTATCTGCAAGTGCCCAAAAATAAATCACACATTTAATTTAAAAATAAAATGGGTAAAGATATAAATTTGAACTCCTCTGAATGGCGTGATATTATATTCGAAGGCAGAAACAAACAATATGGAGCATATTATTTGCGCGAGACTTCATCGAAACGACATGTTGTAGCATTATTTGCTTCATTAGTATTTGTCGGTGTAGTAGCTGCAATTCCTTCATTCTTGGATGCTGTGAAACCTAATAAAGAAAATTTAGGTGGAGTGGAACAAGCTTTCGAATTATCTAATCTGAATAATCCAGAGGAACAAGTTCCTGAAGAGAATATTATTCGTCAGGAAACAGCTCCCCCTCCTCCTCCATTGAAAGCAACAATTCAGTTTACACCTCCTGTTATTACAGAGGATAGTAAAGTGAATGAAGAGAAGGAAATGAAGTCTATAGAAGAATTGAATGAGAAAAAAGATATTCAAATCTCTATAGCTACAGTTGAAGGTAGTACTGATAAAAATGCTGTTGACATTGCAGAGTTGAAAGAGCATAAAGTGATCGTTGAAGAGAAAGAGCCAGAAAAACCTTTCGTCAGCGTAGAACAAATGCCTCAATTCCCTGGTGGTGATGCAGAATTAATGAGATTTATCGGTAGCAACCTGAAATATCCTACTATTGCAGCTGAAAATGGTATAGAAGGGCGTGTAGTAATTCGTTTCGTCGTATCTAAAGACGGTGCTGTGACAGATGCACAGGTTGTAAGATCATTAGACCCTTCTTGTGATAAAGAAGCGATACGTGTAGTGAAGTCAATGCCTAAATGGGTGCCAGGTAAACAAAACGGACGTAATGTGCCTGTGTATTATACATTGCCGGTATTGTTTAAATTACAGAAGTAATGAATCATGGTTTTGTATCCGGTTTTGAGATACGTGCATGATTTAATATAGAAAGCAAAAAAGAGAAGTGACCAAAATATTTATATATTTATCACTTCTCTTTTTGAAATAATAAAAGATGAGAGAAAATAACGAAGAAAATAAATTTTCATTCAAGACCGTATGGAGTATTATCATGTTTTGCGTTTATATGATTATTGCATACTTGGTTGCGTTTACCCCCTATATGCTCCCATATAGTATGCATCGACAAGGTGCTACGAAAGACGATGATGATTTTATAATTGTCCGTGTCATTTTGGCTGCGGCACTCTTTTTGTATGGTATATTTAGGGGATATCGTATAATAAAGTTTAAGAAGTAAAAAATATTAAAGAAAGACTTGGTTTGAGAATTTTAGACTTAGATTATTATAAATTATGAGAAAAGTTGATTTATTTTGTATTGTAATAGTATTAGTGGCAATTTTCTCAATATCATGTAGTGAAAGAGTAAAAGTTACGCGGACTGATACTACAACCAGTGGGTATGCCGAAATAGCAGCAGATGACTGTTTTGCTCCTATTGTGGAAGAAGAGATAGATGTTTTTGAAGGAACAAATAATGATGCATCTATTGTGCCTTTTTATTTGAGTGAAGTTGATGCAATCAATTTGATGCTAAAGGATAGTATTCGGTTGGTTATTGCAGCCAGAGATTTAACAGAAGGTGAGAAGCAAGGTTTGCGAGATAAGCAATTACGACCTCGGTCACAAAAAATAGCAATAGATGGAATTGCTCTTATCATAAATAAAGAAAATACGGATTCACTAATTAGTGTTTCTGCACTGAAAAAGATAATGACAGGTGAAATCAATTCATGGAAAGAATTGAGTCCACAATCTAAATATGATAAAATATCGGTTGTATTTGATAATCCAAACTCAAGTACAGTCCGTTTTATAAAAGATTCTATAAATAGAGGAGAGCCTTTAGCACAGAATTTGAGTGCATTGGAGAGTAATAAAGCTGTATTGGAGTATGTATCGAAAACTCCGAATGCTATGGGGCTTATAGGTGTGAACTGGATCAGTAATCCTAATGATAGTACTAATCTTAGTTTCACGGATAAGGTTAGAGTAATGGCAGTGAGTAAAAGTGATATTCCTACTGAAAGAAATAGCTTTCAGCCTTTTGCCGCTTTTTTGGCCATGGGAGAATATCCGTTAAGGAGGGATGTATATGTAATATTATCCGATTTGAGAGGTACTCTACCAGCCGGCTTTGTAAATTTTATTAGTGGTGATAAAGGACAAAGAATTATATTGAAAGCCGGATTAGTTCCTGCTACTAGACCAATGAGATTGATTTCCGTTCAGGAACAATTTAAATAGTAAATAAATATAAATAATATAATAAGATTTCAAATATGAAAAAGAAGTATTTATTAGGTGCTGCTCTGGGATTATTCCTAAGTGTATCATTATTTGCTCAGAATAATGTAGGAGCAGATTATCTTCAAACAGGGGAATTGCAAGTAGCAAAGGAGATTTTTCAGAAGCAAGTTAGTCAATCTCCGGCTGAAGCTTATTACTATTTAGGAGAGGTTGCTTATAGAGAAGGCAATATGGTTGAAGCGAAAGCTAATTATGAAAAAGGATTAGCAGCTTCTTCCGATTATGTACTAAATAATGTTGGGTTAGGAAAACTTTTATTGAAGACTAGTCCTAAGGAAGGAGAAGACCAGTTCTCTGTTGCTTTGAAGAAAGATAAAAAAGATGTTTCTGTTTTGGTGGCTATTGCAAGTGCATATTATGACAATAATATGAAAGATAAAGGAGATAAATCTATGGCAGAAGCAAGAAAAGCTGATAAAAAGAATCCTTTGATCTACCTTTTGGAAGGAGACTTAAAAGCTAAAACCAATGCGGGAGAGGCAGCAGGTGCTTATGCTCAGGCTATGAATTTTGATCCGACTAGTACTGTTGCATATATAAAAACAGCTCAGGTTTATGAAAACGTTAATCCGGCTTTGGCTGAAGAAATGTTACAAAAGGCTGTAGAAATAAATCCTAACTATACTTTAGCTTATAAGTATCTGGGAAATATTTATTCTCGTAACGGACAATATCCTCAAGCAATTGATGTATATAAGAAATATTTTACACAAGGAGCTTACGATGTTCAGGATTTGACTCGTTATGCAGCCGCATTGTATTTTACTAACAAATATGATGAAGCTAAGAAATTGATCAATGAAGGAATTTCTAAAGATCCAAATAACTTTGTATTAAACCGTTTGTTGATGTATAGTTATTTACAGTCAGAAGATTATACAAATGGTTTAGCTGCAGGAGATAAGTTCTTCTCATTACCTAAAGGTGATAGTGAGTATATAGTACAAGACTATATGACTTATGGTGAGTTATTGAGTAAGAATAACCAGTTGGAAAAAGCTTTAACTCAATATGATTTGGCTATTAAATTGGATCCATCTAAATCTTCGGTTTATAAAGAGATAGCTGTGGCAATGGCTGATGGAGGACAATATGAGAATGCAGTTAAATATTACAAACAATATACGGAAAATGCAGAACCAGATGTATTAGAGGCTATGGACTTCTTTAATATGGGGCGCTATGCTTATATTGCAGGTACTGCTTTGCAAAAAGATACTACAAATGTAGAAGCTGCTGCAAAATCGAAAGAATTCTTAATGGAAGCAGACAAGGCATTCGGAGTAGTATCGGAACGTATTTCAGATAGCTATATGGGATATTTCTGGAGAGCTCGTACAAATGCAGCTATGGACTTAGAAACTACAGCAGGTCTTGCTAAACCATATTATGAAAAAGTAATTGAAATTTTGGTAGCGAAAAATGATCTGGGTAGTGAGTTGGCTGAAGCTTATCGTTATATGAGCTATTATTATTATCTGGCTTGGGACAAATCGAAAAGTGATGGAGACAAGCAGATGGTGAGGGATTATAGTGAAAAACTATTAGCTATTGATCCGGGAAATACAGTTGCTACTCAACTTTTAGATGCCGTTAAATAGTAATATTATATCCGAATAAAATAAAAAGGCTGATACAAATTGTAGAGTATCAGCCTTTTTTCTTATCTTTGTACAGAATTAAGGTTATAGTGGATAGATTTGTATGATTGCAACCACATGAAAAAATGCTAAAAGGTCTTTTCTCATTTTCTGCACTCACCAATTAGTTATCCTCTACATTTTTTACTAAATATAAAAGAATTTAGAGTTATGAGTTATTTATTTACGTCGGAGTCTGTCTCGGAAGGGCATCCCGATAAAGTAGCGGATCAGATATCTGATGCCCTCTTAGATGAGTTTCTTGCATATGATGCCAATTCAAAAGTTGCATGCGAAACATTAGTTACAACAGGTCAGGTTGTATTGGCTGGTGAAGTAAAGTCACAAGCTTATGTAGACGTTCCTGAAGTAGCTAGAACTGTAATAGAAAGAATCGGTTATACTAAAAGTGAATATCAGTTCGAAGCAAAATCATGTGGCGTTTTATCGGCAATACATGAGCAGTCGGATGATATCAACCGTGGAGTGGATCAAAAAGCAGACCCTATGGAGCAGGGAGCAGGTGATCAGGGGATGATGTTTGGTTATGCTACCAACGAGACAGATAATTATATGCCATTGGCTTTGGATCTTTCTCACGCTCTATTGATAGAACTAGCGGATATTCGTAAAAATGAATTAAGCTTGATGCCTTATCTTCGTCCTGATGCTAAGTCTCAGGTTACTATAGAGTATGATGATAATGGAACGCCTTTGCGTATCGATACCATTGTTATTTCTACGCAACATGATGAATTCGATACAGATGATAAGATGCAGGCTAAAATACGTAAAGATGTTATTAGTATCCTTATCCCTCGTGTAAAGGCGAAATATAAATTCAGAGAAGATATTACACGTCTGTTTAATGATGATATTATATATCATGTGAATCCTACCGGAAAATTTGTAATTGGAGGTCCGCATGGTGATACGGGTCTTACAGGTCGAAAGATAATTGTAGATACATATGGAGGTAAAGGTGCTCATGGAGGAGGTGCTTTTTCAGGAAAAGATCCTTCGAAAGTAGACCGTTCTGCGGCATATGCTAGCCGTCATATTGCGAAAAATTTAGTAGCTGCAGGTGTTTCTTCAGAAGTACTAGTACAAGTTTCATATGCAATTGGAGTGGCTAAACCGATGAATATTTATGTAAATACATATGGTAAGTCAAATGTAAATATGACAGATGGAGAAATAGCTAAGGTTGTAGAAAAATTATTCGATATGAGACCAAAAGCTATTGAGAATAGATTGAAACTAAGAAATCCGATTTATTCAGAGACTGCGGCATATGGGCATATGGGACGTGAACCTAAGCTTGTGAAAAAAGTTTTCAAATCAAGATACAATCCAGAACCATTAGAAAGAGAAGTTGAATTATTCACTTGGGAAAAACTGGATTTTGTAGATTCAATAAAGAAAGCATTTAATCTGTAATAAATTAAAAAAAATTAATGCATCCTTAACTTTTGTTGTTAAGGATGCATTGTTATAATTATCTTTGCACAAATTTTAAAAAATACTATTCTTTTGAATACAGATGGAGCTACATATTATGTTGTGGATAGTGCTAAGATTAGGCAGGCACAGGAAGATTCTGTATTGAACCATCAATTGTATAGATTAGAGAAAGATTCTTCTATTTACTTCTCTTCGGAGAAATTAAGTGCTTATATACCTGATGTAGATAAGGAACAGTCTGGATATAGAGGAGTCGAAAGACCTTTTACTCTAGAAGGCGATGATGGAATTTTTGCCTTATTACTCGTCTGTTTCGTATTTTTTACCCGAATATATAAGGGAGGATTTTCTTTTTTCAAGGAAAATAGCCGGTTGTTATTTTCTGCCCGAAAAAATCTTAGTATGTTTAGTGAAACTACGACTACTGAGTTTTGGTTCAATTTTATTCTGGTTTTCCAAACTGTTCTACTTGCTTCTATAATCATGTTCGATTCATTTTTGGAGTTAGAACAATATCCCGTTCCGCACAATAGCTTCTATAGAGTTTCCTTGTTTGCAGTTACTATATCTGCTTTTTTGGGTATAAAGTATTTAATATATAGGTTGGCAGGCTATTTGTTTAATATACAATCTTATATAGATATTTGGCTGAGAAACTATATGATCGTACTGGAAATGATGGGTATAATTGCTTTTATTCCTACACTAAT
The DNA here is from genome assembly GCA_032477055.1 of Dysgonomonas sp. GTDB lineage: Bacteria > Bacteroidota > Bacteroidia > Bacteroidales > Dysgonomonadaceae > Dysgonomonas_A. The sequence continues at coordinate 176,494 of JAWDXP010000008.1, read as the reverse complement.
GTTAGTTTATTCCCAAAATTTTCATCAGTATCTGTTATTATTCTTTTTGGTATTATTTATTTTATCACGCATCATACTTTTTTATAGGCTGATAACTTTTTTTTTAAAGGCACATGTTAATTTTTTGTTTTTGATTGCCTACCTTTGCAGCTTGGAAATAATACCATATTTTATATTGCATCAAATATTAATTTATTTATATAAAATTGACATAATTAATTGGTTATGGCATTAAAAGTTAAGAGAATTCTGGTTTCGCAACCTAAGCCGGCGACAGAGAAGTCTCCGTATTTTGATATTGCGGAAAAGTATAATTTAACAATGGATTTCCGTCCTTTTATAAAAGTAGAAGGATTGGATTCCAAAGAGTTTAGACATCAACGCATAAACATCCCAGACTACACGGCTATAGTATTTACAGCAAAAGTTGCTATAGACCACTTCTTTGCGCTATGTGAAGAAATGAGAATAACAATGCCGGAAACGATGAAGTATTTCTGTATTTCTGAGGCTGTTGCACTATATCTGCAAAAATATATTGTATATCGTAAGCGTAAGATATTTTTCAGTGCTACAGGTAAAATGGATGGTTTATCAAATGCTTTGACAAAGCATAGTAAAGAAAACTTTCTGGTGCCGGTATCTGATGTACATAATGAAGAGATTACTTCTGTTCTTGAAGAAAAGAAAGTTTCTTATGCAAAAGCAGTGATGTACAGAACTGTAAGTACGAGTTTTACTCCGGAAGAGATCAAATCTTATGATATGTTGGTGTTTTTTAGCCCATCAGGAATAACTTCTTTATTCAAAAATGATCCTGACTTTGAGCAAGGAGACATGGCTATAGGAAGTTTCGGAGCAAGTACAGCTAAGGCTGTTAGAGATGCCGGACTGAGGCTCGATTGTGAGGCTCCGCTGCCTGGAATGCCTTCGATGACAGCAGCTTTAGAGGCTTTTATTAAAGAAAATCATAAAAAGAAATAGTATCTGGATTTATAAAGATTTAGGAGTCTGATTATTAAGATCAGACTCCTTTTTTGTATCTTTACTAATAGATGAAAGAAGAATTTATAGATAAAGATTTAGGCAAGGTTTGGGTTATCAGAAATGCGAGAGCTAAGAATGTAATAGCTCGTCGTAAGCCGGATTATATTCAACTGACTGTACCTCATCGTTTCTCGTTGAAACAAATATTTAAGGTGTTTGATGAGATGAAACCTCGTTTACAATTACTGGAAGTAAAGCCTAAGCATTTATTTAACCCCAAAACAGTTCTTGAGACTATAAGTTTTTCTGTAAAAATTGAAAGTCGTGATGTGAAAAATTTTTATGCAAAATTGGAAAGTGGGGTATTGAATATTATTTGTCCTTCTTCTTTTGAATTTGCAAATGATTTAGTACAAAATACTATACGTAATGTGGTGGAGAATACAATGAGGCAGGAGGCTAAACGTATATTTCCAAGTAGACTAGAAGAATTAGCCCGTATTCATGGTTTTGAGTATTCTACAGTCCGTATAAATAAAAGTAGAACCCGGTGGGGGAGTTGCTCAACAAAAAAGAGTATCAATCTGTCTTATTATTGTATGTTACTGCCTTCTCATCTACTTGATTTGGTTATTTTGCATGAACTGTGTCATACTGTCGAAATGAACCATAGTTCCAAATTTTGGACGCTATTGGATAAAGTCACGGATAATAAAGCCCAACTTCTTACCCGTGAATTGAAAAACATCCGCATTGACTGGTAAATGCGATTGCATTTATTTATCCTAAAGATTCTTTACCAAAACCGAGAGGCAATAGGTCTCTAATGGAGTCTACTTCGTAGATGTGTTTTTCTCCATACATAATTATTTTTACAGGTTTTTCGAATCTATTCTCTACTTCGACTAATACCTGCCTGCACGAGCCGCAAGGAGTACAAACATCATCCGTAAACTTACCTTTATTATAAGCGGCAATAACTATTGTTTTAACTGGCGTGTTTGGATGTTGTGCATTTGCATAAAATATTGCAGTCCGTTCTGCACAGAGTCCGGACGGATATGCTGCGTTTTCCTGGTTATTCCCTGTTACAATAGTTCCGTCTTCTAATAGGACTGCTGCCCCGACATGAAAACCCGAATATTGGGCATAAGCGTTAAGAGATGCTTTTTTTGCTTCCTCAATGAGTAGTTTCTCTTGTTCTGAATACTCGGATAGATTATAAATTCTTATTTTTGTGATTATATCGAAACTTTCCATTTACAGTAATGTTTAATTATATATTGTCAAAGATAAACAAAATAGATATGCAAAGGGTTATCCGATTCAAAGTCCTGTTAGTAATTTTTGGTCTTATCTGTTTACCTGCATTTACACTGAATGCCCAGAAGAAGAATAAAGCATATGAAGATTATATAGATAAATATAAGGATTTGGCTATAAGTCATATGAAAAAGTATAAGGTACCTGCGAGTATTACTCTTTCTCAGGGATTGTTGGAATCGGGAGCCGGCAAGAGTTCTTTGACATTGAGATCCAATAATCATTTTGGAATAAAATGTCATTCGGATTGGAAAGGTCCTTCTGTAACTGCTGCGGATGATTTACCCAATGATTGTTTTAGAAAATATAAAAAAGCAGAAGATTCATTTGATGATCATTCTCGCTTTTTGACAGAAAAGAAACGTTATAACTCCTTGTTCCTTCTGGATATAACAGATTATAAGGGGTGGGCAAGAGGTCTTCAGAAAGCAGGTTATGCGACAGATAAGGCGTATGCAAACAAGTTAATCAAGCTGATTGAAGATTATGAGTTATACATGTATGACCGCAAAGGGGCTGGTAAGAAAATAAAAAGAGAAGAGGAAAAAATAGTTGCTCCTGTTGTGGGTAGACATACTCCTTATAAAACACATGGACTGGTATATGTGATTGCACAGACAGACGATACCTATGAGTCTATTGCTCGTGAATTCGGATTTAAGACTAAAGATCTGTGCAAGTATAATGAGGTGCCTGATGGTTTCCCTATTCAGTCGGGCGATTTAGTATATTTTCAGAAAAAGAAGAAGAAAGCAGATAAGCCTTATTATGAGCATGTGGTACAAGTTGGAGAATCTATGCATAGTATTTCTCAGTTGTATGGAATTCAAGTAAAGAACCTGTATAAAATGAATAAAAAGGATATGGAATATGTGCCTATTGAAGGAGACATTTTGAGATTAAGATAATTCTTAGAATATAACAGATAAAAAAGCCAGTAATTGAAAATTACTGGCTTTTTCTATATCTTACCTAAAAGATTATTTCTTTGGTTGTTGGCGTTTAGCGTAACGGTTCATAAATTTATCAACACGTCCTGCAGTATCCACAAGTTTTTGTTTACCTGTATAGAATGGATGAGAAGCACTCGTGATTTCCAGTTTTACTAACGGATACGTAACCCCATCAATTTCGATAGTATCTTTAGCATTGATAGTTGAACGAGAGATAAAGATCTCGTCATTTGACATATCTTTAAAAACAACCGGACGATAGTTTTCTGGATGTATTCCCTTTTTCATTTTCTTTATATTGTTATTTGATTATTTGCTTGTATATTTTTTCTTTCGGAATGCAAAGATATGCTTTTTTCCTATAATAAAAAATATTGTATCTGAAATTTTTCTTTAATAATGCAGATATCTACCTGTTTTATTTACTTATCTTTGTTTTTGATGATTAAGTACTAAAATTAATTAAAATATTGAGTTATGAACATGTTCCGCTATTCTCTTGTTTGTATGTCTGTGATTATTTCCTTGATAGGCTGTTCGAATGTAAACAAGAAGACTGATAATCAGATGAAAGAAGAAACTATAATAGCAAATAATGAGATGTATATGTTAGTTGGAACGTATACATCGGGTGAAAGTAAAGGTATATATGTATACAAACTGGATACTGTGACAGGAACATCTAAGTATGTGAGTGAAATCGAGGTTGAGAACCCTTCTTATTTGGTTTTGGATAGAGACGAAAAATTTGTGTATGCAGTAACAGAAGATGAGGGTATGGAAACATCTGTTGCAAATGCATTTTCATTTGATAAGAAAGAGGGAAAGCTGATATTTCTGAACAAACAGTTGACAAAAGGGGGGGCACCTTGTTACATAAATATTGATGAGAGTGGTAAACATGTGGTTACTGCAAATTATTTGGGAGCAAGTATAACTGCTTTTACAGTAAATAATGATGGTAGTTTGAATGACACTACTCAGATCATAAATTTTGCAGGAGAAGGAGCACACAAAGAGCGTCAGAAACAACCACATCTACATTGTGTTATATATAGTCCTGATGGAAAGTATTTATATGGTAGTGATTTAGGAACAGACAATATTCATAAGTTGAATGTAAATGCCGGTTCAGAAGAATACCTATCAAAAGGTATACCATCTGAGTTTATTGTTAAAGCAGGTTCGGGGCCACGCCATCTGGAGTTCCATCCTAATGGAAAATATGCGTATCTGATTACTGAGATTTCGGGAGAAGTAATAGCCTATGATTATAAAGATGGAAATCTAGCTCATATTCAGACAATAAATGCAGATACGTTAAATGCTCAGGGAAGTGCAGATATACATGTTAGTCCAGACGGAAAATTCTTATATGCTTCTAATCGTTTGGAAGGAGATGGGATTGCTGTATTCTCTATCAACGAAACTAATGGTAAATTGACAAAGATTGGATATCAGGAGACGGAGAAACATCCTAGAAATTTTGCTATTACACCTAATGGTAAATTTTTATTAGTTGCAAGTCGTGATGGAGATCTGATACAAGTTTTTGAGAGAAATTCGGATACAGGTTTGTTAGAAAATACAAATCATGATATAGTCCTCGATATGCCTGTATGTATTAAATTTGCATCTGTAGAATAAAATATTTATGCATTTGATATTATAAAAGAGGGGAATCCCTCTTTTTTTATTTTAGATAAATTTATGTCTTTGATTGAGAAAATATATTAATAGCATATAATTTTATTACTATCTTTGTGTCATTCTAGTAATTTAGTAGTAAAAATCAAGAAAAGAAATGAATAATTTCTCCCAAATAAAGATTTTTTTTCTTAGTGTAATCTTGCTTATTTCGGGTTCTTCGGATTTATGGGCGGAAAGTATAACTTCATTAAAAAAATCAGAAAATTATATACCTAAGTTTTCAGAAGTTAAAAACTATGATAATGAGGATATAAATAAAGTCACAATAGCTCCTCCCGATTCTGTGATATATTATACCAGAGGTGCTAATGGTTTGATTGTAATGCCTCCCGACGATTGGGATCCATTTCCGTATAATGTGAGATTCAGAGATACAGTAATTTATAATCCCGCATATCTTCCGGTAGTATTTGATGGAAAGGTATTACCTTCTGATTTGGATTTTATATCGGGAGAAAAGAAGTCTTCTGATAGAGAATTTCGTTTGATCCCCAGGGAAGAAACATTGGCTCCATTGATAGATAAAGTTAATAATGCCCAGAAATTGAGGCGGAGTTTTTATATGAATATGAATAATATTCAGAATGTCCGTTATGATGTGGCGACTTTAAAAACGATCCCAAAGTTGAATGAAAAGGATGTCACTAAAAGGAATTTTTGGAATGACCTGATTGCTACGGAAGATCCTATAAAAGTAGTTCCAGTAGAACTTCCTAAAATAGATTTGGAATATATATATTGGACGAGGGGAGGGGAACATTCTCTACAGGCTTCACAAAACTTTATATCGGATAATTGGCGTCAGGGTGGGACAAGTAATTATATTTTAAGAAGTTATCAGAAATTCTTTCTTAATTATAAAAAAGATAAAATAACATTTGACAATACGTTAGAATGGAAGTTGAGCTTTCAGAAAGTTTTTCGTGCTGAAAAGAATGGGATGAATATCTCCGAAGACCTTTTTAGAATGGAAAATAAATTTGGATTGAAAGCATATAATAAATGGTCTTATTCGGCTTTACTTGAGACCAAAACACAATTATTTAAAAGTAAGAAACTCAATAGTGATGCTGTCCAATCAGCATTCTTATCTCCATTGAATGTCAATCTGGGACTTGGGATGAGTTATTTATTGGAAAAGAAATATAAAAGTGATAAAGCCCGAAAATTGAAATTTTCCCAAAGTATATCTCCACTTTCATTGAATTATATATATTTGAATTATATTATTGTTGAAAATAAACAAGGGGTAGAGGTTGGAGAAGGAAAGCGTTCTAAAACTGAAATAGGATCTCTTATTAATACAGATTTAGAATTCAAGTTTAATCGTTATATGACTTGGACATCTCGCCTTAAATATTTTACGAATTATGAACGGGCAGAATTTGAGTTTGAGAACAGATTTGTGATGGAGTTAACTCGTTTTCTATCTACTAATATAAATGTATATTGGAAATTTGATGATGGTGATGGAGCTATTTATGATGATAGAACATTTGGATATTTTCAATTAAATGAGATGATCAGCTTTGGTTTAAACTATAAATGGTGATAATTTTATTTTGCTAATAACCAAATAGATAAAACGGATAAGGGGAAATAAATAATTAATGGTTAGAGAAAAGTTTGGATTATTAGAAAAAAGACGTATCTTTGCATTCGAAATATCGCGGGATGGAGCAGTTGGTAGCTCGTTGGGCTCATAACCCAAAGGTCATCGGTTCGAGTCCGGTTCCCGCAACTAAAAGGAAAGAATCACAGAAAAGTGGTTCTTTTTTGTTTTGTATTGGTTAGTCGAGGAGTTCGATAAAATTAGGATTTAATATCTTTGAATAGTTTATAAATACAATAATAAGCCTCATTCTCACTATAAGCAGTTTTCAATAACTTCTTACTTCCTCTTTCATCCATATAAAAAACTTCCCATTTATAGTAATTATGCCAAAGTACAATAGTATCAGGATTAAAATCACCACTAAGAGAATATTCTGATTCTTCAACCCTGAGTTCCTTTAGCTTTTCTAATAATTCATCTTTTGTTATTTCATTTTGAAGATTTGGTATAATTATAGGCTTTTCCATATTTTATTTATATAATTGATTTATGTTCAACTTCCAATCATTAATAAAATAATTCTTTCGCTTTTTAATTAATCTTCAATGAGATTAATGATTTTATAGTAATTATTACTCATGATAGTAATAGCATTTTGGAAGTTTTCTTTTTTTATTAGTATATAATCTGTATTATATGTAGATATAGCAAAAATACTAATATTATTTTCGGCTAATAGTGTAGATATTTTGGCCAGAATACCGACTAATGAAAAATCAAGCGTTCCTTCAATTTTAAAAGCTTGCCATCCTTCTTCTTTTTCTATATAATCCCATGGTATAGATGATTCTTCGCATACAAGCGAAATTTCGTCACTTGTCTTTCCTATAAAAAGATATTCATCATTGAAATTAATATTTTCAATTTTTTGAAGCTTACAAACGGCAAATTTTTTGTTTATAATTTCTAATTCAATCGTCGTTCTCATTTATTAATTATATAGGATGTGGATTAATTCTTTCATGTATTATCATTAATCGATTTATACCGTCCCCAAAACTTATAATAAGTAGGTGAAGTTAATGAAATCATTTTTAGGATAAATTTGAATCTGAGTAAAAAATGTTGAAATTTATAGAAGATACATAAAAGAGTAAGAATAATATATTCCAGAAAACATATAAGAGGATAAGGAATCTATTCTCCTTTTTTCCTATATTTTCAGGAAAGAATCTAACTCCTCAAATGAGTGAAGGTTGTTAATCTGATTGCTTGATTTATATTCAATGTTGTTAGGAGACAGAATCTTTAAATGTAGTTCACTCTCCGAATTATCATTTATCCAATATCCTTTGCGGGAAAGATAATTTTTAGTCCAATAATATAGATCATCTTTAGCCTCAAGATAAATCGTTTTATCTGTAATCTGTTTTGTGACGAATCGTCCGGAATTCTTATCGAAGTTTATGTCTTTACTTCCTAAATATTCGTTGATTTGATTAGATAAAATAAGGTCTTCCGTTATGCCGTATTTAAAGCCCTTCGCACGGGATAATAACCATAACCTGTCAGCCAGCAAAAGAGCAAGTTCTATGTCATGGGAAGAAAGCAATATTGTCTTATTTTGAGTTACTGCCAGATGGTGTAGTAAATTCATAATTTCAATACGATTTATTACATCCAAAAAGGCGGTAGGCTCGTCCAGAATAATAATAGGACACTGTTGGGCGAGAGCTTTGGCTATCATAACTTTTTGGCGTTCTCCATCAGATAATTCAGCCACATACGAATCTGCTTTATGGGAGATATTTACATCTTCCATAGCTTGCTTTATTATTTTGTGATCTTCTTCACGCAATTTTCCGAAGAATCCTGTATATGGATATCGCCCAAGGGCTACTAATTCCGATACAGTAAGACCTCCGGCTGTTGTTTTATCGGTCAGAACAAGTCCCAATAAAGTAGAAAGTTCCTGTTCCGAATATTTATATAAATCTTTGTTATTTATCTTAATTTCACCTGATAACGGAAATTGTATTCCTGTCAAAGTTCTCAATAGACTGGACTTTCCTGCACCATTTTCTCCTAATAGGCAAGTAAGTTCTCCTGCATACAGATCGAAATCGAGATTCTCATATAGTGAACTTTCTCTTTGTTTTCTGTTTTTAGGATAACCAATTTCAAGATTTCGGGCAGATATGACAGGTTGTATCTTCATTTATTGTCTTTTAATTTCTTTTCCAAAAAATCCTTGAGGATCAAAGCATGATTATGTTCCGCATTTTTAGAAGCATATAATAATATTACTACCGGATGTTCCTTTATCTGGTCGATAAAATCATTAACTGCTGAAGACGCTTTCAGTTCTTCTAAATATTTGGCTTTGAATGTTTCCCATCTTTCTTCTTCATTTTCATGGAAAAATTCCCGTAGGGTAGGTGATGGTGTAATATCTTTTGCCCATAAGTCATAATGGAGGTGTTCTTTTTTTACTCCACGAGGCCAAAGCCGGTCAACTAGCACTCGGAAGCCATCTTTCTCGTCATAATCTTCATATACCCGTTTCAACTTAATCTGTGTCATACTCTTATTCTTTAATTGAAATATTGAATCTTTTTTTGATTCACAATTACATAAATAATCACAGGTGCACCAAATAATGGTGTGATGGCATTTAATGGGATCAATCCCGAGGAGCCGGGAAGAACACTTATTAAATTGCAAAGTAATGCCATAAAAGTGCCTGCAAGTATTGTAACAGGTAAGAGAGACTTATGGTTCGAAGTTCCTAAAAGTAAACGGGCTATATGCGGAACCGCAAGACCTATAAAAGAAATAGGGCCGCAGTAGGCGGTCGTAATAGCAGTAAGCAAACCTGCACAGACTAATAGAAGAAAACGAACTCTTTTTATATTGATTCCGAGATTGACAGCATATCTTTCACCTAATAAAAGAGCATTTAGCGGTTTTATTAGTAAAATAGAAAGTATTAATCCAATAAAAATTATTCCTGCATAGAAAGGAAGTTGTACCAATGATACGCCGGAGAAATCGCCCATTCCCCAAATAACATAAGCAAATACTTTTTCGCTGGAACTCCAGTATTTTAATAAAGATATGATGGACGAGGTCAGGTATCCGACCATAATACCTATAATTAGCAACATAATATTGTTCTTTACAATGGATGCGAAACCTATGATTATAGCTAAGATTATAGCAGCACCAATGAAGGCGCCTGCTACTATTGTCATGGACGAAGATAGAGAAAAGCCACTCGCTCCTCCGATAATTCCTCCGAATAACATGACTACAATAGCAACACCCAAACTAGAACCTGCGCTTATGCCTAATATACCAGAATCGGCTAATGGGTTACGAAAAGCCGTTTGTAATAACAAGCCTGAAACTGCAATAGCTCCTCCTGTTAAGAGTGCAGTTATAGTTTGAGGTAATCTTACTTCTAATACAATATGTTCCCATGATTTTTTGGGGACTTCTGTTCCTGTCAGAATATCAAAAATAGCAGAAAAAGGGATGCTGACCGAACCTATAAACAGATTGGCAAGGAATAAAACAATGATCCCTGTTGTTAGTATTATCGCGTATTTAACAGTATTACTCAAATTCTTCTGCGATTGAATGTGTAAAAATACGCTTATTCTTTCATTTTCGAATAATATTGCGGAGTATAATTGGGAAATAGTTCGGGATGAAATATATAGGCAAAATCTTGTAAAATATAGTCGGGGTGTATCGGTAAATCTTCATAATAGGTATGCTTGCCTGTATTGCACTCATAAATATTCTTTTTTTTGAAGGCTCTGAAATAAGAATAAGGTTTGTAGTCTTTTTCCAAACCTTTGTATGTCATGTCGTTTGGCTGGTTGTATTTGATAAGCCAGAAATCGGCGTCGCCTGCTTTCTCCAAAACCTCTTCGTACGGAAGTGGGGTAGAGGTTAAGCGGTTGTCATCGTGCCAGATATAAGTGGCACCGGCATCGTTCAGCATTCTAGATATGAAACTACTGCCTCCCGAAGTATACCACACCCCTCGGTACATTTTATCAAGAAATATAGTTGGACGTTCTTTTGTTCCGGCTACTTTTTCTTTTATTGAATTGTAGTTGTTTTTCGTAATGTTAAATAATGAATCAGTGTAGTTTTCGTTTTTGAAGAATAGTGAATAAAACCTTACCCACTCGGCACGTCCCAGGGGCTCTGGTTCCATATAATCGGGGGTTTCGATAATGGGGATACCCGTTTTATTGAGGCTGCCATAGGGTTGACCTTGTATAGGAGTTGCCCAGATAGCTTCTGGCTCCAGATCAATTATTTTTTCGATATTGGGGTTCGAGGCTTGTCCCAAATCAGCTATACTGCCGCTTTCAATCCCTTTTCGTATATAGTCTATATCTATATATTCGGGTTCGCATACACCTTTTATAGTGCTTATGACTCCAATTTCATTCATTGTGGAGGAGTGAATTGTAGAAGATACTACTATCTTGGATAATGGTATTCTTATCAATGTTCCTTGTGGCAGATTATCAGGGAGTTCTGTATTTTTATCTACTAATATATATCGTTGAAGTATTTTAGTTGAATCCCATGGGTCTCTGACTAATACTTCTTTGTAATCTTTATAAACAGCTACTGAAAATCCTTTTGCATATTCTATTTTATATGCATTATTCTCAGTTTGTGTTTGAATTGAATTATCTTGATTCTGCTTGTTGCCTGAACAGGAAATCAAAAGAATTAAAATGAATAAAAGAGGTAATTTTCTCATATTTATTAAGGAAAAATGAGAAGAGGAAAAAGCTATGCAATTTCCCCTTCTGTTTAATTTAATTGAATATCTTAGTAGGGACTATTTCTACGGTTACTGTGCCCGTATTTGATTTGTACTTTTGATAATTAGTTTGGTCACTAAAATCATAATATTTTAATGGCATACGTACCAAACTTTGGAACCATTTTTCTACTTCAACTATATCTCCTCTTTTAAAAGTTTTAGTTTCTTGAATTGCAAAATTTTGTATTGTCCATCCCATAAAATAAAGTGTTATATTTTCATTAGTAAATATAGGATCGAAGAAGTTAACTAATACTTCTCCTAATGGATCTGAGTTATTTGTCATATTTATTTTGATGGAGGATTGTTTTGTTTCTGTAAATGAACTTCCATATTTATTTCCAATTTTTACTATACCTAAATCAATGGAGGGACTAGTTTCAAAATTACCTCCAAATGTTGAAGATATACTTTGAGTTGTTTCAATCGTATTTCCATGATCAAATTCAGATATAGTTATTTTATATATATTCCCATAATTATATAAATCCCAATTAAATATTATTAATGGTTCAGGTAAAATATAACATAAAGTTTTTGTAGGACTATCTTTTTTATCAAAAAGTTTAGTGATAGGAACATCTATTTTCTTTTGGAGAGTAAGTGGGTTTCCGCTTCTATCAACAAAAATGAAATCAAAAACGATATCTAAATTTCCATTAGACCAATCACCTAAGGGGTCATGTATATCATTTACAGTAGATAATCCTGAAGGTGTATTAAATTGTAGGCTCACAATTGCTTCTCTATAATCTGTATCTAAGGCGCCTTTTTGTTGATTTAATTCTGGGCTAATATTATAATATATGTAGTCTCTAATACAATCTCTATTGGAGAGAGTGGAAGCTAAAATTTTATTATCTTCAATACATTCTTTATAAGCACGCTTGTACCATGTATTTCTTAATGATATTTTTTCTTTATTAACAAATTCATTATCTATGAAGAAAGCAAAAGTACCTGCATTATTACTCAATGGCTGTGTATTTAGTGACCTTAATTGCGAAAAATTTCTCACATCAATAAGTCTTTCATTTTCTTTTACAACTAAAACCGGAAATTCTGGTTTGCTAAATCTTTCTACAAAGAATTGATCGCTTATTCCATAAGTTTTAAGTTTTTCTTTTTTATCTGAACTTCTTACAACTACTTTAGGTATCTGAGTCTGAGTATCCCAAGTATTTGCGGAAAATTTGTCATCTAAATATGGGACTAAGATTGTTAATGTATAATCCGAATCTGTTATACTGTCCAAGTAAGATTGACTTTCACAATATTTTGCTAAACTTTCACAAAAAGTCGTTCCATTGGTTAATTTTTTATCTTTTACATAATGATAAATAACATCATAGTCTTTGTCGATCTCTTTTAATGCTTCATTTTTAATAAATTCCCTAATTTCTTTTTCTTGCATAGCTTTAGCTAAAATTTCCGCAAATTGATTACGTGCAATAAGCTTTTCTCCTGTTTCAGAATAAAGATTTGTGTTTGAATTAGGTTCAGCAGTATCAATCGTTTCTTCGCTGCAAGCAGATAAAAGAATTGAAAGGCCTGTAATGATCACAGACCAAAAGAGTAGTTTGCATTTTTGTAAATTTTTCATAATTTGAATTTTTAATTGGTAATTTAATTGTTTATATATCATTTCTTTTAAGAAAAATGAATGCTTGTGTAGTTAAAATTATATAGAGAGAATACAGAGTATAGTATTCTCTCTCTGTATTTATTTTTTTAGAAACCAAACTCCTGCAGGGTATGCACTTCCTGTATCGAATTTTGATTTGAATTTACCATCTTTGGAGAATATATATACATCTCCATTGTTGGTTCCGTTAGCAACGCTCACATAATAATCCCCTGATACCGGTTCAATAGAAAGAGAATTTGCATCTTTTATAACTGTTTCATCTGTAATAAAGCTTTCTTCTACAATTTCTTTCTTATTGGTATCGTAATACATGAAATTTGAATAAGGATTTTTATTTTCATCATATCCTTTGTCCAGCATATATATTTTGTTGCCTTCTGGAAAAATAGAATAAGAACGTCCTTCATCTATAACAGTAACTTCATCTGTTGTGGTATTGATTTGTTGGAAACTATTAGGAATGAAGGGTGTCCATAATCCATAGTTTCCTCTTGAAACAAGATATAAATTACCTTTTTTGTCTGTTTTTAACTCATAAGGGTTAAGAGCTACTTCAATATCTATTTTATCGGTTAAGTTAAGATCTGTAATAGATATTGTATTGTTAAATCTTTCATTTAGCCCCCCTGAATTTGCTACATAAATTTTATTGTTAGCGATCTTTACTCTTTCGGGATTTGGTCCTACTGCAATTTTCTTATCAATAGTCAGACTTGTTGTATCTATTCTCGCCAAATAACCATCATAGAGAGATACAAATATTTTTCCGCTTCCTGCATCAAAATAACGGGGCTGGAGTTTGTTTGTTGCATCCTTGATAGTTGCCAGAAGTTTTGCATTTTTATCTGTAACATAAATGATTCCTGAGTTGTACATAGATATGTACATTTTGCCACCATATACGATCATATCTTGGGCAACGTCTCCCAGTGATATACCGTTCACCGTATTAAATACTTCAAATGCATCTTTATTTTCTGTTTTAGACAGATCATAATAGTAAAGTGAAGCTGTGTTGCTATTCATTTTTCCGCTACTTAGTATATATGCGCCATTGGTACTTTCCTGCAAAGCCGGAGGAATGGTTGATATATACTTATCATCGTCATCATCACTACAAGAACTGAAGCCAAGCAGAGTTGTAGCAAATATCACTGCTCCCCATAAAATATTTTTCTTCATAATCATATATTGTTAAGTTATTAATTTCTCTTATAGTTTTATATTCATCGAAAACCAGTATCCTCTTTCTGGCATTGGGTAATCTTTTATTATGTAATAACTTTTATTTGTGAGATTGGTTATATCTGCCTGTAATCTTATTGAATAATCCTTTATTTGGATTGTTTTGTTGAACGATAATGTATGGTCCTGATAACCTTCCATTTCATGTATCTGTATATTTTGCAAATCACTGTACGATTTGGAGTTAGCTACAAACGAATAGCCGAAGTTTATCCATGGATTTTCAACGGATAAAGAAAAAGCACCGGAGTGTACCGGAGTAAAGGGTATCTGCTCCTTGTAGTTTTTATCGCTACTGTCGGTAATATCTATTGCTTTCTGATACGTGTAATTACCCGATAGTTGCAGTTGAATTTTATCCGAAAGGTCGAAATTCGCGTTTATCGTTGTACTTATACCGTTTATTCTGATTTTACCCAAATTTTTCATCTTGGGCTCAAAACTAGTCGGATAAAGTATTATCTTATCTTTGATCGTATTGTGGAATAAATCTGTGGTCAGGCTGAAATAGCTGAATGTGTCTGAAAAAGTATTACTCCATGTTGCTCCGATATTGTATTGTTGTGTTTTCTCGGGCGATAAAGTAGTATTACCCATACGCGCATAGTACATATCATTGAATGTAGGTACTCTGAATATATTTTTATATGAAGCTCTAATTCTTAGACTATGTATGTCGAAAGGTTTAAAAGAGATACTTAATGTCGGAGATAATTTTTTTCTGTCTTCTGAGGTATTTCCTTGTTTCACATTCTCCGTCATATATGTCGCTAACAATCCTCCTACTATAGTTAGCTTTTTATTCTCATATTTTCCGGATAGGGCTGATAAGGAAGTGTATCTGTTGGGCTGTGCAAATCCGGAGTAATTTCCTCTTAAAGTGTTGTAGCTGAAATCTTCCGCAAATGATAAGGATAATTCATCTGATAGTTGATAAAACAATGTTCCTGTCAGATAATATTCATTCTGATGATATCTACTCTCTTGTTTTCCGGACTCATATTTAGAATCTTCATCTATGTATTTGGTATAGCTGTGAGTATATTTACCTTGTATCTGATAATGAAGGTTTTCATTCGATTTATTAATATATTTTGCCTGAGTGAAGAAGTTTTTATCCCAAAGCCGTTCTTTATTTGAGTTTTCAAGTATCTCGGTGCCTTGTAATATAACAGAGCCGGGTAAGCCCCTCTCCGAATCAAAATAGTAAGCCTTGAATGCTAATGTTTGATTTTTACCTACATCTCCGAAAAGATTAAATTCGGTACGTTTCATGTCGACATCACTATTCTTGCGTTTAGACTTTACAGTGATACTGACATTATCGCGTTCAAACGGATATTGACCATCTGATCTTTTCCAATTCCCATCTATTGACATCGAAAATTTGTCTGATAGTTTATAGGCATAATATATATATGGGCTAAAAAATCCCCATGATCCGGTTTTAAGATTGACCTGTGCCTGATAGTTTTTGTCTTTAAATACGGGTGTTCGGGTTTCGATGTTAATTGTCCCGATAGAAGATATGGAACGGGCTGTCCTGAAAATGTCATCTCCTTGACCAATAACAAGTGATAACATATCTACATTTTCCAGAGAAAATTGTCCCATATCGATTTGTCCGGTTTGGGTATTACTGATCGGGAATCCGTCATAAAGTACACTTGTATGTTCAGCACCGTTTCCCCGGATCGAAACAGCCTTGAATCCTCCTATTCCTCCATAATCTTTTACTACAATACCAGTAAATCTGCGTATAGCATCTGTTACAGATTGTATGCCAAATCGTTGTATATCCGAAGTATTCAAAGATTGTACTGTATTGGTCGAAAGAGTAGAAGACGGTTTTACGGATGTGGTTACTTGAACTTCATTGATATGTTGTGTCCGGATAGAGTCGCTCTGTGCTTGCATACTATTTGTATGAAGCAGATAAATGATGCAAAAAAGAAATAGGCTAAGTATTCTCATCTTATTGAAAACCGTTGGCTATAAAAGGCTTTCAATAGAATAGAGGAATGAAAGTAACAGGAATTGATTTTTATAGAAAGAACCATCTTGATTTTCAGCTTTATTCCACGAAAGCAATTATTTATATCAATGTTATTTTGCAGGTTTTCTGGCTTATACAGTTTTTTAGAACATGTATTACAGTAGCGGGTCTGCTCAGGATTTTCACCTGTATTGCCCTTTTGCATCTATTTTATTTTTAATAGAACAAAATAACGGTGCAAAGATAGCTATAAAAAATTAAATGAAACTATCTAGGATTGATCTAATCTGTCTGAACATAATAGAATGTTATATATAAAATAAGAACTGCCCTCAAAGGACAGTTCTTAAATTGTAAGGCTTACTAATTAATTATGTTTAGAATGAGAAATCAACTCCGGCTCCAAAGACCTTGTTGGTTCTCGAGAATACATCTTTGCTGGTAGTAACACTTCCTATTCCGCCTCCCGGCTCTTTTGTATAATCGGAATAATTAGTCCAGAAATAACCAATATTTAGTTTTACTTTTGGTGAAATAGTGATTTCTCCACCCAAACCTATTGAATAGGAGTTACAAGCGAAACTTAGATCGGATTGATAATGGTCTTTCACTCCATATCTGGTGATCTGTCCTCCGGCACTAACTAAAAACATGTCGTTGATTCTGTATTCCAGACCTGCCAGATATTCATTGGTTGAACCAGCAAACTCCTCTTTCCCGATTTTTTCACTTGTATTATTAGGATTCGTGATGGTTGCCATCTTTGCATCAGAGTCGAAGAAGTGGTGATAACCGATACTAGCCTGCAATTTAGGGGTAATTCGGTAAGAAGCTCCTATTGTAAATAGTGCAGGAATATCATGTGCTGTATTTACACCATCTTTGAACATTCCGGTATCGTCTCTTTCGGTATCATTCTCGATGTCCAAAGATGTTTTGAATTCATATTTTACACCAATATTCAGCTTATCCTGATAATTGAAATTAAAACCCAATATTGGAGCTACTCCCCAACCGGATTGTTTTGATTTCAGTTGTGCACCTTCATCACTCGATGCTTTGGTCAGAATCCCTATCATTTGTCTTTGTTCCTCTGAAATGTTAGGATTAGCTGCAATAGCTTCTAATATTTGCGTAGCATAGGCCATCTGTGTGCCATAGCCTTCTACACTTGTAGGAGTGAGATTCATTTTTAGCCCGCGAAGATACCCTTCATAATTATTACGAACTACATTTAGCCTAAAGCCTGCATAGGCAGAAAACATTTCGTTGATTTGATAAGTGCCTCCAAGTTGTCCTCCAAAGATAAAGTTAGAACCTTTCATCCATTGATCAACCTGATATTGGTTGGCTTTAAAGCCTGTTGCAGCCTGTGCCTGATTAATAAGTCCTACGCTCGCTCCGGCAGCTGCTTCGAAAGAAGGTAATCCATGGTTAAATGTAGCTTTTCCGCCACCTCCGGAGATCGCAAAACTACCCGATAGAGCCCATTTACCCTTCCGGTATACACCTTGTAAACTAGGTATGATCGGAGCCGATGCTTTTCCTTCAAACTCTCTTGTTTCTTTTCCTCCATTCATCATAAAGATGGGAGAAGTAGATGTTATAGTTCTTGTCTGAAATGCACTTTGGTTAGTAAAAGAAAAATGAAATCCTTCTCCTAATCTGATAAGTCCTGCCGGATTGGTATATACGGCATCTATTCCTGTGGACGCATCTCTAGCCGGATTTCTAAGGAAATGTACACTTTGATTAGTATTGGTTAACAATCCTCCGGCAAATGTTGCTGAAATATTTAATAATAAGGCAAATACTGCCAATTTTGTTTTCTTCATAGAAACTGTAATTAAATTGGGCAGCAAATGTATTAAGATTAATTTTAGTTTCAAAAGAAACTATCTTAAAATAATAATTTGATTATCAGAATATTTATTGTGTATGCAACTATTGCATAGTGTCCAGTTGTCTAAGCCATAAATTGACAGACGCATCACTTGGCATACGCCAATCGCCACGAGGCGAAAGGTTTATAGAGCCTACTTTAGCCCCATCGGGCATGCAGGAACGCTTAAATTGTTGTGAAAAGAACCGTCTGTAGAATACTTTCAGCCATTTAAGAATTTCTTCGCTTGTATATTGCCCATCAAAAGCATATTGAGCCAGATAATATATTTTTGTTGGTTCATAGCTGCATCTTAACATATTGTACAAGAAAAAGTCGTGAAGAATATACGGACCAACAGTTTCTTCTGTCAATTGAACGATCTGCCCATCTTTTCCGGCAGGTAATAGTTCGGGGCTGACAGGTGTTTCCACAACATCCATCAATATATTACAAGATGATTCATCCATCTGTGTCTCTGCTACCCACTTTACCAGTGTTTTTACCAATGTCTTTGGAATACTTGTATTCACGGTATACATAGACATGTGATCTCCATTGTATGTGCACCAACCCAAGGCTAATTCGGATAAATCTCCTGTCCCGATAACTAAGCCATTTACTTTGTTGGCATAATCCATCAGTATTTGAGTACGTTCTCTCGCTTGAGAATTTTCGTAAGTTATGTCATGTACATTTGGGTCATGATCTATATCTTTAAAATGTTGCCTAACTGATTCTTTTATAGATATTTTTTTTATGGTTATCCCTAACGATTTCATTAAACTGATCGCATTGTTATAAGTACGGTCTGTGGTTCCAAAACCGGGCATTGTGATACCATAGATGTTTTCTCTAGGGATGTTCAACTTATCAAATGCTTTTACCATAACGAGTAAGGCTAGGGTAGAATCCAGACCTCCGGAAACTCCTATTACTGCTGTTTTAATATTGGTATGTAAGAGTCGTTTAGCCAGTCCTCCTACCTGAATAGAGAATATTTCTGAACATCTTTCATCCAGTTTATTTTGTGAAGGTACAAAAGGTGTCGGATTGATAGATCGTTGTAGTTGATAAGGCTGTTTATTTTGAGATATTTCAGTTTCGATATTTACAATCCTATATTTTGTATTATCCATATGTGGATACTCAGAAATAGAGAATGTTTTATTTTTTAATCGGTCGTTTCTCAATTTATCTATATCAATATCTGCAATGCAATAAGTACTTTCGAAGGAGAATCGCTCTCCTTCTGCTAATATATCGCCATTTTCGGCAATCATACTACTTCCTGCAAATACAAGGTCTGTAGTAGATTCTCCATTTCCTGCGGCTGCATATACATATCCCGAAATACATCGTGCCGATTGCTGGCTGACTAGTGCTTTTCTATAAGGTTGCTTACCTACTGTTTCGGGGCTTGCCGATGGATTGAATATTATTTCTGCACCAAATAGAGAATACATGGATGAGGGTGGGATAGGAGCCCACAGGTCTTCACATATTTCTACGGCAAACTTAAAATCAGGTGTTTGGAAAATAATATCTGTACCAATAGGAACATTTTGTCCGAAAATTTTTACAGAATCCTGATGTAGTTCTCTGGGAGAACAGTACCATCGTTTATCATAGAATTCATTGTAATTGGGCATGAATGTTTTAGGAACGATCCCTAATATCTGCCCTGAATAAATAACAGCACTTGTATTGTATAGCCTGTTAGAAACTTCTAAGGGTAATCCTACGATGATTATGGTTGATAGTTGTTCAGATGCTTTACATATCTGTTCTAAAGAATTGATACTCTCATTTAATAAAAGTCGCTGATTAAATAAATCTGCTGCTGTATATGAGGTTATACACATCTCGGGAAATGCTATAGCTGCGATATTTTGCTCCGAAGCTTTTTGGGCTATACGAATTATTTCTTCTGTGTTATACTTGCAATCTGCAACTTTCAGAGATGGTGTTGCTGCAGCAACTTTTATAAAGCCGTAATTATTCATAAGAAAACAGTATCAAAATTGTAGGACAAACTTACTAAAAAACTATATTGAAATTTCTTATTAAACAAAAAAGCCGCAACTTTTGCTGCGACTTTATATATTATTTTGATTAGAGGTAGCTAATCTTCCCCTTTGAGAGTAGGTAGTTTTAATTGATATTTTGTTGCGACAATCCTTATAATAAAGATAAGCACAGCTGTTGTTACCTCTATAACTGTTAGATTTACTCCCAAATAAGCTAGTAAGCAGAATACTGTCGCACCAATAATACATGCTACTGCGTAAAGCTCTTGCGTAAAGATAATTGGTATCTCATTGATTAGGATATCACGAATAATTCCGCCGACTACACCGGTTATAGTACCCATTACGATTTGTACCCAAGGATCATAACCCAGACCCATGGCTTTTTCGACTCCTACAACCACAAAGAGTCCCAACCCGATACTGTCGAACCAAAAGAATGTATTGTTGAGCCGTACAAGGTGTTTCCTGAAAATGATTACAAATATCAGAGATAAGACAGTACACCAGAAATATACTCCCGATAGCATCCAGAAAGGTGTGACATCTAACAAAAGATCGCGTAGTGTTCCTCCTCCGGTAGCAGTTACAAAACCTACAACTAATGCCCCGAACCAGTCGAATTTTTTAGCGGAAGCAAGGCGTATACCACTGATTGCAAAAGCGAAAGTTCCTAAAAATTCAATTACATCTACAAATTGAATTACTCTCCAAAATTCAAATAAACTATCCATGAATCTTTTTAAAATTATTCCGCTTGGTCATCTGCAATAACTCCACTACCAATGCATAGTTTCGAGTCTTTGTCATATACAACTCCGAACTGTCCGGCAGCAATTCCCTGTATCTTTTCATCCGAATAGATACGGTAAATATCTCCGATTCTTTCCAGTTTCCCTGTGGTGAAATCTGGGGTATGGCGCACTTTGAAAGTAATATCTTTCGTCCCTTCAAAATCTCCCCAAATATCTTCTGTAATGAAAGAGAATCCTGCAAGGTTTACAGTTTTACCATATTGAGTTTCCGGATCATATCCGTTCGAAACATAAATGATATTGCGTTTAATATCCTTTTTTATCACGAACCAAGGTCCTCCACTAAGTCCTAACCCTTTGCGCTGTCCGATGGTGTGATACCAATAACCTTTGTGTTTACCAACTACTTTTCCGGTTTCCAGTTCAATGATTTTTCCGGGACGTTCACCCAGATACCGTCCTATAAAATCATTGTAATTGATTTTCCCTAAAAAACATATTCCTTGACTGTCTTTTCTTTGGGCAGATGGCAAGCTTTGTTGTGCTGCAATAACTCTTACTTCACTCTTTAGTAAATCGCCGATAGGAAACATTAGTTTCGAAACCTGCATAGAATTGATCTGTCCTAAAAAATAGGTTTGGTCTTTCACCTGGTCTTTAGCTGTGGATAGCCATGTTTTCCCGTTAATTTCGGTCGTAGTTGCATAATGACCAGTGGCTATTTTGTCAAATTCGTGCCCCCAATTTTGTTCGAAGCATCCAAATTTGATCATTTTATTACACATCATGTCAGGATTAGGAGTTTGTCCTCTTTTTACCGCCTCGATGGTATAACTGACAACGTTTTCCCAATATTCGTCATGAAGGGATACAATTTCCATCTTGCATCCATATTTTTTTGCAATATATGTAGTGATTTCTATGTCTTCTTCTGCCGGACAATCTATGTATCCGTCCTTATCTTCCATCCCTATACGAATATAGAATATGGTGGGATCATATCCCATTTCTTTTAACTGATGTACTACTACCGAACTGTCTACACCTCCCGATACAAGGGCTGCTATTTTCATCTTGAATAATGTAGTCTCCTAAAACTAACTAAATAACACTTCTATTTTATTATCTTATTTTGGTAGGGGCAAACATCTTGAATGTTCCCAGACCAATACCTATCCCTGCTCTTACAAAAAACTGGCTGTTGCCATGAAAGGTATCTATATCATAACCTGTCTTAACAAAAAAGACTTTCCATTCGCAATGAAGATTTGGAGTTATAACAATACTGTTTTTCCGTCTGCTTCTGAAATCGAACAGATATCCTGCATCAACTCCCAATAACAGTGTAACAGGGTTGTTATTATAAAAATCTTCGCTGAAATATGTTTGAGCCTGGATGGGCTTTATATTCAAACCTGCAAGTCGTGCCCCTCCTGATGTTGTGAACTCGAGCCCACTGGATATAAATGTCCGTAGGGAATTTTCCTCATGATAGGTTGGGAAAGACATGTTTGCAACGAATTGTCCGTCTGCTCCCTGCGAATATTGTCCCGCAAAGCCGATAAACTGTGCATAGGAAAACAAAGGAAGCAATGTTAGAAGAAATAGTATTTTTATTTTTTTCATTTCTTGTTACATTTTGGGTATACAAAAGTAACGCTTTCTTTTAAAAGAAAGTTTAAAAAGAAAATTAGTTCTTGTATTTAGAATAGAAATCTTTTTTATTTCACGCTGATTTTTTCGATTGTATGAATAATTTCACCTTCGTCAGTGACTCCTTCTATAACAACAGAATATTCTGTATTTTCAGAATCAGCCGTATAAAATTCGAAATTTGCCTCACCTTTTTCTGATACTATCACATCCGGTTTCCAGAAAACTGTCGTTCTTAAGTCAGGTGTTTTGTCATTTATCTGTTTTTTTGCTTCATATTTGGGGGAATAAAATTCAGCAGGCTTTTGAAAGCCGAGAGGGTATATTGTTTTAATATTGAATTTTTTGATAGCCCCTGTTTTGTTTGATCCTTTTTTAGTTGTTATTACAATAGCCCCTCCCATACCGCTGGAGCCTAGAATTGCAGCTTGGTTGCCTTTTAATATATCTATCTGTTCAATATCATTCAAAATAATATCATCGAGGTCAAAGAACTCCATTATAACATCATCAATAATTATCATGGCTGGTACGTATCCTTTAGAAAAACTCATTGCATTTCTGATAAGAGCTACTTTTCTACGAGGCTCCCCCTCCTTCTGAATTGTACTGACTCGTAATCCTGCGACCTGACCTAGTAACACATCTATTTTAAGTGCATTTTCAATTTCTTTTGAAGTAAATCTTTTAGATGACAACCTACTGTAAAGAGAATTATTTTCTTTCTCTTTATCCGGAGATAAAGCTCTTACTTCCACTTCGTCCAGATACACCATTCGATTCCCGTTTTCGTAAATATATTTTAAATCTGCTTTTTTTACGTAATTTTCTATTTTGTTATCACTAGATTTCGTTTTATCATGATTACTGAAAGGTAAATGTTTGGCTGTAGCGGAATATAACTCTTCCTTAACATCTAGTTCCACTCCATCTTTTCCTTTTTGATTGAGAGCTTGAATAACAAATCTTGTACTATCCGGG
Source organism: Dysgonomonas sp. (assembly GCA_032477055.1). GTDB lineage: Bacteria > Bacteroidota > Bacteroidia > Bacteroidales > Dysgonomonadaceae > Dysgonomonas_A. Next base: position 152,918 of record JAWDXP010000008.1, on the reverse strand, counting down.
TATTCTAGGTCTCCAAAATTAAATAGACCATCAGAATTAGTAGTAGTCATATTCATATATAAAGGATCGAACGAAGCAATACTGACATTACTATTTCCAACAGGTTTGCCTCTCCAATATCCTTTTACATATCCTTTTATTTGTCCGTCTTCTCCAAATAATATATTAGGAGTCTGGTAGTTTCCCTTTAGGCTATTAGGAATATCATAGCGTCTCCATCCCTGTGTCATCATTAAAATATCCAGAGCTTTACTTGCTTGTCTACTATTCGGATTGAAATAAAAGGATGGATTCTCTATAAAACCTTTTATGTCGGATGTGAGAAGCAGGCTAGTCAGAATATTATTAGTAGTATCGGGTAATATATCCTGATTGTCTGTAACAGATACTGAAAAATTGCCACTTATAGGATTATTTTTACTATTTCTCACCTGCATCAGAGCTGATACTTTTTGTCTTGTTTTATAATTGTTTTGGTCAGTTTGAAACTTGGTTTTGGTCTGGTTCGTATTTTGACAAAATACTAATCTTTCGCTCAGAGGATTTAACTCATTATCTAACAATAATATTTGTAATACACCTGTTGAAAGCATATTTTGGGGTAAAGTCATAATTTCATTCGAAAAATCCCATTCCGAGAAATATAATAATTGTCCGCGGCAATGTATCAATAGGTTTAAAGGAATTGTTCTGGAAAGAGTACCGGGCTTATTGACCGATAATAATAGATTGTGTTCCTTCCATACGGCTTTGATCGTATAAGTATTATCCATCACAGGTGGTAAATCTATCCGCTTTTCTATATTGTGAGTATTTCTACATACAGCATAGTAGTTTTTATTTTTCTGAGGAGTAAGTGTAAATACTCCCATACCTTCATGAAGAGTCTTTAAATCAGTTATGAAATTATTTTTCTCATCAAAGACTTCGCCGGTTATATATTCAGAAGTTCCATTTTTATTTATCGCCTTGAAAGCTATACTTGAATTAGTTTCATCGATTAGATATCCTCCTTCAGGAAAAAAGGATACTTCAAAATCTTTTTCTGAATCGGGGATCGGAATATAATACTTGCCTAGACGTTTATCTTTAACAAATTCAATATTTACTACATTATTCTCATTCTTTTTATTCAATTTGAGATTTGATTGCGCAGTTTTATTATCATTAAATTTTAATCTATTCGCAACTCCGTCATTCAGGCTGATTTTCGCATTTTCCGGTATAATTAAATCATCATTAGCAGTATCATAAAAACTGATCTTTGCTCTAACCTTGTTTTCTGATTCATGTTCAAACGTTATTTGGGGTTGTATAAAAGATCGTGAAGGATCATTTATCTCAATTCTCTTTTTGAAGAAATAATCGCTATCAAGATTGTTCATGTAATTAGTAGATGCTTGTAAAGTATACTCTCCTGCTATAATATCTTCCGATAAAAGCATATATCCGGCATGAATACCGTTATTATCTATTTTCGTTTTAACTCTGGATATGATACTGTCCAAAGGATTGATTAATTCTACATATGCATATTTACTGGCTATAGCTTTCTGGTGATAGACAGCATCTACCAAATGAATACGAAACCAGATTTTCTCTCCTGAAATATATTGTGATTTGTCGGTATGAATATATATTTTCTCTTGAGGAAAAAGAACTAACTGTTGTGTGAGCCTATTAGCAATAGAATCAATGTCTAAGAATATTTTATCTTGTGCAGTACTAGTACTAGTACTAAATAACAAAGCTATCACCAATATAATTAAATGTGTTATTCTATTCATGGTCTTCAATGGTTAAATAGGATATTTTCAAATTTAACAAAAAAAGACAATAAAAAATTATTTTTATTGTCTTTTTGATATTTATTCGTAGAATGAATTAAGCATTCTCTACTCGTTTCCCAAATGGGAATAATGCGAGTTTTATAAATTTGAAATGTTGCTTACCAAAAGGTATTCCTATGATGGTGATGCATAGCAATACTCCCAAAACAATATGAGTAAGTGCTATCCAAAAACCGCCGAAAATGATCCAGATAATATTCATAATGGTATTGAGGCAACCTGTAGAATCATCTACTGTAACTACTCTGCTACCGAAAGGCCAGATTGCCAGTAACCCTAGTTTCAGGGTTTGTAGCCCGAATGGTATACCGATAACAGTAACCATGAGAGCAATGCTACCCAAAATATATTCGATAGCTATTGCAAATCCCCCGAATATCAGCCAGATCAGATTTCCTATGGTCTTCATTGTATGGTCAACGTTTATCGTGCAGCGATTACTTCTATTTCCACTAAAGCCCCTTTAGGAAGGTCTTTTACTGCAAAAGCAGAACGTGCAGGGAATGTACCGCTAAAATGCGTTGCGTATACTTCATTCATTACAGAAAAGTCAGCTATATCAGCCAAAAGGACTGTAGTTTTTACAATTTCATTGGTCGTAAGTCCTATTTCTGCCAAGATGGCTTTTATATTTTTGAAAACCTGCTCTGTTTGTTCCTTAACTCCTCCGTCAACGAATACGCCTGTAGCCGGATCGATAGGAATTTGTCCCGACAGATATATCATGCCGTTTATTTCAATAGCTTGGCTATATGGTCCGATTGCTTCAGGAGCATTTTTTGTTGCAATAACTTTTTTCATAATGAATGATGTCTTTTTATTTATAGGTTTATGTTTTTTTGTCTGATTACTTCATATACTAAAACGCCCGCGGCTACTGATACATTTAATGATTCTATAGTACCATATTGAGGTATCTTTACCAGATCGTCGCTGATGCGTATATTATCATTGCTGATCCCTGTATCTTCCGATCCCATAACGATAGCAACAGGTCCTGTATAATCTACTTCCGTATAAAATTGGGAAGCTCTTTCCGTTGCAGCTACAATCTTGACTCCGCTATTTTTTAGAAATTGTATAGCTTCGGTCAGACTGTTTTCTTTACAAACCGGGATTTTTAACAATGCTCCGGCTGAGGTTTTTACAGCATCGGCATTAACGGTTACGCTGCCACGTGCAGGGATAACTATCGCATCTACACCTGCTACCTCGCAGGTACGTGCTATAGCACCGAAATTGCGCACATCTGTCAATCCGTCTAAAACAAGGATAAAAGGATTTTTTCCCTGTTCGTAAAGAAAAGGAATAATATCTTCAATCTTTTCGTATGTGATAGCCGAAAGGAATGCGATTACCCCTTGATGGTTTTTACGGGTAAAGCGGTTTATTCTTTCGACCGGAACTTTCTGGATAGGTATATCGTGAGCTGATAAAACAGCGGATAACTCCTTGAATAAGTCTCCTTGAAGTTCTCTTTTAAGAATAACTTTATCTATTTCTTTTCCGGCTTCTACGGCTTCAATAACGGCACGTATGCCGAAAATCATTTCTTTTTCTTTCATTTAGGTTTTATAAGCAAATAGAAATAGGTTTTAATGATATATTACATTATAACTATCTATTGTATGTATTATTGTATAAATTAAAGTAAAATAAAAGGTTTGAGACCTTCATCTATTTTTTTCCTAACATCACTTTTGCATTCTGTACAGCGGCTTCAGTTATTTCAGAACCACTTAGCATTTGCGCAAGCTCTGAGATACGTTCTTCTTCCGAAAGTTTACGGAGATTCGTCGTTGTAGTGTCAGCATCATCGGCTTTGTACACATAATAGTGGCTTTTTCCTTTTGCCGCTATTTGAGGTAAATGGGTGATTGCGATAACCTGCATTTGATTTCCGAACTCCTGCATCACTTTCCCCATTTTATCAGCTATTTCACCGGAAACACCAGTATCTATTTCGTCAAAAATGATCGTTGGCAATGCTGTTGCTCCTGCAATCATCGATTTCAAGCATAGCATAACACGCGAAATTTCCCCTCCCGAAGCCACATTGGCAATAGGTTGTAGAGGTGCATTCTTATTGGCTGAAAACATAAACTGTAGATCATCTGCACCTGTACTATCAACAGTAGATTTACGGCTGATTTCACATTTGAAATCCACATTCGGAATACCCAGATAAGCAACCTTTTCTATAAGTTGCTTTTCAATGTTTAGAATAGCTTTTTTGCGTTTTTTGCTTAACTCTTCTGCTTGTTTTAAAACTTTTTCTTGTTTTTGACTCAAATCGTTTTGGAGTTCTTCCAATTGTTGATCATAAGAATCAATACTATTAAGTTTTTCTTCAAGTTCTTGTTGTATCTGGAGCAACTCGGTAACATTCGAAGCTCTATGTTTCTGTTGTAAGGTATATATTTGATCGAGCCGTTCCTCAATAAAAGCTAACCGTTCGGGATTATATTCTACATCTTCCGTCAAACGCTGAGTTTCGTTGCTTAAGTCTTTTAAGTCGATGTAAGCGGTTTCTAATCGTTGGCTGATGGACTCCGAATCAGGATAAATATCTTTCAGGCTTTGAGAAATGCTTAGCCCTTCTTTCAATGCTGTTACTATACCACTATCATCCGAAAGAATAGTATGTACTTTGTATAAAGCTGATTTTATATCTTCGGCATGAGTTAAGGATTTCAGTTCCTGTTCCAATTCTTCCTGTTCTCCGTCTGTTAGTTTTACTTCGGAAAGTGTTTCGAACTGAAACCTGAAATAATCCTCATCCTGTTTGCTTTTTGCGACGATGTCTTTAAGGTCTTCCAGTGCTTTTTCTGCCGATCTGTATTGCTTATAGGCTTCTTTATATACTTTCAGTATTTCGTGGTTTCCTGCTAGAGTGTCTACTACTCGCATCTGGAAACGGCTATCTCCTAAAATAAGATTTTGATGTTGAGAATGTATATCAATAAGTAGATTGCCTAATTCCTTCAAATCATTTAAAGAAACAGGGCTGTCATTTATAAAGGCTCTGGATTTACCTGTAGATAATATTTCGCGGCGAAGTGTATAAGAAACGGGATCATATTCGATTCCTGTCTCTTCGCAGAAATTGCGAAAGTCATAGGCAGATACATCGAATGCACCTTCTATGATACATTTCGTAGCCCCTTGTTTGATAGATTTAGTATCGGCACGTTGTCCCAAAATAAGAGATAAAGCGCCTAATATGATAGACTTACCAGCCCCCGTTTCACCGGTTATCACAGAAAAACCGGATTCGAAATCCATTTCCAGACTTTCTATAAGGGCATAGTTCTTGATATATAACGATGTTAGCATATAAATTCTAAAATCAAAACAGCCAACAAAGGTAATGAATTTTCATAACGAAAAAGTGGTGCTGAGAAAGTTTTAAAATAGAACACAGGTCACACAGAATAAACAGTTTATAATTTTAATAAAGTTTTTATAAATCTGTAACCTCTGTGTAGTCTGTATGCTGATTCTTCTTTTGAAAATTTATCCTTCTGCTATGACATCCTGTTTGTCGGGTCCCCAAGGTTCGGGAGTAGACTCTTTATCGAATATATTGAAGAAGTTAATTTTCAGTTCCTTCAAATATTCCATAAATACCTTTGCTCTGGCTTCAAAGTCTGTATAATTCTTTTGATTTTCGTTTGTCCATGCGTCTTCTGATATAGCAAGCAGTCGTGGAAAAGTCATAAAATCGAGGCGCTTTTTGTCTTTGATGCGTTCAGTCCATACATTTGCCTGTAATCCTAATATTTGGTGAGAGTGTTTGGAAATAATGCTTTCCAGATTTTTAGGAAACTCATAAACAGTATGCAATTCGTTGAAGTTACCTCCCCAACGTCGTCCCGTTTTATGGCTATCGTCTTGTACAAAATCGAAATAGCAAGGAATACGTGGACAAAGTACTACTTCAAAACCTTTTTCTAGAGCCTGTGTCAGTACATCTGTCTTATCATGTCTCCACCACATAACAACGGCATCATCGGCAGTGAGCCCTGTATTAGTAATTTCATCCCAGCCGATCATCTTTTTTCCTTTGCTTTTCACTATTTCACAAGCACGTTTTATAAAATAATGTTCCAGCCCTACTTCATCTTTTATATTATTATCTTTTATGAATTTCTGGATCACAGGATCAGTAAACCATGATTGGTTTCCGTAATGAACTTCATCTGCTCCAATATGAATGTATGGTGCAGGGAAAAGTTCTGCTATTTCGGTCATTACATTATCGATGAATTCATAAGTACTTTCTTTTGCCGGATGGAATGTAAAACCTTCCCAGCGTCCTTCTCCTCCTCCCGATATTTCGGGGTAGGAGCGCGATACTGCCGAAGCATGTCCGGGCATATCTATCTCGGGTATAACCATAATATTGCGGTCTGCTGCATATTGTACAACCTCACGAATATCGTCTTGGGTATAAAATGCTTTTGGCGCATTTCTGTCACCCCAACTGCCTATTGCGCCTATTTCTGTTAATTGGGGATATCTCTTTATCTCGATTCTCCACGCTTGTTCATCAGTCAAGTGCCAATGAAAACGATTCAACTTCAATCGAGCCATTATATCCAGATATTGTTTGACTGTTTCTTTATCGAAAAAATGTCTCGATACATCCAGCATATAACCTCTCCAGCTATATAATGGTTTGTCCTCGATAAACATTCCGGGAACAATAACTTTACCTTTTTCTTTTTGAATTGTTTGTATGAGGCTTTGTATCGCATAAAGGAAACCGGCTTTTGAAGAAGCTTTGCAGGTAATTTTATCTTTTTCTACTTTGACTGTATAAGCTTCCTCTGCCATGAATTTATCTGTTTCAAAATAAATGATGTTTTTTTCTATATCGGCAATAGAACCGTCATCATATATTTTTAAATCCAGATTGTATTCTTTTTGAAGGTGAGATTGAAAAATCTTTATAGTTTTTATTGCCGATTCGTTGCTACATATCAATATCGTTTTTTTGTTGATATTAAAATTACCTTGTATAAATATTACCTTCTGAGGTTTAGGCAGTATATTGATACTCGGGTTCGGGTTTTGTGCCTGAGACTGGAAGGTCACAGGGATAGCTATAATACAGCATAGAAAAACGATAGTTCTCAACAATATAGATTTCATAGGTAAATTTTGTAATTTGTGCCGTAAAGATAAATAAAAAGTTAAGCGAAGAAATACCGTCTTCGGATAAAATTATTATTTCTAAAATTTCAAAAATAAGGTATAATTAATTTTATCTATTTTTGAGGCTGATATCAAAAAAGTAAGAATGTCGAAATTTTTAGATGCTTTTTCGGATATAGATGGAGCAGTCATCATTTTTATGATAGTATTTAGTGTGTTTTTGGCTGCTTTCCATACATTATTAGTGAAATCTTTCATTACAGAGAAGCTACCGGGATGGTTATTTTTCGTATTAAATCCTGCATTGATAGCTTTAGGTTTTCTTATCCATAAACCGTTAGGTGGAGTTGTTTTTCTCACATTAGCTATATCTGTTTTTTTTATAGCGTTGGGAGGATGGTTTTTTCAATTTGTAAAAGACACTCTATATAGTATAAGAGAGGAAAGAAAGAAGCATCCTTGGTGGAAAGTTATTCTTAAACTATTGGGGAGTCTGGCGCTTATTGCTCTCTTTTTTGCTCTGGGACCTTATATTTTTCCTGTTATTATTGCTATAATTATATTGTCTAAAATACTGCCCAATTCTAATAATCGTTTTCTTAAATTGCAATCCGTTTTACCCACATCTAAAATACGTTCTATGGCAATGGGATTGGTTGAAGTAAAGGGCAAACTGAGAAAAATAGAATATTTGAAAGCTCCTATAAAATCGAAACCATGTATTGGATATACATACATAATCGAAAAGAAAAAGAGGGATGATAATGGACGCACGAAATATTCAACAATTAGTAATATTTCGAAATGTAATAATTTTTTTATCGAAGATGAAACAGGCAGTGTAGAAGTGGCTGGTGAGGATTTGGAGTTTATGTGGTTGGATGTATCGGATAGTTACGAAAGCGGAGGAAAGCGTTATTCTCAATATCTGATAACGGAAGGTGATGAAATGCTTCTGATAGGGAAAGCCGACAGGGAAGGGGATAAAGTAATAATAACAAAAGAGGAAATAAAGAAAACCTTTATGATGTCTCCTGTTGGCTCGGTAGACAGGTGGAATAAATATCAGCCATTATTAAGGTCTTTTCTTTCTGTTTCTATTGTTATTGCTATTATTGCGATGATAATTTTGTTGGCAGATATCTCTGTGGATGGGAATACAGTTCATTTTCGAATGAAAGAGATTTTATTTGATTGGAATAATTTGTGGAATTAATAATATAAAAATATGTCGGGAACTATTATTGCGGTTATTATAGGAGTTGTAGTATTAGTAGCTTTGATAAGCTATATTGTAAACATTTACAATAGGTTGGTGATGTTGAATAAGAACATCGAAAAGTCTTTTGCCAATATAGATGTACTGCTGAAACAGCGGGCAGATGAAATTCCTAATCTGATAAAGGTCGTTAAACAATCGATGGGGTATGAACAGGAAATGCTGGAAAAATTAACCAGATTGCGTACCGAGTATTTAAGCGCTAACAGTATAGATGATAAGGTGAAAATCGGAAATGAAATGACATCCGCTTTGAAAACAGTATTTGCTGTTTCCGAGAATTATCCTGATCTGAAAGCAAACAATTCATTGTTAAGTTTACAAGAACGCGTATCACAACTGGAAGACCATATAAGTGACCGTCGTGAATTTTACAACGAAAGCATAAATATGTATAATATTGGAATATTGGAGTTTCCTAACCTTATTTTTGCTAAGCTGATGGGATACAAAGAGAAACCAATGTTAGAAATAACAGCTAAAGAAAAAGAATACAATGGAATTCAGTTTTGAAATGCCTTCTTGGCTGATGCCTCTTATAGAAGAACCGGGTTATCTGGTTATGTGGGCTGCATTTGGCGTGTTTTTGCTCATCTTGGTTTTATCTTTGGTATTCTCTATGCTAGGGAAGTTGATGTTTAGAGCTTTTTTCGATAAGATGGTATTTATAACTGTTACAACCTTGCTGGCAACTTGGCTGACAGGTTTTGTTTCGATGATGATATTTTTATTTACGGGAGTATCGAGTATTAAAATGCTGCTTATCTGGATAACTCTCTTTGTTGGTTATCTGATATTCTCTATAATTAACAGGCGGGGATTGGAGCGTTTTGCTTTGGAATTTGGAGGTGAGAAAAAGTCGGAGAAATAGATCTTTTACTTTTTTAATATACGTAATATGTTACTTTTCATTTGTAACATTTTTGCTCTTTTATTAGTCATATAAGAAGATATGCTTTACCTTTAGTACACTTTATATGTTAACTTAAATAAAATAATATGAGAAGCTATTTATTATCCTTATTGCTTTTTTTATCCGCTTTAAGTTTAGCTGCACAAGAAACACCTTTATGGATGCGTTATCCGGCTATTTCACCTGATGGAAATTTTATCGCATTTTCGTATCAAGGAGATATTTACAAAATATCATCAAAGGGAGGTCGTGCTATGCAGTTGACAACTCATTCAGCTCATGATACACGACCCGTATGGTCGCCTGATGGAAAATCTCTGGCTTTTGCATCGAATCGTGAAGGTAGTTTCGATGTATATCTGATGTCTGCCGAAGGTGGTGTACCTACCCGTCTTACTACACATTCGACAAATGAATATCCTGTAATTTTCCGCGATAATGAAAATATTTTGTTTTCAGCAAGTATTATTCAGGACAATAAAGACGGACAATTTGCTTCTTCGTTATTTCCACAGATTTATGAAGTCAAAACTTCGGGAGGTAGACCTACGTTGTTTTCATCGTTAACGATGGAGGATATTTCAATTGATCCGACTGGAACGAAATTGCTTTATCATGATAGAAAAGGATATGAAGATCCTTGGCGTAAGCATCACCGCTCGTCTATTACACGCGATGTATGGTTATGTGAACTAGGGAAAAACAATACATATAAGAAACAAACTTCACTTAATTGTGAAGACCGTAATCCTGTCTGGACTGCAGACGGGCAAAGTTTTTATTACCTAAGTGAGCAGGATGGCTCATTTAATATATATAAAAGAGGGGTAAATGCTGCAAATGCATCTAAATTGACTTCTTTTACAAATCATCCTGTTCGGTTTTTGTCTTCAAGTAAAGATGGATTATTATGTTTCTCGTATGATGGCGAGATATATACAATGAAAGAAAGTTCTCAGCCTCAAAAGATAAATATTCAGATCGTTACAGATAATCAAGAAAATAAATTGAAATATATGAATTTTTCGAAAGGGGCACGAGAAATGGCTGTGTCTCCGAGTAGTAAAGAAGTAGCTTTTATAGTTAGAGGCGATGTTTTTGTGGCTTCGGTTGAGTATGGTACAACGCGACGGATAACAAATACGCCAGAACAGGAGCGCAATGTTTCTTTCAGCCCCGATGGACGGTCGATACTTTATTCTGCCGAAAGAAACGGTTTGTGGAATGTATATCAAACATCGCTGACATATAAAGAAGACTCTCAGTTCGTGTATGCAAAAGATTTTAAAGAAGAGCAATTAACAAATTCCGAATTGGCTTCTTTCCAGCCTTTGTATTCTCCTGATGGAACGGAAATAGCTTATCTGGAAGACCGTACTACCCTTCGTGTGCTTAATATGGCTACGAAACAAATCCGTACTGTTTTGGATGGAAAGTACAACTATTCTTATGCCGATGGAGATCAATGGTTTCAGTGGGCACCTGATAGCAAATGGCTGCTGGCAAAATATATCGGAATAGGAGGGTGGCATAATACAGATGTGGCACTAGTGAAAGCCGATGGCAGCGCAGAAATAACCAATCTGACAGAAAGTGGTTATACGGATGCCAATCCTCGTTTTGTACAAGATGGAAAAGCTATGATATGGTTTTCGGATCGTGCAGGGTATCGTAGCCATGGTAGTTGGGGAGCATATATGGATGTCTATATAACTTTCTTTGATCGTGAATCTTATGACAAATTTCGTATGAGTAAAGAGGAATTGGCTTTATTGGAAGAACAGGAAAAGAAAGACAAGAAGAAGGAAGAAAATAGCGATAAGTCGAAGGATAAAAAAGATAAGAAGAAAGATGATAAAAAGAAGGATAAGAAAAAAGATGTGAAACCTCTCACTTTCGATCTGAACAATACAAAAGAGTGGACTATCAGATTGACTCCTAACTCTTCATCTCTGGCAGATGCCATGCTCAATAAAAAAGGAGATAAGCTTTATTATCTGACTCGTTTTGAGAAAGATTATGATCTGTGGGTGTATGATTTGAAAGAGAAATCTTCTAAAATCTTATTGAAAGATGCAGGTGCAGGTCGTTTGCAAACGGATAGTGTAGCTAAAAACATTATTTTGCTGGCAAAAGGTGACCTGAAAAAGATTGATATGGAAAGTGGTAAGGTGACTCCTATCAAAATGAATGCTCAATTTGAATATCAGCCTGAACAAGAGCGCACTTATATATTTAATCATGCTTGGAAACAGGTGAAAGATAAATTTTATGTAACTGATTTGCATGGTGTAGATTGGAATATGTATAAAACTGCATATAGTAAATTCTTACCTCATATTAATAACAATTTTGATTTTCAGGAGATGCTGTCTGAAATGTTAGGCGAATTGAATGGCTCACATACAGGAGCCAGATATTGGGGTAGTGGAGCACCTATGTCTACTGCTGCTTTAGGAGCATTTTTTGATAATGATTATAATGGAGATGGTATCCGCATAAAAGAAATTATCGAATTGGGACCTTTGACGGCAACTGATGCCAAGGATATAAAAGAAGGCACTATTATTACGAAAATTGATGGAAAGCCAATCAAAAATGGTGAGGATTATTATCCGTTATTAGCAGGAAAAGCGGGTAAAAAAGTTCTAATAGCATTTAAGGCTTCGGAAACGGCTGCTGAAAAAGAGGTATGGATAAAACCAATTTCGTATGGTGAACAGAGTAATTTGCTTTACAGACGTTGGGTAGAACAGCGCAGGGCGATGGTCGATAAACTTTCGGATGGGCGTATCGGATATGTGCATATACGTGGAATGGATAGTGAAAGTTTCAGAACTGTATATTCCGAATTGTTAGGACGTTGTCGTAACAAAGAAGCTGTGGTTGTCGATACCCGTCACAATGGTGGCGGCTGGCTTCATGATGACTTGGTGACATTGCTCGATGGTAAAGAGTACCAGAGATTTGAACCGAGAGGACAATACATAGGTAGTGATCCGTATAATAAATGGCTAAAACCCTCTATTGTTCTGGTTTGTGAGAATAACTATTCCAACGCTCATGGTTTTCCTTGGCTTTACAAAGAAATGGGTATAGGCAAACTAGTTGGAACGCCTATTCCGGGAACAATGACTGCTGTTTGGTGGGAAAGCCAGATAGATCCGTCTATCGTATTTGGTATTCCTCAGGTAGCGGTGAAAGATATGCGAGGACAATATCTCGAAAATCAGGAACTTTATCCGGATATTGAGGTTTATATTGATCCTGCATCCCAATTGCAGGGAAAAGATACTCAATTAGAAAAAGCAGTCGATATTCTCTTGAAAGGAAACTGATAAAAATAAATGAAGAGCCTGTTTGATGAAATTTCAAACAGGCTTTTTTATTTTTGAGGATTATAGTTTTAGAAATGCCATGCAAAACCAAATAAAAAATCTATTTCGGCAAACCAGAAATGTTGAGACGCTTTATCACTTTTAGATGATGTTGTACGTATGCTAGGCATATTTATGTATCCTTCTTTACCTTCACATCTGAGAAAAAATAGATCCCAGAATAGGAAGTCTGCGCCAATTTTTGCATTTATTCCATACCCTGCCAAATGAAAATCATCATGCCTTTCGTTTCCCATTAGTGTTGCGTTGGTTTTAGGGAGTAGAAAACCAGCACCGCCGCCTACCATACCATTCAGTTTAAAGATGCCATGTTTATAAAAATTATGATAATATTCAAATTCAGCATTTATATAGTTTAAACCGTCCGTATGTTCAAACATAAGAAAATCTTCGGTTAGTTTGACATTGCCATCTTTTACATGACTTTCAAAGCCTGGCTTTACTTTACCACTTATCCCTACAGTTTGGTTTTGGTCTACAACATATTTCATATGGTCTACTCCGATACTTATAGCCATATTATCTTTGAAGAAGTAACCTATCCTGAAATTAGTTTGGGGAATAGTTATTCTGTCGGGGCGTAAATAATTCTTGAAATTGACAGGGCTTAACTTGTCATGCGCAACTGCTCTCTGCAATTTAAAATTGTAGTCATCTCCTTTAAAATGAATAGTCGAATTGGTATAATGAGATCTGTTCCATCCCCAGAATGCGTAAAATTTCCCTTTTTTATAGGCTGGTTCATTCTGGGCTATAACCGGGCTGAAAGAGATAAAAGTAATTATTAATAAGAGTAAAAACTTCTTCATGATAGATTGTTTTTTTGTTAAGCTATTATAATAATATAAACAAATAAATGCCTAAAAGTTCATAAGAGTTATCAGAATTTATTCAATCCAGCCTTCATATCCCCCATCTATACTGTATACTTCCGTGAAGCCTTGCATGGATAGATAATATGCTACTGATTGACTACTATTACCATGATAGCACATAACCAAGATAGGTACATCTTTACTTGTATTGACAATGAAGTCTCCCATATTTTGCTGTGTAATATGGATTGCGTTTTCGATGTGCCCGTTTACGAAACTTTCAGCATCTCTGATATCTATTAAAATACCGTCTGTCTCTAGTTTTTGTATCGCAGTTTGCTTATCTATTCGTTCAAACATTTTTTTGTTTATTTGATAAATTTAATAAACAAAAGTAATATGATTAATTGTTTTATAGTTATGATATATAAAGAAAAGCCGATAGATATTTTAGTTTCTCTATCGGCTCTTTCTATAAGTAGTAAATATTCAGATATTATGAAATCATAAAATGTAGTCGGTTTTGAAGATTAACTTCGGCAATACCTCCATCAATATCCAGATAAAGGATATTCATATTTGGGTAAATCGTTTTCAGGCGTTTTTCTATTCCTTTAGCCACAATGTGATTGGCTATACATCCGAAAGGCTGAATACAAACCACTTTGTTCACATTTTTACGGGCATAATGAGCAATTTCACCGGCTATTAGCCATCCTTCACCAAACTGGTTAGACAAACTCAATACTTCCGATGCAGCCTCTGCTTTGGCAAAAATAGATTCCGATGGTTCATAGAACCTGAAACCGGACATAATCTTTTCGTATTTCTTTATTTTCAGGTTTATCAATTGCCAGATAACAGGTTTAAGCGCTTTCCCCATAATACTTTCGTCATCCAATCCGTTTCTGATGTTTTCTTTGTTGTTGACAAAGAATTGTAGAAGGAAGTCGAGTAGAGGAGGGCACGAAACTTCTACTTCTTTTGAGCGAAGCCATTCGGTGATGTTTGCTTGAGCATAGTTATTATATTTCAGGAATATTTCACCTATCAGACCTACCTTTGTATATTCGCGGTCATGAATAAGCACATTATTGAAATCAGCCACAGCCTCTTTCATCAAGCGGCGTAATGTTTTCGGCGAATTGGCTCTCACGGCATCAATACCCCTTTCGATATAGAAATTGAAAACCTCTATAGATGCCCCTTTTTTCTTCTCGCGAACTGATATCGCACTGTGCATTTGTTGCAGATTGTCGGAATAAAGTACCAGATCTATAGCGATCTTTATCAGTTTCTTCCAATCCATACTAAATTCGCTTTCATCATTCTGATAAGAGTCTCCCGATGAAAGAGCAATCACCGGAATATCTTGGAATCCTGCATTTATCAATCCGCTTTTTATCTGAGCCAGATAATTGGTTGCCCGGCATTGTCCACCTGTCTGAGTAATCGCTAATACTATATCCTGTACATCATAATTACCCGATTGAAGAGTATTAATAATATCACCCAGAATAAGGGTGGATGGATAACATACTTCATTATTTCCATACATTAATCCCAGGTCTGCCGATACTTTATTTGATTTAGGAAGATTTTCTACTTTCAATCCCATCAGTTCTCCTATAGCAGGCGCAAACGGAGAAAGGAAATCTGTAAACCAAGGTATAAGAATCGTTTTTTTACGGTCTTCTTTTTTGTAGGGTGCCTTGTAACCGACATATTCAGTTGTATGAGCTTTACGTTCCTGAGTATTGATCGTCTTGAGCGATTCTACCAAAGAACGTAAGCGTAACCGGATAGAACCCGGACTGGCTATCTCATCGATGCGTAAAACAGTAAGATTTTTGCCTACTTTTTTAAGTATATCCATTGTCTCATCCATAAAGAACGAGTCAGGGCCACAACCGAACGAGTTTAGCTGTATTAATTGTACATTCTGCGGAAGCTTGGCAACTTCCATTGCAGCCTGAACTACACGATTAGGATATGACCATTGTGAAACAATGTTCAGCTTTCCGAAACCATGACTTTCTTCTTTTCTGAATACATCATCTGTAAATACAATTGCACCTAAATCGGATAAAATCTGTCCTACTTTCTGATGGATAAGTGGATCGGCATGATATGGTCTTCCTGCCACCACAAAAGCAGGTTCATTATTTTTGATAGCTTCCTCTAAAAGTGATTTCTGGCTTTCTCTTAGTTGTACTTTGACATCTGTTTTTACTTTCATTGCTTTGTCAAAAGCAGCTTTAAAAACAGATTTGGAAACCCCTAAAGATGAAAGATATTCGAAACTGGCTTTTTCGAGTGCCTTGTCACTACTGAAAGTGATAACAGGCTTATCGAAAGGGATTCCGTATTTTTCTTCGGGTTCCATCGAGCTACGGATAACCTCAGGATAACCGCTGACAACGGGACAGTTAAACGAATTGGATGCTGCACCGAATTCTTTCTCTTCTTTCGGGATGATAGGGTAGAAGATACGGTCTACTTTCTGCTCGATAAGTGCCAATATATGTCCGTGTACCAGTTTAGCAGGGAAACAGATATTATCAGACATAATGCCACCTACGCCTTTTTGATAGAGAGGGAATGTCGATTCGGGCGAAAGCCTTACATTAAACCCACATTCCGAAAGTAGGGTGTGCCAGAACGGATAATTATCAAACATATTGAGTACGCGAGGTATCCCGATAGTTTTTCCCTGTTGGATATTATCTGCATTTACACCACGATTAAACAAGATTTCATTTTTCTCGTCAAATCCGTTGTAACCGCCTTTTTGTGCGACACTTTTGTTATAGAATATCTTTTCGCATTTATTACCTGCATAACAGATATTACCGTTCTCAAATTTGAAGCGAAGTACCGAACAGTTATTTGTACAGCCTTTACATTGAAGCTCTTTTGTGTTTATATTGTCTGCATTCGGCAATTCGATAGCCAAAGTATACTTATTAGCATTTTCTTTTTCCCAAAGGCTTCTTGCATACAAAGCTGCACCCAATGCTCCCATCAGTTCGGGATGATCAGTAGAGCCTACCGATTTACCGGAGAGGAGTTCAAGAGCACGGTATACTCCATCATTCCGGAATGTACCTCCTTGCACTACAATGTGATCTCCTAATTGTTTTAGGTTCGATATTTTCAGAACTTTGTACAAACAGTTTTTTACAACGGAATAAGCTAATCCGGCTGCAATGTCGTCCATTCCTGCATTCTCACGAAGTGACTGCTTTACCTTAGAATTCATGAAGACAGTGCAACGTGAACCTAAATCCGACGGATATTTTGCCAGACATGCCGCACGTGTAAATTCGTTCAGCTTCATGTTCATCGTAGATGCGAAGTTCTGTAAGAATGAACCACAACCCGCTGAACAGGCTTCATTCAATTCGATATTAGAAATAACGCCGTTTTCTGTAAAAATAGATTTTATATCCTGCCCACCAATATCCAGAATAAAAGATACTTGCGGATCTACATATTGAGCACCCGAAAGGTGTGCCATCGTTTCCACAATTCCGTAATCTAATCCTAAAGCCGATTTGATAAGGTCTTCGCCGTATCCGGTTGCAGCAGATGAAAGAAATTTATAGCTAACATCCTTGGATGCGGCTTCTTCGTAGAATTTATTGAGCCCTTCGATTACTTTTTTCAGGGGATTACCTTCATTACTGTCATAAAAACGGTAAAGGATGCGAGCATCTTTGTCCATTATTACAACTTTGGTAGTAGTAGAACCGGAATCGATTCCTAAAAAGCATTCTATATTTTTTTTGCTGCCTAATTCTTCAAATTCGAGGGCTTTTATTCTACGGTTTTTCTTCCATTGGTTATAATCGTTCTCATCTTCGAAAAGAGCAGGTAGAGTTTCGGATTGAACCTTTGTGTTCGACTCCGATTTTTCGATTAAGGAAGCTAAATCGTGGTATATAGGCTTATTTTCCTGATAAAGGGCTGCACCCCATGCCGGGAAATATTCTCCATTGTCGGGAAGAATAAAATCATTGTCGTTGATCTTTAAAACCTCACGAAATGAGTTGCGCAATGCCGGAATAAATGTCAATGGACCCCCGATACATAAAACTTTAGGCTTCACGTCGAAACCTCTGGCAAGCGTAGTAACGCTTTGTAGGGCAACTGCATGCAATATAGATGCAGAGATATCCGAAACCGAAATATTACGGCTGATTAGATTCTGTACGTCTGTCTTGGCAAATACTCCACAGCGTGAAGCGATTGGATATATCTTTTCGAAGTTTAGTGCTTTTTCACCCAGTTCCTCAACTGATATATTCATCAGGTTTGCCATTTGGTCGATAAATGCTCCCGTACCTCCCGCACAACTACCATTCATCCGGATATCGGGATGCTTACCTTCCTGGAAGAATACCATTTTAGCGTCTTCACCACCCAGATCGATCAGAGTGTGTGTATCAGGATAAGCTTTATTGACCACTTCGACTGCGGCAACCACTTCCTGTACGAAGTTTACGCCAATACGTTCGCCAATACCCATTCCTGCCGAACCTGTAATATTGATACAAAATTCGGTATCGGGGAACTGCTCGATTACCTTGTTCAGTTCTTGGGCAAATGTCTGCTGAATATTTGCCTGATGCCTTTCGTATGCTTTATAGATGATTTGAAAATCAGCATCGATTATTACAATCTTTATAGTTGTGGAACCTACATCCACACCCATTTTGTATTGTCGTTTCATATACTTATTGATTGGCAGTTTTTATTTCTTCTTTACCAGGTTTCAGTGCATTTATAGTAAATTGGATCACATATTTTTCGTGATTAGCTATAAGTACATTATATGTTTCTCTGGGAATTTCCATAAGAGTCATCGCCAAATTTCCGAACATAAATGGAAACATACAAAGCGATAATATATTAAGTAAAAAATCTGCGGTAGGCGTTTCCCTGATCGTTCCTTTTTTTATTTCGGACTGTATTCGTTCTTCTATCTTACTGAACGAGTTGTACGGATTTCGATTCTTTATCCTTTGTGTCAATCCTTGAGGATTGAGAGTAACCTCATTCATGATGAATGCCGCAATCTGTGGATATTCGAACAGTATTTCGTAATAGGTATGAATCCACGTTTCGATAAGTTCGAAAAAAGGTAGATCGGATGTAATTGTCGCAAATATCCTTTTGGTGAGCACGTCCAAAGCATCTTCGAAAATAATTTCGAATAGGTTATACTTCGATTGAAAGTAATAATTCACCATGGCTACATTTGTGCCCGATGCTTTAGCTATATCTCTGACGCTGGTGCCTTTAAATCCATTTGTAATGAATAACTTCTGTGCTTCTTTCAGGATTTTGTCTTTAACTTCTGAACATTCCTCTTGATTAAACATGTGTTCTAAACGATTGTTTAACTACAAAAATAAATAATATATAGAAACTAAACAACTGTTTAAAACATTTATTTAGAAATAACTTAAAACTTATTGTAACGAAAAAAGAGTTTTGTGAGTCATATTAGATAAAGAAACTATTATAACTATGAAAAAGATTATTGGAGTTGCATTATTATGTGGAGTTTTATTTTCTTCATGTTTGTTTTCAGGAAATATCGTTGAAGAAGAACGCACAGTTGAAGCGTTTACAGGAATAAAATCTTGTTGCGGGATAGATGTGTATATTGCAGAAGGCAATTCTTCTACGATCAGAGTTGAAGCTGATGACGTAATTATAGATAATATAGTGACAGAGGTGACAGATAGTGTACTGAATATCTCATATAGAAATGATACAAACGAGAAATTCAGTTGGGGTATGAAAAAAATGTCGGTATATGTTACAGCTCAAGATTTAACTCTGATAGACGCTAGTTCTGCCAGCGATGTTAGAAGTGAAGGAGAACTTAATGCTAAAGATATTGAGATAAACGCAAATTCTGCTGCAGATATATTTTTGGAATTAGAAGCCGAAAACGTAACATGTAGAGCTAATAGTGGTTCGGATATTACGCTGAAAGGTACTGCTTTTAGTGCAAATGTTTCAGCTGCTAGTGGAGCAAATATTAGAATGAAAGAAATGATCCTAAATAAAGCTGTTGTAGATGCTTCATCGGGAAGTGATGTTGATATTTGGGTAAAAGAAGAAATTGAAGCAAATGCAAGTAGTGGGAGTGATATAAATTACTACGGAAATCCACCTCATGCCAAAGTTTCCCCTAGTAGTGGAGCGGATATTCGTAAGAAATAGGTATGTTTTAAATTAGATAGTTAATACTTTTGAGATATGCTAGAATCTTACTTCTATCAATTGATGATTTTGATATTATATAAATGAAAAAATAAAACTGTTTGATTATGAAAAAATTAGTTGGTATTCTATTGGTGTTTGTGTTTTTCTCATCTTTTCTAAGTGTGAATGCTAGTGTTGTGAAGGAGGAGCGTAAAGTTGGATCATTTTCCGGAGTGAGTTCTTGTTGTGGAATAGAGGTATATATTACAGAAGGCAGCTCTTCTACAATCAGAGTTGAGGCCGATAATGCGATTATTAATGATATTGTGACTAAGGTGAAAGGCGGGGTTTTGGATATTTCTATAAAAAGCGACATCTTTAATAACAGAAGAATACAGGGAAAGATGAAGGTGTATGTTTCAGCCAAAAATCTATCTTCAATACACGCAAGTTCCTCAAGTAAAATTATAGGTTCGGGAAAATTCAAAGGAGAAAATGTCGAAATACGTGCTAGCTCGGCAGGTGATATCATATTAGATATAACAGCCGAAAAGATAACTTGCAAAGTAAGTAGTGGTGCGAATGCAACTGTAAAAGGCTCTGCTTCTTATGCAAATATTTCGGCAAGTAGTGGCTCGAATGCAAAAATGAAAGAGATGGTAGTTAATAAAGCAGACGTAAGTGCTTCATCGGGAAGTGATGTAGAAATATGGGTAAAAGAGAATATAAAAGCGAGAGCGAGTAGTGGTAGTAGTATCAGTTACTATGGCAGTCCGGCTCGTAGCGATGTGTCCTCCAGTAGTGGTGCAAATATCAAAAAGAAATAGAATAAAAGATAATGGGGTGATCTAATGATCATCCCATTACTATCTAAATATAGGGGTACGTTATATCAATTTGTTAACTATTAATATTATTTAGCTTTAAAAACTCCAAAGCTTTCTCCATGTCTTCGGGAGTATCGATCCCTATTGTTTCCATATTGGTCTGTCCGACTTTTATTTTATAACCATTCTCTATCCAGCGGAGTTGTTCTAAAGATTCGGCTAATTCTAAGGAAGATTGAGGGAGTTGTGTAATTTCGTTCAATACATCTGCTCTGTAAGCATACATACCTATATGTTTGTAGAAAGTATGTTTGTCAAGCCATTCGGTATGGTGAGCATCTCTGATATAGGGAATAATAGACCGGCTGAAATAAATAGCTTCGCTATTTTTGTTCAGTACGACTTTCGGTGAGTTTGGATTGAACAATGCTTCAAAACCATCCTCTTTTTTGAAAGGTTTTACGAGAGTTGCCAATTGTACATCTTTACTGTCGAAACAATTCGTTAATGCTTCTATCTGTTGCGGTTGTATAAAAGGCTCATCTCCTTGTACATTGATGATAACATCGAAATCTTTCCCTATTTTATGATATGCTTCATTACACCTGTCTGTCCCACTTCTGTGCTCGGATGAGGTCATAACGGCTTTTCCTCCGAAAGATTCAACAGTTTGCAGAATTCTTTCATCGTCTGTGGCTACCCATACTTCGTCCAGAACTTTGCTTACTTGTTCATAAACACGCTGAATCATGGTTTTTCCTGCCATATCGGCAAGGGGTTTACCCGGAAAGCGGGTCGATTGGTATCGGGCCGGGATTATTCCTATAAATTTCATACTTTCTTATTCTTTAATTTCTACAACATACAGTTGAGAATTCTCGTATTTTGTGACCTTTACTTTTTTTCCTTTATCAATGTAGCTTTGTAATGCTACCGCATCATAATAATCGCTTCCTATGATGACTTTTCCTGCCGGACGCAATATGGTCGCTGCAACGCCTACTTGTCCAATAAGATGCCTTTGCTCTTCGGGTACAGAACTGAATCCTTCTTGATCGGCAGTTAAAGCAACCGTTTTAAACATACTGTTTTCTTTACCTATCCGGCTGATGAGAAAGACGATCAATATAAATGACATGGCGATACCTATCGAAACTGTCAGAAGTGATTTGACTGCCTGATCGGAAGATACACCTTCAAAATTGAAATCGATATTTCCTATCAGGCTAAGGAATAAACCTGCCACGACAAGCGTGATTCCGCTGATACCTGCTACACCGAATCCGGGAATGACAAATACCTCGAAAGCTATGAGTATAAGTCCGACTACAAATAGAAGTATCTCCCAATTCTGGGCATATCCATCCATATAGAGAGGTGCGAAATAGAGTATAGCCCCTGTTATGGCTATCGCGGAGGGGAAACCTATACTGGGAGTCTTCATTTCCATATAGATTCCTCCCATTATCAGCATGATGAGGATACTCTGTACAACTCCATGTGTAAGTATATCTTTTATCCGGTCGAACCAAGTCGGATTGTAAGTTTCAATTTTATAATCATCAACTCCCATATATTTGACAATTACTTCATCTATGTTTTCTGCGATTCCATCACAGTATCCGACTTTTATGGCTTCATTAGCAGTTAGGGTCAGAACCTTTGTGCTGTCATCTAACATAGGTACTACAACACGTTCATCTACCATGGCTTCTGCAATTATAGGGTCACGTTTCCATTTGTAGATAGTGTCGCCGTTTTGTTGAATGATAGTGTCTTTTCCATGGCTTTCTGCCGTAGAACGTATAAGCGACCTCATATAAGACTGATATTTATCGGGCGCTTTTTCTCCTGCCATATCTACGACGGTAGCCGCGCCTATATTAGCACTTTCGCGCATGTATATCCTATCACAGGCAATAGCAATCAGTGCTCCTGCCGAAGCAGCATTATTATTAATAAATACATATACAGGAATCTTCGTATTTAAAATAGCCGTACGCATAGAGTCTGCCTCTACGACTGTTCCTCCGTATGTGTTCATTTCAAGAAGGATATAATCTGCATTTTGCTGATTCGCATGGTATAGACCATTTTGCAAATGATGCCATGCTGCACTTCCTATTTCTTGTTTGATATTTATTTTGTAAATCAGTTTCGTACTATCGTTTGCCATACCCGACAAATGACAGCAAAAGTATAGGAGGAAAAGTAGAATTATTTTTTTCATCTTAAAATTAGGATTGCATATAAACAAAGGTAATCCAAAAAGGTTAAATTAGATGAGTTTCAACTAAAATGAATGTATATTCGTGAAAAAATATCGATATGTAATGAAATACGAAGAACAAATAGATAGAATTCTGCAAAAAGCATCCAACTTGAATATTGTATTAGGAAGCATTGTCGGTATAGATACAATCAGGAAGATAGAAGAAGAAAAACAAATTTTATTACCAGATAGTTATGTTGCTTTTCTTTCCAGAATAGAGAATGGTGGAATAGGACCGTATTATGGAATGTATTCTTTAGAAGAATCGATAAAGCAAAGTGAGTTAACCCAGTCTGATCTGAAAGCGGATAATGTTTATATAGAGGATACGGATATCGAAGAAGCCGAAAAAAGAAACTTATCTGAGGAAGAACAAGAGAATAAAGTTGGCGAAATATTGGGCAATTTCTTTGAAGGTAGTATCGATATATGTGAATATGGGTGTGGAGATTATTTTCGACTTATTTTGAATGGTGAAAGTAGAGGGAATGTTTGGAATTACTCTTATGACGATACAGGTTTGTACAATTTGAATGTCGATATTCTTACATTCTTTGAAAATTGGCTGGATAGGGAATTAGATAAACAACTAAATCCGGATAAGAGCTATCTAGCAGAATTCAGTTGTTTAGAATTTGGGAGGAATACCCATTACAAATTGGTTGATAAATAAATCTTTGTATTAAAGCTTATTCAGTAAGCCTCAATCCACTAAGCTTACAAATCATTTTTCTAAATAGTGACAGCGGTAAAATTGAGTATAGAAATAAAGCAAACTTTGTTTGCATATCGGTAGTGTAACGAAATTTATTCTTGTTATCGGTTACTGCTTTGTATATAGTTTGAGTATCCAACTCTGGCTTGTATCCTTTCGTTAAGTTATTCATCAGTGAAGAATGCCCTTTTTTGAAATTGTCTTGGTATTCAGCAGGATAGTCATTCAACGAATAATCCATGACAGAATTGTAGATGTTTGTTTTGACTACACCGGGTTCAACCACCTTTACCTTTATATTAAGTGGTTCTAATTCGTAATACAAACCTTCGCTAAAACCCTCGATCGCCCATTTGGATGTATGATAGACAGACTGATAAGGAAAAGTAGCTCTTCCTGCTATAGATGAGATGTTGATAATAATGCCTGCTTTGTTCTTTCTGAAATGCGGGAGTAGTGCTTTGGTAACATTTATCACTCCATGGATATTTGTATCTATAATATTTTCGATGGTTTCATCAGAGGTTACTTCCAGAGGGTTGATGGTATATATTCCTGCATTATTGATTATAACGTCTATTTTTCCGAATTGCTGAATAACTTGGCTGATGCATTCTTTGATGGATTGTTTATCCCGTACATCCATTTGATAAAGATGGATATTTTGTTTATCTCTCAACTCTTCGGAATTTTCAAAACTTCTGACTGTAGCGATTACGTTCCAACCTTTCTTAGCAAAAAGTAGTGCTGTTTCTTTTCCGATACCGTTGGCCGACCCTGTAATTAAGACTGTTTTCATATTTATCATTTTTTGATGACAAATATAGACGGTCAAAAATCGAAACTACTTGACAAATGTTAGTTAATCTGCTTCTTGATACGACTGAGAGATTCGGGTTGTATTCCGATAAAGGAAGCAATATATTTGACAGGTACGTTTTGGATAATATCAGGATTAGTTTTGATTAGTTTTGAGTATTTTTCCTGAGCAGTGAGTGATAGCAGCTCAATTATTTTTTCTTCTTTTTCGATAAGGAAAGCTTCCATCAGCTTTCTACCGAAACGCTCCCATTTGGGACTGTGAGAATATAACTTTTCGAGTTCTGCTTTACTGATGTAAAGGACTTCACAATCGGTGATAGCTTGTAACTCTTCTTCCGCTTCCATATCCAGAAAGAAGCTGTTGAGAGAAGTTGCGAAGTTGCCGGGAGTATAGAGATGAATAATCAGTTCTTCTTCCGAATCGAGAACTTTAAAATATCTCAGATATCCCGAGTTGATGAAAAAGGCATATGGAGTTTTCTTATTTGGCTCAATTATAGATGTATTCTTTTCGACCTTTTTGTAATGAAAAGAGGTTTGTATCAATTCAATATCTTCATTGTCTAAAGATATATACTGAGAAATCTTATCTATAATTTGCTTATACACTCACTATTATAATTTGCCTTCTTCTTTCATTTTCTTATATTCTTCTACTGCAATACATAACTCATTGTACCATGCTTCACCAAATTTTCGGATGAGAGGTTCTTTCAGAAACTGATATATCCGTAATCCTTCTTTGTTGCCTAAAGCGACAGCAGGCTTGCAAACTCTCCATCGGTGATAGTTTACAGCAGTAAAATCTTTGTATTCTTCCAGACGGATAGGGTAGAGGTGGCACGAGATTGGTTTGTAAAAATCGGTTTTACCTTCTTTATAAGCCTTTTCGATAGCACATTTGCAGATTCCATCCCCAT
Source organism: Dysgonomonas sp. (assembly GCA_032477055.1). Taxonomy (GTDB): domain Bacteria; phylum Bacteroidota; class Bacteroidia; order Bacteroidales; family Dysgonomonadaceae; genus Dysgonomonas_A. Next base: position 127,725 of record JAWDXP010000008.1, on the reverse strand, counting down.
CGTAATAAGTGAAAACACAATCTTCACCATTGATGATGGAAGTTACCATATCTCCATCACGGTCTTTGTAGGCTACACCTTGCTTATCTATTAGTTGTTGAGCTTCGGGAGATAAGTCATCCCATACAAGAGGCAATATCTTTTCGATAATTTCTACTTCTTCATTCTCAAGGGGAGCACCTGATTCTCCTTCTACACAGCATGAACCTTTACAGGCACAAAGGTCGCAAAGAAAATTTTCTTCTATAATGTCTAATGCCACAATGGCATTATCTATTTGTATCATTTCTATTGTTTTGATTTGGGACTACAAAGGTAATAATAATATGAATAAAAAACTTAATATACAAGAGCAAGGGAGCGAGGTACGGTTATATATTTTCTGTAACTTTGTTTCAAAGAAAATAATAAAATGAAAGTTGACGTTTGTTTTTCACCTGTATTATACCCTTATTATAAGAGTGATAGCGATACCATAGTGGTGGTTGTAGATGTATTCAGGGCTACTACTTGTATGTGCACTGCATTGGATAATGGTGCAAAGAGTATAATTCCGGTAGCTACTCCGGCTGAAGCTAAAGTTTATCATGACAAAGGCTATCTGGTAGGTGGAGAAAAAAATATGCTCCGTTTCGAATTCGGAGATTTTGGCAATTCTCCTTCCGATTATACAAAAGATAAAGTGGAAGGTAAAGATATAGTAATATCTACGACTAATGGTACACATGCTATTGATATGGCTTCGGATGCGTCTTGTCTGCTGATAGGCTCTTTTTCTAATATATCTACTATTGCCGACTTTTGTATAACACAGAAAAAAGATGTACTGGTTTTATGTGCAGGTTGGCAGGATAAATTTAATTTTGAGGATAGCCTGTTTGGCGGGGCACTTGCCGATATGCTGGTAGAAAAAGGTGGATACAATGCAAACTTTGATGCTGCAAGTGTGGCTATCTCCATGTGGAAAGAAGCGCAAAAAGATATGATGACTTATATTAAAAGAAGTGAACATATGAAAAGACTTGAACAACACGGACTTCTGGATGTTGTAGAGTTTTGTTTAGAGCCTGATACTGTCAATGTTTTGCCTGTATATAATAAAGAAACAGGTAAAATTACGGTCTCGGACTTTGTTATTAACTAATTCGATATAAACTCTTATTAGATAACTGTCTATTTAAATATAGTATTGTAGCTATTTTTTCTTTGACAGATTATAATAAAATTATGAAGATTATTTATCTTTGAAAAAACATGATTAACGAAAATATAAACTAATATATACATATGGTATTCAGATTTTTATTGTTATCGGATGAGGTAGACGATTTCAGAAGGGAAATCCAGATAGATTCGGATGCTACATTTTATGATTTACATAAGGCTATTATTTCCTCAGTTAATTATCAGGATGGAGAAATGACATCTTTTTTTCTTTGCAGTGATGATTGGGAAAAAGAAACAGAGATAACTCTTACCGAAATGGATACAAGTTCGGAAGAAGATTCATATATCATGGCAGACTCTGTTTTGAATGATTTTCTGGAAGATGAAAAGCAAAAGTTGATGTATGTGTTTGATTATCTGACCGAACGTGCATTTTTTATGGAACTTAGAGAAATCATTACAGGAAAAGACCTGGAAGAAGCTGTGGTTACCCGTTCACAAGGAGAAGCACCTGCTCAGTTTGTCGATTTCAATGATTTCGAAAATACGGTATCGGCTGTAGACACAGGAGAAAACTTCTATGGCGATGAGGGATACGATTTAGATGAATTGGCTGCCGAGGGTTTTGACGGTTTGGATAATGATCTGCCGATATCCGATGGTGAAAATTTTTGATGAAAAAAGTTCTTGTATTATTAGGTCCGACAGGTGTCGGTAAAACAGAAATAAGTGTGAGTCTGGCTGAATATTGGGGATGCCCCATCATTTCGGCAGACTCACGTCAGTTATATAAAGGGCTGACGGTGGGGACAGCTGCACCAACGAAGGAGCAAATGGCACGTGTTCCTCACCATATGGTGGGTATACTCGATGTACAAGACTATTATAGTGCCAGTGAATTTGAGTCACAAGCTTTAAAGTTGATCGAGGAGTTACATACAAAGCATGATATACTGATAGTCACAGGTGGATCGATGATGTATCTTGATGCTCTTTGCAAAGGTATAGACGAAGTACCGACTATTGATGAAAAGTTGCGTAAAGAAGTTTACGATTTGTATGAAAAAGAAGGGCTTGAGCCTATTCGTGCACAATTGAAGATATTGGATCCTGTATTTTATGATCAGGTAGATTTGAAGAATTATAAACGAGTTATTCATGCACTTGAAGTTTGCCTGATGTCGGGAAAATCTTATTCATCATTCAGGACTAACACTGTCAAACAACGTCCATTTGAGATAATTAAAGTGGGGTTGATGCGAGAAAGGGAACAACTTTACGAAAGAATAAATCTGCGTGTCGATCAAATGATAGAAGATGGACTTCTGGAAGAAGCCGAAAAATATTATCCATATAAAGAATATAACTCTCTTAATACAGTAGGTTATAAAGAGTTGTTCAAGTATCTGGATGGAGAATGGACTCTCGATTTTGCTATAGAGAAGATCAAGCAAAACTCGCGGATCTATTCACGTAAGCAGATGACTTGGTTTAAGAGAGACGAAGATATATCGTGGATAAATCTGTCTGAAAAAACAAAAGACCAAGTTAAACAGTATCTGATTGATAAAGTATTAACTTAGTCTTTATATTTGAATATGTATATCTTATATAATTGGTGAGGATTTATCTTCAAAATATTGCGATGATATAGAGGCTGACGTATTAAATAAGTTTATATCTCCCGGTACTCCCGGAGGAGTAGTGGAATCATATCCTACAAATAGTATTCCATCAAAGTTCTCACTATTCAGTTGTTTAAATTTTATTAGAACTTTCTGTTCGCCTGCTGTAAGGTTAGTGACAACAAAGTGAAGTGTGACAGGAGAATAAACTCGACTGTTATTGAAACTTTGGTATGTTAGAGTTTGGTTACGGACATCTACAGGAGTAGTAAAATCATTAATAAAAAGGCCTGCATCATAATTTACCCATCCGGTTGGATTTGCTGGATCATATTCTTTATTGAAAAGAACTTGTACTGTTATTACCATTCTGTTTGTTGCATGTCGTGGTTTTACAGTTATTGTATCCCCGTATTTCAGCCAAGGAGAATTGTCACTGTTTATTGTCAACATACTATACAGATTTCTTGAATCAGAGTTCATTAATGAATATACTCCGGGTACGGGTTGCGGTAAATTGATAGTTCGCCATTCGGGTTCTAGGCTTGAGTTCAAGACCAAATATTGTCCGGCAGCACTGGGAGTCGGTAGCAATAGAGAATTCCAGTTTGTGCCGTCGTTTATATATACGTCACTATTTACGCTTGCATTCTGGGTTTTATTATATACAAGCATTCCTTCAACTTTATTAGTTAAGGGGGTTGCATCGGCTATTGCATTCAACCTTACACGAGGTAGTAACAAGCCTCTGTTACTGGTACTATCCGCAAGATTTTCTACGAATTCGAGAAATGCACCGGGATTAGGTTTTTTGTCTGCCCCTATGGTAACCTGTGCTTGTATGAGAGGAAAAGTCGCCAATCCCCATAATGTGGCTATGATATATATATAAGTTCTTTTCATTTTGAAATTTTTATTTTAGTTCTTTTCATAAAATTCGTAAGACAAAGATGTTGAGCCCGGATAAATTGTTCCATTTACTTCTATATCCCTGCCAATATAGAGGTCTGTTGCACCCCCGACTCTGGTTCTTTTGATAAAAGCTATCCGTATCGTATTAGCCTGAACAGGTAAATTCTCTAAAACAAAGAATAGTGTTTCAGGTTTAGAGACAGGTGGCGTGCTTATGTCAATTGTTGTTACTGACGAGCTGATGACACCCATACGTACACCTTTAAGCTGATTATTCAAAAATATACCACCTGCATAAGATTGAGTTCCTCCTGTAACATACGGAGATTGTAAAAGATTCGTTTGTAGGAAGATAATAATTTTATTATCAGCATTTGTAGGAGTGATTGTTATAGGATCTGTTATCTCATGCCATGAAGTAGAGAGGGTGGCGTTTTCTGCATATGTAACACCTCCATGGTTTTCTGTTGCAGGAAATATATGTCCTGTCGTAAATTTGAAAGCCTCTGCTTTATCCAGAGAATATTGATCGGACTGAGTCGGATCAGGAATGTACTTGGTTACCCAGCGAGGAGTCAGGCTTTCCTCATTTATTACTAAAAACTGGTCGGCACTACTTCCTGATGGTAATTGTATCGGTACCCACTGTGTCCCGGTGTTTTTATATAATCCGATTGTTAGACTATCGGTATTTATTTCATTGTACACAAGCATACCTTTTACATGATAAGGTAGGGGGAGACTAACGTTAGGTCCTATAAGTGCTACTCTGGGTAATAAAAGACCTTTTTCTGATTCGCCGGTATTATCGTCTTCTTTTAAATCCATTAGTGCATTGGGGTCGGGATTACCTGAAGAACCAATGGTTACCTGAGCATTTACATTAGGTGATAATATTAATAGATACAACAAGATTATACCCATTATTGATGTATAGTAATTTTTCATACCAATGTTTTGATTTTATTGTAGTTCGCTATTTTCTTTAGAAAGTTTTGTAAATAGTTCTGTTAGTTTGTAGGGGAGGATGGATCCTCATAATACTGAATGGCAATAAAAGGTTTTGCCATAAATGCATTTAGGTTGGTTACGCCTTGTACGGGTGTTCCTATACCAATTTGTTCGGCTCTGTTATCTTGTCCGCTGCTACTTGCTAACCTCGTTACAGCAATCGATATATCCTGTGCAACGTTGACCGGCAAATCTTCTACTATCAGATACATAGTCATCACCTCAAAAGCATATGTTCCGGTATGAGAAAACTGTCCTAGCTTTACAACTTTTAGTATATCATTAATAAATACTCCTCCGGCATAATCTATCCAATCGGGTTGAGTTGCCTGATGGTTTGTTTGAATCATGGCTTGCATGGTTACAATCAACCTGTTTTTTGTGTGTAGAGGTGTGACCGAAAAAGGTGTGGACATATTGAATTTAAACCATTCACTGCTATTGTAAGGGCGATCCTGTGCTGTTACAGCATATCCCATATCATTTGAAAATATAGTTCCGCTAGGGCTGTTCGATACGTCGAATTTATTCATAACATAGCCAATACTAGTCTCGTCCGATAGATCCAGAGTACCCCATGTGGGCTGTAGATCAGTACCTGATACCAGTGCTTGATTGGCTTGCCCTCCCGAAAGGGGGTCAATGTTTACCCAACCCGAACCGTTGTTATAATAGAGTCCGGCTTTAATAGTTGCATTATCGGTAATATTATACACAAGCATTCCTTCAACATGTGCCGTCAGGGGTTGTGGACTGCTTATATTGGATAGCCTTACTCTTGGCAAAAGAAGGGCTTTGTTTGCTAATCCACCTGTACTATTTTTCATATCCAGAAGTGCATCGGGATCGGGATCTAGCATTGCGCCTATTGTTACCTGTGCATTTAATATGATGAAAGAAAAAAATGTTAATGTTAATGTTAAAAGATAACCTCTTGAATTCATACTATTCCTTACTTAGATAAAATATATTCTCTATTCATTAACTAAACAGCTAGGAAGTCTATTTTGTTTTGATATATTATGGGAGGAAGGAAAGTTTTTTGTTTTGTATTTTTTAAAACATTATTAACTTATTGCCGTATAATAGCTTAAGTTGTTAAAACGAATAGAGTCTGTTTAAGTATGATAGAAATTTAATTTTAGAAAGATTTTTTTTCCTTTGACGTAATATTGCCAGAGTAGGCTTTTAGGGTAGATTGTTATTACGTTTTTGACAGTCTGTTTTTCGAGATTTTCCTCTCTTACTTGTTTATAGTTTTTGCGAATGCTTTTAAATTCTTTTCTGGCTTGCCTTATTGCTTTTGCATTCTGAAAACTGCCTGTGAGTATCATTTGTAGCATAGCCAGATAATCTAATGCTATTCGTGTATAAAATAGCTTTTTGAAATTTTCGTATCCGAGATTTTTATACAGCATCAGCATATTGTTTCGGAAGTTGAGAAAAGTTTTTCGCGGGCTTTCTTTCGATAGTGTTGCACCTCCTACATGATATACTATTGATTGTGGAAAGCAATATACCTTTCTCCCTCTGGCATTTAATCTCCAGCAAAGATCAATTTCTTCCATATGTGCGAAGAATGTTCCATCGAAGCCCCCTGCTTCTCTAAAATCCTTACTTCTGATTACCATACAGGCACCTGTTGCCCAAAATATTTGCAAAGGATCATTGTATTGTCCCTTGTCTTTCTCGACCGTATCAAATATTCTTCCCCGGCAAAATGGATAACCATATTTGTCAATAAACCCGCCTGATGCTCCGGCGTACTCGAAATACTCTTTGTTTCGTTCAGCCAGAATCTTAGGTTGGACACAAGCTATATCCTGATTTTTATCTAAAAAGTTAATTAATGGAGTAAGCCAGTTTTCTGTTACCTCCACATCGGAATTTAATAAGACATAATATTCGGATTCTATTTGAGATAAAGCCTGATTATATCCTTCGGCAAATCCATAATTCTCTGTTAGTTCTAAGAGTGGAATAGTGGGGTAGTTGTTTTTGAGAAACGTAATAGAGTCGTCATTCGAATGATTATCAGCAACGATAATGTCAGCAATAGTCATATCAGTGTATCTTAGCAAAAATGGCAAAAACTTTTCGAGGAGATTTTTTCCATTCCAGTTCAGTATAACTATTGCGACTCTTTTCATTCTTTTATGATGTTTTCTTTTTTGTGTTTCCAGCGTTTGTGCGTCCAAAGCCAATAAGCAGGTTCACGAAGAATTGTTTTCTCCATTTCACGGATATATTTTTCTGTGATCGTAAATTCGGGTTCTACCTTTGGGTTATCTGTAATTAGCTTCACATGAGCGGTATACCTACCTCTTCCCTCTTTGATTATATCCAGATAAGTGACAAAAAAATCTGTTTTTTTAGCTATCCGTTCTACTCCTGTATATACCCCTGTTTCGTGGTTGAGAAAATTAGTCCAATAATGAATATTACCGGGAGAAGGGCTTTGGTCTGACATAAAACCAATAAGAATTTTTTCTCCTTGTCGTTTGTAATTGATGATGGCTCGTAGTGTGTCATTCTTGGGGATGCCTACACTACCAAACCGACTTCTTATTTTCAAAAATATTTCATCAAATACTTTATTCTTTAAAGGTCGGTATATTTGTCCCAATAGGCTTCCATCATTAAACAATAAATTTATGGACGGAACCCATTCCCAGTTTCCGTAATGTCCGAGATACATGATTCCGGATTTGCCTTTGCTCATAAGGTCATGCACTATTTTCATATTGTTGAATACGAAACGTTCTTGTATCTCTTTGTCGGAGACGTGCAAGAGTTTAATCGTTTCTACAAAATAATCGCAAAAGTGCCGGTAAAATTGACGTTCAATCTTTTTTAATTCATGTTCATTTTTATCCGGAAAGGATGATTTCAGGTTTTCCCTTACTACTTTCAGGCGGTAACCTACTATTTTATAGACCCAGAAATATAAAATATCGGATAAAATATATAATACCTTAAAAGGGAGTAAGGCATGTATATATAATATGAAATATATGATATAATATCCTATTTTATTCATTCTATTGCAACAGTAATGCTGTACCTTCCTGATTTAGTTTTCCAAGGTGTACATCTTTTACAATATTAACGAGCTTTTCGTCATATTCCTTTTCTACTTTTATGTAGTTTTCGGTATATCCATACATTTTATTGTCGTGGATAGTATGTTCGAAAAGTGCTTTACGCAGTAATCCTTGCTGAGAAAGATAAAAATCTCTTAGTTTCTTATCAGAAATATCCAGTAAGATTTTACTTCTCTTATGCTTGGTTTTAGTGTCTACTATATGTTCGATTTTTAATGCCTGTGTATTAGGACGCTCCGAGTATGTAAATACATGCAACTGAGATATATCGAGGCTATCTATGAATTGACGGCATTCTTCGAAATATTCATCAGTTTCGCCTCGTGTTCCAACAATGACATCTACTCCAATAAAAGCATGTGGAATGATGCTTTTTATCTTTTCTATTTTATGTCTGAAAAGAGCTGTGTCGTATTTCCGCTTCATTAATCTGAGTACTTCATCTGAACCCGATTGGAGCGGAATGTGGAAATGAGGAGCAAATCGTTTCGATTGTGCTACGAATTCGATAATTTCATCAGTCAAAAGATTTGGTTCAATGGAGGATATACGGTAGCGGGCTATCCCTTCTACATTATCAAGAGCTTTTATTAAATCAAAGAAAGTTTCTCCAGTTGTCTTACCGAAGTCTCCGATATTTACTCCTGTCAAAACGATTTCACGTCCGCCATTAGCTGCAACTTCTTTAGCCTGTTTTACAAGGCTTTCGATACTTCCGTTCCTGCTTCTTCCACGTGCATGTGGAATGGTACAGAAAGAGCAAAAATAATCGCATCCGTCCTGTACCTTCAGGAAATAGCGTGTCCGGTCGTCAGCCGAACAGGATGGAACAAAGCTTTTTATATGGTTTGTCTTACTCGTGAAGATTGTTCCTTTATCCTTTTTCTTTAATTGATCGAGATAATTGATAACATCGAGTTTCTGTTCTGCACCCAGTACAATGTCTACTCCTTCTATCTTTGAAATATCATCTGGTTTCAATTGTGCATAACACCCGGTTACGATAACGAATGCTCCCAGATGTTCTTTTATCATCCTTCGTACAATCTGGCGACATTTTTTATCTGCTAATTCGGTTACCGAACATGTATTTATCACACATATATCTGCGGTTTCTCCTTCACGGGCTTTGCGTACACCTACTTCCGAAAGTTGTCTTCCTATAGCAGACGTTTCAGCAAAATTAAGTTTGCAGCCTAAAGTATAATAGGCTGCCAGTTTATTTTCGAATATACTATTGTCAATCATTTATTTTATAGAATAAAAAGCATCTCTCAGGCAGGAAAATAACCTCATCTAATAATTTCTAACCTGGAAACTTACAAAAATACACAAAAAGCCTCATTAAAAACATTAAATAATTTGGAAATACTCTACTTGTGTCTATTTTTGCACAAATAACTCTAATGTGAGCAGTTTTTATGATTAAAGAAAATTTTGTCAAGTTATACGAGGATAGTTTCAAATGTAATTGGGATTTACCGGCTTTATCAGATTACGGAACAGGTCAGACCCTTCATTATAAAGATTTGGCTAGAGAAATAGCTCGTTTGCATATTTTATTCGAAAAATTGAGTGTGAAAAAAGGGGATAAAATAGCTTTGGTTGGTAAGAATACAATAAACTGGTGTACGGTTTATATGGCGGCTGTAACGTATGGTGCTGTGATTGTTCCTATTTTACAAGATTTCCATGCTAGCAATATACAACATATAGTAAATCATTCCGATTCGGAGTTTTTATTTGTGAGTGATAGCATATGGGAAAATCTGGAAGAGGATCAAATGCCTGAGTTGAGAGGTATTTTTTCATTGACAGCTTTTTCTTGTATCTGCGAAAATGATAAAAAACATATAAGGGATATTCTGCGGAGTTTGGATAAAGATTTTGAAGCGAAATATCCCCAAGGTTTCAATAAAGAAGATATTCTATATGCAGATGTTGATAATTCGGAAGTCGTGCTTATCAATTATACTTCGGGTACTACTGGCTTTAGTAAGGGAGTGATGTTGATGGCCAATAATCTAGCGGGAAATGTAACATATGCTCATCAGCTTGAATTATTATCGAGAGGAGAGAAGATGGTTTCGTTCCTGCCTTTGGCACATGCTTATGGTTGTGCTTTTGATTTTCTTTACGCCTTATCGGAAGGTGTACATACTACCTTATTAGGAAAATCGCCGTCTCCGAAAATTCTATCGGCTGCTTTTAATGAAGTGAAGCCAAATTTGATCGTTTCTGTACCTTTAGTTCTGGAAAAGATATATAAAAAGGTGATTTTACCTAAAATAGAAAAACCGGCTATTAAGATGGCATTAAAGATTCCTATAGTAAAGGATAGGATATATGCGCAAATCAGAAAAGCATTAATGGAAGCTTTGGGTGGTAGTTTTCGGGAAATTATCATTGGGGGAGCTGCATTGAATCAGGAAGTAGAAGATTTTTTATATAAAATTAAATTTCCTTTCACGGTAGGATATGGAATGACGGAGTGCGCTCCATTGATTTCGTATGATCACCATTATGATTTTATTCCTACATCTTGCGGACAAATATTAAAAGGTATAATGGAGTTGAGAGTAGATTCTCCTGACCCTCATAATGTTTTAGGAGAGATTCAGGTAAGGGGAGAGAATGTAATGAAAGGGTATTATAAAAATCCGGAGGCAACACAGGAAGTTTTTACACAAGATGGTTGGTTGCGTACAGGTGATCTAGGGACAATGGATGAGAATGGACGGATTTATTTACGAGGAAGAAGTAAAACTATGATTCTGGGACCTAGTGGACAAAATATCTTTCCGGAAGAAATAGAAGCTAAATTAAATAACATGCCTTATATAATGGAGTCTTTGGTAGTATCGCGTAGTGGTAAGCTTATAGCATTGGTTTATCCTGATTATGAGGCAGTAGATTCGACAGCATTGACTACAGAAGATTTGGTGAAAGTTATGGAAGAAAATAAAAAAGTGTTGAATGAGTCTGTATCTTCTTATGAAAATATAGCTTCTATTCAGATATATCCGACCGAATTTGAGAAAACGCCTAAGAAAAGTATAAAAAGGTATTTATATGAGACATAATCGAAGGAGTCTTATAATTTAGGAATTAATAGTTTTAATTAAATAAAAAATGTATATGTTATAAAACATATTTGAAAATATGTGTATATTTGCATTCAATTACAAAGGATGTAAGATTTACAAAATTTAATTACGTAAATAAAAAAGAAAAATGAAAAAATTAGTTCTTTTAGCTGTTACTGCTGTTGCTATTTCTTTTGCTTCATGTACAGGAGCAGGTTCTAGTCAGGCTGCAACTTCAACAGATACAGTTCCTGCAACTATAGTTGAAGAAGTTGAAGCTATCATACCTGATTCAGTAAGTGGTGATACTACTGTTGTTGAAGAAGTAACAGTTGAAACTGTTAAATAAAGACAGTTATAAAAGGGTTAGAACGTCTGCTATATGCAGGCGTTTTTTATTTATTCTCTATATACAAAAGATAATTATTATCTTTGTATTTTAGAGAATGGTACTTAATATGTAAAGAGGGTATAATTAATTAAAGAAATAAATGCTTGCAAATAGAAGAAGTTTTTCTTTGCAATTGAAAGATAAAAAACAATAATCCGTTACTAATATATATTTATAGAATACTTATCTTCTAATGTATTTTGATTTGGGATAATCATCTTTATTTTTGTTAGTTTTTGAGGTTATCATTATTATTAAAGAAAATACTATCTTTGTATTCTGCAAATTTTCAAATAAATATGGACATATCAAGAGAAAGTGATCAGTGGGATATAGTTATTAAACCAAAGGAAAAAGGATTTCATTTAAATTTAGGTGAGGTTTGGCGTTATCGCGATTTGTTATATATGTATGTGCATCGTGAATTTATAGCAACATATAAACAAACTATTTTAGGTCCGTTATGGTTTTTCATTCAGCCGATATTTACTACTTTAATATTTATGCTTGTATTTAGTGGTATAGCTGGGATATCAACCGATGGTCTGCCTCCTATTCTTTTTTACATGTCGGGAACTGTTCTGTGGAATTATTTTAATGAGTGTTTTACTAAAAGTTCAGGTACATTTTTGACTAATGCAACAGTATTTAGTAAAGTGTACTTTCCTCGTTTAGTAGTTCCTTTGTCTGCTTTGGTGGCTAATATGTTGAAGTTGGGTATACAGTTATTACTCTTTTTTTCTTTCTATGTTTATTTTTATTTTGATGGATATAATATTGGGATGAATCTCTATATGTTATTGTTTCCTCTATTAGTGTTTATGATAGCAGGTATTAGCTTTGGAGTCGGTATTATAGTTTCTTCTATAACCATTAAATATAGAGACTTAAATATACTTGTAACATTTGCTATTGGCTTATTGATGTATATAACACCTGTTATTTATCCATTATCTGCTATTCCGGAGAGATATAAAGCCTTTAGCTTGATAATACAATTAAACCCATTGTCATCGATTATCGAAACATTTAGGTTTGCAGTTTTAGGTACAGGTACTTTTTCATGGGCATCTTTAGCTTATAGTTTTATTTTTACTATTGTTATTGTGCTGTTAGGTATCTCCACTTTTAATAAGGTAGAACGAAAATTTGTTGATATTGTTTAGGAGAGATTATCTCTTATTATAAGAAGAAAAGAAAGTTATCTAATTCAGGATATTTAAGGAATGTCAAATATAGCAATAGAATTTGAAAATGTATCTAAGCAATATCGTTTGGGTACTATAGGTACAGGTACTTTGAGTCATGATCTCAACAGATGGTGGCATTTGATCAGAGGAAAAGAAGACCCGTATTTGAAAGTAGGGGAGGTGAATGACAGAAGTGCCAAGGCTACAAGTGATTACGTATGGGCTCTTAGAGATATATCTTTTAAGGTTGAGCAGGGAGAGGTTCTTGGTATTATTGGTAAAAATGGTGCCGGAAAATCAACTTTATTGAAGATATTATCGCGCGTGACATCTCCTACTATTGGTTCGATAAGAGCTAAGGGAAGAATAGCTTCTCTATTAGAAGTTGGTACAGGATTTCATACTGAAATGACAGGTCGTGAAAATATATATATGAATGGCGCAATAATGGGAATGACTCGTAGAGAAATTACGAGTAAGCTAGATGAAATTATTGCATTTTCGGGTATAGAGAAATATATAGATACTCCTGTGAAACGTTATTCTTCCGGTATGACTGTACGACTTGGATTTGCTGTAGCTGCCCATTTAGAGCCTGAGATATTGGTCGTGGATGAGGTTTTGGCTGTAGGAGATGCTGAGTTCCAGAAAAAAGCTATTGGTAAAATGAAAGATGTTTCTCAGGGTGGTGGTCGAACTGTGTTGTTCGTAAGCCATAATATGGGGGCAGTACAAAATCTCTGCACAAAAGGTGTTTTATTATCGAATGGAACAGTTGCCAAAACAGGAGAAATAAATGATGTAATTTCGTATTATTTATCAGAAGAAACTCCTACTGGTATTATTAATAATTATTGGTCTCATAATGAGGCTCCCGGTACTGAGAAAATAAAAATAAAAAGTGCTTATATAGATTATAAGGGAGAATACCTTTCGGTAAATACCCCTTTTGATATCGTTACAGAATTCTGGTGTGAAGAAGAAGGATTTCCTGTAAATGTCAGTATGGTTTTATATAACATGAAGGAAGAATGTATTTTCAATATATTTACTGAAAATAAGCCACTCAAAAAAGGATTGCACAGAGCAATTTTTCATATTCCAGCTCGTTTTATGAATAGTGGCAACTTCTACGTAAATAATATGTTTGTGACTAATGGACAACCTCATTTTTATCATCAACATGCACACTCTTTTGAAATTACGGATGAAAGAGTGGATGTGGGATGGTATGGTGAGTGGATCGGCGCCGTTAGGCCTGAATTCATAGATAGAGAGTATTATTTTGTAAATGAATAACAAATATGACTGGAAAAAGGCTTATAAAAGAAATATTACCTCCTTTTATATATAAATTAATAAGAGCAGAAAAACATTCTGTGCATACGGATGCTAATTATTTCTGCCCTGTTTGTGATACTAAAGTAAATTCTTTTGTGCGAATTCCGGTATTTTATGATGATATGTTAGATAAGTATGGATTTGTGCATTCTCCATATCTTTTCGAAACTCTTAATAGAATACAGTATTCGTGTCCGCATTGTGGTGCATCTGATAGAAACCGTTTGTATGCCTTGTATGTAAAAGAAGTATTTGATAAAATAAAGAATGGAAGTAAATCTTATTCTTTTTTAGATGTTGCGCCTGATAAATCTTTAGCTTCTTATCTCTTCAAACGTGATTTTTTGTCTTATAGATCAGTTGATCTGTATATGGAAGGAGTGGACGATAAGGCAGATATAACAGATTTAAATATTTATGAAGATAACAAATTTGATATAATTCTGTGTTCGCATGTATTGGAACATATTGAAGACGATAGAAAGGCCATATCAGAATTATATAGGGTAATGAAAAAGGGTGGTTTCGGGATATTTATGGTACCTATATTATTATCATTAGATCAGGATCTTGAAAATCCTGATTATAATACTCCGGAATTACATTGGAAATATTATGGACAAGATGACCATGTTAGAATGTACTCTAAAAATGGATTTATAGAAAAATTGAAAAGTGGACAATTTAAAGTGAGCCAATTAGATATTCATTACTTTGGTCAGGAAGTTTTTGAAAAAAACGGAATTCATCCACATTCTGTTCTATATATTGTTGAAAAATGAAAAAGAAAATAATAACAGTTACACAGCCTGCTCTTCCTCCTTTAGAAGAGTTTATACCTTATTTACAAAAGATATGGGATAATAAATGGCTATCGAATAATGGACCTTTCCATCAAGAATTTGAGAAGGAATTAGCCGATTATTTAGGAGTAAAATATCTTTCTGTTTTTACTAATGGAACATTAGCTCTTATTACAGCTCTTCAGGCTTTGAGAATAACAGGAGAAGTTATTACTACTCCCTTTAGTTTTGTAGCAACAACTCATTCTTTATGGTGGAATAATATAAAACCTGTATTCGTTGATATCGAAGATAAATATTTCAATATTGATTATAAGAAAATTGAATCGGCAATAACACCCCAGACAACAGCCATTATGCCGGTCCATGTATATGGCAACCCCTGTAATGTGGAAGAGATACAGCGAATAGCAGACACATATGGTTTAAAAGTTATTTATGATGCTGCACATGCTTTCGGTGTAAAATACAAAGGACAATCCGTACTCAACTGGGGCGATCTTTCTATAATGAGCTTCCATGCTACGAAAGTTTATAATACCATCGAAGGAGGAGCTATTGTCTGTAAAGACGAGAAGACTAAAAAAAGAATTGACCTTCTGAAAAATTTCGGTTTTGCGGATGAAGTAACGGTCATCGAACCTGGAATAAATGCTAAAATGAACGAGTTGCAATCAGCATATGGATTATTACAGTTAAAGTATGTAGATAGTTATATTTCGAAAAGGAAAGAGATTGTAGCTTTATATAACTCTTTGTTAAAAGATGTTCCCGGTGTTCGTACCATAGATACCAAAATAGAGGATGTAGAACATGCATACCCTTATTACCCTGTTCTAATTAATGCTAAAGAATATGGTATGAATCGGGATGATTTGTATTATAAGTTACAGGAGTATGATATATTTGGACGCAGATATTTTTATCCATTGATAAGCGATTTCCCGACATACAAAGGGTTGCCGTCTGCAAGTGTAGAGAATTTGCCGATTGCAACTAAAGTTGCGAAAGAAGTAATTTGCCTTCCAATCTTTCCTGGTTTAACGAAAGAGCAAGTAGAGAAAATCTGTAAAGTTATCAAAGAGAAATAATAAAGTAATGAAGATAGCTATTATGCAGCCCTATTTGTTTCCTTATATAGGATACTTTCAATTAATAAAGGCTGTTGATAAATATATTATTTTTGATGATGTAAATTATATAAAAAGAGGCTGGATTAATCGTAATAGAATATTAGTAAATAATAAAGATTATTTATTTGTAGTAAATATACAGGATGTAAGTCAGTCTAAGAAAATAAATGAATTAGCAATAATACAAGATAGTAGTAAAAAGATACTTAAGACGATAAGTTTTGCATATAGTAAGGCGCCTTACTATAAAGAAATATATCCTTTGTTAGCAGAAATTTTTGAGTATAATGATACCAATCTAGCTAATTATGTGACAAACTCTATTGTAAAAACTTCTCGATTTTTAGGAATTGACACTGAATTTATTATTTCTTCTCAGATAGAAAAGAATGAAATCTTGAAGGGAACAGAAAAGGTTTTGGACATTTGTGAAAGATTAGGTGCTTCTCAATATTATAATGCAATAGGTGGAAAAGAATTGTATTTTAAGGAAGATTTCTTTAAAGAGGACATAGAACTGAAATTTCTAAAATCAGATTTTATTCAATATAACCAGTTTGGTAAAGAATTTATTCCTTCTTTGTCGATTATTGATGTTATGATGTTTAATTCTCCAGAAGATATTCGCAAAATGCTCGATATGTATGAGTTTGAATAATCATTATAAACTGAAAGATTTTTCCGGTGACTTTTCTACTTTATTGAAGTATTTAAACTCTTTGGATAAGTCTTTTAATCCATTATTATCTACTTATATCGATATCGAACAGTATGCCCGAAAATTGTTTGAGAAAGCTGAGATACGTTTAATTGAAAAAGAAGGTCAGTTTATCGGGTTATACGCCATATATTTTAATAGAAATGATTTCCCGCCTTTTACATATATATCTTTAATTGGTGTATTAAATCAATATAAAGGGAAAGGTGCTGCTCAATTGTTATTAGAAGATATAGTTTCTTATTCTCTGAAAGAAAATATTCTTGAGATACGTTTAGAAGTAAGGATAGATAATGAAATTGCAGTTCGATTTTATCAAAAAAATAATTTTATGAAACATTCTATTGATGAGGCAATTAATAATTCATTTTATATGTCAAAGAAATTAGTAGAAGATGTTTTCTGGTAAAGAAAAAAAAGAAATATTAGTATCAGTATGTATACTTGTTTATAATCATGAGAAATTTCTTAAACAAACATTCGATAGTATTCTCATGCAAAAGACAAATTTCGCTTTCGAAATAGTCATAGGAGAAGATTGTAGTTCAGATAACTCCAGAGCGATTTGTATTGAATATAAGCAGCAGCATCCCGATTTAATAACTTTATTGCTACCTGATCAGAATCAAGGGGTAGTGAAAAATTGTATAAGTACATTGGAAAACTGTAGAGGTAAATACATTGCATTTTGTGAAGGAGATGATTATTGGACAGATCCTTATAAATTGCAAAAGCAAGTTGACTTTTTAGAGGCTAATCCTGATTATTCATTGGTATTTCATCAAGTACAGACTTTATCCATGTCGACCAATACATTCGGAAGTGATTTTTTTAATCATTCTCCTGAAATTAAAACTTATACAATAAAAGATTTAGCAAAAGGGAATTTTATACATACACCATCAGTGATGTTAATCAAAAGCTCTATTGATTATCGGGATATAGACCTTACTTTGCCGGTATCTGATTACTATTTGTGGTTATCGTCTGCTGAAAAGGGAAAAATTGCTTACCTCCCCGATATAATGTCTGTCTACAGAATATGGAACGAGTCGGTATGGGAAACAAAATCGATAGTTTATAAAGCTAAAATATGGATTAGATTATTGGAGGTTTTATTAAAAAAATATGGAGGTGATGTAGATTTGCATGCAGGTCTGTTTCATCAATTAAATTCTAATTACAGAACTATCTATCAAAATACAGAAACTTTAGCTGACTCGGAAGAATTAGATAAATTAACCAAAAAATTGCTTTTAATATTTCTCGATTTTAGAATCTGGTGGTTTTCTTATATGGTTCATCTCGGAAAAGAGAGAAGATATAAACTGAAATATCTCTTTTATTTAATAAAAGAAAGAGCTCGTCCATCCGCTTCTTTGTGGAAGAAAGCTCTTGTGTAAATTATGATTTCAATAATAGTTTCCACATATAAGCCCGATAATTTTTTACATTTCGAAGCAAGTGTTAAAGATACAATTGGCGATCTTGATTATGAAATTATCAAGATCGATAATCCCGGTGTCATGGGGATATGTGAAGCTTATAATAGAGGAATAGAGCGAGCCCGTTACCCTTATATATGTTTTAGTCATGATGATATTATTTTCAAGACTAATAATTGGGGATCCCTGCTTATCAACTCTTTTGTGGAAAACGAAGATGTCGGTTTAATAGGTTGTGCCGGAGCTTCATACAAAGCATGGGTGCCGTCGGGTTGGTCGTCGCCTCCTCCCTCTGCTTTAAAAAAAGAAAATCTGATTCAGGTTAAGCCGGATGGTAGCAGATTAGAATGCATTTCAACCAATATGACTCAAAAATTGGAATATGTAGTTTCTTTGGATGGCTGCTGGTTATGTACAAAAAAGGAAATTACCGATCGGTTTAAATTTGATAGCGATACTTTCAAAAGTTATCATTGTTATGATATCGATTATTCTTTACAGGTTTTTACGCAATATAAGGTTGTAGTAACGAAAGATATATTGATAGAACATTTTTCTGGTGGAAGTTTTTCTGCTGATTGGTTGAAGGAGACATATAGATTGCATGAAAAGTGGAAAGAATTACCGTTAAAATCGATGGAAATCAGTAATGATATAATTAAAGAGCAAGAAGTCGGCGCTTATTATTTTCTATTAGGAAAAACCTTGGAAGTAAATAGTTGTTATAAGAACTTATTGAAAGTCTTATTTGATTTTAAACTATTGAATTTAGTGGGAGTTATGGCTTGGGTGTTATTATTTAAACAAACAATTATAGGCCTAGTGAAAGCCTTAGTTACAAGACGCAAAAAATGAATGCAATCGTTATTCCTATATATAAATTAAAACCAGATAAATATGAAGAAATATCTTATCTTCAATGTTTAAAGATATTGAAAAATTATCCTATTATTCTTGTGACTCATGAAGAACTTGATATAAAATATTATAAAGATTTGTTAGAGGAATATGGTCTCGATTATAAGATAGAGTTGTTCGATCCTTTGTATTTTTCTAATATAGTTGGATATAATTTTCTAATGTTGAGTAAAGACTTTTATCAAAGAGTTTCTAATTATGAATATATTTTGATCTATCAGTTGGATTGTTTTGTCTTTTATGATAATCTAGAATTTTGGGCTTCTACAGGGTTTGATTATATTGGTTCACCTTGGTTTACACACTATATTGATTTTGCTGAAGATAGACCATTTTGGTATAATGGAAATGGGGGATTTTCATTAAGAAAAGTCCAGGCTTTTATAGATGTACTGGAATGGAAAAAGCCGCTCTGGAATTCAAGAACTATTAAATACAATTTAAAACAATTAGATTTATCTCCTATACAGTCTTTTTTCTTATACCTTTCTCAATTGTTAGGGTATCATAATAACATAGACTATTTTTTTAGAAAACAAGGATATGATCCGAAAATTATGAAAACAGCTCTTTCAGATGGTATAAAAAGAAGCAATGAAGATGTTATCTGGTCAAATAGCTTTCAACATACACATATCCGTATTAAGACTCCGAATTTTGAGCAAGGGTTAGGTTTTTCTTTCGAACGGTCACCTCGTTATTTATATGAGCAAAATGGAGATCAGATGCCATTTGGATGTCATGCTTGGGCAAAATATGATCTTGATTTTTGGAAACCTCATATAGAAAAATTTGGTTATATAATTTAATTATCGTAATTTTTCTTAATAAAAATATTCTTAAAGTGAAAGTATTATACGACCATCAGATATTTGACCATCAGAGAATAGGAGGTGTATCTCGTTATTTTACAGAAATAATAAGACATTTGCCTTCTGAAATTGATTGTGAGGTATCTATACAATACTCTTTTAATGAATATTTGAAAAGTTTAGATATACCATTTATATGGAAATATCAGCTATTGAGCTATGCCGAGTTTTTACCTGATTGGAATTTTAAAGGCAAAAAAAGATTATTTAATCTTCTAGCAAATAAATTTCCTAATAAATTTCCTGATTTATTAGAGATTAATAAGGAGGCAACTATAAAGATGTTGCAGGCAAAGGATTTTGATATTTTTCATCCTACTTTTTTTCAGGATTATTATTTACCTTATATGGGAAATAAGCCTTATATTCTTACTGTTCATGATATGATTATAGAGTTGTATCCTGAATTTATAAATAGTCCTGGATTCGTAAAAAGGAAAAAGAAATTGGTTGATCAGGCAGCACATATAATAGCTGTTTCAGAAAATACCAAAAGAGATATAATTAATGTATTTGGTACATCTGATCAAAAAATATCAGTTGTTCATCATGCTTCTTCGTTAGAAGAGAGTAATGAGAAACCAGAAAATTTGCCTGAAAGGTATATATTATATGTCGGAGATAGGCGTTTAGGATATAAAAACTTCTCATTTTTCGTTTCATCTATACAACCGATTTTAAGTAAAAATAAAGATTTATATTTGGTTTGTACGGGAGATAAGTTTACTGAAGATGAAGTTAAGTTTTTCAAAGAGCTTGGTATATCCGAACAGATAATTATACGTTTTGTAGAAGATAGACAAATGTATGGGCTTTATGAGTCTGCTCAGGTATTTGTGTACCCATCTTATTATGAGGGATTTGGTATTCCTGTCTTGGAGGCATTTCAGGCAAAGTGTCCTATTGTATTACCTAATAGTAGCTGTTTTCCGGAGGTTGCAGCTGATGCTGGTATTTATTTCAATGCAAAATCTCCTCAAGAGCTGAGAAATGCTATCCTTAAGATTTTGGAAGATAAAGAATATCGAGCAGAAATGATTCAAAAAGGAACAGAGCGTTTGCAAGACTTCTCATGGAAAACGAGTGCTTTGCAAACAGTTGATATTTATAAAAAAGTATTGGGAATAGGCTGATGGCAAAAGTTTCTATTATTACTATATCATACAATAATGTACAAGGGCTGAAAAAGACTATAGATAGTGTTTTGGTGCAAAATTTCGCAGACTATGAATATATTGTAATAGATGGGGGTTCGACTGATGGGAGTAAAGAAATTTTAGATTCATATTCAGATAGAATTGATCATTGGGTCAGTGAACCGGATAGAGGGGTCTATCATGCGATGAATAAAGGTATACAAGTTGCTAAAGGTGAATACCTTCATTTCCTGAATTCTGGAGATATTTATGCTGATAAGGGTATATTGACGGGAGTTTTTTCTAGAGAGTATTCTGTTCCTTTGATAAGGACTGTACAAATTTGTGATTATGGTTCTCATAAGGATATTTGGACGAATCTTGGAGAAAAAGAAGTTAGCCTGTATGATATGTATACCAATACAATGCTTCATCAAGCAACTTTTATTCGCAAAGATATGTTTCAAAAATATGGTTTGTATGATGAAAGCCTGAAAATAGTATCCGATTGGAAATTCTTTTTGAAGACTATAATAGGAGGAGAAAAGACTATTTTTGTTAATATTCAATCTATTATATTCGAGATGGAGGGAATAAGTACAAATAAGTCTTACGGAGAGCTGCATTTAAAAGAAAGAAGGCAAGTTCTTACAGAATTGATGCCTCCTAACACTATTGCAGATTATGAAAGATTGAAGGAGATGGAAAAAGATATTCCTATTTCAACTTTTGTTAAATCTCATTCTTTTTATTTTTTTATTTTTAAAGTAGTAAGAAAGATACATAAAGTATTAGGAGTAAAATAAGCATGAAGTTATCAGTAATTACTATTAATTGGAATAATAAAAATGGATTGGAGAGAACAATATCAAGTGTTCTTTCTCAAACTTATAGTGATTACGAATATATAATAATCGATGGCGGATCTACCGATGGTAGTGTAGATATAATATCCCGGAATAAAGATAGGATAAGCTATTGGGTAAGTGAACCTGATTCGGGAGTCTACAATGCAATGAATAAAGCTATAAGAGTAGCACAAGGAGAATATTTATATTTTTTGAATTCGGGGGATTATCTTGATTCTGATAAGGTTTTCGAAAATATTTTTTCGGAAGAGATACATGATAGTTTCATTTGTGGTAACTTTATTTGGGATAGGGATGGTGTCTTAACAAAAGACAATAGTTATAAGTCGCGTAGTTGGCTATTTTCTTTGTATGATATATATTCAGGATTTCTAAATCATCAGGCATTTTTTATTCATAAAGATATGTTTGAAAAATATGGACTATATGATGAGAAATTGAAAATCATGGCGGATTGGAAGCTTTTTCTAGAAGCAATAGGAGTACATGGAGAATCTGTGAAATACAGGGATGTAGATATATCTATTTATAATACTGACGGTATTAGCAGCCGTATAGGTGGAAAAGCTATATTAAAAGAAAAACAACAAGCAGCAAAAGAAATACTTCCTTTGGAGATTTATCATAAAATAGATCGATTATATTATCTGCAAAGAAATGATTTTTGGATAGATTTTATTCACTCTAAGAAGTGGATTCATTTTTTATCTAAAGTCTTTTTAAAATTCTGTACTGTATTAAAGCTCACTAAAATTTAAGAGAAATATTTTTCTCTCCTAGACCCTTACTATTATAATATTGCGTATTTTTGTGAAAAGAGAATTTTTTGAATGGTACGTATTTTTTTGATAGGTTATATGGGAGTTGGTAAGACAACAGCCGGAAAGGAATTAGCAAATTCGTTGGGATTAGATTTTATAGACCTTGACCAGTTCATTCAAAATAGATATAATAAGTCAATCTCTCAGATTTTCGAAGACGTTGGTGAAACGGGATTTAGAAGTATAGAAAACAAAATATTAAAAGAAATTTCTGAATTTGAGAATGTTGTAATATCCACAGGGGGGGGAGCCCCTTGCTTTTATGACAATATCAAAGTGATGAATGATTCGGGTTTGACGATATATTTGAAAGCTAGTCCACAACTATTGGCTAATAGATTAGATACTTGCAAAGAAAAGCGGCCTCTAATAAAGGACAAAAATCAAGAAGAATTATTTGAGTTTGTTACAGAAAATCTTGATAAGAGAGCTCCGTTTTATGATCAGGCTCAGATTATATTCGAAACGGAAGAATTAGTTACTAAAGAAGATACAGCAAAATATGTTTCACAGCTTATTGATATAATAAAAGCACACAAACAAATCTAAGAAAATGAAAAAGAAGTATTTTTTTATATGGTTAACTTTTTGTATTAGTTATTTATCTGCATACTCTCAGATAAGTGAAGGAGGTGTGCCTCCTAGTTTCAATCATATATCTACTCTTCGGTCAACATCTCCTGTTTATAGTGCACAAGTTGATCTGGATGTCGACAGGCTTATATGGGAAGATAGTATAATGAAAAGGAATGGGAATGTTCCCCGTATTGCGGTAGATGTTCCTGTAGATATAAATATAAGAAATACAGGTAAGTGGTCGGTTTTACCGGATTCTATAAGAATATGGCAACAAACAGTCACAGCCCAGAATGCCAGAGGAATGATTATCAGTTATGAAGATTTTTATATTCCTAAAGGAGGAAAGTTATTTATTTATAATGAAAAAAAGACTCATATACTAGGAGCATATACTAATGAAACACATCCAGAAGGAGGAGGCTTTGCAACTGAGCCTATATCAGGAGACACTTTTACATTCGAATATGTAGCTTCTGAAATATCAGAAGAGGAACCTCGCCTTGTAGTGAAAGAAGTCGGCTATATATATGGCACAGGGCATTGCTATGGGCTAGAGGTTTGTACCCCTGATTTAAATTCATCATTTTCGTGTCATGTTAATGTAAATTGTCCGACAGGTTATCCTTGGCAAAATCAAAAGAGAGGCGTTGTGCTACTTCTTATAAAAAATTACAGAGCGTGGTCAGGATGTTCTGGTAGTTTAGTGAATAATACTGCTGTAGATGGTAAACCTTATGTACTGACAGCTTCACATTGTTTTGATATGGCTGTAGATGTACAATTCGATAAATCGATAGTTTGTTTTAATTACGAATTTAATAGCTGTGAAAACCAAACGGTAGCACCTGACTATAAGTCTTTAGTAGGAATCAAAAAACTGGTTCATAATTCTCGCTTTGGAGGATCTGATACTTATTTGTTTCAGATAAATAAAAATGTGCCGGAAGAGTGGCATCCCTATTATAATGGATGGGATAGGAGTAATAATGCTTCAGAAAGTGGAGTTGTAATTCATCATCCTGATGTAGATGTCAAAAAGCTAGCTCTTTATGATAAGACAATAACGTCTACGACTTATTCTGAGTCAAAAGGAGAAGGTGCGAAGAATGCTTATTGGCGTGTTGTATATAATGGAGTGGGAGTCACTGAAGGAGGTTCTTCCGGATCCCCTTTATTTAATAAAGATGGATATATTATAGGGACATTGACAGCTGGGGCAAGTACTTGTAGTACTATGTATTCACCAGATGTGTATGGAAAGATATGGTATGCATGGGATCAACATTCAAGTGATATTTTAAAACCTTATCTTGATCCATTAAATACGGGTGTAGAAAGACTTGCTGCTTATGATCCAAGTCCTATTTCTGGTATAGAGGATGAAAATGGTTATGATTTTAAGGAACTTGTTTTATATCCTAGTCCGGCAGAGAATGAATTGAATGTGAATACATCATCTATTATTCGTTCCATAAAGGTATATGACCTTCAAGGAGTGCAGGTATTCTCTAATTTTGGATATAACTCTTCAACAGCTCAAATACCATTAAATGGGTTAGGTAAAGGTGTGTATACAATAACAGTTCAGACTGAAAATAAGAAGTTGACAGATAAATTTTTGAAAAAATAGTTCATTGTGAATGGCTAAAACTAAATCAGTATACGTTTGCAGTAATTGTGGGAATGATTCTCCGAAATGGTTAGGAAAATGTCCGATATGTGGAGAGTGGAACACATATGTAGAAGAAGTTATAGCAAAAGATAACAAAAGCCGTAGTAATACGGCTTTATTTGATGTACCCAAAGCGAAGCCGATTTTATTGCGAAGTGTAGAGACTGGAGAAGAGTCTAGGCTGAATCTACAGGATGGCGAGCTTAATCGTGTTCTGGGAGGTGGTTTAGTGCCCGGTTCTTTGATTCTTCTGGGTGGAGAGCCCGGAATAGGTAAATCTACTCTTATTTTGCAAACGGTATTGGGGCTCCAATCTTTAAAGACGTTATATGTATCGGGGGAGGAGAGTGCACGTCAATTGAAATTGAGGGCAGATAGGATAAATTCTGACAATCAGAGTTGTTATATAGTCTGTGAAACTAATTTGGAACAGATATTGGTTCACATACAAAATACTCAGCCCGATTTGGTGATTATCGATTCTATTCAGACTATATATACAGATACGGTTGAATCTTCGCCGGGGAGTGTCTCCCAGGTTCGCGAATGTTCTGCAACAATTCTTAAGTTTGCTAAAGAGACAAATACACCGGTGATTTTGATCGGGCATATTAACAAAGAAGGAAGTATAGCCGGGCCAAAAGTATTGGAGCATATTGTAGATACAGTTTTACAATTTGAGGGTGATCAGCATTATATGTATCGTATATTGCGTAGCATCAAAAATCGCTTTGGTAGTACTGCTGAACTGGGGATATATGAAATGAGGCAAAATGGACTGCGTGAAGTAAGTAATCCATCAGAATTATTGCTGACTCAAAATCATGAAGGGTTGAGTGGTGTAGCTATTGCAGCTGCAATAGAAGGTGTCCGTCCTTTTTTGATCGAAACACAAGCTCTTGTTAGCACTGCAGCCTATGGTACACCTCAGAGATCGGCGACAGGATTTGATATACGCCGTATGAATATGCTTTTGGCTGTATTGGAAAAACGAGCAGGTTTTAAATTAATTCAGAAAGATGTTTTCCTGAATATTGCAGGAGGGTTGAAAGTAAATGATCCGGCAATCGATATGGCTGTGATAAGTGGTGTTCTATCATCTAGCCTTGATATCTCTATCGAAAGGCATGTTTGTATGACAGGAGAAGTTGGTTTGTCGGGAGAAATCCGTCCTGTAAATCGAATTGAACAACGTATCTTAGAAGCTGAAAAATTAGGCTTTTCTAAAATACTTATTCCTCATAATAATTTGAAAGGGTTCACAACCAAAGTGGATATCGAAATAATACAAGTAAGAAAAGTAGAAGAAGCTTTTCGCCAGTTATTCGGTTAAATTTTTTTCGAATACTTTCCATAGAGTATCGTCCGGAACGGGAGCGGTTACTTCAATTAGTATCTTAGAAACCGGATGTATAAAACTGACTTTACGGGCATGTAGACTTATACCTCCATCAGAGTTCGAACGTTCTGCTCCATATTTCAGATCGCCTTTTATGGGACAACCCATCTTTGAAAGCTGGCATCTGATTTGATGGTGTCTGCCTGTCTCTAAATCTATCTCCAGTAATTTATACTTATCAGACTGAGTCATTAATTTGTAATGTAATATGGCTTTTTTTGAATTAGGCTTTTCTACATCATATGCATATGATTTGTTTTGCTTCTCATTCCTTACTAAATAATGAGTCAAAGTACCTGTTGGTTCAGGAGGATTATTCTTGGTTATCGCCCAGTATATTTTCTTTATCTCTTTATTTTTGAACATTTCATTCAAACGAGACAATGCTTTACTTGTCTTAGCAAAGATGACGATTCCGCTCACAGGTCTGTCGAGACGATGAGTTACCCCACAAAATACATTTCCCGGCTTATTATATTTTGCTTTTAACCATTCTTTCACGATCTCTGATAAGGGCTTGTCACCTGTCTTATCACCTTGTACAATTTCCGATACAGTCTTGTTGACTATTATAATATGGTTGTCTTCGTAAAGTACTGTCATGTTTTACTAATGAATAAGGAGACTTACACAATAGTGAAGCCTCCTTGTTATTTAGACTAAAGAATGTTCTTTATGCTTCTGCATGAGGTTGAACAGATACATATGATCTATCGTTCTTCTTCTTGCGGAATACTACTACTCCATCAACCAAAGCAAATAGAGTATGGTCTTTACCTATACCTACGTTTTCGCCCGGATGATGAGTTGTTCCTCTTTGGCGGATAATAATGTTACCTGCTTTTACTGATTCGCCACCAAATGCTTTTACGCCTAATCGTTTACTTTCCGATTCACGGCCGTTCTTCGAGCTACCTACACCTTTCTTATGTGCCATTTTCTTCTAAATTTTAACTGATTAAGCAATAATATCTTTAACTGTTACTTCTGTAAATTGTTGACGGTGACCGTTCAGTTTGCGATGTCCCTTTCTTCTCTTTTTGTGGAAGATAAGAACTTTCTCGCCTTTTACCTGATCGCCTGCTGTAAGTACTACTTTAGCTCCACTTACATAAGGTGCTCCTACTGTGATAGCACCACCATTGTCAATCAATAATACTTTTTCTACTTCGAATTCGGCATTTTTATCTGCAGCAACTCTGTGTACAAATAATTTCTGACCTTTTTCAACTTTAAACTGTTGTCCTTGAATTTCTACAATTGCGTACATTTGCAATATAAATTTTTACAAGTTATGTGCCTGAGGCGAATTACTTTGTGTAATTACTTATCGGCCTATTGGCAATCGGAGTGCAAAAATACAAATTTCTAATCAGTTATGCAATACTATCGAGGTATTGTATAAATATATTTTTTATTAAAAAGCGCATATTTAGAAACGAAGTCATATCGAACTCTTAATATTTTGTATTACTTTTGCACACAATATCATTCATTGTGCAATTTTAGGATGGCAATAACTAAGACTCGAAATATGTTGATTGATGTAGCCCGCCAGCTTTTTGCTAAGTTGGGGGTTGAAAATACGACTATGAATGATATTGCCTTAGCATCTCATAAAGGAAGGCGGACACTATATACTTATTTTAATAATAAGAATGAAGTGTATAAAGCCGTAGTTGAAACGGAGCTTGATAAGATGATTACCGCACTTCAGGAGGTAGTGAATAAAGACCTTCCGGCAGATGAAAAGTTGATGCTCTTCTTTTATACAAGATTGGATGCTGTTAAGAATGTAGTTGCCCGTAATGGAAACCTGCGAGCTGACTTCTTTCGTGATATTTGGCGTGTTCAGACTGTGCGTAAGGCTTTTGACAGAAAAGAAACTGAAATCCTTAAACAGATTTTGCAGGAAGGTATAGAGCAGGGAACCCTAACTATGCCCGATGTAGATCTTACGGCAGATATATTACACAATGCTTTGAGAGGTTTGGAAGTACCTTATATACGTGGATATATCAAGCCTATGGATGCCGATAACAAACGAAGATATTTGAATATATATCATTTATTATTTCAGGGAATCAAAAAGAAAAGAGACTAATATAAATATAATACAGATTATGAAATTACTAGAAGGTAAAACAGCCATTATAACAGGTGCTGCGCGAGGTATAGGTAAAGCAATTGCTCTTAAATTTGCAGAACATGGAGCTAATATCGCATTTACTGATCTGGCTATTGATGATAATGCGAAACAGACAGAACAAGAGCTTGCAGCTTTTGGGGTGAAGGTAAAAGGTTATGCATCGAATGCATCTGATTTTGAGGACACTCATAAGGTTGTGGACGAGATAGCGAAAGACTTTGGACAAATAGATATTCTTGTTAATAATGCAGGTATTACCCGTGATGGTCTTATGGCGCGTATGAGCGAGCAGCAATGGGATATGGTAATAAATGTGAACTTGAAATCTGCATTCAATTTCATTCATGCACTTACCCCTATCATGATGAGACAGAAATCGGGTAATATTATCAATATGAGTTCTATTGTGGGACTTAATGGAAATGCAAGCCAGGCAAATTATTCGGCTTCTAAAGCAGGTATGATTGGCTTAGCTAAATCTATTGCAAAAGAATTGGGATCGAGAGGAATTCGCGCCAATGCTATTTGTCCGGGATTTATTATTACTGAAATGACTGGCGTTTTATCAGAAGATGTTAAGAAGAAATGGGCAGAACAAATACCTTTGAAACGTGGAGGTACGCCTGAGGATGTTGCTAATGCAGCTCTTTTCTTAGCTTCAGACTTATCTGCTTATATTACCGGAGAAGCTCTTCCTGTTACAGGCGGGATGGGTATGTAATTGTAATAAAATTATAATAAGATAATGAAAGAGGAATACGAACAGTATTCCTCTTTTTTTGAGTTAATGTTTTGATGTTTAATAACATTTGTAATATTGGGCTATATATGGAAAAGTATTATTAATTTAGAAATCTACAATTTTTTATTTCGAAACATAAACTAAAAATTAAATGCTATGAAAAAAAATCTATTATTAATTGTATTATTATTTGTTGTGGGTATTTGTGTGAATGATGGATTAAAAGCTCAATGTGGTCCTATTCAGAATCAGATAGCATCTGCTTGTTACTATAATGTAAATTCTGGTGGAGACTTTGTCTTTGATGGAAATTTATACAGTAATTATGATCCATATGGTTTTTCAGATATCAGCCCAATAGTAAGTAATTACTATTTTGGGTTAAGCTATTTAAGATTTTCAATTGACCAGGTGTCTCTGCAACGACTTAGTCGGAATAAAGAATGTTTCGATGTTGGTGTGTTATGTAAAAATATATCTGGTGGAGTAGGATATATTAGGATATATTTTGTGAAATAAAAAAACTATCTGATTATGAAAAAGAATCTTCTTTTAATTATACTTTTAGCTGTAATAGGAATATTCGCTAATGAAGGTCTAAAAGCTCAGTGTCCCCCTGTCGGAGATTGGGATTATGAAAGAAAGCGTGTAGCTACTGCTTATTATGATTTTAGAACAGGTGGAGACTTTGTATTTAGAGGTACTACATCATATGAAGCATATGGGTTTAGAGATGTATCTCCTATTGTTTCAGGAGTTCGTTTTAGTGGAAAACAGTTGGAATTTACAATTGGTGAAGAATGGATGCCTGATTTAGCTTATCCTTATGAATGTCATTATGATTTATTTCTATTTTGTAGGAATACGTCATGGGGAGATAATTTAGGGTTTATAAGGATTTATTTTCAATATTAATTATTTACATAAAAGAAGCCAACTCTCAGAGTTGGCTTCTTACTTAAATATATTTAGGATATTTAATTAGGCTCGTTTACCTTTTCTACAATCTCCATTCCTTTTAATATTGCCTCTTCATTCTGAGGAAGCGTTGCATGATGTCTTACAGGTAATGTTTTCTTTAATCCTTGCATTACATGTTCCAGGCTGACTATAGGATGAGCTTTTAACACTCCTCCTAGTACTATCATATTAAAGGCTTTGAGATTATTCATCTGCGAAGCCATTGCCATCGCATCTATTTTGTAGATGAATATATCTTTTCGCTGGGGAGGATGAGGAATACCTTCCGGATCATAGATTAATATACCTCCGGGTTTTACCATTTTTTCAAATTTCTCTAATGAAGGCTGATTCAGGATTATGGCAATATCGTATTCATTCACTACAGGAGAACTGATAGGAGTGTCACTTAATATTACTGTCACATTGGATGTACCACCTCTTTGTTCAGGTCCATACGAAGGAAACCATGATACTTCTTTGCCTTCCATCAAACCCGAATAAGCAAGTATCTTACCCATCGATAATACACCTTGTCCTCCAAATCCTGCTATAATAATTTCGTTTGTCATTTGTCTTCTGTTTTTTCAATCATCAGATATTTTTCAAATCACCTAAAGGATAAACCGGAAACATATTATCTACCATCCAGTTATTAGCAGCAGCTGGTGTCATTTTCCATCCTGCATTGCATGTGGAGACTATTTCTACGATAGATAGACCTTTTCCGTCCAATGAATTTTGGAATGCTTTAGCAATCATCCTTTTTGCTTTTTTTATTGCAGCAGCTGTGTGTACAGCCTGACGTGTAGCGAGGCATACTCCGGGTAATTCTGCCAAAAGGTCTGTGATTTTTAGCGGGTAACCATTCTCATAAGTATCACGACCGTTAGGTGTTGTTGATGTCTTCATCATAGGTAATGTCGTAGGTGCCATTTGCCCGCCCGTCATACCATATATCGCATTATTGATGAATATAATTGCAATGTTTTCTCCTCGGTTTGCGGCATGTATTGTCTCTCCTGTACCGATGGCAGCTAAGTCGCCATCTCCCTGATAAGTGAATATCATTTTTTCGGGCATAAGCCGTTTTACAGCTGTAGCCAGAGCAGGCGCACGTCCATGTGCAGCTTCTTGCCAGTCTATATCGACATAGTCGTAGGCAAATACAGCACATCCGACAGGGGCAATACCTATTGTCTTTTCTCTTAAGTCCATTTCGGTAATTACCTCTGCAATTAGTTTGTGAACTACCCCGTGTGAACATCCCGGGCAATAGTGCATCTGGTTATCATTGATGAGTTCCGGTTTTGCATAAACCAGATTTTGAGGATCTATTATATTTGAGTTCATATTAACCTCCATTTTTTAGAAAACTTGTTATTTGACAAGTTTTTGTTTCAATGCATCTAAAACTTCATTGGGTGTTGGGATAATTCCTCCCAATCTTCCGAAATGTTCTACAGGAACTTGACCTTTTACAGCCAGTCTTACATCTTCTACCATTTGTCCGGCATTCATTTCCACAGTCAATATGCCTTTCACTTTCGGAGCATATTTATTTATAGCCTCGTACGGGAATGGCCATAATGTAATGGGACGAAGTATTCCTACTTTCAGCCCTTCGCTTTTTGCCATTTCTATCGCTTTCTGGCTGATACGTGCAGCCGATCCGAATGCCACGATTAAATAATCGATATCATCATCACAGTTTACCTCTTCGTATCTTATTTCATTAGCTTCGATTTGTCTGTATTTTTCTTGCAATCCCAGATTCACTTCTTCCATCTGATAAGAATCGAGGAATAATGTAGTAATAATATTAGGTTTACGTGATGCTGGCTTACCCAAAGTAGCCCAAGGGCATTGTTCACGGATTTCGGCTTCGGTGCGTCTTCTTCTATATTCCGGGAGTTTTACTTTCTCCATCATTTGACCAATTATACCATCTGCAAGAATAGTCGCAGGGGTGCGGTATTTAAAGGCAAGTTGAAAGCCTAAATCGACAAAATCGGCCATTTCCTGTACCGATGCCGGAGCAAGGGTTATCATTTTATAATCGCCATGTCCGCCTCCTTTTACGGTTTGAAAATAGTCGGCTTGAGAAGGCTGTATCGTTCCTAATCCCGGGCCTCCACGCATAACATTGATGAGGAGACAAGGAAGGCTTGCCGCTGCAATGAAGGAGATTCCTTCTTGCATAAGACTCATACCAGTACTGGAAGAGGATGTCATAACAGCCTTGCCGCATCCGGCGCCTCCGTATACCATATTGATAGAGGCTGTTTCGCTTTCAGCCTGCATTACTACCATGCCGGTAGTTTTCCAGGGAGCTTCAGCCATAAGTGTTTCTAATATTTCGGATTGAGGAGTTATCGGATATCCGAAATAACCATCTACTCCTAATCGTATTGCAGCATGAGCAATGGCTTCATTTCCCTTCATTAAATATATTTCCTCAGTCATATTTTCTTGTGTTATATGCAATAAAAATAAAGCTAATCTCCTTGTTTTTGGGAATTAGCCTTTTGTCTATATACAGTTAAACATGCATCTGGGCAAACATATCCGCAGTTTGCACATCCAATACATGCATCTTCATTTTTCATAAATACATAATGGTAACCTTTTTGGTTCACTTCCTGTGGGTGGAGTGCTAAAACATCACAAGGGCATGAGACTACACATAAGTCACAGCCTTTGCAACGCTCGACATTGACTACCACCGTTCCCTTAACTTTAGCCATATTTATTTCGATAGTTGCCGATAATACTTATTGAATAGAGATCATTCTCCTTTTTGATTTTCTCATACAAAGTTAGACCTTATTATTTCATATTGCTTCTTTTTTGAACTAAAATTGATGACAAAATGTTAACGAACCTTTTAATAGTATATCTAAAGACTAGTTAGCCAGATATATATGTATAATAAATTTTATTAATGTACTGAATATATTCTTTCATATTTAGTATCAAATAACATTCTAATTAATAATTGAGATAAGATTTTATGGAATATAAAATTAACTTTGTAGGCTGGTAAATTGTTCGTTTACTATTATGGGTAAATTTGTTACATCTTGACGTAAGTATAATATGATTAAATATTTACTAAATATATTTTTTCTTTTTATTTTGATATCCCCTTTATTTTCCCAACAGGTTAAAATAAGCGGTACGGTTTCTAATTTTGAGAATATGCCTGTCGATTTTGTAAGAGTATCTGTACAGGGTACTGCAACAGCCGACTTTACAAATAGAGAAGGTAAATATCAGATAAGTATTCCGGCTACAGATTCTGTGACTATAGAATTTTCTACAGTTGGTTATCAAAAGGTCGAACGAAAGATATCTGCAACATCTAATCGTACATTGAATGTGATGTTGAGAGAAAATATTCTGGATGAGGTAACAGTGACAGGCTCGAAGGCTCAAACAACAACTACAACAGACATAGAGATCGGGAATACAAACCTTTTGACAGATGTGTCGGGTGGGAGTGTAGAATCTATAATTGCGACACAGGCAGGTGTTAGCTCTACCAATGAGTTGAGTAGCCAGTATTCTGTGCGGGGTGGTAATTATGATGAAAATATAGTATATGTAAATGGGATTGAAATATATCGCCCCTTGCTTATTCGTTCCGGTCAGCAAGAAGGGTTGAGTTTTATTAATCCTAATATGACCGAATCAGTAAAATTTTCTTCGGGAGGATATGAAGCGTCTTATGGAGATAAAATGTCCTCGGTGTTAGATATTGCTTATAAAAAGCCAGAACGGTTCGAAGCTTCTGTTGCAGGAAGCCTTTTGGGGGCAAATGCTTATATAGGAAGTAGTTCGAAACGTTTTACGCAGGTCACAGGTTTTCGATATAAGACAACAAAATCCCTATTGGGTACGACTGATACAGAAGCTGAATATGAGCCGACTTTTATGGATGCTCAGACATATATGACTTTGAAATTATCATCTAAATGGGAAGTCAATTTCCTTGGAAATTTATCATCAAGTGTCTTTAAATTTACTCCACAAAGTAGAGAAACTTCTTTTGGCACGCTAGACAATCCTGTGAATTTCAGAGTTTATTTCGATGGATGGGAACACGATAAATTCGTGACTTATTTTGGAGCCTTGAGCCTTAAAGGTAAACTGAGTGAAAATCTGGAGGTCGGGATTACCGGTTCCACGTTTGCTTCGAGAGAATTTGAAAGATATGACATATCAGGAGAATATAAGTTGACAGATGCTAATCTGGAATCGGATGGTACAGGTGAAAATGGTAATCTGCTGGGAGTGGGCTCATATATGGAACATGCCCGTAACAAACTGGATGCGGATGTAAGAAATATAAGCCATATGGGGTCTTTTAAGATCGGTGGGCATCATTTGAAATGGGGAGTTACTTTCCAGAAAGAAGATATAAAGGATAAAATAAAAGAATGGACTATGCGCGACTCTGCGGGATATTCTTTACCTAATCGGGATGATATTGTAAGCGTCTACTCAAACTTAAAGGCGGATAATGATATCAGTAGTACGCGATATTCGGGATATATACAAGATACTTACCGATTTATGGCAGGAGAGCATGTGTTATACCTGAATGCCGGTGTAAGGGCTAGCCATTGGTCATTCAATGACGAATTTATAATTAGCCCGCGTGCTTCGTTGGCTTTCATTCCTAATGGCACAAATCTGACACTTCGTTTCGCAACAGGTATTTATTATCAGAGTCCGTTTTATAAAGAATATCAAAAGATTGAAACAACAAATAATAATTCGGAAATTGTACTTAATAAAGATATAAAATCTCAAAAGTCGATTCATTTTGTGTTGGGTAGCGATTACAAGTTTAATGCTGTAGGACGCCCTTTTAAATTTACCAGTGAATTGTATTATAAAAAATTGTCAGACCTTGTACCATATACTGTAGAAAATGTTAAAATCCGTTATTTAGGAGAGAATATAGGTAA
The DNA here is from genome assembly GCA_032477055.1 of Dysgonomonas sp. Lineage (GTDB taxonomy): Bacteria > Bacteroidota > Bacteroidia > Bacteroidales > Dysgonomonadaceae > Dysgonomonas_A. Next base: position 92,706 of record JAWDXP010000008.1, on the reverse strand, counting down.
AGGATATGCTATGGGGCTCGATTTTAGTCTGTTCGGGCAATTTGTTGAAGGTGTGGATAGTTGGTTGAGTTTCTCTTTGATGAAGACACAACAAGAGGTGAATGGAGTAAAAGCACCTTTACCAACTGATCAGGGCTATAATCTGTCATTATTCTTTCAGGATTATTTACCCGGAAGTAAACGGCTGACAATGAATCTGAAAGGGCATTTGTCTCAAGGATTGCCTCAGGTAGGACTCAATTCAAGATTTTTTGAGAAAGGTTATTTTAGAGCACCAGCCTATAAGAGAGTAGATTTAGGTCTGGCTTGGCAGCTGCTGGGAGAGGATTTTTCTATCCGAAACAGAAGTTCATTCTTAGGTGCTTTCAAGAATATCTGGCTTGGTGCGGATATATTTAATTTGTTTGACATCAATAATACCAATTCATATTACTGGATAACTAATATCTACAATAACCAATATGCTGTCCCTAATTATTTGACTGGACGGCAGTTCAATTTCAAAATTGTAGCAGACTTTTAGACAGAGGGTTAAATATTTACTAATCAAGCATAAACTTTTTTCTTATATTTTTTTTGGAAATTAAAGTTATTTGAACTGTTAATTGTTATATTATATGTGTTATCTTTACAAATTAATAGTTCAGTATGATGGAGTTTTTTCTTATATGAATGCTACCATTGAGACGCTGAATTTTTTGAGGGAAAACCTGTTCCCTCCTCTGAGATAGAGAAAGAAAAATAATACATATAATGATTTATAAATGGAATTACGAGACTCTAACACCAAAAAAAGCAGAAAAAAGAGATGAATTAGCCCGTAAGTTAAATATACATCCGGCATTGTGTCAATTGTTGATACAGAGGGGAGTAACATCTGTGGAGGAAGCTGATAAGTTTTTTCATCCCAGTTTGAGGCATTTACATAATCCCTTTCTCTTGCCTGATATGGATAAAGCTATAAAGAGAATTGAAAAGGCTCTGGGTGAAAAAGAGCGCATTTTGGTATACGGAGATTATGATGTAGACGGCACCACTGCAGTAGCCTTGGTCTACAAGTTTTTAAGAAAATTTACTACTAATCTGGATTATTACATTCCGGATAGATATGATGAGGGATATGGTATTTCTGATCAGGGAATAGATTATGCCGCAGAAACAGATGTGAAGCTGATAATCGCCTTGGATTGTGGAATAAAGGCTATTGAAAAAGTAGAATATGCGAAGAGTAAAGGCATCGATTTTATCATCTGTGATCATCATATGCCCGATGAAACCTTGCCCGATGCTGTTGCTGTTGTAGATGCTAAACGTGTAGACTCTAAATATCCGTACGAGCATTTGTCTGGTTGTGGAGTCGGTTTTAAGCTGATACAAGCTCTTGCTCAAAACAATAAAATTGATTTTTCTGAACTGACCGAGTTGTTGGATTTGGTTGCGGTAAGCATCGCATCCGATATAGTACCTATTACAGGCGAAAATCGAATTTTGGCATACTTTGGGTTAAGGCAACTTAACTCTAATCCGAGTATGGGGCTTAAAGGTATCATCGATATATGTGGATTGAGCCAGAAAAATATTACTGTAAGTGATATTGTCTTTAAGATCGGTCCGCGTATCAACGCCTCGGGACGGATGATGAATGGTAAAGAAGCAGTTGATCTGCTTTTAGCAAATACCACGAGTGATGCCCGTACGATGAGCGAAAATATAGACCACTACAATGATAATCGCCGGGAACTGGATAAACGCATAACAGACGAAGCTACTAATTTTATAGACTCTGATATCAGTGTAACAGAAAATAACAGTATCGTTATTTATAACGAGAACTGGCACAAAGGTGTGATTGGTATTGTAGCATCCCGTTTGACCGAAAAATATTATCGTCCGGCTGTGGTGTTGACAAAGTCGAATGACCTGATAACCGGTTCTGCCCGTTCTGTAATGGGGTTCGATGTCTATAAAGCGATAGAATCGTGTAAAGATATACTTGAAAATTTTGGAGGACACACGTATGCAGCAGGACTATCTTTGAAAGAAGAAAATCTGGATGAGTTTAGAAGACGATTTGAGGCTCTGACTATAAAACTTATAGCTCCGGAGATGATGCGTCCTCAAATAGATATTGATGCTAAATTGAGTTTCTCGGATATCGATGGTAAATTTGTGTATGACTTAAGCCGGTTTGCTCCTTTCGGACCTGAGAACCTGAATCCTATATTTGTATCTAAAGATGTGCGTGACTATGGTACTAGTAAATTGGTAGGCAAGGAGTTAATGCATATAAAATTGGATATGGTCGATGATACTACTTCATTGCCTATGTATGGAATTGCTTTCAGACAAAGTGAAAGTTTCAAGATGATAAAACAAGATACCTTTGATATTTGTTACACATTAGAACAAAATACACATAATGGGAAAACGAATACTCAATTGTATGTGAAAGACATTGATAAAGGACAGTTATCCTGATATGTTGTATTTATTATAATGTTAATAAATAATTTGTGTATGAAAAGGATATTGATAGGGCTTTTGTTATTAGTAATCGTAGTAGGTATTTCGTCTTGTAGTAATGAAAGAAGAGCAGAAAACGTATTGATAGGATCATTAAAAAGTCAAGATATGGCAGAACCTGCAAAAGTTATTGCATCGGATAGTTATTTGACGAGTAACGGAGAGTTTAATGTTACTCTTGTTGGGCATGGTTCCGTAATGTTTGAATATCAGGGAAAGGTTATCCATGTAGATCCTTATTCGAAAGTAGCGGAATACTCTAATTTGCCTAAGGCTGACTTGATTGTCTTGACTCATGAGCATTCGGATCATCTGGATACTGTCGCTATTAATAAAATAAAGAAGCCTGAAACCCAGTTTTTTGTATCACAGGTTTGTAATGAACAGTTGGGGTATGGAAATGTAATGAATAACGGAGATACTAAAACTTTTGGGGAAATATCTATTCATGCGGTTCCGGCTTATAATATAGTAAATAAAAAACAGGATGGGGAATTTTATCATCCTAAAGGTCGGGGAAATGGATATGTATTTACCTTTGCAGATAAAAAGGTATATGTAGCAGGTGATACAGAAAATATACCGGAGATGAAATCTTTGAAAGCGGATAATATCTATGTTGCATTTTTACCGAAAAACTTACCCTACACTATGTCTGATGATATGTTTATAGATGCAGCAGAGAGTCTATCTCCAGTGTATTTATATCCATACCATTTTTCAGAATTAGATGAGAACAAAATATCAAAAGGACTAAAAGATACTAATATAAAAATATTGGTACGTCCTATGTCAAATAAATAAAATATCAGGAAATAAACTAATTGGATATTTTTCACGAGATACTCCAAAGATATTGGGGGTATTCAGAGTTCCGCCCTTTACAAGAAGATATAATACGCTCGGTATACGAGGGTAAAGATACTCTGGGGCTGATGCCTACCGGAGGTGGTAAATCGATTACATTTCAAGTTCCTACCATGGCTATGGAAGGGACTTGTCTTGTTATAACCCCTCTCATTGCCCTTATGAAAGATCAGGTAGATAACCTTAAGCAGAAAGGAATTAAAGCTGTTGCAATTTATTCGGGGATGTCTCATAATGAGATATTGATTTCTTTGGAAAATGTTATTCTGGGTGATTATAAGTTCTTGTATATTTCGCCGGAACGTCTGAGTACCCAGTTGTTTAAAGAGAAACTGCGGCATATGAATATATGTATGCTGGCTGTAGACGAATCGCATTGTATCTCACAATGGGGGTACGACTTCAGGCCGTCTTATATGAATATAGCCGAGGTTAGGAATTTATTACAGGATGTTCCAGTGTTAGCTTTGACTGCGACGGCTACTTCCGAGGTTGTCGAAGATATACAACAAAGTCTTCAATTTAAGGAAAAAAATGTTTTTAGTAAAAGTTTTAAGAGAGATAATCTGGCTTACATTGTCCGTGAAACTGAGAGTAAGATTGCTTCTCTTGTCCGAATATTGGAAAAGGTAAAAGGAACATGTATAGTTTATGTACGTAGTAGGCAAAAGACAAAAGAGATTGCAACAGACCTAATTAAACAAGGTTTTTCTGCTGATTATTACCATGCCGGACTGAGTAGTGACGAAAAAAATCGCAAACAAAATGCGTGGAAAAATGGTGAGTGCCGTATTATTGTATCCACCAATGCCTTTGGTATGGGTATCGACAAACCCGATGTAAGGGTGGTTGTTCACCTGGACTTACCAAACTCATTAGAGGAATATTATCAGGAAGCCGGACGGGCAGGCAGGGACGGAAAAAAGTCTTATGCAGTGATTTTGTATACAAAGACAGATAGTTCGAAATTAAAGAAACGTATCAGTGATGAGTATCCGGAAAGAGAGCTTATTACTAAAGTGTATGAATCTTTATCCTATTTTTTTCAGGTTGCTGAAGGATTTGGTGTAAATGCGGCATATGATTTTAATATATATCAATTCTGTTCTGTATACAAATACCCGGTATTGCCTACCCATAATGCTCTGAAAATACTTGATTTAGCCGGATATATTGAATATCTGGATGAGGTAGACAACCAGTCACGCCTAATGTTTACTATTTATCGGGACGAGCTTTATAAATATCAATTCGAAAGCGATTATGAAAGCTTAATCAATATTATACTGAGGTTGTATACAGGGTTGTTTGCAGATTATGTTACTATAAATGAAGGAACTGTAGCTATCCATTTGCAAAAGAGTAGGGCAGATGTTTACGAAATGCTGAAAGTATTGGCAAAGAGGAGTATAATAGATTATGTTCCCTACAAGAAAACGCCTATGATTATTTATAAGCAGCCGCGTCTTGATATAAAACACTTGAGTATCTCGCAAAATGTATATGAAAAACGTAAAGAGCGTTTTGTGAAGCGTATTACGGGAATTACTGAATATGCGGAGAAAAAAGATATTTGCCGGAGTCGTATGCTTTTATCTTATTTTGGAGAAACAGATAGTGAAGGTTGTGGGACGTGTGATGTTTGCCGAAATAAAGAAGAAAAGACTCTAAATAATGCTGCGTTTGAGGATTTGTCGACAAAGATTATTGAGATGGTGAAGAATGATAGATATACTATAGCAGAGATTATAAATAATATAGAAAATATTGATGAGAAGAAAATATTTCAAACAATTCGCTTTTTGTTAGATCAAGAGGTTTTGGGCTTGCAAGATGATTTTTTGACAATAAAAAAGTAGATATAAAACTTATACCTACTTTTCAATATATAATGATATTAATTACTGCCTTAATACTAATAATGCAACATCCGATTTAAGTATTATCTTACGGGATACGCTTGGTAGAAATATCCGGCTGAATATGTTACGTTTTCTACTATTCAAAGCTACTATCTGAGTATCACTCTTCGCAATAAAATCACTTATGCCGTCCATTAAATCTACGGTGTCTATCAGTTTGTAATCTACATTCAGCGCGGGATATTGACTTGCAAAGTATTCTTTCATTCCTAAGAGCTCTATTTCTGTCCATTTATCTCCTTTCTTATTAATAAGGTTAACATGGACAAGAGTAACTTTTGTCTTGTCGTAAGGTTTTACGATATTGACAAATGTATTGAACGATTCAAGATCTGCTTTTAAGAAATTTGTCAAATAAGCAATATGATAAGTTTGGTCGTCAGCAAGATTAAAATTACCGGGAATGGCTAATACAGGAACATTTACCATCTCAATAACGTCCGAAGCCACATTACCAATACTACCTGTCTTATTATTACCTTTCCCCTTTGTGCCTATAACTAATAACATAGGTTTGTACTCTTCGACAAATGTACCTATCTCTTCTTCTGTGATACCTTCTCTTATCGAATAAGAATAGTTGATAGAAGGAAATTCTTTATTGGCAATTTTCTGATCGATAAGATTACATAAATCCAGCATCTGCCTTCGTGTCTTGTTCAGTAGATCTTCATTCTCTCCTTCTCTTAGGGTATCAGCAAAAGGGAAAGATAAAGGATAGCGTATCTGGTTGAATACATTTAATATTTTCACTTTTGCATCCATATTCTTCGCAATTTTGAATGCAACTTCGCAGGCTTTAAGAGAATAATCGGAAAAATCGACAGCAACCAATATTCGTTTCCGTCCGTCATCAATAAGGGATATTTGCTGATCGCTATAGTTGAATAATTTATCTCCTTCTATGATGTATAACGCATCTGATAAGTCGGATTGTTTTATACGGACATATATTCCTGATGATTCCTGATCGGGAGAAGATGTCTTATCCACATCTTCTAAGAATACTTCGATTCCTCTATCTTCAAGTACCCGTTTTAGGATATGTGCTTTTGCCGATTTATGAATGGCTAATGTTACTAACTTGTCGTTCATATCTTTTTTGTTTTAGGTTGTAGAATAAGTGTTGTTCTACAAGTTTATAACAACTAAACTGGCTCTATTGCTTTTTAAATATAACAAAATAAAAAGATTTTCTTAAATATATACACGTAAAATGATTTATATAGATTGTATTTCATCAAGAAATTAACAAATCTATTTAAAACAAAAAAGGAGACTATAGACTAGCCTCCTTTTCCTTTTATATTCTGGAACTTATTTTGCGAGAAGATTCTCTTCATCGTAATTGTAAGAAATTGTTGTAGGATTGTTCCAGTTGTTTCTTTTGTCATTCCATGCATAACGGCTGATGTTTATTACTTTGCCATTATCATAAACATATTGCCTCTTATCTATTGGAGTCCAATTTTTCTGATTAGAGTTCCATATATAAGTTACTTTTTCAATGCATGCCCCTTCTTCGTTCATGATATTTACTTTCTTTTTATAAGGAATAAGGTTTTCGCTATTGCCATTTCCTTTGAAGTAGGTCGTAGAAACTATATTATCCTGTTTTTCGACATTATGATATAATACTGCATCAGAATCTGCTTTCACTACCAAAGGATTAATTGCAAAAAGAAATAATGCAATAAGTGCTGAAGTAAAAACATTTGCTTTCATAATGATACTAATTTTAATTGTTATACATATTGTTTATTAAATAACAATCTAAAATTAGGTTTTGTTTTTGATATTTACTATCATTTTGTCATAAATTTTTCAAAATATGCTATTAAACATATTTTATCGAAAAGTAAATAAGGTGCTCTTTAGAATAAAGTAGAAGAAGACGGGTTATAAAAAAAATATCCTCTACTATTTAAGTAGAGGATATATATGTAAAATATAAAGTTATATACAGATTATCAGCCGAAATCATCGAAATGTAGCATCTCAGGAGGCACTCCTAAACTATCTAACATACCTTTAACCGCATTTGCCATCGGACCGGGACCACACATGTAGTATTCGATATCTTCGGGAGCATCATGATCTTTCAGATAGTTATCATGTATAACCTGATGTATAAATCCTACATAACCTGTCCAATTATCTTCAGCCAATGGCTCAGAAAGAGCAATATTAAATTTAAAGTTCGGATATTCTGCTTCTATCTTTCTGAAATCTTCTTCATAGAATACTTCATTTTTAGAACGCGCACCATACCAATATGAAATTGTTCTGTCGGTAGTTTTTAATGTATTGAATAAATGTAATAAGTGAGAACGCAATGGAGCCATACCAGCACCACCACCGATATATAACATTTCGCGTTTAGTATCTAATATATGGAAGTCTCCATAAGGACCCGATACGGTTACTTTGTCACCCGGTTTCAGAGAGAAAATAAAGGAAGACCCGATACCCGGTTTTACTCCTTGCATCCAGCCCCCTGTCGCTCTATCGAATGGAGGAGTGGCAATACGTATATTCAACATAACAATATCTCCTTCGGCAGGATAGTTAGCCATGGAATAAGCACGCATGGTTTCAGTATCGTTCTTGCAAGTCAAATCCCACATTTTGAATTTGTCCCAATCTCCTCTGAAACGATCTTCTATCACGAAATCAGAGAATTTGATATCATATTTAGGTATATTGATCTGAATATAAGAACCTGGTTTGAAGTCAAGATGCTCACCTGCAGGTAGTTTTACTACAAACTCTTTAATAAATGTAGCAACACCATTATTGGATACAACCTCACATTCCCATTCTTTTACACCAAAGACCTCTTCCGGAACTTTGATTTTCATGTCATCTTTGATCTTTGTCTGACAACCTAAGCGCCAATGATCTTGTTGTTGTTTACGGGAAAAGAACCCAACTTCAGTAGGAAGTATTTCGCCTGCACCTTCCAATACCTGGCAACGGCATTGTCCGCAAGTACCACCGCCTCCACATGCCGATGAAAGGAAAATATTCTCCGACTGTAAAGCGCTCAGTACTGTTGCACCTATAGGTGTTTCAAATTCTTTTTCGTCGTTCACAACGACCTTTACATTACCCGAAGGCAATAATTTTGCTTTCGAATATAAGATTGCAATTACAAATAGAAGAGTCAGAATCAAGAATGCTATAATGCTTGATACGATTGTAAGCAAACTGGTTGACATTAAAATTATCATATAAGTATCTTTTATTTATATGCCTTTTTCTTGTGAATAATGGGCTGTTAATATTGTATTTCTAACAAAGTTAAGTTCTTGGACAATAATTGGATCATTCTCTTGCGACGCAGATATTGTGTACGTAAATAAAATAATCCGTGGTTTACTGTCTTGGACCGGAACATGAATTTCCCATAAGTAAACAAGGATATTTTGTCCGTCTTCGTTTATATATTTTATTTGCTCCTTAAGAGGATAGCCTTCCTCTACAGATAATTTCGAATCAGTACCTAGTGTGATATTTTCTATTATTTTATCAGTATCAGGTTCAGCGGATAGTACATTTAACCGCAATGTTCCCGACTCATTGTCGTCTCTATAAAATGCAGCACCCTCTTCGGGATAGTATTCTTCTATCCAGTTTTCAGGTAACCTGAAAGAAACAACTCCACCGTTATAACTGATTATTTTCATTTATCGATTACAAATCTATTCCTGAGAAACTCATGAATGCTATACCCATGAGGGCAGTAACTATAAATGTTATGCCTAATCCTCTTAGTGGTTTAGGTATATCTGAATATTCCAATTTTTCGCGGATGGCAGCAAGCCCAAGAATGGCTAAAAACCATCCTATACCTGAACCAAACCCATATACAGTTGCATGTCCAACATTCAGAAATTCTTTTTGTACCATAAAAAGAGAGCCTCCAAGAATAGCACAGTTTACAGCTAAAAGAGGTAAGAATATACCCAAAGTAGCATATAATGAAGGACTAAACTTTTCGACAATCATTTCTACTATTTGTACAAGAGATGCGACTACGGCGATAAAGATCAGAAGGGAAAGCATGCTTAAATCCACATCCTTAAAACTTTCTCCCAACCATACCAGTGCACCTGCTTTGAGGACATAGTTCTGTAACAGATAATTAATAGGAACAGTGAGTGTAAGAAGAAAAGTTACAGCTATTCCTAACCCTATTGCTGTCTTTACATTTTTAGAAACAGCAAGGAATGTACACATACCCAAGAAGTATGCGAATATCATATTTTCGATAAATATCGAACGGACAAAAATGCTAACAGATTCCTGCATAATATTTTAATCTCTTTACTTCAATTATAATTCTTGTAAATCTTTATTCTTGGCTCTTTGAACCCATATAATAATCGCTACAACGATTAGAGCCATCGGAGGTAATATCATCAGCCCGTTATCCATATATCCTGCATTGTAAAATGCATCGGGCATAACTTTAAATCCAAAAATACTCCCCGAACCAAACAATTCACGACAAAATCCTACAATAATCAGGACTATTGCATAGCCTAGCCCGTTACCTATCCCATCCAAAAACGATGCTACAGGTCCATTACCTAAAGCGAAAGCTTCGAGTCTTCCCATCAGGATACAGTTGGTAACAATAAGACTGATAAAAGCAGCTAATTGCTTATTCATTTCGTAATTATAGGCTTTCATTACTTCACTAACAAGAGTTACCAATGCCGCAGCTACCACTAACTGTACGATAATTCTGATCTTGTTAGGTATAAGATGGCGGATGAGTGAAATAATAAGATTCGCAAATGCTACGACAATAATTACACAAATGCCCATCATAAGGGCTGCTTCGAGTTGCGTTGTTACAGCTAATGCAGAACAAATACCCAATACCTGTACCAATACCGGATTCTTTTTGTTTAAAGGTCCTAATAGTATTGCCTTGGTTTTATCTGATAATAATTGACTCATATCTGTTTCTTATTATTTATCCAAATTACTTAAAAACTTACTGTATCCTTCCAATGTGTCATACAGCATTGCATTTACCCCGTTGCCTGTGATTGTGCCTCCTGATATTCCATCCACATAATCTTTATCAGACGGAGCATTACCCGGTTTTACGACTGCGACGGATTTAAATTGCCCTTCTTTAAACAATTGTTTTCCTTCAAATCTCTCGCTAAACCATTTTTGAGAAATTTCAGCACCCAATCCTGGTGTTTCACCTTGATGGCTAAAGTCTGTTCCATAGATAGTCCGTCCATCATTATCAATAGAAATATATCCCCATAATGGTCCCCACAAGCCTTTTCCGTAAAGGGCTAATATATATTTGGTCTGACCCTCTACTGTTACTACATAAACAGGTAGGTGACGTTTCTCTATCGATTTATCCATTTCTGCTTTCATGTCAGCAGAAAAAGCGTCGTCTTTGCTATCCTGGATTATATTTCCTTCTGTATCGATAAGATACATATCCGTAACCATCTCATTAAATATTTTTTCAGTATCATTGCCTGATGTCTGTATTTTGATAGAACGCAGTATTTGAGACATCTTGTCGATATCTTCATTTTTTTGCTGAGTGTCTTTTAATATTTCATGTACAACCGACAATAGTAGTGCAACTACTATAACCATGATACTGGCAAATATTATAATAAACTTATTGCTATCTCTGTTCATTGTGAAATCCTGTTTTACTTAGATGCTCGTTTTAATCTGCGTTTAATATTTTGATCTACCACAAAGTAGTCGATTACCGGAGCAAATGCATTCATAAATAATATGGCTAACATCATACCTTCTGGATATCCCGGATTGAATACCCTGATTAAAACGGCTACTACACCTATTAATAATCCGTATATCCATTTTCCTTTTTCTGTTCTGGCAGAGGTTACAGGGTCTGTTGCCATAAATACCGCACCAAAAGCGAATCCTCCTAACAATATATGTTGCATTGGTGTTACTTCCATAGCCGGATTAACTGCTAATGCATTCAATAAAAGCGCTGTAAGCATACCTCCTACAAAAACAGATACAATTGTTTTCCAGCTTCCGACACCGAATGCTACCAATATAACAGCTCCAATGAGAATTGCCAGAGTAGATGTTTCTCCTATCGATCCCGGTATAAGTCCTACAAACATATCCCATAAAGAAAGTACATGACCTGTAGTATCAGTAAAAACTGTTGCTGTTGCACTTCCTGCAGGTTCTATCTGTGCCAGTGGAGTCGCTCCTGAATAAGCATCGACTGTTTTGGCAATGCCATCAACTATGGTTGCATCTCCAAAACCAAAACTATTTTCGGTACGAACGAATACTTGTTCTCCCGACATTTTGGAAGGGTAAGCAAAAAATAGAAAAGCACGAGTGACTAAAGCTACATTGAAGATATTATACCCTGTTCCCCCGAATACTTCTTTTGCAAAAACAACGGCAAAAGCTGTTGCCACACCAATCATCCATAGAGGAGTGTCTACAGGAACTATCATTGGTATAAGGATACCACTGACAAGGAATCCTTCTTGTACCTCATGTCCTTTGATCTGGGCAATAAATATTTCTATACCCAACCCGACAGCATACGAAATAATGATTTTGGGTAGCACTGCCAATAATCCGAATACAACGCATTGCCAAAGTATCGGAGTTTCTCCGATAGCCATATAATGCTGATAACCGACATTATATATTCCTAAAAGCAATGCCGGAAGTAATGCAAGAATTACAATGGACATCGAACGTTTCGAGTCACTTGCATCATGAATATGCACTCCGCTTTTTGATGTTTTACTAGGTACATATAAGAATGTATCTATCGCATCATACAACGCATGCAACTTTTCCAGTTTGCCTCCCTTCTCGAAGTGAGGCTTTATGTTCTTATCAAGTTGATTTCTTAGTGATTTCAATGTTGACCGATTTATTATTATACCTATTTATATTATACGCTTATTCGTTATCTATAGAAAGATTATTCCATTTCTTTCTTTAATCTAAGAAGACCTTCGCGAATGATTTTCTGAATTTCCAACTTGGAGGTATCCACAAATTCACATAACGCAAAATCTTCGGGAGCAACTTCGTATATACCTAACTGCTCCATTTTATCGATATTGAATGGAATAGTAGCTTTGATAAGTTGTTCTGGAAAAATATCCATCGGGAATACTTTCTCGTATTCGTTCGACATAATGATGGCACGACGTCCACCCATCAGACGAGCATCGAAACGCCATTTTTTTGAAGGTTTCAATAGCTTTACCAGAGATGTCATATAAGTGCATCCTGCACTATATCTATTATTAAGACCAGGTGAAGCCCACCCTATAAAATCATGCTTGTCGTTTCCTTCGGGAATGACAGTCACTTGAGAGTCATAAAAATGCAGGGAACTATCTTTTTCGATGCAACTTCCGGTTAATACATTTCCGGAGATATATCTTAAGTTCTCGCCTTTAGTGACATTTGATTCAAAAAGCTCGTTCAATGCTGCACCGATAGTAATATTGTAATATCCTTTCTTTACGGCTTCTGAACCTGTATATACAACCAAACGGCTAAAGTCGATATGCCCTTTCTGGAAAAAGCGACCGATCAGCAATACATCTAGTGCACTGATTGTCCATACCGTCTCATCTTTGTTTACAGGTTTGATATTGTTTATCTGTATTCCTGTATTTCCTGCCGGATGAAGGTGGTTGAACTCATATATATCGACATGACTTGCATTTCGCAAAACATTCGATCTTGTTTCGGAAGAAATACTTAGATAAACTTTACCTTTTGTTAATTTAACTAATGCATCTAATCCTGCCTGAAAGTTTTCAGGTTCCCGATCAATAATGAAATCGAAATTGGGAGCAAGAGGTGCAGTCGAAAAACCTGTTACGAAAATATCGCGGGGTTCTTTATTCGGGTCAGCAACAATGTCATATGGGCGTTGCTTAATGAAAGGCCACAAACCCGCCTGAAGCATTGCCTCTTTTGTTTGCTCTGCATTTAGTAAAGCAATACCCTTTTGTTCGAATGTTTCCGCCTGATTTTGATTATCGGATTTGATAGTAATGTCCAGCAATTTACGTTTTTCTCCGCGAGTTACAGACGTGACTTCTCCGCTTACGGGTGAAACAAAAATCAGGTTTTCATTATTTTTATCGTGGAGAATAGGAGTTCCGGCTTTTACTTTATCACCAACTTTTACTCTTACTTTTAGTGATAGTCCCGGAAAATCCTCCGGATATATTCTGATAATATCAGATTGAATATTTCCTATGATATTTTCAGATGCCTCTCCTTCGATGGGGATATTTAATCCTTTTTTTAGTTTTATTATAGTTGGCATAATTGGGCTTTATGTCAATAAGACTGATATACTTGATTTGTTTAGAGCTATAAATAATATTTTTATAAGTAAAAGATACAAATAAAAAATATTGAATATCCGTTTTGGATGCACAAATATAGTAAATTCTTGTAAATTATAGAATACATAATCAAATGTTTGTTAATTAAATATTTATAATATTTGTCCTTTTTTTAATTTGTTGATTTTCAGTATTATTAGTGGTTTTTGCGTTTATTAAATTTTTTAATAAAAAAATTAATGAAATTAGATGGTAAGTAGTACCTCTCATTAAATAATTGTTAAATAATATGATTGGTTGAACCATGTTACTGAATGGTTAATTATGTTTGCGACCGAATTCGCGATGAACACGTAAGATAAGGTAAAAAAAAGAGCAAGTAAAATCGACTAAAGGTAACAGAAAGTAGAGAAAAGTATAGAAAGTAACGCATGATCCTTATATTGAAATTCGTCTACGAAAAACTCTCTTTTGTCTCCAAACTTTTATGTTTTGTCTACTTTTAGGATTCATTTTGCATTTCTGGCATATATTTGCCACGAAAATTTTTTTAGAGAAAAAATAGAGTATACAATATTGTATAGATTATACAAAAATTATATAACTAAATCAACTAAGGTAAAACAAACAAACTAACTAAAAGTAATGAGAGTAGTAAGAGGGTTATGTTTAGGTCTTATGCTATTTATGTTGTGCACACTTACTGTAAGTGCACAAAGGTATCAGATCACGGGCTCTATAACGGAGGCGAATACGAAGAGGAAAATATCGGATGTTCCGGTATCGGTAAAAGAGAGAGCTCAAACGGGAACGTCTTCAGGCGAGGACGGAAAATATTCTATTCGTTTGCCACAGGGTAGTTATACATTGGTGGTGAAATTTATCGGTTATAAAGACAAGGAGGTAAAGGTAAACTTGAACAAAGATATTGTTCAGAATATCGAGTTAGAACCATCTTCTATCAATCTGGATGAAGTTGTTGTGTCTACAAACCGTTCCGATGCGAATATCTCAGCACCACAAACCGGCGTAGAGAAAATGACAATGCAGGAAGTCAGTAAATTACCTGTACTTTTGGGCGAGCGCGACGTTATTAAGGCTATCCAGTTGATGCCCGGTGTGAAGGCGGCCAGCGAAGGCGGTTCCGGCTTTTTTGTAAGAGGAGGTACCGCAGACCAGAATATGGTTTCTCTGGATAATGTTTCTGTATACAATGCATCTCACCTGATGGGATTCTTTTCTACATTCAATCCTGATGCTGTACGTGATGTAACTTTATATAAAGGTGCTATGCCTGCTCAGTATGGTGAGCGTCTGGCTTCGGTATTAGATGTTCAGATGCGCGACGGGGATAATGAAGAATATCACTTAAGTGGTGGTATTGGGTTGATATCTTCCAAACTGAGTGTCGAAGGACCTTTACAAAAAGGCAAGTCGAGTTTCATCCTGAGTGGACGTAGGACTTATGCAGACGCTATAGCCCGTTTGGCAGGAAGTGAAGATGCAAAAAATACTACATTGTACTTTTATGATTTGAATGCTAAGCTAAACTTTAATGTCTCGGATAAAGACCGGATTTCTTTTTCGGGTTATTGGGGAAAAGATAAGCTGGGGATAAAAGAGGTTATTGATACGGATTGGGGAAACTTATTGGGGACATTAAGATGGACTCATCAGATGAATGGTAAAGTCTCTCTATCTACTGCATTACAATTCAACCAATATGATTACCATGTCGATGTAGATATGAATACTGACTTGTCAATCAGTTCACGAATAAAGGATTATACTTTGAAACAGGATTTGCTTTATGATTATAGTCCGAATAGTAGATGGCGTTTCGGTTATAGTTCTACTTATCATGACCTAGATCCCGGATTATATGAATTTAATAAAGATACAGGAGAAGACCTTGACCTGAAAAGTCGTTATTCGTGGGAAAACGGTATATATGCTTCTCACTCCTTGAAGTTAACAGATAAATTGGAAGCAATTTATGGTTTGAGGGTTTCAGCTTTTTCGGCTTTGGGTAAAGGAGAATATTATACTTTGAATGAAAATAACGAAGTAATCGATTCTACATGGTACAGTGCAGGTAAGTTTGTAAAAACTTATATAAATCTGGAACCGCGACTTTCGATGGTGTATAAATTGAATAAATTTTCATCTTTGAAAGCGGCTTACGGGCGTACTACACAAAATATGCATTTGTTGACTAATACGAATTTCAACAGTCCGATGGACAGGTGGACTATGAGTTCTAACAATATTAAACCTCAGATTGCCGATCAGGTTTCACTCGGATATTTCAGAAATTTCTCCAAGGATATGTACGAGTTTTCTGTCGAAGCTTATTACAAAGATATGCGTAATCAGATAGACTTTAAGGATAATGCCGAATTCGAAACCAATGATGATTTGGAAAGTGAATTGTTATATGGTAAAGGTCGTGCCTATGGAGTGGAATTCTTATTGAAAAAGAAATACGGACGATTGACCGGATGGGTAGGATACACATTGTCCAAATCGGAAAAACAAATTGACGGTATTAATAATGACGAGTGGTACGATGCCCGACAAGACCGCACGCACGATATTTCGATCGTGGGAATGTATGACTTAAATAAAAAATGGTCGTTGTCTGCTGCATGGGTATATTACACAGGGAATGCTGTTACTTATCCTAGCGCGAAATATCATGTCGACGGTAGGGAAGTAGTTTATTATAGCGAAAGGAACGGATATCGTGCTCCGGCTTATCATCGTCTGGATTTAGGTGCAACCTGTATCCTGAAAAAAACAAAGAAATATTATTCCGAACTGGCATTTAGTCTCTATAATGCTTACGGGAGGGAGAATGCTTATATGATAGATTTCCGCACCAATGATGATGATCCTAGCAAATCTACGGCTTATCAATATTCATTATTCCGTTTTGTACCATCTGTTTCCTGGAATTTCAAATTTTAAAGAGTCATGAAAAAAAATAATTATATATATATAGGTATAACTCTTCTTTTCGCATCCTTTTTAATGACAAGTTGTGAAAAAGAGATTGATGTCGATCTGAGATCGATAGAACCTAAGGTTGTTATTGAAGGTTGGATTGCTAAAGATTCGATAGCGAAAGTAAATGTTACAAAGACAAAGGATTTTAATGATAATAATGATTTCCCTCCTGTTTTTGGAGCTATCGTGACTGTTTCAGATGATAAAGGCAATTCGGAAATACTCGATCAGGATAAAAACGGAACATATGTATCCAAACTGCTTAGGGGCAAAGAGGATGTTACCTATTATCTGAATGTGAAAGTAGAAGGTAATGAATACACTTCTGTCTCGAAGATGCCGAAAAGGATCGAAATAGATAGTATCACCATGCTCTACATACCTGCTCTCAAATATGCTTTTCCACAGGTGTCTTTTACCGATCCTAAGGGGAAAAATTATTATCGGAATATCCTTTATCTGAATCGTGTTCGTATGGATATCGGTAGTGAAGCTACTGATGATAAATTGCGTGATGGTTTCCCGATCCACCGTACGCTTCCGGTATTTGATGATGATAAGGAGGATAGCCGCGAAGTAGAAAAAGGAGATACCGTATTGGTTGAATTACAATCGATAGATAAAGGAGCATATGACTTTTTTGAGACTTTAGGAAATATGGATGCAAAGGAAAATAATCCGACTACTAATATAGTAGGGGGAGCATTAGGTTATTTCAGTGCATATAGTATGGATCGTAAACAAGTTATTGCAGACTGGTAATTAAGTTTTAATATATACTTCTATAAATGATAAAACCAGTGAATATAGATTCACTGGTTTTATTTTTATTTGTAATCCGAAAATTTACTACTATTTTAGGGCAGTTGCATCCAGCTAAGGTCTTTCCCCATATAAGTAGTATAGGCTTCCATTATCTGTGTTCTGTTTTGATATCCGGCTTCGAATTCGGCAGTTGTTAATTGATATTGAACATTTTCCAATCGATTACTGATATCCAGTAAGCCTCCCGTCAGATTTGTGCTGCCATATTCTTTCCATCCTCCGTTGATACTGGCTATTGCCGGAGTAGGGGATTTACCGGCATCTACTTGCCATCCTTTTGTAGATATATGCGAATCCATTTTGCAATTGATAAATGCAATATTATCATAATATGAATTGTTGTAAGAGCTTCGACCGAGATAAGTTGTTCCATCAATTACGCCTTCCCCTTTGGTTAATGAGCAATTAAGGAATACGAATCCTTTGTCCGTTTTATTGGCTTCGGGTACTCTGGCCTGTAAAACGTAACCGCCACTACTTACCGATCGGATCTCACATTCTTCGAACAGGGCTACTACCGCACCTCCCCAAATAAAATCTACATCACCGGCTATCAGTGAATTATAGAACCAGCAATATCCTTTGACGTTTATCGTATCTTGTTTACTGATAAGATTACAATTGACAAAGACAAGAGTGCTTGTAGTGGCATTGAAATATATTACTTCTGCCTGATCACCTGTACCTGTTTTTATATGTGTATTCTCCATTGTCAGATTTTCGAAACGGAGGTTATTAGCCGTTTCTACAAGGAATATTGCACGTCCGCCATTAGTTATTTTGTCTTCACCAAATGTCGGGCGAACTGCCGTTGCACCCACACCCGGATTCAGAGCATCACAGTTATCGTATCGGATGATTACTCCTTCGCGGCTTTCACCTCTGATTGTCAGGTTGTTTTTGCTTCTTACATACAATAGTTCTTCGTAAACCCCATTTTTAATATAAATAGTTACCTTGTTATCTTTTCCTATTTGTGCAGCATGGTCGATAGCAGCTTGTATAGTACGGAAATCGGCTTGTCCATCGTCATCTACAATGATGGTCTCTAGTGTGAGGGCAGGAACTGTGGCTTTGGTTTTGAATGTCCATTCGTTTTCGGTAATTCCTTCAAATCCTTCACTAACGACAGCATCTGCATCTATAGTTACATAATACTCTGTATCATATTCCAATACTCCATAATGAGGTTTGATTTTTACAGTGTTACCACTGATAGATACAGGATAATAATTGACTGCTCTGAGTCTGTTGCCATTTGCCTGATTGGGTAGTCCGATTATATCTAATTTAGTCGAATTATACAGACCATTGCTGGTAACATGTTTATCATCCAGTTTTATTTCGTCAACTTTAGTACCATCTTTTTTATAAATAGATATGCTTCCTTTACTTCCTAATGTAGGCGTTTTATCAAATGTTATATTCAGGTAAGTGTCTATATAAGCGTTTTGTTCACTGGATGTGGGTGACAAAGTATAACTATAAACAATAGGTTCGAATTTTTCGAGTAGTAGTATAATTGTTTTATCACCTGCTTTGTAGAATATAGCGATCAGGTTATCCTCTTTGTCTACCGTATACTCCTGTGCAGTTGTGGATACTATATTATCTTTATAAGTATAACTTGCTGCATCGGTATTTCCTACAGTTAACGTATTTTCTTCGAAAACCCATATTTCACCGGCTCTGTCGGGAACAGACACTGGCCTGCCATTGGTAGGAGTACTTACACAGGAAATGACTTTGTAATGACCAATAAGTTCCTGATGAGTTATTTCTTTCAGTACAGGAGGGTCAGGTTCAACTGTGATGTACTTTGTATCTTCGCTACAAGAGATAAAACCCACTAGTGCCAATAATATTGGCAAAATAATAAATAATCTTTTTTTCATGGATCGTAGTTTATAATAGTGTTAATATAATAATTTGCTGCTGTTTTTGAGCAGATATGATTCAGTTAACAATCGGTAATCGATCGATATAAGTAAAAAACTCGGTTGCAATGTTACAAAATGTTAGATATACATAAGGGGGATATTTTGATCAAAAGAGGTGGGCATTTCGTTATTTTGGTATCTTCTTCTAAAAATTGTATGAAATCTTTAAGCAGTTAAATTGAGTTCTTTATTTATTAATAGGAAAATATATGATTTTCAAGATTGCAATTCTTTTATTTTTATGCTAATTTTGAGATTCGTTTAAATAATTACAGAAGGGTAAAAGCAGAATGAAACAATATAAGGAATTAGTGCAAAGAGTTTTGTCTGAGGGAATAAAAAAAGAAGATCGTACCGGAACAGGTACGATTAGTGTATTTGGACATCAGAGCCGTTACAACCTTGCAGATGGTTTCCCTCTGCTTACTACCAAAAAACTTCACTTAAAGTCTATCATATACGAGCTACTGTGGTTTCTTTCAGGTGATACCAATGCGAAATATTTGCAGGAAAACGGAGTCCGTATCTGGAATGAATGGGCTGACGAGAATGGAGATTTGGGGCATATTTACGGTTATCAATGGCGTTCATGGCCCGATTATAATGGTGGGCATATAGATCAGATCACAGAAGTTGTTAATACTATAAAAAATAACCCCGATTCGCGTCGTATTATCGTAAGTGCATGGAATGTAGCAGATATTCCTAATATGAATCTACCCCCATGCCATGCTTTTTTTCAGTTTTATGTGGCGGACGGGAAGTTAAGTTTACAGTTATATCAGCGTAGTGCCGATATATTTTTGGGAGTGCCTTTCAATATTGCATCGTATGCTTTATTATTGAAAATGATGGCTCAGGTAACAGGGCTTGAAGCGGGAGACTTTGTTCATACATTAGGTGATGCTCATATATACACCAATCATATCGAACAATTGAATATGCAGTTGGAAAGAGAATTACGTCCTTTACCACAGATGATTCTCAATCCTGATGTAAAGAGTATATTCGACTTCAAATACGAAGACTTTCAGCTCGAAGGTTACGACCCTCATCCTCATATTAAAGGAATAGTAGCGGTTTAGTAGATTACAAAACAAAACTCCAATTTAAACTTAAGATGGAAATAGAAGATTGTCAAAACGAATCTTTTTCGACGCGTGTTATCTCGACACAATTTAATCGTTCTGATGCACATGGAGCCATAAGTATGCCTGTGTATAGAAATGCAGCTTTCGAATACAAAACGGCAGAAGATATAGCTAATGCTTTTCAGTTTAGGGCTATAGGTCATACCTATTCCAGAATATCGAATCCTACAGTAGAAAATCTTGAACAAAAGATAAAAGCTGCATCCGGTGCAGAATCTGTCATGGCATTTGCTTCGGGTATGGGAGCTATATCAAATGCTTTCCTTTCTATTGCTTACGCAGGATGCAATATTGTTACATCACCGCATTTGTTTGGCAATACATTTTCATTGTTTCAGTTTACTTTAGCTGAATTTGGAGTTGAAGTCCGTTTTGTGGATACAGATAATTTACAGGAAATAGAAAAAGCAATAGATGACAATACCTGTGCTTTCTTTTGTGAACTAATTACCAATCCGCATATGGAGGTAGCCAATCTTCCTGAAATATCGAAAATCTTGCAGAAGAAAGGTATACCGATGATAGTAGATACAACGGTTATCCCTTGGTGTGGTTTTAATCCCCGAAAGGCGGGAGTAGATATAGAAGTGGTTTCAACAACCAAATATATATCGGGTGGCGCAACCAGTGTCGGTGGTGCTATTCTTGATTATGGTACTTTCGACTGGTCAAAAAATAAAAAACTGGCTAAGCTGGCAGGTGTTTCGGAAAAAGAAAGATTCACTTTTAAATTGAGGCGTGAGATTGCCCGTAATATTGGCGGTTATATGGATCCGGAAACGGCTTCGTTGCAGGCATTAGGAATGGAGACTCTACAACTTCGTTTCGAAAAGATGTCTGAATCAGCTTATGAACTGGCTCAATTTTTATCAGAAACTAGCAAAGTTGTAAAAGTAGGGTATACAAAATTGGAGAGTTCGCCATATAAGAAAATATCTGACCATTTGTTTACTTCTAATCCGGGAGCGATGTTGACATTTAATCTGTCATCTAAAGAAGAATGTTACCGTTTTATGGATAAGCTAAAGGTAATACATAGAGCAACCAACTTATTTGATAACAAGACATTAATAATCCATCCCGAATCTACTATCTACGGGACATTTTCTCCTGAAATGAAAAAGGTAATGGGAATCGAAGATACTTTATTACGTTTGTCTGTTGGATTAGAGGATGTTTCTGATTTGAAGAAAGATATTTTGCAAGCTTTAGGATAAATTTTCAAGAGTTGATATCAAGATATGGTTGCTACAAAAGTATAAAATGGAAGAAAAATACAAAGTCGGAAAATTAATTTACGATGGTAACATATATGATGGCATGAATACAGAAATGGCTGATTTGCCATTTTATTCACATTGGCTCAAAAAAAGAAAGAATGGTAATATTCTTGAATTATGTTGTGGTACAGGTAGGCTTACTATTCCTCTTGCGCAAGAAGGATTCAATATTACCGGTGTCGATAATAGCCCATCGATGTTGAAACAAGCCCAAGAAAAAGCCAATGAACTGAACATTCCTATACAGTTTGTTGAATCTGACATGAGATGTTTAGATTTACCGGAAGTTTATGATATTATTTTTATTCCATTTAATTCAATTCATCATTTATATAATAATCAAGATCTTTTCAATGTCCTAACAGGTGTAAAAAAACATCTGAAAGAAGATGGATATTTCTTATTTGATTGTTTTAATCCTGATATTCACTATATCGTAAATTCAGAAAATCATGAACAGGTTATTGCTGAATATTCTACCAAAGACGGCAGAAGTGTTGTTATAAAACAAATAATGACATATGAAAATACAACTCAGATTAACCGTATAAAATGGCATTATTTTATAAATGGAAAATTTGATTCTATTCAAGATATGGATATGCGACTGTTTTTTCCACAAGAATTAGATGCGTATTTAGGTATTTATGGGTTTGAAATTATTAATAAATTCGGTGGATTTAAAGAAGAAATATTTGAAAACAAATCAGGGAAACAAATATTTGTATGCAAAGTAATTAAGGATAACTAATAAAAAGGAATCTGAGCGAGGATTTTAGAGTTAGATAACATACCAATAATAGGAACACTGGTTACACAGAGTTTACAGAAATATTATCTGTCTTGTCTGTGTAATCAGTGTTCCGCTTTTTATGACCTTATATTATAAGCTATCTCCGAAATCTTCTCTGAATTTTTCAAGCAGTTTTTGAGGCCAGTCATTTACAGGCTCCAATCCTCCCATAAAGAAACGAAGTACAGGTGGTTCGTATACGAATTTTAGCCCTCCGATCAGATGACGGTTTTCGTATAGCCAAACCATACGGTCTTCTACATATTTGATTTGTGAAAGAGTGAATACTCGGCGAGGAATAGCCAGTCGAAGCAATTCCATATCGGCATAAGTCTCGTTGCCGTATTCGTCACGCTGATTCGAAACCGAACCTCTTTCCATACCACGCACACCTGAGATAAGGAAGTACGCAGCTGCCAATGAACCGGCAGGATATTGTGTTTGTGGAATATGTGCGCAAATCTCCATTGCATTTACATGGCAACCAAGTACACCGGCAGGAGTTACAACGGGAACACCTTTACTCTCGAAAGAGTTTACCAGATATTCGATAAACTGTGGGCTTTGGCAAATCATATCTTCGTCCAAAGTTTCGTATAGCCCAACAGCTATAGACTCGATTTCACGTACAGATATACCTCCGTATGTCAGGAAGCCTTCGAATAATGGAATAAGCGGTTCAAGTTCTTTCAATATAACTTCATCATTGGTACAGATACCTCCACCGCGTGATGAACTTAATTTACGTGCCGAGAAATATACAATGTCGGCAAGACCTGTCATTGCCTGAATGATTTCTCCCATCGAACTGTCCTTAAATTCTTCTTCACGTTGTTTTACCAACCAAGCATTTTCTCCTAAAAGGCTGGCATCCAATACTAGTCTGATTCCGTGTTTATCGGCTATCTTACGTACACTTCTTAAGTTTTCTATAGAGAAAGGTTGTCCACCAATAAGATTGGTAGAAGCTTCCATACGGATGTAAGGTATGTTTCTGGCACCATGTTTCTGAATACATGCTTCCAGTTTTTCGAGGTTCATATTACCCTTGAAAGGATGCTTACTGTTTATCACGTAGGCTTCATCGTAAAGGAGCTCCTCGATACGACCTCCGTATTGTGTAATATGAGCCATCGAAGTAGTAAAGTGATAGTTCATCGGAACCATACTTCCTTTACGGATATAAGCATTTGATATGATATTTTCTGCTGCGCGTCCCTGATGCACAGGAAGCAGATATTTTTTGCCTAAGACGTCTTCTACAGCTTTCTGATATCGTACAAAACTTTGTGAACCTGCATAAGCATCGTCAGCTATCATCATAGCTCCGAGTTGCCTGTCGCTCATTGCATTTGTTCCACTATCTGTCAACATATCGAGGAAAACATCTTTGGTACTTAGCCGGAATGTATTGAAGCCTGCTTCCCAAAGTGCTTCGAGCCTTCTTTCGATTGGGACTAAATTTAATTTTTGTACGACACGTACTTTGTGAAGTTCTAGTGGTATATTTTCACCATTGTAGAACTTAATCTTAGCTGAAGAATCGTTCAACATTTTAAGTAAATTATGATTTTAGGGTTTACGACTTTATAATATATGTCCAAATTTTCCGAAAGGTAGAAAGAATTATGATGCGATACAATAAATTATCTTAATAATATGAGGAATAAAAGCAATTTGAATGAATATTTCTTTATTTAATATGCAAATTAATAGTTATTGTTTGAATATCTACCTAAACATATAATTCTGAAATTCTGTCGGATTAGCCAATATTCTTTCCATTCCGAGACGCATATAGTCAATATTGGTGCTGTGCGATTTGGTATGTATAGGCACTTTTTCAGATATACGCTCTATTAGTCCTTTCAATTTAAAACTACCACCAATAAGATATATTCCGTTTTGCTCGATTTTTTCTTTTATCGGATCATCCAAATTCTCAATATGGCGAGCGATTTTTTTAATAATGTAGTGAATATCCGGTTCGATATAGTCTGATAACTCTTTGCTTTGAACACTGATATTTTTTATTTGAAGAGTTGTCTTATCCTTTCCTCCGATACGGATAGTTCTATCCGTTTGGTTTGCCTCCCTCACATCTATATATTGAGATTTTATTTCGAAAATTTCTTTTGAAGAAAGGATTAGGTCATAGTTCTTACTTATATGAGTTTTTATAGCCTCATCGAGGCTGTTTCCTGCTTCTTCAAGTATGTCACTGGAAATAATTTCGCCATTCTTTAAGGTTGTGATGCCTGTTTTTCCGGCTCCACAATCTATAATTGTATAAATAGATTGTTTAATATTTAGATCTAATCCTGCTGATGCTATATAACAATCAGGTAAAAGATAAGCATCTTTGCATCCTACGAAATCCATTACATCCCGCCATGCTCGTAGCGCCACCTCATTCGAATCAGAAGATACAGATATAAAACCTGAAAAAGCTTTAACGAATATTTTTAAAAAGGGAGGGTTGATTTTTCTGGTTTCTTTATTAAGAAGATTTTCAGTTCCATAAAAATCAGCTATTTTACCACCTTTTATTAAATTGTTGTGGATCTTATTATCAATAGTTATTTCAGGAACGATTTCGGAAAATAACTTACCTTCTTTATAAAAGCGAAATTTGGATGTACCAAGGTCAAATCCGATGATATTTTTTAAAGAAAACATATAGCGTACTCTTAATATTTAAAAATTTCAAATTCCTCGATTTTTCGATTATTTAAATAGAACCCAAAACCGTCTTTTTCATTTTGATATGATTCAAAGTTCATTTCAAAAAAAGTTGGAGAGTCTAAATCCGGTGTTATAAGTGCTAAATAATAATCCTGACGCCAATATTTCAGTTTATTGTATTCGCTGTTATATAGAACTAGCTTATCAATTTCTTTAGCATAATAACTTTCAAAATTTTCCAGAAGATGTTTTAATTCTTCTTTTTGTATGGGATTAAGTCCCTCTTTATTCCCTTCTGAGATGATAAATGTTTCTTCTTTGAAGCAGGGTAGTTGATAGTTTATATACCAACTGACTGAAGATCGCCTGCTTTTCTTAAATCGCTGGCTTTCTATTTCACCGAAAAAGTCATCTATTATAGTAACTTTTTTACCAAAGAGCCAATCTTTCAATCCCATTACAGTATCGAATTATTTAGATAATTCGTTATAATAATTTGTCCAATTCTCGAATAAAGCTTTCATCGAAGGTAATACTATATTAGCTCCTGCATTCCACAATACTTTTTCGTCCAAAGGACCTGTATTGATGGCAATGGTAAATAATCCTGCTGCTACGGCAGATTCTACTCCCATAGGAGCATTTTCGACCACTACGGCTTGGTTAGGTTTCAGATGTCCGCCTTTTTCCAATCCCATCAAATAAGGTTCGGGATGAGGTTTTCCGTTTTCTACATCAAAAGCTGTGACCATTTTGTCTTTTCGAAAAATCCCCGGAAAATTGTCTTCCAGTTTATCCAGTAATGTGGGTTGTCCCGATCCGGTTACAAGAATACAATCTAAACCATTTGCTTTAACAGCTTTCAGCATATCAAAAGCATAAGGAATCGTATCTCCTTCATTATAAAGCCCAAACAGGCTGGATTTTCTTTTATAGATACGTTCTATTTCTTCTTCTGTGGCACATCTACCCAATTCTCTTTCGAAAATAAGATTGATTGTGTTGCTGCCGACTCTACCTTCATGAAGATAAAATTCTTCAGGAGTAGAATGGAGACCTTCTTCTGAGATCGTTTCATACCACGATTTAGAATGGTACTTCATCGAATCGTAAAGAACACCATCCATATCAAAAAGAACAGCTTTCAGGTCAAAGTTTTCGTAATTATGTTTGATTAAATAATCTTGGAATGCTTTATTCATTGTCTCTCTCTCATTTGGGTGCAAAGGTAGAGTTTTTGGAGGTGAAAAGCTAATCGATAGTATTGTAAAATCAAATGTATGTATGGGTGAGGCTCTGCTCCGCACGATTATAAAGCGAGGTTGTGTCAAAAGTAATTTCTATTATTGCTTTGAGCTGTCTGGACTCCTCGATCGTTGATTGTCATATTGAACGAAGTGAAACATCAGGGTTTCTTCGGAAAAGAGATCCTTCATTTCATTCAGGATAACAAAAAAGTAATGTTTTGATAATGTCTTTCACTTATGACACAACCCCCTGCGAATGATATCTAGTATAGTCTTGTTAATTCTATCGAACATTTTTTGTAACTTGCGTATTCTTTTTGAATAGAAAATTAATATAATAGTTTTAGGATGAATATAAATGATGTAAAAAGTGACAACTTCTTTCTTATGGCTGGTCCGTGCGTGATTGAAGGAGAAGAAATGGCGCTTAATATTGCAGAAAAAATTAAGAGAATCACAACAGAACTCAATATCCCATTCATATTTAAAGGCTCGTACCGTAAAGCAAATCGTTCGCGGGTAGATTCGTTTACAGGTATAGGAGATGAAAAGGCCCTTCGAATATTAAGAAAGGTGCGCGAAACTTTCCATGTGCCTGTTGTTACAGATATTCATGAAGCTCATGAAGCTGCTATGGCAGCCGAATATGTAGATGTATTACAGATTCCTGCCTTTCTTTGCCGTCAGACCGATTTATTGATTGCTGCAGCAAAAACGGGTAAAACTGTAAATGTGAAGAAAGGGCAATTCTTGGCACCTCATGCAATGAAGTTTGCTGCTCAAAAGATTGTCGATTCGGGAAATGATAATGTAATGTTGACCGAGCGAGGTGTTTCCTTTGGATATGGCGATTTAGTCGTGGATTTCAGGGGAATACCCGAAATGCAGGAGTTTGGTTTCCCTGTAGTTCTGGATGCTACACATAGTTTGCAAAAGCCCAATCAGCAATCGGGCGTGACAGGTGGACAACCTCAGTTAATTGAAACAATGTGTAAAGCAGGAATAGCAGTTGGTGTTGATGGTATTTTCCTTGAAACGCATCCCGATCCTAAGAATGCAAAATCTGATGGTGCGAATATGTTGCCATTAGATCAACTGGAAGGACTTTTGAGAAAACTGGTAAGAATACGAGAGGCAATCCGATGATACAGGATTATAAAATTATTCTGGCATCTAATTCTCCACGAAGAAAAGAATTATTGTCCGGTTTGGACTTACAATACGAAGTAAAGGTTTTGCCTGATATAGATGAATCTTATCCCGATAGTCTGGAAAAAGAGAAGGTTGCAGAGTATATTTCTGAGAAAAAAGCAGAAGCTCATATATCTTTATTAGAAGAAGGTACTTTGCTTATTACAGCAGATACGATAGTTCTTTTGGATAATAAGATATACGGAAAGCCTAGGGATAAAGAAGAGGCTATGCAAATGCTAAAGGAGCTTTCGGGTAAAACGCATAAGGTGATAACAGGTGTTTGTCTAACTACACAGGAGAAGCAAAAGTCTTTTTCGGTAACATCGGAAGTTCGTTTTGCAAAGTTGGAAGATTCTGAAATAGAATATTACGTTTCGAAGTATAAACCTTTGGACAAAGCCGGTGCATATGGTATTCAGGAATGGATAGGGTATGTAGCAGTAGAATACATGTCGGGTTCTTACTTCAATATTATGGGATTGCCTATACAAAGATTATATCAGGAGATGAAGTTGTTTTAACGGCTCTTACATATCTATCAATGAGAGTGCACTTTATTATCATATTTGTGGTGTTGGCTTTGATGAAGTCCGGCTCTATCTTTTCACAGGAAATACAGACAATTCATGTGATGGTTGCACTTTGTGATAATAAGTATCAAGGTATTGTAAAAGTGCCTAAAGCCATAAGAAATGGTCAAGACCCTCATAATAACCTTTATTGGGGGTGCGCATATGGTTTGCGTACCTATTTTAAAAAGCAGCCCGATTGGAAAAAGGTAAAAAGATATAAGGTAGATGATATTAGATTGGAAAGGGTTGTGTTCAAACACAAGACTAAGCCTTACTACCTGGTTGCAGATGCCTATGATGGTCGTAATATAAAAGATTGTACGATTGACTTTCTGAATTCGTGTGCAGGTAAGCAGAAAGATACTATTAGGATAGATAATAAAATCATTGGCATTAAAGGTAATGCGAAACTATTAGCTTATATCGGGCACAATGGATTGATGGATTTTAAGTTACCTGATACATACCAGAATAAGGATGGTAAACAGCGGGATACAATCATTCTGGCATGTGCAAGTAAACAATACTTTACGTCTTATTTGAAGTCGGCAGGAGCTAATCCATTACTTTGGTCGACTCATCTGATGAGTCCCGAAGCATATACCTTGCATGATGGTATAGCTACATATATAAATGGAGGAGATGCTGCTTCTGTACGAAATAGTGCTGCTGCAGCGTATTCAAAATATCAGAAGTGCGGACTGAAAGCGGCAAAACGTTTGATTGTCACAGGTTGGTAAAAAGATAAACTAAACAAAATGAAGACAGCTATTATTACGATTGGCGATGAAATCCTGATTGGACAGATTGTTGATACTAATTCGGCATGGATGTCCCACAAATTGACAGATGCAGGTTTTGAAGTACAAGCAAAAATATCTATTGGAGATAATGCACAGCAAATTAAAGACACGATATCTTCTGTTTTTAAGGATGTCGATGTTATATTAATGACAGGAGGATTGGGACCTACTAAGGATGATATAACAAAACAAACACTCTGTGATTATTATGGAACGGAATTAGTCTTTGATGATGCTGTACTGAGAAATATAGAGAATGTAATTTCGAATTTCACTACGTTAAATGAATTAACCCGTAATCAGGCATATGTGCCTAAAGATTGTACAGTTATTCAGAATAGGGTAGGGACTGCGCCGATTACATGGTTTGAAAGGGGCGAAAAGGTACTGGTATCGTTGCCCGGTGTCCCCTATGAAATGAAATATAATATGGAGAATGAAATCATTCCCCGTCTCAAGATCAAATATAATGCAGAGGCTTATGTCAGCCGCACCCTGATTGTGGCAGGATATACGGAGTCAGCATTAGCTACAGAACTTGCTGATTTTGAGAATAATCTGCCCGATGGTTTTGGATTAGCATATCTTCCTTCACCTCGTTTGATGAAGTTGAGGTTGTATGTAAAAGGAGAGCATCGCCGACCGGAATTAGAGGAACAGATAAAAAAAATAGAGCAAATTTTAGGGCGTGCTATTTTGGCACAGGAAGATATTCCTTTGGAAAAAATATTGGGGAACTATTTATTGGAAAAAAGGTTGACTCTTAGTACTGCCGAAAGCTGTACAGGAGGCAATATTGCACATCTGATAACTACTATTTCGGGCTCTTCCCGATATTTTAATGGAAGTATTGTTTCCTATTCGAATGATGCAAAAAGCAACGTTTTGGGAGTTTCTTCGTCTGATATCGAAAAAGAAGGTGCTGTGAGCGAAACAGTGGTTTTGCAAATGGCGAGAGGTGCGCAAAAGGTGTTGAATACAGATTGTGCGATTGCAGTTTCCGGTATAGCCGGACCTGATGGTGGGACCGAAGATAAGCCTGTGGGTACTGTGTGGATAGCTACGGCTATGAAAGATAAAATTGTAGCTAAAAGGTATCAAATGAGTAAGTATAGAGAAGCCAATATAATGGGTGCATCAAACATGGCTATGCTTCAGTTATTAGGTATGATAGTTGGGTGATCTATTTTCTTTATACAGATATTTATTATATGTTTGCAGATTTTTTATTTAATATAATCTAATTTCAATTTTAAGAATTTTAATTTATGAAAACAATTAGCAAAATTTTTGGACTATTATTAATAGTAGGTATTGCTTTTTCTTTTAATTCATGTAGTGACGATGACGATGATCCGTATACTCAAAAAACGACAGAATTTACTTATACTTACAAAATTCCTGTCAGAGGTGTTGAAAATACAGAACAAAAACCTGCTGCTACAACATTAGAACTAAGTGATTTACTGTCTACTCAGAATGTTGCTGTATCGGAATTTATTTCAGGAGAATTCCAAAGAGGAAAATGTCATATTTCTGTAGAAGGATTGAGAGGTTTATCTGAAACAATTGAGTTGAAAGACTTTAAAATAGCTGTAGGAAACAGAACTGCTGTAAGCTTAGGAACATGTTCTCCTAGTGGTACAAATGGTTTTCAGTCTGATGTTGAGTTGATGGCTGATAAATATACTGATATCGTAAAAACTGTTTTCGAAGATCTTACAAAAAATCGTAAATCAAATGTTGCGATTCAGTTCACTCCAACAGAAGATGTGACTAATGATGATAAAAAAGTATACTTGACTATAAAAGTTACAGGTTTGTGTAAATATAAAGAATATACGAATAAGACTAATTAATTGTCAATATTTGAAGGATTTAAAAAGAGTTTACAGTATCTGTAAGCTCTTTTTATTCTTTAATTAAACCTTTTTTAGAGGTTTGTATGTATAATAAAAATGTATTTCGTATAAGCTGTCTTTCTTTTTTATAATAAAATAACGAAACTTTACGAAATTATCTAAAGTGCATTTTGCATGAAAAGAAGCTTTTTATCTTTGTTCTTGATAATTTATTCTTGTTTGACAATAGGTTTGTTG
The DNA here is from genome assembly GCA_032477055.1 of Dysgonomonas sp. Lineage (GTDB taxonomy): Bacteria > Bacteroidota > Bacteroidia > Bacteroidales > Dysgonomonadaceae > Dysgonomonas_A. The sequence continues at coordinate 61,418 of JAWDXP010000008.1, read as the reverse complement.
GCCCAGAATAAAACACTTTATCACTTTAAAGTAAAAGATATAGATGGTAAATTGTTTGATTTAGCTTCTTTGAAAGGAAAGAAAGTTTTAATTGTAAATGTTGCTTCTAAATGCGGGTTAACACCTCAATATAAACAATTGGAAGAACTTTATCAGAGATATAAAGGAGATAATTTTATTATTTTAGGTTTTCCTTGTAATGACTTTAAAGAGCAAGAGCCTGGGACGAATCAGGAAATAAAAGAGTTTTGTACACTTAATTATGGAGTAACTTTTCCTATTATGGATAAAGTCTCTGTAGTTTCACCTAATAAATCACCTTTATATAAATGGTTGACGGAAAAATCTGAAAATGGAAGGTTTGATGTGGAAGTACAATGGAATTTTCAGAAGTTTTTAATAGACGAAAACGGAAACTTGGCTGATTATGTTTTGCCGAAAGAGAATCCTTTGTCTGAGCAGATAACTACTTGGATAGAAAGATAGTATGTTTTTTGTTTATTAAATATAATATATTGTTGATAGAATTTTAAAATATTGCTTTTTTATTTTAACATAAAGTCGTAATATTGTCGCATAAAACAACTTTTAACAAAAGAAGAAATTAGAACTACAATAATTAATTTTAGGTAAAAAATGAAGAAAATTTTTTTAATGGCAACTGCAGCTTGTGTTGCATTGTCTAGTTTTGCCCAAGAAAAAGCTATCAAAAATTATGGCTTTGGAGACAACTGGTTTATACAAGGTCAAATTGGAGGTTCTTATTCAATAACAGAAGATCATAGTAAAGCTGATCTTTTTGATATGGTAAGCCCACATGTTGCAATTTCTTTAGGAAAGCACTTTTCTCCAATAGCAGGTGCTCGTTTGCAAGTTGCAGGATGGGAAGGAAAAAGTTATAGAAGTTTGAAAGATAAAGCAGATAAGTTTAACTATATTCAAACAAATCTTGATGGGTTATTGAATCTTACTAATTTATTTACTCCATATCAAGGCGATAAAGCTTTCAATCTTTATGGTATCATGGGATTAGGTTATGTTCATACTTTTGGAGATCGCGATAAAGGTTTTGCGACAACAAACAGTATCGTTCCTCGCCTTGGTCTTCAAGCAGATTTCCGTTTGAATGACGATCTTAGCTTAAACCTAGAAGCTATTGGTAACTTGATGAATGACGATTTTAATAGTCATGTAGGTGGTACAAAATACGATGCTACAGCAAATGTATTGGTTGGTCTTACTTATCGTTTCAACAAAGGTGGCTTTGAATTGAAAGATGTGATGGATCCTGCTCAAATTGCAGCTTTGAACAAAACTATTAATGATCAAAGATCACAATTAAGTAGCAAGGATAGCGAAATTCAACGTCTGAAAGATGAATTGGCAAAGAAACCTGTTCCTCCTCAAGTGATTAAAGAAGTGAAAGAAGATACTGAAGTATTGATGAATGCTGTAGTAGTATTCCGTATTGGTAGCGCTAAACTGGAGCAAAACCAAGATATCAATATCTACAATGCTGCTAAATATCTTCAAGAAAACCCGAAAGTTAAGATTACTGTTACAGGATATGCTGACAGAGCGACAGGTAATCCAACAATCAATCAAAGATTGTCTGAGCAACGTGCTCAAGCTGTAGCTGATATCTTAATTAACAAATACGGAATTTCGAAAGAACGTATTAAAGTTGATGCTAGTGGTGATAAAGAACAACCATTCAGTATTGATGCTTGGAACCGCGTAGTAATATTTACTGCAAGATAATATTGAAATCTGAATAAGATAAGATATCTAAAAAAGACTGTCTCAATACTGGGACAGTCTTTTCTTTTTTAGTAGGTAGTATTTGATAGAGATTATCTTAAATAGTAGATTACTGCAACTTGAGCCAATAAATTAAGTAAGATTAGCCATGGAAACCATTTCATAGAATTCTCTCCAAAAACAGAATTTGTAAGATGATCATCTAATTGCTTATAAAGTATTTCACTTAATCTCCTATTATCTTTCTTTTCACTTAATTCTTGTTGCATATTAACAAGAAAAGTGTTGAATGGAATTTTTCCTAAAATAAATAGTAATCCTTTCTGTACATATTTTGGCGCTTTTTTACCGTAAATCTCAAGCATAAGGCTACCGACATTCAATTTCTGTTCAATATCCCTTTTTGTGAGCTTATTTCCACTATCTACAGCTATGTTAATTACTTTTACACATATTTTTTTGAAAAATGGTGTGAGGTATTTATAGACTACACTCACTGCATCTATAATGATATATCTGTAAACAGACGTAATGGAAAATGGTATAATAATCAGTCCAATGAGGAATGTCAGAATACCATATAAAGTCTTAGGATTGCCAGTTCCTATAAAGGAAAATGCAAGAAAAACAATATTTATAAGGCTAAATGTGATTAATACTATAGTAAACCATGAAGCCGATTTCGCAGCTTGCTTTGCAGCATCTCTTCCTAATTGAGAGAAAGAAAAAGAAGATGTTTCATTTGCTTCTGTCTCTTGATAAGTAGAATCAGTCAGATTATTTTCTTTAGAAATACTAGAAGGCTGATCGTTGTTTTTTATTTCCATATATTTTAATTGAATTTAAGTAAATATCTCAAATATAATATTATTAATTCTTTTATAGAAATGCCTCTTTCCCCTTATCTTTGCTTACTCTTGATAATTGGAGTAGATTAGGATTAATGGCAAAAAGAAGAAAAAGGAGGTCAGGCAATAAGAATAAATGGTTCTTTATTTTTTCAGGAATATTTTTACTTGTTGCAGTTTTATTATATATTTTTTATTCTAAACAAAAAGTTGCAGACACATTTGATAAGAGTAATAAATATCATGTAAAGGGAGTAGATGTATCGCACCATAATCCTATTCTGGATTGGAATGAAGTGAAAAATCAAAATTTGCATTTTGCTTATATTAAAGCAACGGAAGGGATAACGCACGATGACCGTAATTATCCCTACAATTATAAGCTGGCAAAGGAAAATAATATAAAAGTAGGCTCTTATCATTTTTATAGTTTTGCAGTATCGGGTCGTGAGCAAGCTAAGCATTTTATAAGAGTGGCGCAATGTGAATCAGGAGACCTGTTACCTGTTATAGATGTAGAGCATTCGCCATCTAACCCATACAGTAAAGATACAGCTTATGTGAAATCTGTCGTTAAAGAACTTCAGATTCTTGAAAAGGAATTGTATGAATACTATGGACATCATCCTATTATCTATACTAATATGGATTGTTATAAATTGTATATAAAAAATGGTTTTCCGGACAATCCGGTATGGATATGTAATTTGAAAGAAGAACCAAAGGATGATGTTAAAAACTGGGTTATCTGGCAATTTACTCACAAAGGTGAACTGCCGGGTATTGTAGGAGATATAGATTTTAATTACTTTCGGTATTCGTTTGAAAGACTTTGGGAAATCTCTTTACCCTAATTTATTGTATATTATGAAATTCAGAATATTAAGTGTAATTATTTGCTGCCTATTGTTTGCATCATGTTTTCATGAAGATGATTATGGAAATTCGAAACGTGAAAATTTTGAGCTTCTATGGAAAATAATGGATGAAAAATATTGTTTTTTCGAATATAAGGATATAGACTGGAATGATGTATATACCCGTTATTCGGAGAGGATAGTGGAAGAGATGCCTAACGAATCGTTCTTCGATGTGATGGGAGAAATGCTAGCCGAACTGAAAGATGGTCATGTGAACTTGTATGCAACCCATAACGTAGCACGTTATTGGAAGTGGTACGAGGATTATCCTGATAATTTTGATGAAAAAATTCAGCGGAATTATATCGGAACTGATTATGCAATTGCCGGAGGAATGAAATATAAGGTACTCGAAGATAATATTGGGTATATTTATTACGGTAATTTTTCGAGTGGAGTGGGAGAGTCTAATCTAGACCAGATTATAAATAAAATGTCTGTTTGTCATGGTATTATTATAGATGTGAGAAACAATGGAGGCGGAATGCTTACTAATGTTGAAAAAATAGCATCACGTTTTTTCAATGAGAAAACACATGTTGGTTATATGATGTATAAATCAGGTAAGGGGCATAATGATTTCTCAAAACCACATGAAAAACATATAGAGCCTTCGGATAGGCTTAGATATCAAAAGAATGTAGTAGTATTAACTAACAGGCGTTGTTATAGTGCTACTAATGATTTTGTAAATGCAATGAAGTACGCACCTAAAGCTACTATCATAGGCGATAGGACAGGAGGTGGAAGCGGGCTTCCTTTATCATCGGAATTACCTAATGGGTGGTCTGTAAGATTTTCATCGTCTCCCATGTTGAATGCAAAAAGTGAGCATACCGAGTTTGGCATAGATCCGGATATAAAAGTCGATATGAGTGACGAAGATATGCTGAAAGGGATAGATACTATTATCGAAACCGCACGTCGATACCTTAATGAAAATCAGAGTTTAGATTAATGTTATAAAAATATCTATATGGAAATAATAATTGGTATAGTAGGGGTAGTAATCCTGTTGGTATTGATTTATATTGGCATGCGTAATCGCATGATTGGTTTAAAGAATAAGGTCGATTATGCGAATGGAGCTGTGGATGCCATGTTTAAACAGCGATATGATCTTATACCCAATTTGGTAGCTTCTGTGAAACAGTATATGCAACACGAAAGTGGATTGTTAGAAAGATTGGTTCAATTGAGAAGTAAAGGGCAAATGCCTAATCTGGACGAACATTCTTGGAATGAAATAAATAATCAGATCGATCAAGCTATAAAAACGTTTAATATAACGGTCGAAAATTATCCTGATTTGAAGGCCAGTGAACAATTTTCGAAACTACAGGCTTCATTAAATGAATGTGAAGGGCAATTAGCTGCTGCACGACGGACATATAATGCAGCTATTATGGATTATAACAATGCTGTAGAAATGTTTCCCACTAGCATGGTTGCTTCTCAAATGGGATATACTACTAGGGAGATGATAAAAGCAACCCAAGCCGAGCAACAAAATCCTAATGTTGGTAACCTTTTTCAGTAAGTTAGAAATATATGGCTGAAACTTTGCTTCATAATGTAGAAAACAGGATGTCTGAACTCCTGTTTCAGTTGCAATATGTGCTCAACCCTATTGAAGAAAGAAGGCTTGAATTAAAGAAGCGCAGCCGTAATTTATTATTGGTGTTTATTGTTGCTCTTTTAATGGTCGGAGGTCTGTATGCTTATATTCATAATCCTTATTTTTTATGGGGATTTGCTTTGGTAGTAATTGCATATATTATTCTATACTTTTTGAAGGTAAATTCTCCTAAAAATATATTAATTGAAGATTATCAAAAGAATGTAGTTCCACATATTATCAATGAATTTTTAGCAGATGCATGTTTTGAGCCGGACAATTGTATCAGTTCCTCGGAATATTGGGACTCAGGACTTTTTAATACACATGTAGATAGGTATAATGGAAATAATTATATATCGGGAACGTTAGGGAAAACGTCTTTGAAGTTTTCGGTTTTACATACTCAATATAAAACGCAGACTCGTACTAAAAATGGAGGCACCCGAACAACCTGGCATACAATTTTTAAGGGCTTATTCTTGGTCGCAGATAGTAATAAGCATTTTCAGGGAGAAACATATATTTTTCCGGATTCGGCTGAGCGTGCTTTGGGAGGAATAGGACGATGGTTTCAGGAAAAAGTAGGAGCTTTGGGACGTGGAGAAATGGTGTATATGGAAGATACTGAGTTTGAAAAACGATATGTAGTGTATGCAACAGACCCTGTAGAAGCACGCTATTTACTTACTCCTGCTATGCAGGAATATTTTGTGAAAATAGCAAACTATTTGGGAGTAAGTGCTATTCATGCTTCTTTTGTCAAGGGTAAGTTATATTTGGCTGTAAGTGGGAATTATAACCTATTTGCATTCAAAATGAATCGCTGTCTGATAGGTGCTGATACAATAAAATATTATGCTCAGGATATGCTTACTATGCTAACTGTCGTAGAAATGCTCAATTTAAATACCCGTATATGGGGAAAATGATAGGATTATATATTGATTTATAATGTAAAATCTAAAACTTTTCTTACCTTTGCATCCGCTAATAAATAATTATGTATTAATTAAAAATTAACTAATGGCTACAAAGATCCGTTTACAAAGAAGAGGACGTAAAGATTATCCTTTCTATCAAATCATTATTGCAGATAGCAGAGCTCCACGTGATGGTAAGTTTATTGAGAAGGTTGGTTCATACAACCCAAACACTAATCCTGCTACAATTACGTTGAACTTTGACAGAGCTTTGTATTGGTTACAAACAGGTGCACAACCTACCGATACTGTTCGTAATATCCTTTCGGACGAAGGTGTTCTTATGATGAAACACTTATTAGGTGGTGTTAAAAAAGGTGCATTTAGTGAAGCTGATGCTCAAACTAAGTTTGAGTCTTGGAAAGCTTCGAAAGACAAATCTGTAGATGCTGTAAAAGCAAGAAATGAAGAAAAAGCTAGAGTAGAAGCAAAAGCGCGTTTAGAAGCAGAAACTGCTGCTAACAAGGCGAAAGCAGAGGCTGTAGCACAAAAGAAAGCAGAAGCTAATGCTGCTCAAGCAGAAGCCGTTGCCGAAGAGGTTGCCCCTGAGGTAGAAGAACCTGCAACAGATGCTCCTGTAGAAGAAAAAGCTGCTGAATAATTTTAATTAATTATATGGCAAAAAAGGTTATCCGGATGGGTAACCTTTTTTATTTGAGATATATTTTATAATTTGTTCTCGAAATAAAAAAACTGAAAAAATGGAGAATATGGAGCACGAAGATTCGAAGAAGGAGAAAAAAGAGGAAACTCAAAATTCTTTTTTAGGTTTAGATGATATTTTGCCCGAAGGAGCATTAAGAGGTGTTGTTTCTGTAGTAGAATCAGCAGGAGAGAAGACGGGTGAGATACTGAAAGATACTATCGATGTTGTAGGTGATGTTGCAAAAGGAGTTGGAGATGTTGTTAGCAGCATAGATATTGATATAGATCTGGATATTTTTTAATATATCTTTGAAGAATAAATACCAAACAAAAAGAGTAATGAAATTTTTCTTTTCATTACTCTTTTTTATATCATAATACAATTACCACCCAAAGGCTACATCACTAATCCATTTATCCTGAGCTTTCATAACTTGTTCGATAATGTCTCTGGCAACGCCGTGACCCCCGTTTTTATGTGAAATGTATTTGGCTATCTTTTTTATTTCAGGAGTAGCGTCGGCAGGCGCTATTGGCAATCCCACTTCTTGCATTACAGGATAATCCGGTAAATCATCTCCGACATATATAATTTCTTCCGGTTTGTAACCTGTTTTTTCAATATAATCTTTAAAATCTTTTATCTTGATCGAAGATTTCATATAAATATGCTGAATACCTAAACGGGCGAATCTTTTTCTTACGGCTTCTGTATCACCCCCTGTAATAATGGCTACACCATATCCATGTTTACAAGCTAGATTCAGTGCAAAACCATCTTTTATGTTCACCATGCGCATAGGTTCACCCTCAGGTGATAAAGGTATGCTGTCAGGTGATAAAACTCCATCAACGTCAAATATAAATGCTTTGATTCTAGTCAAATCGTAGTTTATAGAACTCATTTCTTATTATAGGTTTCATATATACTTTCACTTATTAGAGTATATATAGATTTAAGTCTAGGATTCTCTATCAATACCAAATGTTTGTTGATTACATTCTCGTCATAACGCATAGCAGGGCCTGTTTGAGCCTCTATAGGAGATAAAGTGTGTACCTTAGAAGCAGTTTCGTCAATTAAAGGAAGTAATGCTTCGAAAGGAATATTCTCTTCTTTAAGAATATTCTCCGATATAGCATACATGTGATTGACAAAATTGCAGGCAAATACACCTGTCAGATGTATATATTGTCTTTTTTTGGAAGAAAGAGGATATACTTTGTCTGATAAACTAATGCTCAGGTCTTTTAGAATTTGAAAATCCTGTTCGTTGTTAGCTTCGATAAATACAGGAATTTCTCTAAAATTTAAATCCCTTTCTTTGCTGAATGTTTGAAATGGATACAGTACTCCATATCTATTTGTATATTTTTCGAAAATATCCATCGAGATGCTTCCTGCAGTATGTATCCATAGTCCTTTGTTAGAGGGAATCAGGCTTATAAGTTCCTTTAATACAGAGTCCTTTACCGAAAAAATATATAAATCGGCATTCACCGGAATATCTTGTATATTATTAGTTGCAACCGCATCTATTTCATTAGCTAAGAGGTACGCAGACTCCATCGTTCTACTATAAACTTGTAGAATATTATAGGAATTCTTGTAAAGCTCTTTTGCTAAGTGTGTAGCTAATCTTCCTGCACCAATAAAAACAATATTCATTTTGGTACCTATTAGAGTTTAAATTTTCCGATATGAACTTTATCCCAAGTTAAACTATCATCAGATATAGGAGCTTTATCCTGTGCTTTATTTCCTATCGCAATCACACAAAGTATTTGTAGCTGCATAGGAATATCCAGTAAATCTTTGATGTATTCTTCTGATGAGGTATCTTGCACTGTTAATCTTTCGCGAATTTGCACCCAACAACTGCCTAAACCCAAGTCTTCTGCTTGTAACTGCATCATTATAGCTGCAATGGAAGTGTCTTCAATCCAGACCGAGCTAGTTAGAGGATCGCCTGCAACTATTATGGCTAGAGGACAATCGGCAAGAAATTTTGCACCCATCTTTTTGCTTTGAGATAGTTTTTCTAGTGTTTCTTTATCTTCTACGGCAATAAAATACCATGGTTTGGCATTTTTGGAAGAAGGGGCTTTTAGTCCGGCTTTCAGTATTAACTCAACATCTTCCGGTTTTATAGGTGCATCTGTAAATTTACGAATACTACGTCGTTTGGAAATAAGTTCAGCAAAACTCATATTGTAATTATTTTCTATTTTTCAGTTAGTTTTTCTAATAGCTCATCATGGCTTTCCCATTCTCGTAATCCTTCGGTACTACTTTTTTTCAAAAGAATAGTGAGTGTCTGCATGATCAATTTGATATCTAGAGCCAAAGAATAGCTGTTTATGTATAAGAGATCATATTTGAGTTTTTCTCTAACAGGGGTATTGTATTTACCTTGTACTTGGGCAAGTCCGGTTAATCCTGCTTTCACTCTGTGGCGGAGGTTATATTCCGGTATTTCATTTGCATAGCGTTCTACGAAGAAAGGTCGTTCAGGACGTGGTCCGACAATACTCATATCCCCGGCTAGTATATTGTATAATTGAGGTATTTCGTCAAGACGGGTAGCCCGCAAAAAATGTCCTAATTTAGTGATTCGGCTATCTGTATCATTTGCCAAGACAGGTCCAGATGCGGCTTCTGCATTTTCTATCATTGTCCGGAATTTATAGATATAGAAAATCCGGCCTCCTTGTGTTATTCTTTCTTGTCTATATAGTACAGAACCTCCTCCGATCTTTAGGGCTATGGTAACTATTAATGCTGGAATGAAGAATATAATTGCGGCTATAGATGTTAGGAAGATATCTAAAAATCTTTTCATCATATCACTGCCATGATCTATATCGAATGGGCGGGTTTTTAGAATCGGAGTATCATCTATTCTGACAAAATTGGCATTAAATAAAAATAATTCCTGATATCTGGGCTCATAGAAGAATTCTTTGTTTTTTCTGGCACATTCTTCTGCGAGATTTTGTTTCATGTTCTCATCAACATCTTCTGTAACAAATACTATGTCATATTCTAAGATATACTGTTCGAGATTAGGAGATTCAGGCTTACATATTTTCTTGATGTTCGACCACATACTTTTCGAGTTAAGCAGTTGTCTTGCAATGTCTTTGGCTTTGTGGTAACCAACGACTAATACAGTCTTTTTTACATTTTCTTTCAGGTATCTCTTATTTATATATAAATGCCATGCTGTAAGTAGTACTATTTGTATAAGCGAACTTTGTACCATAATACTTCGAGGGTAGAGTATTTTTTGAGTGAAAAAACTCATTGCCATTGTCAGCATGAAAAGACATAATACAGTAATTATTACAGTATACGCCACACCAAATAGAGAGAATTCTTTGGGTTTATCCAGCTCAAAAACATGTCCTATTATCAGATAAAAAAGACCGATATATGGAGACATTGTTAGGATAGCAGATAAACTCTCCTGAGGAGAGGCAAAATTTTCTTTATAATAAAGATAAGATATAAATATAGATAAGAATACGATAACCAAGTCAAATAAGAGAACTAAAACATTAAATCCCCTTCTTGTAAATAATCTTTCCATGTATGTGTGTTATGTACTTATTATAGTTTTATTCACAATTCTTCCAATATACAAATTTACAAAGATATTGCGAATATTGAGTAAAATATCCATTTAATCATCATAATATATTATTTTGAGATTATTGTTGTTGTTTGTATATTGCAGTATGTTAGTTGTTTATCGGTGTGTTGCGCGTTGTGTGCATATTGTGTTAAAAGAGTAAATATGTTTAATTAGAAATGTATCATATGTCTTTTTATAACATTTGATTAATCTGTCTATATAGATATTTTGCGTATATTTGTATTATAAAATAAGAAAATAGGGTGAGAATTTTTCAGGTTATAACTGTTTCTGAATTTGGGGGTGCTCAAACTGTGGTAGCGAATTTGGCTCAAAATATGAGTGAAGATGACGAAATATATATATTGTCAGGAGGAAATGGTGAGGCTTGGGAGCATTTAGGGAAAAAAATCCGCCTTATTAAATTGAATGAGCATCGAAAAGAAATTTCATGGAAGGATATTATTGTAGCATTTAAGTTATTTTGGTTTAGACTAAGATATAATCCTGATATTGTTCATTTACATTCCTCTAAAATGGGCGTCATAGGACGTATTATTTTTAATCCCCGAAAAGTTATTCTTACAATGCACGGGTTTGACTCTGTGCGTAAAGCTTTTCCTAAGTTTTTGATTATAGAAAAAAAACTGAAAAACAGAGCAGCACGTATAATCGGTGTTAGTCAATATGATGTAGACTGTATGCGTGCAGAAGGTATAGAGGGAAATGTAGAACTTATTTATAATGGGGTAATTGACCACACCCAAAATGACTCATTGATAAAACAAAATCCTTTTATTAAAGAACAGTTAGAAAAAATAAGACAGCAATACAAACATGTAATAATGTGTTTAGCTAGAATATCTCCACAGAAAAAGTTCGATTTGTTTGTTGATATTGCAAAGCAAAAGCCCGAATATGGATTTGTATGGATTGGTAATAAAAATGAAGTGAAAGATCTTCCTTCTAATGTTTTTTGTTTAGGTGAAGCTTTCGAAGCGCATCAATATTTAAAATATGCCGATCTTTTTATATTGCCTTCAAACTATGAAGGGTTACCTATCTCTTTATTAGAGGCTTTGTCGTATGGTGTACCAGTCGTGGCTTCTGCGGTGGGTGGTATCACAGAGGTACTTGATGGAACGAATGGATATGCAGTTGGAAATACAATACAAGAGTTTGTCGAGAAAATAGATGTAATATTGGAAGATAAGGAGGCATTTGATAAAATGAAACAGAATGCAAGAAAATCCTATTCGGATCGTTTTACTATTGATAAGATGGTGAATAGCTATAAAGCTGTTTATAAAGATATATTAAAGAGAAAACGTTAATTGTGAACATGTCAGTACCGTTAGTTTCAGTCTTAATTCCATGTTATAATGTGGAAAATTATGTTATAGAATCTGTTTCGTCTATATTGAATCAGACATATACTAATATTGAGGTTGTAGCTATAAATGATTGTTCTACAGATAGTACCAGAGAAAAACTAGAGAGTTTAGCAAAAAAAGATAGTAGGGTTAAGGTTTATAGTAATGAGACAAATCTCAAACTGATTAATACTTTAAATAAAGGAATTGAACTCTGTTCGGGTAAATATATTGCACGAATGGATGCAGATGATATTTCATTACCGACACGAATTGAAAAACAAGTGGAGTTTTTAGAGCATAATACTGATTATAGTGTGGTGAGTACTATGTTTTATACATTTAAAGCAGGTTCTTCAAAGCGAAACTTATATATAAACCCGACTAAATATGAAGAATTGCAGGCATTCTTGTTATTCAAGTCTGGAATATGTCATCCGGCAGTGATGATCCGAAAAACTCTTTTTACGGAGTTAGGTCTACGATTTGAACAGGAATATATACATGTCGAAGATTATGCTCTTTGGTCTAAAGCTCTTTATTGTACTAAGCTAGCAAATATTGGAGAGCCTTTGTTATTATATCGTATGCATGAAAACCAGATATCCACGGTTTATGAGGATATTCAACTGCAAAATAAGAAAAAGGTATTTAAGATTCATTGTAATAAATTAGGGATACCTACTGATGATTATAATATGGATGTATATGCTTCTGTAGCAGAAGCTGTACCTTTATATTCTTCGTTCGAGCATTTAGATGATTGTGAGTCTTTTATGAAACTGTTATTAGATATAAACGAAAAGTCTCCATTTTGTTCTCATGAGTATTTAACAAGTATGTTGTCTATGCATTGGATACGTTTGTGTGCAAATTCGAGATTGGGACTTAAAGTATTAAAGAGATTTACTCAATCTTCTTTATATATAAGAAAAAATTATACTCTACAAGATTTTTTTATATTTTATACTAAGTGTTTATTCAAAGTAGAATATAAAAAATCGTTTTTATATAAATTAGTATTCAGATAAATATAGTATGAAGAAAGTATTAGGAGCACTTATATTATTATTTCTTGTATTTTTTCATATTTATCCTCAGGCATTACCAGTCTTTGGCTATTCCTTTATTTTTGGGACTGGATTATTGGGGGTGGGGCTTTATTTTTATAGCGGAAGAGCCTTTCCGGAGATTGTTGCTATAACTTTATCTTATGCCCCTTTTGTAATAGTGAGTTTTGTCTGTGGATATATGAATTTTGGGCTTCCGGAATATTTATGGAGTAATACAAAAAGTCAGTTTGCATGGTTATTCTCTGCTTATCTTATAATTTTTCTTTTTTTCTATATACATCCTAAAGGAAGTTATGTGAAAATTCTTGCATATATTGCTATTGCAGTATCAATTCAGGGGGTGATCTCTATTGCAATGTATCAGAATCCAGCGATTAATGATTTCTTTACATCTATACAGATGACGGACGCTTTAGCTCAGTATAAAAGGGAACTTACAGAAGGTGAAAGACTTTTGGGGTATGGAACGGCTTTCTTTGGAGCAGGTATTATCTACGGAACAACATTAATACTAATCATAATAATTATTCTGAAGCAGAAACTGAATCTTTTCGGAGTAATTCTTTGGGGAGCAATATATTGTTTTGTTTTCTTTGTTGGATTGTTATCAGCTCGTACAACATTAGTTGGTTTAGGTGTTAGTATTGCATTGGCTGTTTTCCTCATTTTTATGAATAAAACTTCCCGAAAAGGGCAGTTCTTTAAGTTTCTTGCAATCTCTGCAGCTTTTGCGAGTATTGGCTATACTATGTGTTACGTCTACTTCCCCGAATTTGCCGATTGGGCTTTCGAAGCATTTATTAACTATCAGGAAACAGGAGAGTTTAGTACACAATCTTCTGATAGTCTTCAATATATGCTTATATTTCCCCGTAATTTCCACCAATGGTTATTTGGTATAGGTACTATGGAATTTATTGGAACAGACGTTGGATATTCCCGTTTGCTATTTTATGGAGGTGTTCCAGCATTGTTATCATTCTTTTTCTTTCAATTTTATCTTGCCAAGTCGGCTTTTACTCGGGATTTTGTTCAGAATGTAGCAATGATCAGTCTTATGGTTTATTCTTTGCTATTGAATATTAAAGGATTGGCTGATGTGAATTCTTTCTTGTATATTATAATAGTTTACTTCTTGTATTATAAATACTTTATTTATACACCACAATCATATAAACTTGGAAAATCTAATTCGAATAAACTTCATTATTCCCTTCAAAGCCCGTCGCCCGACCGGAGGGGTTAGGATGATGTATGAATATGCAAATAGGCTTGCGGAATTAGGATATTCTGTGCATGTATCATATTCTTTGAAAACAAAGTTTATAAAATATAGATGGTCTTATCCTATTCGATTTCTACTATCGAGGATAGAGGGTTTTTCTACTAATGAATGGTTTGCCTTTCATAAGAGCATTACACGGGAATATGTAAATGAGGTTAGTGAAAGATATGTAAAAGACGCCGATGTTGTAATAGCTACATGGTGGTCAACAGCAATGGATATGGGACAACTGTCCTCTAAAAAGGGAAAAAAAATTAATCTTATTCAGGGATATGAGGATTGGGAGGGACATGTAGATCTATTACATGCCAGTTATAATATGGATGATGTAACTAATGTAGTTGTATCTTCTTATCTGGAGAAAAAAATAAGTAATTATACACAAAAGAAACCTGTACTTATCTTCAATGCTATTGATAATAATAAGTTTTATCTAGCAAAATCTATAGAAAAAAGAAATCCGGAAACTATCTGTATGCTATATTCTATTCAGGAAATAAAGGGAACAGAATATGGATTGGAGGCCTTGAAAATAGTGAAGGAATATTATCCATCATTGAAAGTAGAATTGTTTGGAATTTGTCCCGAACCGGAAGGATTACCTGAATGGATGAAGTTTTATAGGAATCCCGAAGATCTTTCAGACTTGTATAATAGAAATGCCATCTTTATTTCTAATTCTCTCACTGAAGGAATGGCACTAACCCCGATGGAGGCTATGGCATGTGGCTGTGCTTCGATATTAACAGATATTGATGGGCATGCCGATTATGGAAAGAATGGAGAGACAGCATTGATGTATGAGGCTAAGAATACAGATCAGCTTGTAAATAGATTGTTGGAATTTATAAAGGATAATCAAAAACGTATAACAATTGCTCGGAATGGGAACTCTTTTGTTCAACAGTTCTCATGGGATAATGCGATTCATAAAATGGATCATTTGATTAAAACTTTGTTAGATAAATAATTATAGAGTATTTATGAAAATCCTTTTATTAGGTGAATATAGCAATCTACATTGGACATTGGCTGAGGGATTAAGAACTTTAGGTCATCATGTAGTTGTTGCATCTGATGGAGATGGATTTAAGAATTTTCAAAGAGATATAGATTTAAAAAGAAATAGTTCGGGGATTATTGATACTCTTTCAGCACTGGGTTCTGTTTATAAAAATCTGGATAATTTAAAAAACTATGATATTGTTCAGTTGATTAATCCATGTTTTACCACATTAAATATACATATCAATAGACAGCTTTATAAATTTCTGAAAAAGCATAATAATAAGGTCTTTCTAGGTGCATTTGGAGATGATTCTTATTGGCTGAAAGCGTGTTTGGACAAATCTACTTTCCGCTACTCTGAATTTTATATAGGAGATAAAAAGAACTATTTTACAGAAAATGAAAAATTAATTGCAAAATGGGGAGAAGGAACAGAAAGACAAAAATTGAACGCTGAAATAGCTGATAATTGTGATGGAATAATCGCATGTTTATATGAATATTATGCAGCTTATAAGCCTTTTTACTCGAATAAATTAAAATATATCCCTTTACCTGTAAATTTAGATAAAGTAAAAAAAATAGAACTGGAATCTGAGGAAGTAATCCACTTTTTTGTTGGGATTAATAAAGTGAGGTCAAAATTTAAAGGAACAGATAAATTATATAATACCCTTGTTCAAATTCGTAATAAATATCCCGAATCAGTAATAATAAAAACTATGGAGTCGGTAGCGTATGAGGAATATATGAATGCTATCAGAAACTCTCAAGTAGTTTTAGATCAATTATATTCGTATAGTCCGGCTATGAATGGCTTGTTATCACTGGCAATGGGAAAAGTTCTGGTAAGTGGGGGAGAACCTGAGATGTATGAGTTGCTTTCAGAATATGAGAATAGGCCTATTATTAATGTATTCCCTACGGAAGAAGATATATATTTGAAGTTGGATAATCTGGTTCAGAAAAAAGATGATATACCTCTTATTGCGGATAAAAGCAGACAATTTGTAGAAAAACATCATGACCATGTTGAAGTTGCTCGTCAATATTTGGAATTTTGGACTAGCTGACATTCTATACGGATTACTTCATTTAGTTTGGTTATCTTTGTACTTAGAAATTAGCAATGAGTATAATTTGAATGAAAGAAAAGGTTGCTATATTAATTCGGGTTTATGATCGGATAGAAGATTTGAAGTACAATCTTCAAATCATTAGAGATACATGGACGGAGTTCGACTACCATATTATTGTGGTGAGTAATGGATATCCGAATGGCTACAAGATTGATGATGAGTCTATTTCTAAAATAGATACTTTTATCGTTTTGGAACAGAATGCCGGTCATAAAAAAGGAAATTCTCAACTTTTGTTGGAAGGAAGAAAAGCTATCCCTACCGATTGTGATTATACGATTATTTTAGAAGCAGATACTTGGGTATATAAAGACGGAATAGTAAAAAAATATATTCGTTTGATGCAAGATAATCCAAATTTGGTTTGGTGTAGCGCCGACTGGTATGATAAGGATTATTCTTTAGCAACAGATTTTGCAATTATACGATCTGAGTTTATCAGGAAAAATGAAGGATTATTTGACTTTGGGTCGTATCCCGAATCTCATATTGCAAATTATTTGAGAGACGCAGGTGGGCAGTTCAGATGGATTACAGAGAATATGCCTGTACACGTTCCTGCCTATATGCCCAGATACCCTTATGTAGACGATTCTGTTAACCGGCGTTTTTATATTTTTCCTAAATCACGTATGGTTACACATCATATAGAGTATGTGAAGGGAGGAATGAATAAGAAGAAGCAATACTTTAATATAGTATCGGATACAGATTATTTTCCGGAACAGCAGGTGTCAGGAAAAGCATGGAAGAGATTTAAAATAAATTTCTGGATAAAATCTAGTTCTTTATTGATAAAGAAAAGCTGGTTTAAAAAGAAATATTACAGGAACATTACAGAATAAAAGATATGTTTGTAGTAAATGGGCGTTTTTTGACTCAGAAGCCTACAGGAGTACACCGGTACGCATTTGAGATATGTAATAAACTTTACGAAATGGGAGTTGATTTTTATGTCGTTACTCCTAAAGAAATAAATTCTGAATATAAGTGCAGTTTTCGTACGGTGAAGTGTGGAAATCTTTCCACCCATTTGTGGGAGCAGATTGATTTACCTTACTATTTAAAGAAAAATAACAGTCCGTTATTGGTCAGTTTCTCAGGCTGTGGTCCATTTAATTATACAAATCAGATTATAACTATTCATGATGTGTCTTACGAAGTTCATCCCGAATGGTTTTCCAAGAGTTTTTTCAGATACTATCATTTTATGATGCCACGGATAGCGAAAAAATCTCATGCAGTAATAACAGTCAGCGAATTCTCGAAAAGAGAAATAAAAGATGTATATGGTTTGCCTGATGAAAAAATTTATGTGGTAAATGGAGCAATTCCTCATCGTAGCAATCTTTCAGATGAGGAGATATTACAATATGAGCCGGAATCAACAGCTGGAAGATATATCTTGACGGTCTCGTCTATGGATCCGAGAAAGAACTTCGTTCGTTTAGTTGAAGCATTTGATAAATTGAAAGATAAATCTGTCAAACTGTATATAATAGGTATGCAGTTTAAGGCTTTTAATACACCGGATTTACAAAAATTGGTTGGTGAAAATGTTGTTATGCCCGGTTATGTTGATGATGAGCAATTGCATCAACTATATCGGGATGCTTTATTCTCTATATATCCGAGTTTATACGAGGGGTTTGGTTTTCCTCCATTAGAGTCTATGTCATACGGATGCCCGGTTATAGCATCGGATATTCCGGCATTGAAGGAAGTCAGTGGGGAAGCTGCTTTGTATGCGAATCCTATGGATATAGATGATATGGTAGAAAAGATGAATCACTTGGTAGAGGACGATATTTTAAGACAACAGCTTAAGCGGAAAGGACTGGAACAGGTAAAAAAATATTCGTGGGACAGATCAGCGGAGAAAGTTCTTCAAGTAGTAAATTGGTTTTTGTGATTATTTTATTTTTATGATAGCTCTTCTCATTCATGTGCATACTCATCCCGAGCAGGTAGCCAGGTTGGTCTCCCGCCTTAGACATAAGGATGTCGACATTTATATTAATGTGGATGGAAAAGTATGTATCGACGAATTCAGAGATAAAATAAAAGATGTGTATTTCCTCAATAAAAGAGTTGAAGTAAAATGGGGAAGGTTCTCTCAGGTACAACAGATACTGAATTCTTTTGAAAAAATTTCCGGTTTAGAAAAAAAATATTCACATATCCTTTTTATCAGCGGGTTGGATTATCCTGTACAGCCAATCGAAAAAATCGTGGATTTTCTGAAAAATAATGCAGATAAAAGTTATATCGATTTTCATAAATTGGGCAATGACCTGTGGTCTAATTTGATGAGAAAGCGTTATGAATATTGGTACTTTTTACCTGAAAACGATATCAGAAATAACATATATGTAAAGAAGATATTATTAAAGTTGGGTTTTAGGCGCAGTTACCCGTTTAAAGAAGCATACTATGGTTCGTGTTGGTTTTGCTTGAATATGGAGGCTGTTAAGTATATATTGGAGTATACGGAAAATAATCCTAAGGTGGTGCATTTTTTCCATCATTCGGGTTGTTCTGATGAGTTGTATATACAATCGTTATTGCTTGATTCCCCATTAAAAGATTCTTTAATAAATGAAATTTATCGTTTTTTTGATTGGGGGGAACAGGGTAAAAGTCCCAAAATACTGACTAAAGATGATTTTCCTAAAATAAAGGAGTCTAATGCATGGTTTGCCCGTAAATTGGATATGGAGGTAGATTCTGAATTATTTGATATGCTGGATACAATAAATGAATAAAAATTTTTAAATCCTAATATGCTGTAAATAAAGCCATCTGTTAAGATGGTTTTATTTTTTATTCACATTATTCAACAAAATAGATGTTAAGAGTGTTTATATGGCAGAATCTAAGTTTTTAATTATGGCTCGTACTTTTAAAGAAGCGATGGAAAATCGCAGAACATATTATTCTATTAGTAATACTTCATCCATATCGGATGAGGAAATCCAAGAAATCGTTCAAAACGCTATTTTACATGTTCCATCAGCTTTTAATTCTCAGACAACCCGTGTGGTTATATTATTTGGTGAGAATCATACCAAACTGTGGGATATAGTGAAAGATGAGCTTCAAAGAGCTATTTCGGAAGAGGCTTTCAAAACAAGCCAGAACAAAATAAATAAGTGTTTTGCTTCGGGTTATGGAACAATTCTATTTTTCGAGGATTTGGATATAGTCCGGAAATTGCAAGAACAATATCCGACATATAGTGAAAATTTTCCTGTTTGGTCTCAGCAGACTTCAGGTATGCATCAATGGGCAGTTTGGACTATGCTGGAAGATGCCGGGTTAGGGGCATCTTTGCAACATTACAACCCCTTGATTGATGCTGCTGTCACTAAGGAATGGAATTTGAATCCGCATTGGTTGTTAAAGGCTCAGATGCCTTTCGGAAAACCGGTGGATGAACCGGGAATAAAAGAGTTTTTACCCTTAGAGGATAGAATATTAGTATTTAAATAGATCCGCATTGTCATTTTTTATTTATCTCCTTCATAGTTGTCTTTGGTTTCTATGAAGGAGTTCCTTTTTTATTTCAATGCTATTCTTTTTAACAAATATAAAATAATCATTTACCTTTGCAGTGATGAATATATATTTATGAGAGTCGGAGCAAACATAAAAGGGGGTATTATATCGATATTTGTTATAGGGATAATCATTGGCGGTATTATAATGTTTATAGGACTTAGTAGGGACAAGCAGGTACTTACTACACAGCTTTATTCCTATGTTCCACTGGATATATCTTCTGTTTTGCAGATAAATAAAGAGAAGGATATAAACAAGCTTTTGCCCTATTTGAAGAGTCTGGATAATGTGGTTCTAAAGCTGAAATCCTCTGTGAGTTATCCATTGTTATTTGCACAAAAGGGTTCTTCCCTTTATATGTTAGCCAGGATTACAGATGATCAAAAGAAAGTAATAAGAAACTTAATGGATACAGATATTTTCTCCCATTATCCTCCTAAGCAGAAAAACTATAAAGGCGAAGAAATTTTATTTTATGTAACGGAAGATAATCATTTCTTTGTTTGTATGTTTTATAAAGATATTTTTGTGGGGGGATATGATTTACAATTGTTGGAAGATATCATAGATATTCATCAAAAACAGTCTCCAGCCATTGCCACTACATCTATGGGTAAAGAAGCGATAAGGCAGATTAAGGGGCACTATCCTGCAAACCTTTTTGTGAACAATAATAGTTCGTTTTCCGTTCTCAATATAGATTTCGATGAAAGCGGAATAGAAATGAAAGGTTATGATACAGGAATATTTACGGATGAATGGACTTGTGACGAATATGATTCGGACTACTTGGAAATAGATTTTCCTGTTTTTCCAAATAAGTTAATAGCATATCGGGCTGATTGGAAAAATCCGCTGATCAATGATAGTCTTAAATGTTATTTTTCGCCACCATCTTATACCTTTTATTTAGATGAGTCTTTGCAAGAAGTGCATGCATTGAAGCATATCAGGGATAAATATTCAGTGTATAATATGTTGAATGATCTGGAAGAACAATATATACAAAAAAGGTTCGATACGCATGATTATTCGCATGGGTACAGGGTATATACTACTTCCGGTCAAATGGGTAAAGAGGTCTTTAATACTGATGGAGTTGTGTTTATGACTTTTATTAATCATTGTCTGGTATTTAGCAAAGATCGGAAGTCATTGGAGGGTTACCTTGCAAATAATGGTAATTATATTTCGGAAGAGAATCCATTCGAATATATGGATTTAGATTCGGATATAATCTCTCTTTTTTATACGGATGATATATCGAAACAATCATCGGAGTTGTTTAATTCTAAAAACCCTTTGGTAACCGACGAAAAAGCATATATATTTTCTTCATTGGGAAATAAAAAAATGGAATTTGAAGTCCATATAGAAAGATAATATTTTAATAACTTATAAAACTATAATAAAATGGCAATAGGTAAAGAACTGAAAGATTTTATGATGAGAGGTAATGTGGTCGATATGGCTGTCGGTGTAGTTGTCGGCGGAGCTTTCGGTCAGATTGTTACTTCATTGGTTAATGATGTGATAATGCCTCCTATCGGATATATTCTGAATGGGGTAGATTTTAGCCAGTTGAAGTATGTGATAAAACAGGCGACAGTAGATGCAGCGGGCACAGAAGTTGCCGAAGTAAGTATCAACTATGGAAACTTTATTCAGACGTTCATTAACTTCATTATTATTGCTACTGTGATATTCTTTGTAATAAAAGGTATTAATATGCTGCACAAAAAGAAAGAAGATGCTCCGGCTCCGGAAGCTCCTCCTGCACCATCGAAGGAAGAAACCCTTCTTGCTGAGATCAGAGACTTATTGAAAGATAAAAAATAAGATATTTCTATATAATTCTTATCCATATCGGCTACTACAGAAAATAGTAGCCGATTTTGTTGTTTAATACCCGATTTTACTAATCGGTTGGATATATGAATTAATTTGTATTTTTGTGGTCTAAAATTCTGAAAAGTGATTTCTATAGAAGGTTTAACAGTAGAGTTTGGCGGACGTCCGCTATTTGATGATATCTCGTTCGTTGTCAATAAAAAAGATAGGATAGCCCTCGTTGGTAAGAATGGAGCAGGTAAATCTACTATGCTCAAAATATTTGCAGGAATACAGGAACCTACCAGAGGAAATGTTTCGTATCCGAAAGACTTGACTATTGGGTATTTACCGCAGCATATGCAATTGAATGAAGGCAATACAGTCTTGGAAGAAGCATCTTTGGCTTTTGCCGATATTCAACGGATGGAGCGGGAGTTGGATCAGGTGAATCAGGCTCTAGCTGAACGTACCGACTATGAATCGAAAGAATATCATGACCTGATAGAGCGTTCTACCTATCTTACCGAACAGTTTATGATGTCGGGAGGCGGCAACTTTCTGGCTGAGGTAGAAAAGACATTGATGGGTCTAGGATTCAAGCGTAATGATTTTGAGCGTCCGACCAGTGAATTTAGCGGAGGATGGCGTATGCGTATCGAATTGGCTAAATTGCTGTTGAGAAGACCCGATGTCCTGCTTTTGGATGAGCCTACCAACCACTTGGATATAGAATCTATTCAGTGGCTTGAAAATTTCTTAGCCACGCGGGCTAATGCTGTAATTCTGGTATCGCATGACCGGGCTTTTCTGGATGCAGTAACAATGCGTACTATTGAGATTGTTTTGGGCAGAGTGCACGATTATAAGGTCAATTATTCGAAGTATGTGGAGTTGAGAAAAGAGCGTCGCGAACAACAACAGCGAGCATATGAGAATCAGCAAAAACAGATACAGGATACAGAAGATTTTATTGAACGCTTTCGTTATAAGGCAACTAAAGCGGTGCAGGTACAGTCGCGTATCAAACAACTGGAGAAAATCGAACGTATCGAAGTGGATGAAGAAGATAATTCGTCCCTTCGCCTCAAATTTCCTCCGGCTCCACGTTCGGGTTCTTATCCTATAATTATCGAAAATCTGGAAAAAAGTTATGGTGATCATCTGATTATTAAAGATGTAACTTTTACTCTTAACAGGGGAGATAAGGTTGCTTTTGTCGGAAAAAATGGAGAAGGTAAATCGACTTTGGTTAAATGTATTATGGGTGAGACCGACTATAAAGGAAAACTCGAACTCGGTCATAATGTAAAAATAGGATATTTCGCCCAGAATCAGGCTTCACTTCTAGATGAGTCTAAAACTGTATTCGAAACTATAGATTATGTAGCAGTAGGAGATATACGTACAAAAATTAGAGATATATTAGGTGCTTTCATGTTCGGGGGTGAAGCCTCGGATAAGAAAGTAAAAGTACTATCGGGAGGTGAGCGTAGCCGTTTGGCAATGATACGGCTGCTTTTAGAGCCTGTCAACTTACTGATACTGGATGAGCCTACCAATCACCTCGATATGCGCTCTAAGGATGTCTTGAAAGAGGCTATAAAGGAGTTTGAGGCTACAGTTATCGTTGTATCTCACGACCGTGAGTTTTTGGACGGATTGGTAGATAAAGTATATGAGTTTGGAAACCAAAGGGTGAAAGAACATTTAGGTGGAATTTATCAATTCTTGCAAGCCAAGAAAATGGAAAATTTGCAGGAATTGGAGATGCAAGCTACAATTAAAGCTGAAGATAAGAAGCAAGAGACTGTTGCTACTGTGTCGGAAAATAAATTATCATACGAAGAAAGAAAAGAACTTTCTCGGGTGATTAAACGTTTCGAGAAACAAATTGTCGAAGTAGAAAGTAGAATAGAGAGTCTGGAGATGGAAAAGTCACAGTTGGAAGAAACGATGGCTACACCGGAGGGTGCTTCTGATAGTACTCTTTTCGAAAAACATGGTAAGTTGACTAAAGATATAGAGAATGAGATGAGTACATGGGAGCTACTTACTATGGAACTGGAGGAGTTTAAAGCAAAACAATAAATATATAAGAACAAGTCTATGTATTTGTCTTATGTCCTTTTAGGATGGACATATAAATAATTGTGTTCTAATAACAAAAACAATGACAATATGAAAAAGGTGTTGGTAATAGGAGGGGGGATAGTTGCCATACTATTGGTTGCTATAATTTCTATTCCTTTTTTCTTTAAAGGGCAAATAAAAGAAGCTGTTATTAAGGCAGCAAATGAAAATTTGAATGCAAAAGTTCAGATTGAAGATTTCGGATTGAATATGTTTTCCAATTTTCCGAATATAACATTATCATTGGAAAATGTTAGTCTGTCGGGAGTCGGGGATTTTGAAAGAGATACTTTGGTAAAAGCCAAATCTGCCGATGCGACATTAAATTTAATCCAATTGCTAAAAGGTAATTATGTGGTTTCTAAGATTAATCTTAAAGAAGCTTCTATTTATGCAAAAGTATTGGAAGATGGGCGTGTTAACTGGGATGTGGTGAAAGCAGATGTCGAAGATACGGCTCAGGAAGCCGAGGCTACAGATGATTCGTCTTTCAGTATGAAACTCCAAAAGGTAGCATTAGACAATTGTAAGCTGATATATGATGACCAACAAGCCGGAATGAAAGTTATTCTTTCTGACTGGGATGGTAATTTGTCCGGTGATTTTACTGCTGATAATACAGTTCTAAAGACCAATTCTACTATTGATGAGGTTTCCTTTGTTATGGATGGAATCCCATATCTGTTGAAAGTAAAAGGAGTAGCCAATGCAACATTGGACGCCGATATGAACAGTCTGAAATTCTCTTTTGTAGATAGTGAATTGAAATTGAATGAAGTAAAAGCTTCGATAGATGGTTCTGTGGCAATGGTAGGAGACGAAGGCATGGATTTCGATCTGACGTTAAATGCACCTGATACTCAGTTTAAAGATATTCTTTCGATTCTTCCGTCAATGTACACGGATGATTTTAAAAATATAAAGACTTCGGGAACAGCCTCTTTGAGTGGTTACCTTAAAGGACTGATGGAGGGAGAGCAATACCCTGCTTTTGACTTTAAACTTATAGTAAATGATGCTATGTTCCAATATCCTTCTTTGCCCAAATCGGTAAATAATATCAATGTGAATATGGATATTAGCAATAAAGGAGGTTCATTGGATAATACTGTAATAGACATCAGCAAATTTGATTTTACAATGGGAGGAAATCCCTTTTCTGCCAGTTTGAATGTGAATACTCCGATGAGTGACCCTAATCTGAAAGCCCATATAAAAGGTCTTATCGATTTGGCAATGATAAAAGAAGTTTATCCGTTGGAGAGTGGCACTGAACTTAATGGTAGGCTGACTGCTGATCTGAATATTGCGACACGGATGTCATCTATTGAGAAAGAACAATATCAGAATGTGAATGCCAGTGGTTCTTTGAAGCTAAATAATATGACTTATAAGGCTGAAGATATGGACGATGTTGTCATTAATAATGCAGGTCTGGAGTTCAGTCCGCAATATGTGAATTTATCTTCTTTAGATGTGAAGATAGGTAAGAATGATATTGCAGCTACAGGGCGTCTCGAGAACCTGATTGCGTATGCGTTGAAGAACCAGACACTAAAAGGGCAGTTGAATTTATCTTCCAACCACTTCAATTTGAATGATTTTATGGGAGATACAGTGGAAGATTCTTCTACTGATGCAACAGAATCATCAGAACATTTTGTGATTCCTCAAAATATAGATTTTACTATGAATGCAGCTATGAAAGAAGTCATTTATGGTAAAATAAACATTACCGACCTGAGAGGATTGGTTACGGTAAAAAATGGTGCTGTAACTATGAAAGACGTATCGGCAAACGCATTGGGTGGAACGGCTAAAATGACGGGTTCGTATAGTACAGTTGAAGATCCGAATAATCCAAAAGTTGATTTGGCATTAAATATAACGAAGGCATCTTTTGCAGAAACTTTTAAATCAGTAGAGTCTATACAGAAATTGGCTCCTATATTTGAGAATGTATTAGGAAACTATTCGATGAATGTTAACCTGAATGCTTTGATGAAAGATGATATCATGCAAATGCTTGCGGGTTTGACTGCGAATGGAGCTTTACAGGCTAATGATGTTAAAGTAGAGAGCGTAGAGGCTCTTAGTCAACTATCGTCGGCTCTTAAGACAGATGTATTGAAGTCATTTACAGCAAAAGACATTAATATACCCTTTAGTATTGATAATGGAAAGATCACGACGAAGCCGTTCTCGGTCGGTGTAGGAGATGGCGGAAAGCTGAGCCTTCAAGGTGTGACAGGGATAGATCAGTCACTAAACTATACGGGAACAGTATCTTTGCCAAAGTCAATGGCTAATAATTTCATTAACAATATTCCTATCACTATAGGGGGAACATTTACTTCTCCTAAGATCGGTATTGATGCCAAGGGCTTATTGGGGAGCTTGACCGGACAGGCTTCTGAACAGGTTTTAGGAAGCAGTTTAGACGAAAAGAAAGAAGAAATTGCAACTAAATTGGCAGATGAGAAGGCGAAACAAATCGAGAATCTGCGTAACAATGCTAAAGCTGCTTCTGATAAACTGATAGAAGAAGCTGAAAAGCAAGGGAAGAAACTAGTGGAAGTTGCTGAACCAAAAGGTGCTATTGCTAAAATTGCAGCGCAAAAAGCCTCGGACAAGTTAGTGTCAGAAGCAAAAAAGAATGGACAGAAGCTGATTGATGATGCAGAAGTACAGATAAAGAAATTGGAGAGTGAGTAAACATTTTATAAAGAAAAAGAATTTATTATGACTTATTTATTTTTAGTAGGTGGTGTTAATATGCTTTGGGTATCAGCTTTGGCAATAGGTATTGTTATTCTGGTAGGATTTATGATGGTAGCAAAAATAAGGAAAAGAGAACCAATACCTTTAGTTTATAAAGGAATACATATTGTTGCTACAGTTATTGGAGCTGTAATTGCTCTGATTGCAGCTTTGACAGTCGATAGCCGTCTTTGGACGAATATAATATTAGCTGTGATAATTGTTATTTTAGGATTATTTATGGCTCTTGGTAAACTGAAAAAAGATTCGGCTATGAAGGTTCTTTATCTACATGCATCTATCGGTATTATTTGCTATAGCCTCTTTGTATATTATATAGCAACTTTGTAATGATGTAAATACAGAATAAATGAAAAGCCCGAATTGTAAAATTCGGGCTTTTCATCTTATAAGGCTTTGTTGATTTTAGAAAGAGTTTCGTTTACTGTAAAGTATTTACACTCTATATTTCTGGCACCCATCGCTTCTACACGTTTAGCATGCATATCGGCATATTTAGTTGCCGATTCTAAATCTTTGAAAAGATAAATACCTCCGCTTTCTGCTGTGGTTGGATTCTCAATCCATATTTTTGAAATGAATCCCGGTTCGTTATTTATACTTTCTGCAAGAGGTCTTGCATTTTGTGTAAGAGCATCTCCCATTTGGTCGGTAGGAAATCCGAAATTGATTTGTAGAAGTATCATATCTTATATATTTTAAATTGTTTTTCTCAAAATTATAAATCATATTTAACTGTATGAGGTTTTAATAAGTATAATTGATGTTGTTAGGATAATCAGTTTATACTTAATGGGATATATAGTATTGTTTTTATTTATATAAACATAAAAAAGCAGCCTTAGGTTTAAAGCTGCTTTAATAGATAATATAGTGATATTCTATTTTTCTCTGATAATGATATTGATAGGAGTACCCGAAAGATTCCAATGATCACGTATGCGATTTTCTAAGAAACGTTTGTACGGATCTTTGATCCACTGGGGCAGGTTACAGAAGAATACAAAGGTCGGAACCTGAGTATTAGGTAGCTGTGTAATATATTTGATTTTTATATATTTACCCTTGTTTGATGGTGGAGGAGTATGGTCTATTATAGGAAGCATTACCTCATTCAGTTTGTGAGTTGGTATCCTGACTTTTTTGTGTTCGAATACTTCTTTAGCTGTTTCCAGAACCTTCAATATACGCTGCTTTGTGAGTGCAGATGTAAATAAGATAGGGAAATCAGTAAACGGAGCTAAGCGCTCACGAATAGCATTCTCAAATGTTTTGACTACGATCTGTTCTTTATTTTCTACCAAATCCCATTTATTTACACATACTACCAGACCTTTTCGGTTTTTCTGGATAAGAGAGAAAATATTCAGGTCTTGGCTTTCGATTCCCTGCGTAGCATCCAGCATCAGTACACATACATCCGAATTCTCTATTGCTTTAATAGAACGTATAACAGAGTAATATTCAATATCTTCGTTTACCTTACCCTTTTTGCGTATACCTGCTGTATCTACCAAATAGAAATTCATGTTGAATTTATCAAATTTGGTATATATCGAATCGCGCGTAGTACCTGCAATATTGGTTACAATATTGCGCTCTTCATCAATCAGAGCATTTACAAAAGAGGATTTTCCTGCATTGGGTCGTCCTACAATAGCTATACGTGGAATGTCTTCCAAATCTTCATCCAGTGTTTCTTTTTTACTGAATTTAGATATGATGAGGTCTAATAAATCACCTGTTCCCGCACCATTTATTGCAGAAACATTGATAGGGTCACCTAATCCTAGAGAATAAAATTCGGCAGATAAAGAGTGCATATCGAAATTGTCTGCTTTATTCGAAACCAATATGATAGGTTTCTTGGAGCGGCGTAAAATGTTAGCCACATTCAGGTCAAGGTCTGTTACCCCATTGTGTACATCAACAACAAACAGTATGACATCGGCTTCTTCTATAGCAATAGTCACCTGTTTGTTTATTTCTTCTTCGAATATGTCATCAGAGTTCACTACCCATCCTCCGGTATCTACCAGAGAGAATTCCTGTTTACCCCATTCTACCTTACCGTATTGTCTGTCGCGAGTGGTTCCTGCTGTATCATCAACAATAGCCTGACGCGATTCAGTCAAGCGGTTGAAAAGTGTTGATTTACCTACATTAGGACGTCCAACTATCGCTACTAAATTTTCCATAATTGCTTAAGCTCTACAAATTTTTTGCAAAGGTACTTATTTTTATCGGTTATTTATCTGTTAAAGGGGTGGAGAAGATTCATTTTAATTCTTTTTTCATCCCGAAATTTTTCATCTTAACCCCTATGTCTACGATTTGATCTTTCAGGACTGTATATCCTTTTTTTTCGAAAAAAGAACGCGCTGTTATACTTACATCTGCCGTTATTTCTTTCATGCCTTTCTGCCGGGCATAAGATTCCATATGGTCGAGTAATGTAGTTGCTATTCCTTCTTCCTGAAAGTTTTTATGTACAAAAAGTGAGTTGAGATAACCGTCAGATTTGAGTGCTGCAAATCCGGCAATTTTATTCTCCGTTTCGGCAACGATGAAATATTGTTCCCGAATACGTGTTTTCCAGATATTAGCATCATCTCCGCGGCTAGCCCAACATTGGACTTGTTCGGCGGAATAGTCTTTAATATTAACATTAAGTATCGTTTGCCGAAACAGCTCTTTTATTTGTGGAATATCTTGTTCTATAGCGATTCTGGTTTTATACATATTCTTTCGATTTTAAATAGATAAGGGACATAACCAGTAAAAGTATAACAAATAAATGTTCTACTGTACAATAAACAGCAAGTGGTATATTTTCGCATTGGTTTAATGTCCATAAATATATTAAATATACACATGTCGTAACAACCTGAAACAAGAAAGCCGTTTTTGTTTTTCCGATTCCTGCCACTGCATTCAGGTATATGAACGATGGCAAGGCAATGGAAAAATTGCTCAACATAACAAGTAAGGGACAAAAAGAGTCTACTATCAAAACCGGATTACTTGTGTATACAGCTAATATCTGTTTATTAAAGATTATGACAAAAACTAATAAAGGAATTCCAATGACATAACCGATTTTTAATATCCGTCGGCAAAGAAAAGAAATGTCCATGCTCTTACCTGCTCCGATAAGATTACTTACGAGAGAAGCAGTAGTTGCAGCCAACGCATTTACAATTACTGCGAAAAAAGTCTGTATACTTCTTATCATATTTGAAATGGCAAGTTCATTCTGTCCCAGATGCTCAACAGAAACGAAAAAGAGAAACCAAGGAGCTACGCTTATGAATGAGTGCATCATACTCCATACGGATATCTTGAGTATTTCAGACTGTGTACCCATGTCAATATTTGCTTTCAACCCGAATTTCCGGCGGTTTATTTTTAAATACGCGTATATAGAGAATACTAAAAAAGAAATTGATTCTGCTAGGGTCGATGCAATCCCTGCACCGGCTATTCCGAGTGCAGGGAATCCAATATTACCGAAAATGAGTACATAATTTAATCCGAGATTGGCTGTGACCATCATAAGGGCATTTACAGTCATAACCTTTGTCCGTGTTATCCCAACAAAAAAAGATCGGAAGGCTAATGACGGGAACGCAAATAATAGGCCCCATATTCTCCATTCGAGATAGCGGATGACGGCATCATATACTTCAGGAGATGAGATAAATCTCTTAAGTATAGTAGGTGAGAATAGATGGGATAGAGAAATAAGTACTAAGCTTAAAAATGTAAGTATATAAAATCCTTGAACCAATGTTCTACCTGTGTTTGCATAATCTTGTTCACCGTTACGTCTGGCAATGATTACCTGTAAGCCGAGACTGAATCCAAAACCGATCATATACAGGGTAAGGTAGTAGATTCCGGCTATAGCAGCTGCACCGAGTTCAATCTCTCCTACATGTCCTAAAAACACAGCATCTGTGATATTGATAAGTTGTTCTACCAATACACTCAATATAACAGGAATAGTGATTTTCACTATCTGTTTGTATGTATAATCCATAGTTGTAATGAAATGGCTCACAATACTAACCTGAGAAGGAAGTATTATGAAAATGAAAAATGAATAAGGTGATTAAATACTTTGCAGGATGGTGCATGACCATCCGGGTCTAAGAGTGAATCCCAGACCGGCTTTAGAAGAAAAAAGCTATATGCAAAGTTGCCATTTCATAGGTGACTGATTTTAATGTTTCAAAGATAATAACTTTGGGATTAATAATCCGATTTTTTGTTTCGAATAATTCTGAAAAGAACTATTGTAGCCATAAATCCGGAAAAGATAATGCCTGCGCCTCCTAAAAGAGATACTCCGTAAATCACAGGAGGCATATTAGCCAGTATAAGAATACAAGAACCCAGAGCCAGTGATGATATGAGAATAGCAATAACTAAGCGGCTAAGAGCATTTGTCATGTCTTCAAGTCCTTTTACATTATGCTTTACTTCCAATTCATTATTGTTTAGTTTTTGTATCAGAATATGAGTATCTTCGGGAAGCTCCTCAAGCCTATCGGCAATATCATAGACTTTATCGACTACTTTATTGGTTATGTACTTGGGAGACAACCTGGTTCTGATGAGTTTCATCCCATAGGGACGCACATTTTCGAGTATATTGGTTTCGATTCCTAGTTCGCGCCCTACACCTTCGAGCAAGACAATACCTCTTACCAATAAATATATATACTCAGGCAAAACAGTCTGGTTTTCGTTTAACAACCTACTGAATCTTTTGGATATGTCATTCATGTCCAGTTCTTTGATAGATATGTTATCTATCAAATCAATGAACTCGTATAAATCTCTTTCCAGCTGGGTTTCATTTTGTATGTTATATCTGATAGCTATTTTTTTGATTACTCTGATAAGCCTTTTCATATCTTTGCGAACGGCAAAAATGATGAAATTGCCTAAAGCTTCCATATCCATTGGTGTCATTTTGCCCATCGAGCCATAATCGATAAAAACTATACGGCTATCTTCCAAAACAAAAATATTTCCTGAATGCGGATCGGCGTGGAAAAATCCGTGATCTATTGTTTGTTTTAAATATAAGTCGACGACTTTAAATGCAAGGTCTTTGGCATCAAGACCGCAAGCAATTAGCTTTTCTTTATCCGATATTTTTATTCCATCGATATATTCCATACAAAGAATATTGGTGTTGGAGTATTCGGGATAAGTAACAGGTACATATACATCGGGGCTTTCTCTGAAGTTTCTTCTGAATCGTTCTATATTAGCCAGTTCTTGTACAAAGGAAAGTTCAGCCATAATAGACCTGTCAAAAGTGCTTACAATTCTTGATAAACCTATTTTACGGGCTGTGTCATAATACCTTTCAAGAATGGCTGCAAAGTCCCTCATTATGAGTATATCAGCCTCGATAATGCTGAGTATTCCTTTCTTCTTTACTTTTATAATGACTTTTTTATTGTTCTCTTTTAGAACTGCTGTGTATACTTGCGAAAGTGATGCGGCAGCTATCGGATCAGGATCAATGGACTCAAATACTTCATCTGTATTTATTATTAATTCTTCTTGTAGAGTAGCTACAATATCGAGGTTCTTGACAGATACATTGTCTTGTAGTTTCTGTAATTCAGTAGTTAATTCTACAGGTAGGATATCGTCCCGGTTACTCAATAACTGTCCGAGTTTTATATAAGCGGGACCTAATTCTTCCAGTACTAGTCTGATACGTTCATAAATAGTCAGAGAGAAAGTCTCCTTTCTTTTCTCATCTTTTTCAATAAAGTTATCAGGTATCAGTTTTTTGATACCGGTTTGAGTGACTATTGTTTCGAAACCATATTTAGTAAGTACAGTTACCAGTTGAGCAGTCCGGCGTATCTTCTTCACATTATCCATGAGCACCAATATTTGTGTCGTAAATGTAAGGATTTACTTTAATAATTTGTTTGTTGATAAAATAGTCCTACTTAAAAAAGCCTAAATAAAAACAGGCTCTGAATTATCAGAACCCGTTTCTATATATATGAGTGTTTTTTAGTTTAATTCGTATAATTGGTTTTTACTAAAGGACATTCGATCAGATAATCTAAGCTTTTCTTTACGCTTTCTTCAGGAGTAAAGTTGTATTTCTCTACTTCTACTATCAGATGTTTTGTTCCTGCTGCATCGGTATTCTTGAAAATAGCATCGAAACCTACCATTCCACTCTGTCCGAGTTCTTTGTTATCTTTGATGTGCAGTAAAATAAAACGTCCTTTATACTTATTGAAATAGTCGATAGGGCTTTGCTGACCTCTAACAACCCAATATACATCCATCTGGAAGAATACATGTTCGGGGTTGGTATTTTCCAGCATATAGTCATACATTACTTTATCTTCTATCTTAGTAAATTCGTGGGCATGATTATGGTAGCCGAAAAGCATACCATTTTCTTTACATCTTTTGCCTATCTCATTATAGTATTCGCAATACGTTTGCAAGTCTTTTAATGATTTAGGAACATCCATCCAAGGAGCTACGATATATTTCATACCTGCTGCTTTATGAGCCTTGATACATTCATCCCACCATGCAAGAGATTCTGTAAAGTCTTTTGATTTAAGTTCTTTATCCGTTAATTGTTTTGTTGTATGAGAAGACAGAACTTCCATTCCAGCTGCTTCTACATCAGCTTTGAATTCCTCCGGTGTTTTCCCATAAAATATTCCGTCTGCATATCCAGCTGCTTCTACAGCCGTAAATCCCATTTCTCCTGCTTTCTTTATCGTGCCGGCATAGTCTTTAGAAATGCTATCCCGCAAAGAATAAAGTTGTAAGGCTATATCTTTCTTTTCGGGAAGTTTTTCTTCTGTTTGTTTTTCTGTTTGTGAAGAACAGGAAGTTAACAACATCAGTAGAGTAGTGCCTAATATTATCGCTATTTTCATGATTGATTCAGATTAAGTAAAAATGCAAATCCATGAAGGAAAACCCTTCAATGGATTTGCGTTAATAGATATTTTGAAAAGATAACTATTCTAGTATTTTGATTCTTATATTGCGGAACCAAACATCATCTCCGTGATCTTGGAATCCGATAAAACCTTCGCGCTTTTCACCGCCCACATTGTTTAGTAGTTCGAATGCCAATGGCCAAGCTTTTTCACTGAATTTACTCGCCTGTAGCATGTCTGTCCACTGTGGAGTCCATAAATGATATTCGAGTAGATTTTCACCATTTTGCCCGTGAACAACAGTTCCTTTATAGACCATGATCTTGCCTGTATTCCATTCGCCGAAAGGTTTTGCATTTTGTGGATTAGCAGGAATCATATCATACAATGATGCAGATTGGCGGTTATTATCTTTACCCATTTTAGCATCTATATGATTTTCGTTGTCTAGAATCTGATATTCAGGAGCAGAAATATAGATAGGTTCAATTCTCATTTCACCTGTTTTAGCATCTTTAGAATCGACTTCCTGTGCCAGATAGAATACTCCGGAATTACTTCCTTTAGCCACTTTGTATTCGAATTCGAGTTCAAAGTTTTTGAATTTATGAGCGAAAATGATATCTCCGCCATCTTGTTCCTGAGCTTCTCCGCCACCGGTTCCGTTAAATTTCAAAGCGCCTTCGTCGATAGTCCATTTTCCGGGCACTTTATCTTTACCATAACCACGCCAACCCGTAAAATCTTTACCATCGAAAATAGTTATGAAACCGTCTTTATCAATCGGGAATTTAGCGCTGTCTGTCTCTGCACCTTTGAAAGTCGTTGAATAAGCTAAAGTAATTTCTGTAGGTTCTTGTGCAACGGGTTCGGTCTCTGTTTTATTATTAGATGTACTACCTCCGCAAGCAACCATTGCCCCTGCAACAATGACGGAGCTTACTCCTAAAATAATTTTTCTCATAATGTTTTTAAGTTTATTTCTATGTGTTATTCCAATTATTTCTTATTTAGGCATATCCGGTAATTTCCAACCTGTACGGTATGTATGTTTGATAAGTTCTTCTGCAAATGCTTGAGCATTGAACGGATCGGTCATTTCTTTATCGAATGTCGGGTGACCGTCTTTTATTTGGAATCCGTCACGGATAACCGTGCGAATCATGGCATCGGCAGGTATGTTAGTGAATTTCATATTCAGACCATCCCATTCCAATACTTGATTAAGGTCTTGAAGTCTAACACCTAATACGCCCATTACTACCATTTCATTCAGTGGTCCTGCTTCGCTGAAAGGAGAAGCTGTCTGTACACGGTTGGCTGCGGTTTCTTTACAGGCACGTACCCAATCCATTTCATGAGACGTAGTGATTTCCCTTAACACTTTAGGAGCTTTAGGATTTCTACCCGATACTAACCATGGATCTTTACCATAACATCCGCAAATAAGAGTATCCTTAGTTCCGTGGAATATTACACAACCACCGGCATCGTTCAGATCTTTGCTTGCAGGAACACCTTCGGGACGCATTGGCTTGATACCACCGTCGTACCAGTAAACTTCTACTTCCGGCATAGCTACTTTCGGCATATTGTCGCGCGCAGGGAATACATATTTTACTGATTGGGCATTAGGCGCACAGTCTGTTAACAATAGGGTAGAGCTACCTTGTACAGAAGTCGGGTAGAGTAGGTTAAGAGCTTTAGATACAGGTTGAAGTATATGGCAAGCCATATCTCCTAATGCTCCTGTTCCGAAATCCCACCATCCGCGCCAGTTCCAAGGCGTGTATATTTCGTTGTATTCACGGTATTTGGCAGGTCCTATAAATAAATCCCAATTGAGGGTTTTAGCAGGTTTTTGACTTACTGTAGGGCGGGGCAGTCCCTGAGGCCATATCGGACGGTCGGTAAATGCTTCTACTTTAGTTATTTCACCTATTTCGCCATTCCATATCCATTCGCATAGTTTGCGGACACCTTCACCCGATGATCCCTGATTACCCATTTGAGTAGCCAGTTGATACTTCTCAGCTAATTTGGTCAACAGACGGGATTCGTATACACTATGTGTTAATGGTTTTTCCACATATACGTGTTTTCCCATAGTCATTGCATCGGCTGCTACGATAGCGTGGGTATGATCGGCAGTAGCTACTACTACAGCATCGGCATCTTTGCCCAATTCTTCATACATTTTGCGATAATCGTAATATGCTTTAGCCTTTGGAAAATGCTTGAATACATTCGCTGCATATTTCCAGTCAACATCAGCTAGTCCGATGATGTTCTGACTTTCCAGTCCTTTTAGTACACCGAATCCGCGTCCACCTACACCAACACCTAAGATGTTTAGTTTATCACTGGGTGCTACGTGTCCGAAGCTCATGCCTAATACGTTACTGGGAATAATCGTGAGTCCTGCGAGAGCAGTCGCTCCTGTTCTGAGAAATTTTCTTCTCGACATGTCTGAAGCCATAAGAAGTCTAGTTTTGAGTTAATAATGGATTAGATAATATGTTAATAGTAATTCTATTCATGTTAAACAAATAATACTATGTATAAAGGTTAAACTTTCTCTATAAAATGTTGTCTGGTTAAGACAAGTAAATATAAGTAAATATTTTGTTCCATTTGCCTTTTTTTTAACTTTTTTGTGTTGAGCTTATAAAAAAACAGCTATCAGATTTAATCCAATAGCTGTTTCTCTTTAATATCTATTGGGATATACTTTATTTCATGGATTTTAACTCTTTAGAGAATGAATAAGGAACATCCGAATCGCTTGTACCTCTTTGTTCATTGGCATTGATTCCCATATCAAAACGGATATTAGCCCCATTTAACAAATCGCCATGTTTAAGATAGTTTTTAGAGTATGACTGACCATTTACAGACATGCTTTGTACATATCGGTTAGCTTCGTTGTTATTGTTCGCACTTATGACAACTTGTTTGCCATTTTCAAGATTCAATGTTACTTTTTTGAATAAAGGAGAACCTAAGATATATTCGTCCGTTCCCGGGCAAACAGGATAAAATCCCATTGCAGAGAATACATACCAAGCTGATGTTTGTCCGTTATCTTCATCACCGCAATATCCGTCAGGATTAGGAGTGTAAAGTTTATCCATAACTTCACGTACCCAATACTGAGCTTTCCATGGCTGCCCAGAATAGTTGTACAAGTAGATCATGTGTTGTACAGGCTGGTTTCCGTGCGCATAGTTACCCATATTCATAATCTGCATTTCACGTATTTCGTGAATAACGAAACCATAATAACTATCATCAAACAATGGTGGTACATTAAATACCGAATCCATCATCATATTGAAATCTCTTTTACCGCCCATCAGGTCGATTAGCCCCTGTGGATCGTGGAACACCGACCACGTATAGTGCCAGCTATTTCCCTCAGTAAATGCGTCACCCCATTTAAGAGGATTAAATGGAGATTGGAAAGTACCATCTTCATTTTTTCCACGCATCAATTTATGACCTGAGTCATATAAGTTTTTGTAATTGAAAGCGCGTTTTGCGAAAATATCGATTTCTTTCTGAGGCTTGCCTAATGCTTTTCCAAGTTTATAGATAGTCCAGTCATTGTAAGCATATTCCAGTGTACGTGCAGCATTTTCATTGATGCCTACATTATAAGGTACATATCCTAATTTGTTATAATATTTGTAACCTTTTCTTCCTGTAGAACCAACAGTTGGGTGTTCTGCATTCGCTCCATGAACAACTGCTTCCCATAATGTATTGATATCATATCCTCTTAGTCCTTTTAGGTATGCATCTGCAACGACTGATGCCGAGTTGTTCCCTACCATACAATCGCGATGTCCGGGACTAGCCCACTCTGGTAAAAAACCGCTTTCTTTATAAGTATTTACCAAACCTTCCTGCATCTTCGTGTTCATAGAAGGATACATCAGGTTAAGGAAAGGGAACAAGCTTCGGAATGTGTCCCAGAATCCGGTATCTGTAAACATATAACCCGGAAGTACTTTTCCGTTGTATGGGCTATAGTGTACAGTTTGTCCTTTAGCATCTATTTCGTATAGGCTACGTGGAAATAATACGGCACGGTACAGGCACGAATAGAATGTACGCAGATTGTCGATATTATCATCTTCTACTTCTATCTTGCCCAATACTTCATTCCAAGTATTGCGTCCTTTTTGTTTTACAGTTTCGAATGAGTCATTGCCCAATTCTTTTAGATTTTGTTCGGCTTGCTCGTGGCTGATAAAAGAGGAAGCTACTCTGGCATGTACGATTTCACCTTTTCGCGTCGAAAAACCGATAATTGCACCTGCATGGTTTGTTTTAGCCTCAAGATTACCTTTAGTAATAATGCTATCCGATACGGAAGCAGTATAAGTGAAAGGTTTGTCAAAAACTACTACAAAATAGTTTTTAAAATTATCGGGTACTCCATTGCTATTTTTAGTAGTATAACCGATTATCTTGTTTTCGGAAGGTATGATTTTAACATACGAACCTTTATCAAATGCATCTACTACTACGAAAGAATTGTTATTCTCCGGAAAAGTAAAACGGAACAAGGCAGCTCTTTCGGTCGGAGCGATTTCTGTCACTACATCATGATCTGCCAAATATACTTTATAATAATATGGTTTAGCTATTTCAGCTTTGTGAGAAAACCAGCTGGCGCGTTTATCCTGATCAAAAACCGCTTTTCCTGTGACAGGCATAATAGCGAACTGACCATAGTCGTTAATCCATGGACTAGGCTGGTGGGTTTGTTTAAATCCTCTTATTTTGTCGGTATCATATGTATATGCCCATCCATCTCCCATTTTACCGGTCTGAGGCGTCCAGAAATTCATACCCCAAGGCATGGCAACCGCCGGATAAGTATTACCGGTCGATAGTGAGTGCTTGGATTGCGTACCAACCAAAATACTTACGTAGTCTACTGGTTCATTTTTAGCATTCGCATGGTTCGATAGGAACAGAAGCGAAATTAAAAATAAAGAAATAGAAATTTTTTTCATTACTGTTTTTCTGATTATTATTACTGATTGTTATTTATACAAAGTGAAATATAGGTTCTTTATAATCAATTATCTTTGACACATTAACCTTACTTTTTTCTATTATTATAGTTTCAAAGATAATGAAAACACACAGAATGACTGCAAAATGAATATCCAAACCCCTTTACATTTAGGATATATTATGAAGTCTGGAAACTCCGCACATGAATCTGTTATATACTATGACGTATAAGTGTTCTTTTACCCTGTCGTTTATGGATATTTTTTTAATCTGCTTTGCTACCCACAAATCCGAAAAATGCAATATATAGGAAACATACCAGAGGAATGATAAAGCCTATACTCATGCTTTCTGCACCAATAGCTCCCATGAGTGATGGGGCAATAGCTCCACCTACAACCATAAGGACTAGTATAGAAGATGCCGTTTTGGTCTTTTCGCCTAAACCTCTTAGTCCCAATGCAAAAATAGAAGGGAACATGATAGACATGAATAAATAAGAGGCAATTAATGCGATTACTCCGAACCTGGAATGGCTATACATCACCGCTACCATAAGTAACGTATTGACAATGCCGAAAATACCTAATAATGCGCCTGCATTTATTCTTTGCATCAGCATACTCCCAAGGAAACGTCCTACAGCGAAAAGCGTCATGCCGCCGAGCCCGAGAAGTAATCCTGCCTGTATTTCTGACAATTGAAGTTCTTTTATTTCTATTGTGTAGTTAATGAAAAAACTCCCAATACCTGTTTGTGCAGCAACATACAGAAATTGGGCAATCACAGCAAACACAAAATGTTTTTGTTTGATAAGCGGTTTGTTAGTAATGATTCCATTATCATCAGAAGATCCATGATGAGAATTATCTGATTTAATTTCAGGCAATTTTACAAATATAAAAAGTACCAGAACGAGCAATACTATTGATCCTAGTCCCACATAAGGAGGAATGAGTGCCGAATTCTCTGTAATGGTTTTACTTGCCGATTCGGTCAGTTCTATTGCTATGTCTTTTGTGCCTAGAAAAACCTTACTCAGTGCTTCGAAAAATAATTCTATAACTGATTTGTCGGATTCGTTTGGGAAGATAAGGATAGAACCAACTAAAGGTCCTAATATCCATCCGATAGCATTGAAAGTCTGAGCCAGATTTATACGGCTTGGTGCTTTATCAGGATCACCCAACACTATAGTATAGGGATTAGCCACTGTTTCCAGACAGGTTAGTCCACAGAAAAGGATCAGTAAACCTAAGAGAAATGCCCAGAATGTATTGATTCCGACAGCAGGTATAAACCAGAATGCACCTGCTGCAAATAGGGTCAATCCTACAATTATACCGGTTTTGTAACCAAATTTTTTAGCAATCATGCCGGCAGGTATAGCCATCAGAAAATATGCTCCATAAGCAGCTCCTTGGACTAAGCCCGATTCGGCTTTGGTGAGGTTTAACGAGTCTTGGAAATGTTTATTTAACACATCTAATAGGCTGTGAGCGAATCCCCACAGAAAAAATAAACTAGTGATAAGAATAAACGGAAATAAATAATTTTCTCCCTTTTCCCCTCTGAACATCGATTTTTTATCCATTTTCTATTGTTTTTCTGGTAATGTATTGGCTTACGGTTTGTAAAGATATAAATATCTTCAAAAAATACAATAAGCTGTCAATTTGTCATTAAAGTGGTTGTGGCAAATAATTTGAAACAAACAATATAGAACAGATTTTGTTAATAAATAAAAACTATATATATGAACTTCAATAATTTTACTATTAAATCGCAAGAAGCTTTACAAAAGGCAATTGAGGTTGTAAAAGAAAAGGGACAGCAAACTATCGAGCCTTCTCATCTATTGATGGGAGTGATCTTGACAGGAGAAAATGTTGTTAATTTTCTTTTTCAGAAATTAGGAGTCAATCCTTCACATATGACTTCATTGCTAAGTAAAGATTTGGATTCTTATCCGAAAGTTTCGGGCGGAGAACCCTATTTGAGCCGTGAAAGTAATGCAGCTTTGGAGAAAGCTGTTGAGATATCGAAACAGATGGGAGACCAGTATGTTTCTCTTGAACATGTTTTGTTGGGAGTACTTTCCTCTAAGAGTGCTGCCGCAGAAATGATGAAAGATGCAGGTGTAAGCGAAAAAGAACTGAAAGCAGCAATCAATGAGCTGCGTAAAGGAAGTAATGTTACCAGTCAATCGGCAGAAGATACGTACCAATCATTAGAGAAATATGCGATAAACCTTACTCAATGTGCCCGTGATGGCAAGCTCGACCCCGTTATTGGACGTGACGAAGAGATTCGCCGTGTATTGCAGATATTGAGCCGCCGTACAAAGAATAATCCAATCTTGATAGGTGAACCGGGTACAGGTAAGACGGCTATTGCCGAAGGGCTTGCACATCGTATTATACGCGGAGATGTTCCCGATAACCTGAAAAGTAAGCAGATTTACTCTCTTGATATGGGAGCATTGGTTGCAGGAGCAAAATATAAAGGTGAGTTTGAAGAACGTTTGAAGTCAGTAGTTAATGAAGTAACTAAATCGGAAGGGGAAATTATTCTCTTTATTGATGAAATTCATACACTCGTAGGTGCAGGAAAAGGAGAAGGTGCTATGGATGCTGCTAATATCCTTAAACCTGCTTTGGCTCGCGGCGAACTGCGCTCTATTGGCGCAACTACGTTGGATGAATACCAGAAATACTTTGAAAAGGATAAGGCTCTCGAACGTCGTTTCCAGATTGTGATGGTAGACGAGCCTAGCGAAATGGATGCTATATCTATTCTTCGAGGATTGAAAGAAAAATATGAGAACCATCATAAAGTAAGGATTAAAGATGAGGCAATAATCGCTGCTGTGCAGTTATCGAGCCGTTATATTACTGACCGATTTTTGCCGGATAAAGCCATTGACTTGATGGATGAGGCTGCGGCTAAATTGCGTATGGAGGTAGGTTCTGTACCTGAGGAACTGGACGAAAAAAGCCGTCGTATCAAGCAATTGGAGATAGAGCGTGAAGCTATCAAACGAGAAAATGATAAACCTAAAGAAGAACTTCTTTCGAAACAAATAAGTGATTTGAAGGAGGAAGAAAATGCACTGAAAGCGAAATGGCAATCGGAAAAAGAAGTCATCAATAAGATACAACAAAATAAGATAGAAATAGAAGACTCCAAATTTCAGGCAGATAAAGCGGAGCGCGAAGGTGATTATGGAAAGGTCGCCGAATTGCGCTATGGCAAGATACAGGAATTGGAAGCAGGTATTGAAAAGCTTCAAGATCAACTGCATGAAATGCAAGGTGGCAGAGCAATGATTAAAGAAGAGGTAGACTCAACCGATATTGCCGATGTTGTTTCGCGTTGGACTGGAATCCCTGTAAACAAGATGATGCAGAGCGAAAAAGACAAGCTACTCAATCTTGAAGATGAGCTTCATAGGCGTGTGGTCGGGCAGGATGAGGCTATAGCTGCTATCTCGAATGCTATTCGCCGTAGCCGTGCAGGTTTGCAAGACCCTAAACGTCCCATCGGTTCATTTATATTCTTAGGGACAACAGGTGTTGGTAAAACAGAACTAGCGAAGGCTTTAGCTGAATTTTTGTTCGATGACGAAAATATGATGACTCGTATTGATATGAGTGAGTATCAGGAAAAATTCAGTGCTACGCGTTTGATTGGTGCGCCTCCGGGATATGTGGGATATGATGAAGGTGGTCAGTTGACAGAGGCGATCCGCCGTAAGCCTTATTCGGTAGTTTTGTTTGATGAGATCGAAAAGGCTCATCCTGATGTGTTCAATATTCTTTTACAAGTATTGGATGACGGTCGTCTGACTGATAATAAGGGGCGTGTGGTCAATTTCAAGAATACAATTATTATAATGACCTCGAACATGGGTTCTTCTCTTATTCGTGAGAATTTTGCCCTTATGACAAAAGATAATCACGAAGAAGTCGTCGAAAAGACCAAAAATGAAGTCTTGAATATGTTGAAAACGACTATTCGACCTGAGTTCTTGAACCGTATTGATGAAATTATCATGTTCGAACCGTTGAAACAAAACGAAATAGCTCAGGTGGTTCGTATACAGTTGAATGGTATTGTCAAGATGCTGGCAAGCAATGGTGTACGATTAGAATTTACTGATGCAGCCATTGATAAGATTGCAGAGCTCGGTTTCGATCCCGAATTTGGTGCACGTCCTGTTAAACGTGTGATTCAACGGATGGTGCTTGATACACTGTCTAAGAAACTGTTAGCAGGTACAATTGATCGTTCTGTTCCGATTGTAATTGATGAGAAAAACGGAGAATTAGAGTTCAAAAACTGATAAAGAATAGATAGTGACATAAAGAATGCCTGATGGTTTATATATCATTAGGCATTTTTATTTTGCAATTTTTACACATTGGCTCTATTTTATATGTTTACTCCCGAATAATTTAATATTTTTGTGCACAATTGGAATGAATGTTTATGAATATAGTTACACTTATAATTATTGTTGTTACCTGTGGGGTCAGTATAATGGCTTTCAATAATCGCAGCTTCTTTGACCGGTACAAATTCAGCACATATGCTATAACAGATATGAAGCAAGTGGATAGGTTACTGTCTTCCGGTTTTCTTCATGCCGATTTTATGCATTTGTTCTTTAATATGCTGACTTTATATTTTTTCTCGAATGTAATCATACAGACCTTAGGTACAGTAGAGTATATTTCAATATATTTGCTATCTATTTTAGGTGGTAATTTGTTGACATTGTGGATGTACCGTCGCGATATGACATATACTGCAGTAGGGGCATCGGGTGGTGTATCGGGTATTCTTTTTGCTTCGGTTGCATTATATCCTGGAATGAAATTAATGATGTTTCCTCTGCCTATTCCTCTTCCGGGATGGGTATTTGCTATCGCTTATTTGGCTTATTCAGTATATGGGATGAGGAGTGCACTTGGAAATATCGGGCATGCAGCTCACTTGGGTGGAGCAGTTGTGGGATTTGTTGCAGCAATAGTTTGCTATCCTGAGATTGTTCAATATCATGGAGGTTTTCTTGCTCTTATGGCAATTCCTCTCATAGCTTTAGGATATTTTGCTTATAAAGAAAAATAAATTTTTATGACACAAAAGAAAGCGGATTCACAATTATGAATCCGCTTTCTTTTTATATCTATATTTAATATTATTTATTTTTTCTTTTCTGAAAAATTGCATCACCCTGTAATGGTTCTCCATTGAAAGCAGACTCCATTTGTTCAAGGTTACCTATGAATTCGAATCCGAAACCTTTTAGCTTCTCATATAAAGAATCGAATAATGATTGACCTTCATACAATTCCTTATAAGAAGATTCAGTAATGATCATATCAGCATTTTTAATTACCTCTATACCTCCATTAATTACCTGTTCTTCGAATCCCTGTACGTCTATTTTTACAAGATAAGGTTTTTCTAGTTCTCCTTTTTCAAAACAGTTGTCAAGTTGCTTAACAGTAACTTCTATTTCAATTTCATCCTTTGTATAAGGGAAATTCTTTTTATCCAGTTCTCCTACAGGAAGCA
Organism: Dysgonomonas sp.; assembly: GCA_032477055.1. Lineage (GTDB taxonomy): Bacteria > Bacteroidota > Bacteroidia > Bacteroidales > Dysgonomonadaceae > Dysgonomonas_A. Next base: position 17,255 of record JAWDXP010000008.1, on the reverse strand, counting down.
TACTGGATGAATCGGAAAATAGGTTCATAAAGAACTTTGTTTTCCCATCACTATCTCCTAAACCAACATTGAACGATTTGAAATTTTTGTCATCTTTGAAATTTAGATTCAATTCGTCGCAAACAAAAGGAATTGGTTCGAATGAAAAGAGTTTTGCATCAGGATAATATTGTCTTATCTTCTTACCGAATTGTCCCACATTGGCGCCTATATCAACGATTGATTTGAAATTTTGTTCTTGCAACCATTTATGCGCTTCTTTGAACTTTTTACATTCATTCTCGAACCATACACTTCCCCTGATATTATAGGCAACAGGCTCTTTCTTAGCATTCTTTCGTAACATTCTTTTACTTCGGGAAATCACTCTTTCCATAAACGTACGTTTACGAGGTTCCGGATCGGATGTGTAGAAACGTTCTTCGTATGTTTCAACCCAATATGCAGTAACTATACTTTCCGATTCTTTTGGTGCGCATAATAGGTTTCCATCCAGAATCGTTATATAGTAATTAGAAAATAAGCCTTTACAGAGACTGTATATTTCGTCAAAAGCAGGCCAGTTTTCGTTCTTTTTGGCATTGGGGTTGATACCTCCCAAATAATCTATATTATTTATAAAGACAATAGAACCTTTACTTTTCGAAATAGATTGTAAATCATCTTTCAGTTTATTTCCATCCTGATAAGAAAGAATATCAAGAGTGAATACAGTTTTGCCGCTTAATTTACCTATTAGTTCAGATAATTCGGTATTTGTCCCAACTTTGTATATGTTCTTGAAGAGAGAAGAAGCCCATTGGCTGTTCTCTTCATTTTCGGGGTTTACTTCAACAAAATTTTCAGGTTTATCTTTACTTTTGTTTACTAATGATTGTACAAGCCTCTGTGGCAGAATAAATTTTAACTTTCCCATCTCAAAAAAATCACTTTACAACTTTGCTACAAAAGTAATTAATATTTGGGAGAAAATTATTATTATGAAAAGATTTTATAAGTGAATAGCTAGCAATAAAAAAAGCCAGTAAGACTTTTACTGACTTTTTTGTTATATATTTATAATATTTTAGATTAAAAAGTCCACTCTTTAGATGTTTTAGCACCTTGTGTGTTCACTGTTCCGGTTTTAGTACTTCCACCTCTATAATATTTCATAGCTTCGGGTAATTCTTCACGAATCTTCTTGATACGGGTGTCATCCGAAGGGTGAGTACTCATGAATTCGGCAGTACTTCCACCACCTGAGTTTTGTGACATTCTTGTCCAGAAACTTTCAGCAACCTGAGGATTATAACCAGCCATAGCCATGAAAATAAGTCCTAATTCGTCAGCTTCTAACTCCTGTTTACGAGAATAAGGCAGCATTACTCCATATTGCGTACCAAGTCCATATACAGTAGATGCGATTCCTTGTACAGCAGAAGATTTACCATCTAACACCATACCTAGTGCAGTACTTCCATATTGTTGTAGAACCTGTTGGCTCATACGTTCGTTAGCATGTTTGGCTACAGCATGGGCAACCTCATGTCCTAATACTACAGCAAGCCCTGTTTCATCTTGTGTTACCGGTAAAATTCCTTCATAAACCACTATTTTTCCACCTGGCATACAAAATGCGTTTACATCAGTGCTTTTTACTAGGTTGAATTCCCACGAATATTCGGAGATTAAGCTTTCCATACCGTTATTACGGAGATATGTTTCTACAGCATTTGCAATATTTCTACCTACTTTCTGCACAAGGGCTGTATTAGTCTTATCTGTTGATTTGGGTGCAGATTTCATGAATTCGTCATATTGCTGCAAACTAAGAGTTAGTACTTCCTGGTCGGAAACTAATAACATTTGTTTTCTTCCTGTAACCGGCACGCTCCCGCATCCCGACAAGATAAATAGTAAACTAGCTAAAATGATTGATGATATAAATTTCATAAATAAATATGTTATTGTTATTCATTCTTATTATTAAACTTTGATACAAATAAAAACAAAACTAATGAGACTTAGTTCGTTTTTGTGAATAAAATTTAACTATTTATCGGAATCACAACAACTGCAACCTTCGTGCTTATCTAAAATTCTATGTGGAAAATTACCATGTCCTATCAATTCTATAGGGCAGGTACTGTAGGTCTGTTCAAGCCATTCGGTCGTGATATTTGCTCCCGAATGATAATGTAGTCCTTCGTTGACACAAGCTATATTTCGTACAGCGGAAATTACTGTTCCTATATCATGAGAAACGAGAATGATGGCTGTGTTTTGGTTGATTTTGTCTAATATCTTGTAGAAATCGGTTTCGAAACGTTTATCTACATATGAGCTGGGTTCATCTAGAACTAATAAATCAGGATTGTCTACGATTGCCCGGCCTAATAATGCCCGTTGCAACTGACCTCCGGAAAGATTTCCGATAGGGCGGTCTATAAGGTTTTCTAATCCCATTAATCGAACTATTTCTTTAGCTTTCTCTTTTTGTTCTTTAGAGTAGTAGCTGAGAAATTTGCGTTGAGCAGTTAGACCGGAAAGAATAACATCCAATACAGAAATTGGAAATTTCTTATCTATATGGTTTATTTGAGGAAGATACCCAATATTGATCTTATCTACCTTTTTCTCTTTCCGATAAAATGAAATAGAACCTTTATCAGGATCGATAAGTCCCAATATTGTTTTTAAAAGAGTGGTCTTGCCTCCTCCGTTAGGCCCAATGATTCCCAAATAATCGTTTTCGTAAACTGTTAGGTTTACATCATTCAATACAGGTTTGTTGGGCTCATAGCCTACACTTATATTCTTTAGTTCGAGAATTTTATTCATCGTATTTGTTTGCCATAGCTTTTGCTATTTTCACCATTTCATCATTCCAGTTATATGTAAGAAGGTTTATGCGCACTATTTTTGCTCCTAATTCTTGAGCTATAGTTTCAGCATTTTTTGTATCGAACTCTTCTTGAAGGAATACAACTTTTACACTATCTTGTTTTGCTTGTTTTATTAACTGGGATAATTGTTGTGGACTTGGACTTTTCCCATCTACCTCAATACTATATTGTTTTAAGTTGTATTGATCAGCAAAATAGCTTAAAGCCGGATGATATATGACAAAAGATTTTGTTGGAGCATTGTCTAAATAGCTTTTTATGATGCTATCCGTGCGTTGTATGGTTTTTTCTAAAACAGTATAATTTTCCAGATAATAATCCCTGTTTTGAGTATCCATTTCGATAATAGCATTGTACATGTTTTTGCAGATAGTAGACGCTGTTTTAGGAGTGCTCCATGTATGAGGGTCACAGTCTCCATGGTGTCCTTCGTCGTGAATATGAGGAATATCAACCGAACAATCAATAATTCTCATATCAGGATTGTTTGAATGTATATTGTTTAGCCATGTATTTTCAAACCCCATGTTTCCTATTTTAAAATACAACATGCTTTTCCCTATATTTACCATCTGTGATGGCGATGGATCGTATGATTCGGGATTCGCTCCTGAGGGAATTGCTGTATTTATTTCGTATTTGTTTCCGACAATAGATTCCAGAAAATATTTTTGTGGTTCTATAGAAACTGAAATTACTCGTTCTTCTTTAGAGGAAGGAGTATTACAGGAAGATAATGTAACTGAAAGTATAACTGTAAGTAAACTATAAAGAAAATATTTCATCGTTTGATTATTAAATAGAGTTAACCTAGCCTAAATAAATTGTGGATGCGTTCGAATTCTTTTTCAAGATCAATATCCAGGTCATTTAATGCACCATCATGCAAATCATATATCCAGCCTGCTATTTTGGGATAACCTGTTTCTTTAAAAGATTCTCTTACTTCTCGTATTTTTATAACGTTGATACATTGCTCATATACATTTAGTTCTACAAACCTTTTGTATCTTTCCGTTTCATCTTTAATCTGGCTTAATTCTGCTTCATGAAAACGATATATATCACGTATACTGCGTAACCATGGGCTTATAAGTCCCGAGTCTTTGAATTCCATTGCAGCTTTTATTCCGCCACAATTGTAATGTCCACATACAATGATATATTTGACTTTAAGATTTAGAACTGCATAATTGATTACCGATAAAACGTTCAGATCGGTGTTGATAACCATATTTGCAATATTACGATGGACAAATACCTGTCCTGGTTTAAGACCCATTATTTCATTAGCATGTACCCTGCTGTCAGAACAGCCGATGTAAAGAAAATCGGGCTTCTGATCATCTAATAAATTCTTAAAGAATTCAGGATCTTCGATATTTTTGCTCTTTATCCAGCGTTTATTCGCTTCAAAAATGTCATTGTATACTTTATCCTTTATCATAGGCATCGATAATATGTAATGTTTGTTGGATTAGAGATTGAGTCTCATCATTATAAATTGTATGATCTGATAATTCTCTCTTTTCTTCGTCCGGCATTTGATTATTTATGCGGGCTATTACAGCTTCTTTCGATATATTATCTCTATTCATCACCCTTTCTATACGAATATCGAGCGGAGTATATACCATAATTGTTTTGTCAACGTGCCTGTTCATTCCTGATTCAAATAGAATAGCTGCTTCGGTTGCAATAATGGATAAATGAGAATGATCTTCCTTCCATTTTGCAAAATCTTTGTAAACTTCGGGATGAATTATATGATTAGCTGTAGCCAGTTTTTCCTTATCATTAAAAATGATAGAAGCGAATAATTTTTTGTTGAGAATCTTTCCATCGTACAATTCTTCTCCGAAGGCTTCTATTAACTTGGAACGGATGATAGGGGAGGACTCTGTTAGTCTCTTACTCTCATTATCCGCAATATATACAGGTATTCCTAATATCTTTAGAATATGAGTTACAGTTGATTTACCACTACCTATTCCTCCTGTTATACCTAATACTATCATGGCGTAGTGTCGTCTTTATATTCGAATATAAATTCTACATTAGGAGGATCTATAGTCAGATTGCGTGCATACGAAGGACTTTCTGTGATTCTGACAGGTACCGAAGCTGATTTAGAGTCTTTTATACTTTCATAATCGACTCCTACCGAGAAGTCATTTGTATTTATAGAATCAGCAAGTGAGACACCCACAAAGAATGATAAATTCACTTTGGAAGGGAAAAACTTTACTGTAAGGTTTTGGGGTAAATTAAAACCTTCTATAGGAACTTCGATCTTTTTCTGGGTATATGCCTCTACCGGAACATATACTGCTATTTGCTCAGGCACAAGTTTTATTCTGTTTATCTCTTGTAGCTTATAGATGATTTTTCGATTCGATTCCAGCCGGTTGATAGTATCTGTAGATGTGTAAACATAATTCAATTTGCTCAGATCTGATAGAGAGCCATAAGCCGTCACACTATCGGGAACAAGGCGTATATCGCCATTTAAAAAATATCCAGGGGAGATATTGAGTTGCCCGTCGAAAATAATAGGAATTTTACGGCTTTGTAATGTGTTGTAATTAAATGATATCCGCACCGGATCATAATTGATAATAGTCGCCGTTTGTGGTAGTAGTTTACGAAGATAGGCTTCGAGCAATGCTCCTTGCAATACTTTACTACTATTGTTATTATTGTCAATTACCGGTGATACATCTAAAAATACAGTATCGTCTTTTTTCAGGCGGTAGCGAAACATGTTGTATCCAAGATCCCGTACTCTTATATTGATTCGCGAGGGTAGGGTGTCCGAAAAAATTATACTGTCGGGTACGGATGTGTATTTGACCGGGATAGAGACATTAGTCTCGAAGTTATGATTATATATCTGCATAAACCAAAGAATGGCAGCTATGATAATAAAGAAAGAGAAAGTCAGAATTTTTTTCCAAGATATGCCTCGTAAAAAAATCCTGACTTTTTTCCATATTTTATTCATTGCACTGCTCATAGGGCTTATGCATCTGTAATTAATCTTTGTTTCGACATCTTATTTGGCAGCATTTGGATTGTCTGCCACAGCATATACCGATGCTTTATCGATTTTGATTCTTACATTATCAGCTATCTCGATGATGAAATATGTTTCACCTACTTCTTTTATTCTTCCATGTATACCTCCTGCTGTGATAACTTTATCTCCGGTTTTCATTGCATTACGTGCAGCCTGAAGATCTTTTTGTTTTTTCTGTTGTGGGCGTATCATGAAGAAATAGAATACAACGATGATACCACCAAACATAAGCATGGTCATCCATGTATTGTTAGCGCCTGTGGCTGCTTGCAAGAGTATAGATAGTGAATTCATAATAATTAATTATTTTGTATTTTTTGTTAAAATTCGCTTTTTACAAAGATAGGGTATTTTATAAATATAAGAGTATATTACCAATCTTCTGTTTTATTTTTTTAATAATTTCTTTTCACTTTTCAGTTCCGATACTACAGCATCCAGAATTCCGTTGATAAACGACGAACTCTTGTGAGTACTATAGGTTTTAGCGATATTGATGTATTCGTTCATCGTTACATTAATAGGAACATTTATAAACGTAATTAGTTCGGATATGGCAGTTTGCATAATGATCATATCCATAAAAGCTATACGTTCCGATTCCCAGTTCTTGGCATACTTATTTATCAGGTCGCGTGCCGTTTTCACATTGAACATCGTTTCACGTAAAAGTTTTACGGCAAATTCACGATCTTCTTCATCTTTGAACATTGGTAAGAGTTCTTGCTTAGAACCATTCTGTGGATCGAACTTTTTGATGGTCTTTAATATGAAAGATTCTACGATTTCTATATCATCATTCCAGAAAAGACTTTCATCTTCAAGTATTTCGTCTAATTCTTCATTACAATAGATATATGTTTTGAATATTTTTCTCCAGAATTCCCGGTCTGTATCATAGTCTGCATTTGGGTTTTCGGAATATTCTTGATAGACATCTGATTTTAAAATAGTATCTAACAAAGATTTTATGAATGTCTCATGATTTTCCCACGACTGGGGACGGTCAGACATGTATTTATTGAAGTATTCATTATCCCGTAGTTGTTTGATAAACAAATTGTCTATTAGCTTAGTATTGGGATTTATGTCTTCTTGGGTAGGTAATAATTTGGCTTTTCTTGTTTCTACACGCCTAATGTAGGTATCTGTTATTTCGATAAGTAACGATAGAAGCAAATAATATAAATCGTACGATTTTTGAAAACTGAATATTAATTCGTTTTCAGCTTTGTTTAGGTCTCCACTTTTATTCAGGTAAGTGGAATAAAGTATTTGTATAACTCTAATACGAATAAGAACGCGGTTTATCATCTCTGAAAAAATTTGAGTTGCAAAGATAATAAATTCCGTGTTATACTTTCACGAAAAAACCGTTTAAAAATAAATAATCTTTAAACGGTTTTACTAACATTTAATTACACTATATAGAACCCAGTCATTCTTTCGGCGTTGCCGAATATTTTATTTCCATAAAATAAGCTATAAGTAATCCTACGCCCCCAAAAACAGCGATGCATGCCAGATATACGATTTCCATTGTATAACTAAAGTTGTTGGAGTTACCTGCAAAGGTTGTTGCATCAAGAAGGTATCCGCAGAAAAGACCTATACCCATGCCAATCAGAAAAAGGCTTGTTCTCAGGGATGCAAAAGAATACTGAGGTGGAATATTGAAAAAAGAAAGATTCCATTCGGGCGGAGATACCTTAAGGTCAGGGTTCTGCTTCATTCTTTCTATGATTCCCATGCGCTCGTTTCGTCTTACAAAGAGTTCGAGAATGCGATAAATTGCCAGCATTACAATACCTGTAACTAAAATAGGGGTTAAATCATTTACCATATACGTTGAATTTTAATAAGTTATTATTTTTATCCGTTTGTATATATGACAAACCTTGATTTATTTCGGTTACAGAAAAGAAGAAAAAAATTGAAAATAAATGATGAGGGTGTACCAGAAAAGAAATCCGAACACAGGTCGCACGCGAGTTGACAGATAATCACAGAATTATTGTCTTATAATTCTGATTATGATGATATATGGGTATAATATAAACAGTGCAAGCTTGTATAATCAGTGTATTTAGTGTTCAGAGAGAACATAATTCTCTATTCTTATTGATTATTTAGCTAAAACAAGTGAATACCTTCTTTATAGGTCTTGTATTTTAGTTGTGGTAAAAGTTCTTTTCTCATTCGTGTAGTATCTCCATAATAGGAAACCATCCCGATGCGGATGAAGTCGACTGTTAGTGGACTTTGTGTTCCGAATATGGAAGAAAACAGCTCAAAAGTACGTGCTGCAGTCATTATCATCCATACCGGCATTCGCCATGGTTTATGGTAATTGCGATAGGTTGTTATATCATCCAAAAATTGTTGTAAAGTCTGTATACCTTCGTCTCCGACGTGGTATATTCCTTTTATATCAGGTTTAATAATTGCTGCGATCGTAGCCGTTACGAAATCGTCTTTAGATATCAGGTGTATATGAGTAGGTTTTTTCCATACCCCCAAAAGCCAGTGTCTGGCAAACCACTGGGCAGCATCTATCATCAGTATACCTTTTCCATAAACCATTCCTACTCGTAAGGAAACAGGTTCAAAGTTGAACCTTTCTGCATAATGGAATAGTAGCCTTTCTTCCTCCAATCTGGTTTTTGCATGCATCGAAATGGGTTTACCTTTCAGTGAGCCTTTTGCCGGACTCTCGGGAGAGCTTTCGCCTTCGACGTGAGGGAAGCTGATAAGGATTATTCTTTTTACATTTTGCCTGATAGCAGCGTCAAGTAGATTGCTAAAATAAAGAGTATTGGTTACAGGCAGAAATTTTTCGGGATTGGACATAAAGAGGATACCAGCAAAATGTACAATAATATCTACATCTTTTAGAGCATCGTTTAATGTTTCTTGTCTGGCTAAATCGACTTTGTGAACCGATACATTTTCTTTCTCCGAAATATCTATGGGCAATTCTTTTTTGTGTATAAGTAGGTTCAGATTTACATTCTCATTTAATAATCCGTATGAAAGCAGACTTCCCAAATTTCCGGCTGCACCCGTCACAGCAATTCTCAACTTTTCCATAATCATTTCTATATAACAAGTGTTGTAAATATAGTAAGAATCTATTTCTCTAACACTTATTTTTCTTACATTTGCACTCAGAAAATAATCTAATGAAATATACAGGCACATGAGTGACCAAAGGTACAATCAGAGAGGTGTATCGGCATCGAAAGAAGACGTACACAATGCTATAAAAAACATTGATAAGGGGCTTTTTCCTAAAGCTTTTTGTAAAATAATCCCTGATATTCTGACAGGTGATCCCGAATATTGCAATATCATGCATGCTGATGGGGCAGGGACTAAATCATCATTGGCATATATCTATTGGAAAGAGACAGGTGATCTTTCTGTTTGGAGAGGTATTGCGCAGGACGCTTTGATTATGAATATCGATGATCTGCTTTGCGTAGGAGCTACTGATAATATTCTTTTGTCATCAACTATCGGACGGAATAAGATGCTGGTTCCGGGAGAAGTTATTTCGGCTATTATCAATGCAACAAATGACCTTTGTGAAGAATTGTCACAATTAGGAGTCAACATATATCCTACGGGTGGCGAAACTGCCGATGTAGGTGATCTGGTGCGAACGATTATTGTAGACAGCACGGTTACTTGCCGTATGAAACGTTCGGATGTCATTTCGAATGATAAAATACAGGGAGGAGATGTGATTGTAGGATTGTCTTCGTCAGGACAGGCAACGTATGAAAAAGAGTATAACGGGGGAATGGGTAGCAATGGATTGACTTCTGCACGTCATGATGTATTTGCCAATTATCTGGCTCAGAAATATCCTGAAAGTTATGATTCTTCTATTCCTTCCGATTTAGTTTATTCGGGCACAAAGAGATTGACAGATGAAATAGAGGGTGTTTCTTTAGATGCCGGTAAGCTGGTTCTTTCTCCTACGCGTACATATGCTCCTGTTATTAAGAAGATTTTGGAGAAATTGAGACCTCAGATTCATGGAATGGTACATTGTTCGGGAGGCGCTCAAACTAAAGTCCTTCACTTTGTAGATAAAGTAAAGATTATTAAAGATAATATGTTTCCCGTGCCGCCATTATTTAAGTTGATACAAGAGCAATCGGGGACAGACTGGAAAGAAATGTATAAGGTATTCAATATGGGGCACCGTATGGAGATATACGTTTCACCCGAATATGCACAGGAAATTATCAATATTTCAAAATCTTTCAATATAGATGCACAAATAATCGGTAGGGTAGAGGCCTCTGAAAAAACTGAGTTAATTATCGATAGTGAATTCGGACGCTTTGAATATTAAACAGCGATGTAAAATATAATAGGAAGGGATAGCTGTATAGCTATCCCTTTTATTTTTAGAAGCAATGTGAGGATATTTCTATTTTTTTTCTTTTTCCACTATTTCTGAATCTTTTAGTTGGACAGGCTTTGATTTTTTTCTTAGTTTCATATTGAAGAATTCTACTAGTAATGAGAAAGCTATTGCGAAGTATATATATCCTTTAGGTATTTCACCTACTACTGATCCGAATATAGAAATTTGAGACAAGTGAGCAGCCTCTACCAATAACATTACTCCAATAAGAATAAGGAAAGATAAACCCAAAATCTGGATAGTCGGGTGTGTGTTCACAAATCGGCTGACAGGTCCAGCAAACAGGAGCATGACAATTACAGATGATATGACGGCTGTTACCATGATAGTCATGGCTCCGACGTATCCAAATTCGTTGAAGCTGACCAAGCCTACCGCTGTAAGTACACTATCAAATGAAAATACAATATCTAATGCTATGATCTGAACGATAACGGAAAACAGGCTTGTTTTTCTGCCTTCTCTTCCTGTTTCTTCCATTCCTTCCAGTTTATGGTGAATCTCTGTTACACTTTTGTAGAGCAGAAACATTCCTCCGAGAAATATAATGAGGCTTTGCCCCGATATAGCTCCATCGAACCACGAAGTATCGAAACTAAAAATGGGTTTGGTTAGCTGCATCAGCCACGAAATACCAAATAATAAAAGAATACGAAATACCATGGCACAAAGCAATCCTATTCGTCGGGCTTTAGGTTGCTGGTCGGGTGGAAGTTTAGATGACATTATTGATAAGAATACAATATTGTCCACACCGAGCACTATTTCAAGAAAAGCGAGTGTTAATAACGCGATCCAGGCGGAAGGCAGGAGAAACGTTTCGAGAATTTCCATAACAATCTATTTTTATTTTTTATCAAATATGCGGCAAATATAACGAGAAGAGTTTAATTATTTTCTTGCATGGTAAAATTTAAAAAGAATAGTTATCTAATAATGATAACTTAAACATTGAACGGAATGTATTTGTTTGTTTATATTATCATTCGTTATTAATGAGAATTGAAAGTTATATTTTGAATTATATAAAAAGAAAAATTATGATTAAACAGGTTTTTATCAATCTTCCGGTCAAAGATCTTAGTAAATCGGTTGATTTTTTTACTAAACTAGGTTTTAAATTTAATGAACGCTTTACAGATGAAAAGGCAACATGTATGATTGTTACTGATACAATCTATGTAATGCTTTTGACAGAAAGCTTTTTCAATGGATTTACACAAAAAGAAGTGGCAGATACATCTGCTCAGTCTGAAGTGATTCTTGCATTTACTGTAGAATCGTCTCAACAGGTTGACGAAATAATAGAGAAGGCTATAGCTGCCGGAGGCACGAAAAAGTATGAGGTGAAAATGGAGGGTATGTTTAGTAAAGCATTTGCCGATCTTGATGGACATATTTGGGAGATATTGTGGATGGATGAGACTAAAATGCCTTAAAAGGAGAATGGTATAAAGACGTAATAATTAATAAAATAGAAAGAAAAAGACAAGCTTTATGAAGCTTGTCTTTTATATTTTATCTCAGAATGAAATTATCCGTGGCATCCGCAACCTGAACCACAACCTCCTGTAGCTTCTTTGTCTCCGCAGTCACATGAAGAATCTCCATGGTCACCACAGCCACATCCGCAACCACCTTGAGGTGCAAATATTGCAGCAATCTCTTCTGCTGAAGCTTCTCTTACGGTCAATACTTTACCTGAAAAGTGAAGAGTCTCTCCTGCTAGAGGGTGATTAAAGTCCATTTTGATAGTTTCGTTACCAACAGAGACTACCGAACCATTCAGTCTGTTACCGTTCGCATCCATCATAGGGATAGTATTACCTTCGAAAATTACTTTTTCGTCCATTTTGCCATCTACTTCGAATATATTTCTAGGAAGATCAACTACATGTTCGTCATCATATTCTCCATATGCTTGCTCAGGAGTAAGCGTAAAGTTGAAATCGTCTCCTTGCGACAGACCATCCAGATTGTTCTCAAAAGCTTCCAGCATAGAGTTTGTTCCAAAGATAAACTCTAATGGATGTTCTGGAGTAGCTTTTTCCATTAATTCTTTTTCGTTGCCTTCGCCTACATTAAGGTCGTATGACAATGAAACAAATTTATTAGGTGAAATTTTCATTTTTATTGTTTAATTGATGATTTATATTACTTGCTCAGTTTTATAGAGCATCTTTATTTGTATTCAACAAGAACCATGCCTTTATTGTTGACTGTTTCTTGCATTATTTATTTATCGCTTTGTTTAAGTTATCTAATGCCTGCTCTATTACCGAACGGGGCGAGCCGATATTCATTCTCATATAACCTTCTCCGCCTTGACCGAACATAGCTCCGTCGTTTAGTGCTAATAAGGCATCATTAACGAACAAAGATACAAGTTCTTTTTGAGATAATCCCAACTCTTTGCAATCGAGCCATACTAAAAATGATGCTTCGGGTATCATTACTTTTATCTGAGGTATATTCTTTTTCAAGTAACTATCTATCAGTTGAATATTTCCCCAAAGATATTCTTTAGCCTGTTTCAGCCATTCTCCTCCTTTTTGGTACGCAGCATATGCAGCAACATAGGCAAATATATGTCCTTCTTCCAATTCGCTCTTTTTGAGATAAGCGTGGAATTTAGTTCTTATTTTTTCATTTGGTATAATAGAAAAAGAACTTACTATTCCTGCAATATTGAAAGTCTTACTTGGTGCCATGAATGTGATGCTGTTTTGGGCAGCCTTTTCCGAGACAGAAGCAAACGGAATATGCTTATGCTCATTATAGGCAAGATCGGAGTGTATTTCGTCAGATATGACAAGTATATTATTATCGTAGCATATTTCTGCCAGATTTGTCAGTTCTTCCTTAGTCCAGACACGTCCTCCGGGATTGTGAGGGTTACACAGAATTAGGATTTTACATTCGGGAGTGATTTTTTTCTTCAAATCATCGAAATCCATTTTGTATTTACCCGCTTCCAAAGTTAGAGGATTATTGATCACCCGCCTATGGTTCATTGTCGGTACAATATTGAATGGATGATATACCGGTGGTTGAATTATCACAGAATTATTTCTTTCCGAGAAGCAATCCACAACAAAAGCTATCCCTTTTACAATACCGGGAATAAAACATAGCCAATCTTTTTGTATTTGCCAGCCATGATATTTATCGATCCAATTGATGATAGAGCTATAATATTGCTCACAAGGACAGGTATAGCCAAATATACCATGCTTTGCCCGTTCAATAATTGCTTCTGTAATTTCGGGAGGTGATAGAAAATCCATATCCGCAACCCATAGGGGAATTAAATCTTCTCTTCCAAATCTTTCTTTAAGAACATCAACTTTAAGTGCGTGTGTACCTTTTCGGTTAACAACCTGATCAAAATTATACTTTGTCATTTCAGTATTATTTCGGCTAAATTATATTAATTTACAAATAGACTGCAAATATACGAAATAAAGAGTTTCTGGCTTAGCAAATTGACAAAAAGAAAGGTTATCCATTTGGATAACCTTTCTTTATATCAGTAAAATAGTCAATTATTTTTTTACATCTGCATCTTTTCTCTTCAACATATTGTACGCAATCGGTGTTGCAATAAATACTGAAGAATATGCGCCTACAACCACTCCAAGTAACATCGCAAAAGAGAAGCTTCTGATTGTGTCTCCACCTAGTACGAATATACACAATACAACAAGGAATGTACTGAATGAGGTACTTACTGTACGAGCCAATGTTGAGTTCAATGAACTATTGATCGTTGAGAAAGTATCGCGTTGAGGAAACAATAATCTGTTTTCACGTACACGGTCGAAGATTACCACTTTGTCATTGATAGAGTAACCTACTACTGTTAATATCGCTGCTATAAATGTCTGATCAATCTCCATTGAGAATGGCATGAATTTATACAGGAATGAGTAGAAGAAAATAACTACTAATGCATCATGTGCAACTGCAATAAGTGTGCCTACAGAGAAAGCTACATCGCGGAAACGAATCAGGATATATAGTCCCATACATAGGATGGCAAGAATAACAGCTGTAAATGCAGCAGTTTTCAAATCATCAGCAATACTTGGACCTACCTTCTGAGAACTTTGGATATAGTTATCGATATTATTTCCCTGAGGTATATAGCTTGCAAGTGCTGTATTTAACTTTTCTCTTATTTCTTGTTCTACTGTCTCGCCATCTTCTTCAACTTTATAGTTGGTCGTGATACGTACCTGATTGCTGGAACCGATAGTTATGATACGTACATTCGAACCTTCGAAGGCAGGAGCGACCACATCTTCCATCTCAGCTGTATTTACAGGTGCATCGAAGCGTACGATATAGTTACGTCCTCCGGTAAAGTCAATACCTCTATTTAACCCTAATGTAAGCAAGGATGCGATACCTAATACAATAACAGCTCCTGATAACATAAATGTTTTTTTAGATGCACCTAGGAAATTGTAGTTAGGACTCACAAATAGATTTTTGCTTAAACCTGTAGTAAACGTAAGGTTTTTAAATTTACCTTTTGAGAATGCAAAGTCATAAACTAATCGAGTAAGGAATACTGCCGTAAAGAACGATGCACAGATACCGATAATCAAAGTAGTTGCAAACCCTCTGATAGGACCTGTTCCGAAATAAATAAGTATGATACTTGTAAGAATAGACGTAATATTTGCATCGAAGATTGCAGAGAATGCATGTTTGTAACCATCTCCAACAGCTGTTTTTACATTTTTACCTGCACGTAACTCTTCTTTAGTTCTTTCATAGATAAGCACGTTTGCATCGACAGCCATTGCCAGAGTAAGGACAAGACCTGCAATACCTGGTAATGTCAGCACCGCGTGGAATGAAGCAAGAACTCCCATTGTAAAGAACATATTCAATAATAATGCTCCGTTGGCAATCATACCTGGTACCAATCCATATACAATACACATATAAACCATCAGTACAACAAGAGCTATAATGAAAGATATAAATCCAGCCTCGATGGCTTCTTCTCCTAATGATGGTCCCACTATATCTTCTTGTACAATACGTACTCCTGCGCGCATTTTACCCGACTTAAGTACGTTTTCCAAGTCTTTCGCTTCTTCTACACTAAAATTACCAGTAATAGAAGAATTTCCTCCTTCGATACGGTCATTTACATTAGGTGCAGAATAAACTAACCCATCTAATACAATTGCAATCGATTTACCTCTTTCAGCACCTGTGATAGTTGCCCATCTTTTAGCACCTGTCGAGTTCATTTGCATGCTTACTCCCCATCCTTGACCTTGCATTTGATCTGCTTTTGCAGAAACAACAGCTTCTCCATCCAAAGCAGGACCTCGTTTGCTACCATCACCACGTAGAGAATATAGCTGATACATGTTTGTTTCTACGCCATCATTCATTACAGGTTTGAAGCCCCATGCAAATTTAAGGTCGCTTGGGTATAAATCTCTTGCTGCATACAGGATGTTGTTAATGGCAGCAGTATCTTTATAATCAACAACGGCAACCATAGCTCCTCCCATAAATTGTCCGTTGATATAATCGTATAGAGTTTTATCAAATTTTCTTCCTGAATTTTTGATAATTTCATTTGCAGCCATTGATGCAGAATCCATAGCAACAGAATCATTAGTTGCAGGTCTCGAAGCTGCCAAAATTTCGGCACTTCGTGAATTGATTGCACCTAAGTAGCCTTGTATTTCTTGAAGATTGAATGTTTTCCAAAATTCAAGATTTGCATTCCCTTGAAGAAGTTTTTTTACACGTTCAGGTTCTTTTACACCTGGTAGTTCAATAAGAATGCGCTCAGCGCGGTCCAGTTTCTGAATATTTGGTGCAACTACCCCAAAACGGTCGATACGTGTACGTAAGACATTAAAGGAGTTATCTGCAACACTTTGTAATTCTTGTTGAAGAATTGTTTTTACTTTTGTGTTGTCGTCTGTCGGTGTTATTTGTTCTCTTAATTTAGCTCCAAATACAGTTGCTAATTTTGCCGACTTGTCTATGGCTTCATATTTTTCAACAAATAAAGTAAGAAAGTCTTTGTTACTTCCTTTGCGGTTTTCGTCAATCGCTTGTTGAATTGCCTGGTTGAATTGAGTATCTTCTTCATTTGCTAAAGATCTCAAAACAGCAGCAGCATCAATTTCAAGGATAACGTTCATACCACCTTTCAAGTCAAGTCCAAGACCGATTTCTCTTTCTCGTGCTTGCTTTAAAGTGTAACCTAACCATACTTTTTCTGAAGAAATAGAATCCAGATATTGACTCTGAAGATTAAGGTCGCCGTTTGCATATTCTGCTGCTTGATTCTCGTAATACCTTGTCACGAAGGAGAATGAGAGATAAAAACAGCATACCAATGTAAGCAAGACGGCAAAAGTTATTACAAATCCTTTGTTTTGCATTTTACACGTACTTTTATTAGTATTTTAGTTTTAATATTTATTTATTCATTTTTGGATAAAAGCATATAGTAAATTGAAGCAAAAAACTATTTTACTTGCTTTTAAGCGTGCAAATATAATCTTTTTTATCTTTTTTTACATTGAAATAACCTCTTATTTTGATATATAAGGTTGAGTTTTCACTGTTATCTATTTTTTTTCGGTCATTTATAGTTCACTATCAATGCTTTTAATGAATATGTTAATGTTTGATTTCAGTTTTTTTTATTTTGACTTGCACGAGTCAAATATTTCTTCTACTTTTGCCACCGCAAATTAAGTGATGGCGGGATAGCTCAGATGGTTAGAGCGCATGATTCATAATCATGAGGTCCCGAGTTCAATTCTCGGTCCCGCTACCTGAAAATGAGAGGTTTACA
>JAWDXP010000007.1:0-221457 GCA_032477055.1 Dysgonomonas sp. | reverse complement strand
AGGGAGTAAAAATATATCAAAAAAGCAGTAAAATAAGGATTATTTCTTAACTTTGCACCAAGTTAAGTCGCTCTTTATTTTATGCAAGAATGTAGCAAACCAGCGAAGTTCGCTCGTTTCTAAATCGTTACCTATCAAGAAAATATTTCTTGTAACTTGCTTACTCTTAGTCCAAAAGACAAAATTCTATGTCTTGCTGTATGACAGGTTATTAGTTTGTTAATTCCGCAGATTATAGAGATTTCTTTCAGGTACTCATTCATCTTCTGATTAGAGCATACAGGAAATAATTTGCCATTCGTTTGTTGTCCTCTATACTTCTCTATAATTGCTAATGGGATTTCGAGCAAACGGATATTAGATGGTACACTTGTCTTTTGGCGTTTAGTCATTACCCATTGATGTCCGTCAAAAGCAGTTTTGATATTATCTTCTGTTAGCTGTGCTACATCAATGTAACTAAGTCCGGTATAACACATAAAAATAAAGATGTCCCTGACTTGTCCTAATCTTTCGGTCAGAAACTCTTTCTTGTAGATAATGTCAAGTTCCTCTTGACTAAGTATCTCTCGAACGACTTTGGTTGTACGAAACTTGAAGCTACCGAAAGGATTAATCTTGATATCTGCTCCTGTGTTCTTGATGTAATAGAATACGGCTCTGAATCGTTGGATAAACTTCAAAGCGGTATTATTACTGCAATTATGGGTATTCCGAAGAAACAGAAAGAACTTCTCCACAAAAACAGGAGTCAATTCAAATACAGGAATATCCGATAGATTGTATTCTGCCTTTAGGAACTCTTGCAAGCGAAGTTTGGTCAGCTTATAACGATTAGCAGTTATTTGAGAAGTATCTTTGCCGATCTTCAAAACATAGAACTCATTATATTCGTCAAAGTGTTCCAACAGCATCTTTCTTCTATCAGAATCGACTCCGAGTATAATGTTCTTGATCTTTTCGGGCAGAACATAGCCGTACTCGCTCAGTTGCTTATGATATAATTCATTTGCCTTTGCACTGATGGCTTCTAATAAATGATTGGTCTTCATAGATTCTGCACCCTTGCCAACTGCCTTTCCATTCTTGGTATCCCAAAGTTCGGGCTTGATTTGTAACTTGGAACTAAATTGTACTTGCTCCCCATTTATAGTAATTCTTACCATAATCGAAGAATTACCGGATTTGTTCACTTCATTCTTTCGGAGATAAAATAACACACGAAAGGTTGACTTCATAACATTCATAATACATCATTTTTTAGTGTTCAAAACTAGAATTAATTGTTAGAAGTCAGGGAGACAAACGACTGCCAATTTGCGACAAATGAGAAACTTACATTCTAAATCGTTACGGTTTTTGTCTTTCGTGAAATCCGTAACGATTCCGTAACGAATGACTGTCCTGTATCGGCATTTTAATGACTGATTATGTCTAAAGAGGAGAATAAAAAAACTCCCTAAGAATCTATCTTAGAGAGTTTTGTCTTGTTTTGTCGTCGTAATCGCTTGATTTGGACGATCTTTTAGTGATCCCGCTGGGGCTCGAACCCAGGACCCCATCATTAAAAGTGATGTGCTCTACCAGCTGAGCTACGGAATCCCCTGTTTGCTTTTCTAAAGCGAGTGCAAAGATAATGGAATATTTTAAAAATGCAAAAAAGATATAGGCAAAATATATGTTTTTTGTGTATCCTTATGTCGATTATTTAGTTTAAGGCTATATGAATAAACCCTATTGTAAGTACGGCAATCAAGAGGTTTTAAGCGAGAGTTATCTTTTACAATATTCAATTATAATTTATATTTATTTTTATTCAAAATCAGGTGTTTTATCTGATTTGTAATTAATCTATAATCTTGTTTATGATAGTTCCCGTTTAATGAAGTAGTTTTTTGTTGATTTCTGATTTATTATTGTGTTCTATTATTCAGTATTATACTTTATTTACATAAATATAGTAATCTGTATTTCTGGTTTATTTCTTTATTGTAATTTATATAATAATTTTATTAATAGTTATTTATCTGATAGAGTGTTGATGATATTAAGTTTTGTCTATTTAATATTTCGGTTTTTATTTATTCATTTTTGTCATTAATATTTTTGTTGTTTTATTTTATATTTGATTGATAATATGCTATTATATAATAGTGTGTTTGATATTAATTTTCTTTTATTCGAGGTTTTTTGACTAGTCCCATTTTGATGATGCCTAAGATTTGTAATATTTTTTTAGTAAGGAAATTTGATTTGAAACTTACATACACATATTTTGTATGGTTGATAGTTTATGAATGATTGTTTTTTATTTCCGTATATTTGTTTTTTATTTTAGATGAAAAGTGAAGATATGGAAGAGATATATCAGAGTGGTAATACCAATAAAGAAGAAAGCAGTTTTTATATAACCTTAGAGGCCAGGGAGTTCTTGCGAGAAATAAGCAAATGGACTAAATTCTTGTCTATAATAGGTTTTATCGGAATTGGATTCATGATTTTGGGAGGCTTTCTTGTAGGGACGATACTATTAATGGCGGATTATTCAAATGCTGGAGGAGCAGGATTGCCATGGTGGGTGTTTTCTATAATATATCCAATTATGGCTGTCATATATGTATTCCCCGTATACTATCTTTTTCAATTCTCTAACAATATGAAAAAGGCATTACAAATAAATAATGCTAATTATCTGTCCATATCTTTTCGATATCTTAAATCTCATTATAAATTTATAGGCATATTTACTATTACATTATTAACATTATATGCTTTCTTATTTGTAATTTTAATATTCATAGGTGTATTTGCCGCGTTATTATCTTGATTGTAGAGATTGGATTCTATACATTATATCGTTTTTTTAATTCCTAATGACAACTAATAAGACTTTTTCCCCTTTTGCCCGCCCTCTGTATGTTATGTTGAAACCAGTGGGAGCGATTTGTAATTTGAGATGCAAATATTGTTACTATCTGGAGAAAAAAGAATTATATCCGGATTCTAAGAATTTTGTGATGAGTGATGAGTTACTTGAGAAATTCATAGAGCAGTATCTCAATTCACAGACTATGCCTCAGGTATTATTTACATGGCATGGAGGTGAAACTCTTATGCGCAATATAAGTTTTTATAAGAAAGCATTAGAGTATCAGAAAAAATATGGCAGAGGAAAGCAGATAGATAATGTGATCCAGACTAATGGGACTTTACTTACTGATGAGTGGTGCCGATTTTTTAAGGATAATAATTTTTTGGTGGGTATATCAATAGATGGTCCACAACATTGTCATGATATATATCGTAAGACTCGTGATGGGAGACCTTCATTTTATCAGGTGATGAAAGGGATCAATTTGCTGAAAAAGCATGGAGTAGAGTTTAATATTATGGGGGTTGTGAATGATTATAATGTTGATTACCCTCTTGAGTTTTATAATTTTTTCAAAGAGATAGGAACTCCATTTATTCAGTTTGCTCCTATTGTCGAAACTATTGATGGAGAAGTGAGTTCATGGAGTGTTGATCCTGACAAATGGGGTGATTTCTTAATTGCTATTTTTGATGAGTGGGTGAAGCAAGATGTTGGTAAATATTATATACAATATTTCGATTCTACACTTGCAAACTGGGTTGGTGTAGAACCGGGCGTTTGCATTTTGGCAAAAACATGCGGGCATGCAGGGGTCATGGAATTTAATGGAGATGTATATTCTTGTGACCATTTTGTATTTCCTCAATATAAAATAGGAAATATCCATACACATACTCTCACAGAGATGATGTATTCGGATAAGCAAATAAAATTTGGTATGGATAAGTTCGATAAATTACCCACTCAATGTAAGGAATGTCAATATTTGTTTGCTTGTTATGGTGAATGTCCAAAGAATCGTATATCCGAAACATCTACAGGAGAATCTGGATTGAATTATTTATGTAGAGGGTATTATAAGTTCTTTGATTATGTAGCTCCCTATATGGATTTTATGAAAGAAGAACTGAAGCATGAACGTCCGCCTGCTAATATAATGGAAGCTATGAAAAAAGGAATATTCAAATAATCTAATCAAGAGTTACTGTCCTGACCCCATGCTCTGTCTCTTTAATTGTGACATGTACGGTATCAGTTGGAAGGAGAGATGGTATTTTCTCAGGCCACTCTATAAAACATAGGCTTCCACTATAAAAATAATCTTCATACCCAAAATCCAGTGCTTCATTTTCATCTTTAATCCGATAGAAATCGAAATGATAAATTAGTTCTCCCGAATTTGCCCGGTATTCGTTTACTATAGCGAAGGTTGGGCTATTAATAACATCTTCTACCCCTAGCTTTTCACAAATAGCTTTAATAAAGGTTGTTTTTCCTGCACCCATTTCTCCGTGAAAGGCAAAAACCGTATTATCTCCCATTTGCCGGATAAACTGCAATGCAGTATCACCTATTGTTTCCAGCGATTTTATCTCAAAAGTCATAAATTGTTATTTAGGATTAAGAGTGATCAAAGGTACAATCATTTCCTCAATAGATACACCTCCATGCTGAAAAGTATCTGTATAATATGATACATAATGATTGTAATTATTAGGATAAGCAAAAAAATCTTCATTTAAAGCAAAAATATACTTACTACTCAGATTCGGAGATGGTAATCCTATTTTAGATGGGTTTCTAGATTCGTATACTTTCTTGTAGTCGTAATCTAAATTTTTACCCACTTTGTATCTTAAATTACTATTGGTGTTTTTGTCTCCAATAACTTTTATTGCATTCTTTACTCGTATTGTTCCGTGATCGGTAGTGAGTATAATACGATAACCCATATTGGATAAACTCTTGAATAAAGAGCTTATGCTGGAGTGTTTGAACCATGAACGGGTAAGTGAGCGATAGGCTGCCTCATTGGCTGCCAACTCTCTTATCATTCGAGAATCTGTTCGGGCATGAGAAAGCATGTCGACAAAATTGACAATGACTACATTTAGTTGATTTTTGCTTAATGAATTTAAATTTTGGATGAATCTATTGCCGTAAGAAGATGTATGAATTTTGTCATACGAAAAAGAATATGATTTTCTGAAGCGTTCAATTTGAGTTCTTAATAGGGCTTCTTCATTCATGTTTTTACCTTCTTCTTCTGTTTCTTCTATCCAAAGATCGGGATATAGTTCTGATATTTGTAGAGGTGTTAATCCTGCAAATATAGAATTGCGGGAGTATTGTGTGGCAGTCGGTAAAATAGATAAATACATCTCTTCATCAAATGTAAAATCTGAAGAGAGCATATCTTTAATCGCCCACCATTGATCAAGGCGGAAGTTGTCGATTAAAATAAAAAAGATCTTCTCGTTGTTATCAAGTCGAGGGAAAATTTTCTTTTTAAATAAATCGGGACTGATAATAGGTCTTTCTTCCGGATTTTTTATCCAGGATTCATAGTTCTTTTTGATAAACTTGACAAATGAGTGATTAGCATCTTGTTTTTGAGCTGCGACCAATTCCAGTAAAGGATTCTGGGTTGCAGTTAATTCTATTTCCCAAAAAACTAGTTTTTTATAAATATTTGCCCAATCCTCAAAAGTATAAGCATCACTAATCTGTAAACCTATTTGATTGAATTCTTCCCGATATCCTTCGACAGTAGCTTCAGATACAATATCGTTCTTATGTAATATTTTTTTTATAGAGGAAAGAATTTGGTTTGGATTAACCGGTTTTATGAGATAGTCTGCGATTTTTTTTCCGATAGCATCTGTCATAATTCCTTCATCTTCACTCTTAGTTATCATTATGATAGGGGTGTCAGGATGTATTTCTTTTATCTGTGCTAATGTTTCAAGCCCACTCAATCCGGGCATATTCTCGTCAAGAAATATTAGGTCAAATATGTCGTCTCTACAACAATCAATGGCATCTTGGCCGCTATTTGCTGTGATAATCTCATATCCTTTTCCTTCAAGGAATAATATATGAGGTTTTAAAAGATCTATTTCATCGTCAACCCACAGTATACGATATTGTCTCATGTAGTATGTACTCTATATTATATGAATTTCAAAGTTAATGTATTTCTGCCAGATGTATGTGAAGAGTTTCTTTTATTTGATTAAATATAATAAAAAAGACAGTCATAAATCATGACTGTCTTTTGAAAAATAGAAATGTTAGTAATTTATTTGTAGCCGTCAAGGGCTTCGATCTGTTTAGTTAATTCTGCTTTAGTAACCTCCTTAAGGTTCAAAGTCAATTTCATATCTTTTTCTATAGTAATGTCCTGCGATGCAAAAGAGAATTTGCCATTTTGTATCGAGAATGCGATCATTTTGCCTTGTACGCCTATAGGCATGCTATTGTCGTAACTTTTTACGGTAGTCTCATTAACTTTAGTATATAGTTGAGCTAATACAGGATAACCTTTTCCGCAGAAAAGAACAAAGGTATCACCATCTAGAGCGAAATAAGATGCAAATTTGCCAACATTACCGGTTAGTTCTACAGTTACAGTAGTAAACTCTTTCCCCTGTCCCCAAGGAAGGTCGCAATTACACCATCCTAGTTTTCCGAAAGAGAATTCAAAGCTGTTATTCTTAGCCCAGACCATATTGCCATCTTGATTTTCTCCTATTCCTCCATTGTCTTCTTGCCAAATAATATCATTGTCGTTTAAGGCTTGCCAAGCAAATTGGTTCTCATTTTCTCCAGCTTCCTCTGTTCCTGTCCAGAGTTGAGTAGTAGTTCCATCTTCTTTGTCAGTAGGAATAGATATGGTAATGTTTTTTGCCAACTGTGCATCTATGTAGTTCCCATTTTGTTTTACATTTACATAAATAAATCCGTCAGTTTCGAGATAGCTGCCATCTGTAAGGTTAGTATTAGTACTGGAAAAAACTATAGAACTTGGCTTAAGCATTTCACGTACTTCCAAAGTGAAATTGCCTGTGATAGGTTGTCTGTCTTTCAATAATGCGCCTTCTGGAATTGTAATTTTCACACCTTCTTTGAATGTGAAAGTTTTAGGTAGTTCTGATGCTTTTACTTCAAATTCTTGTTTTGTTGAGTTTTTCTTCTCTTCGAGAAATTCTTTGGCTGTGGTTTTGTCATCATTTGGTATAGGATCGTCATCATCACTGCAAGATGTGAAGTTAAGTGCTGCACAGCACAATAGGAATAAAAATGACTTTTTCATTGTTGTTTTGGTTTTAAGTTAAACATAAGTAAAGTTGAGTTAACTCAAGTTGTTGTTTTGTATGAAAGATGATTTGCTTTGTTGATGTGTTGCTTAAAAATGTATTCAATTAATATAAATTAACATTTTTGCAAAGGAATATATTGTTAAAATGCTGCCTTTAATACTTTTTCTAATAATCGACCTGTGGATTGAATTGAATAAAAAAAATATTATATTTTTGGATATCTAGCTGATTTATTGTAGCTTTGCAGCTCAATTTGCGAAAAAGAGGGTAGTCTTGAAGTGGTATCGGATTGATAATCACTTTGTTGGCTGCCGATTTGTCGTATTTTAAGTAGTTTAACCAAATAAATAATTAAACTTTTAAGTTTTAAAAATTAAAAAAAAATGCCTACGATTCAACAATTAGTAAGAAAAGGTCGGGCTGTTTTGGTTGAAAAGAGTAAGTCTCCAGCGTTGGATTCTTGTCCTCAAAGAAGAGGTGTTTGTGTGCGTGTGTATACAACAACTCCTAAAAAACCAAATTCAGCTATGCGTAAAGTAGCTCGTGTACGTTTAACAAACTCAAAAGAGGTGAATGCTTATATTCCTGGAGAAGGACACAATTTGCAGGAACACTCTATCGTGCTTGTTAGAGGTGGTCGTGTGAAAGACCTTCCGGGGGTGCGTTATCACATTGTTCGTGGTACATTGGATACTGCAGGTGTGAATGGTCGTACTCAAAGACGTTCTAAGTACGGAGCAAAACGCCCAAAAGCAGGAAAAGCTGCACCGGCAGCTGCAGGTAAAAAGAAATAATGCCTGAAAAGTCGGTTGATATTTTAAATTAATTCGAAGTTTAAAAATGTTTTAAGTTTATTGGATAAGCTACTGCAGGTTGAGTAAATAGTCTGGCGTGACTGTTGAAGACAAAAAATGGCAACCAAAAACAAGAACAAAATTTTATTAAAAAATGAGAAAAGCAAAACCAAAGAAAAGACAGGTCCTTCCAGATCCTGTTTTCGGTGATGTAAAAGTTACAAAATTCGTAAATCACTTGATGTACGACGGTAAAAAAAGTATCTCATATACTATTTTTTACACAGCTTTGGATGTAGTAAAAACAAAGCTTCCTAATGAAGAAAAGAGCACTTTGGAAATCTGGAAAGCGGCTCTTGATAATGTAACTCCTCAGGTAGAAGTGAAGTCTCGCCGTGTAGGTGGTGCAACATTTCAAGTACCTACAGAAATCCGTCCTGAGCGGAAAGAGTCAATCTGTATGAAAAACCTTATTCTTTATGCTCGCAAAAGAGGAGGGAAAACTATGGCAGACAAATTGGCTGCAGAAATAGTTGACGCATTTAATAACCAAGGTGGTGCATACAAACGTAAAGAAGATATGCACAGAATGGCGGAAGCTAACCGTGCATTCGCTCACTTCAGATTTTAATCATACATAATAAACGATGGCAAAAGTTACAGATAACTTAAAAAATACAAGAAATATAGGCATCATGGCTCACATTGATGCCGGTAAAACCACTACATCTGAGCGTATATTGTTCTATACGGGATTGACTCACAAAATTGGAGAAACTCACGATGGTACTG
This sequence comes from Dysgonomonas sp., assembly GCA_032477055.1. Taxonomy (GTDB): domain Bacteria; phylum Bacteroidota; class Bacteroidia; order Bacteroidales; family Dysgonomonadaceae; genus Dysgonomonas_A. The sequence goes on along the minus strand of JAWDXP010000007.1, from coordinate 212,674 downwards.
CTACTATGGACTGGATGGACCAAGAGCAAGAACGTGGTATTACTATTACTTCTGCTGCAACAACAACTCAGTGGAAGTATGATAATGAAATGTATAAAATCAACTTGATTGATACTCCAGGACACGTAGACTTTACTGTAGAAGTAGAACGTTCTCTTCGTGTATTGGATGGCTCTATTGCTACATTCGACTCTGTTGCAGGTGTAGAGCCTCAGTCAGAGACTGTTTGGCGTCAAGCTGATAAATATAATGTTCCTCGTATTTGTTATGTGAACAAAATGGACCGTTCGGGAGCTAATTTCTTCGAAGTGGTACGTCAGGTTCGTGAAATGCTTGGAGCTAACCCATGTCCAATTCAGATTCCTATTGGTGCAGAAGAAACTTTCAGAGGTATTGTAGACCTTGTTACAATGAAAGCAATGTACTGGCATGATGAGACTATGGGTGCAGATTATAGTGTGGAAGAGATTCCTGCTGAATTTGTAGATGAAGCGCAAGAGTGGAGAGATAAGATGCTTGAGACTGTTGCTGAATTTGATGATGCAATGATGGAAAAATTCTTTGACGATCCATCAACTATCACGGAAGATGAAATAAGAGCTGCTATTCGCAAAGGAACACTTTCTATGGCTATAGCTCCTATGCTATGTGGTTCTTCATTCAAAAATAAAGGAGTACAGCCTTTGCTAGACGCAGTTTGTGCATATTTGCCTAGTCCTGTAGATACTCCGGCTATTGAAGGTACAGATCCTGATGATTCTGAAAAAATAATTGTACGTCACCCTGATCCAAGTGAGCCTCTTTGTGCTTTGGCATTTAAGATCGCTACAGACCCATATGTGGGACGCCTTTGTTTCTTCCGTGTGTATTCAGGAGAACTTCATGCAGGATCATATGTATATAATACTCGTTCATCTAAGAAAGAACGTATTTCACGTCTGTTCCAGATGCACTCTAACAAGCAAAACCCTAAAGAAGTTATTGGTTGTGGAGATATCGGTGCCGGTGTAGGATTTAAGGATATCCGTACAGGAGATACATTGTGTGATGAAGATCACCCAATTGTACTTGAAGCTATGGATTTCCCTGATCCTGTGATTGGTATATCTGTTGAGCCTAAGACTCAAAAAGATTTAGATAAATTGGCTAACGGTTTGGCTAAACTTGCTGAAGAGGATCCAACATTCCGTGTACATACAGATGAAGATTCAGGTCAAACCATTATCGAAGGTATGGGTGAGCTTCACCTTGATGTACTTATCGAACGTCTGAAGCGTGAGTTTAAAGTAGAATGTAATCAAGGACGTCCTCAGGTTGCATACAAAGAAGCTATCACAGAAACTGTTGAGCTTCGTGAAGTATATAAGAAACAAACCGGAGGTCGCGGTAAATTTGCAGATATCATTGTTAAAGTTGGTCCTGCGGATTCAGACTTTGAAGGTGAATTACAATTTATTGACGAAGTAAAAGGTGGTAATATTCCTAAAGAATTTATTCCTTCTGTTCAAAAAGGATTTCTTTCTGCTATGAAAACCGGTGTATTGGCAGGTTTTACTGTGGATAAAATGAAAGTAGTTCTTGTTGACGGTTCATATCACCCAGTCGATTCAGATCAGCTGTCTTATGAACTTTGTGCTAGACAAGCGTTTAGAAATGCTTCTGAAAAAGCAAGACCTGTGTTGCAGGAGCCTATTATGAAACTTGAGGTGGTAACACCTGAAGAAAGTATGGGAGATGTGATTTCAGACTTGAACAAACGTCGTGGACAAGTTGAAGGTATGGAATCAAGCCGTTCTGGTGCTCGTATTGTAAAAGCAAAAGTGCCTTTGGCAGAGATGTTTGGTTACGTAACTGCATTGAGAACAATTACTTCTGGACGTGCAACATCAGCAATGGTATTCGATCATTACGAAGAGGTTTCTTCTTCAATTGCTCGTCAGGTATTAACTGAAGCTCAAGGTCGCGTAGACCTTATAAAATAAGGATGACTACAAACTGTGATTAGTAAATGACTCTTAATCACAGTTTGTTTCATTATAATAATTATCAATTTATAAATTAAAAATCAGATGAGTCAAAAAATCAGAATCAAACTAAAATCCTACGATTACAACTTGGTTGATAAATCTGCTGAGAAAATCGTTAAAACAGTGAAAGCTACAGGCGCAGTAGTAAGTGGTCCAATTCCATTACCTACTCACAAACGTATCTTTACTGTGAACCGTTCAACTTTCGTTAATAAAAAGTCTCGTGAACAATTCGAACTTTGCTCTTACAAAAGATTGATCGATATCTACAGCTCAACAGCTAAAACAGTAGATGCGCTTATGAAATTGGAATTGCCAAGTGGTGTAGAAGTAGAAATTAAAGTTTGATAAACCAGTAAATTAATTAAAGAAATGCCAGGATTATTAGGAAAAAAAATCGGAATGACATCCGTTTTCAGTGCCGATGGTAAAAATGTACCATGCACTGTTGTCGAAGTAGGTCCTTGTGTTGTTACTCAAGTAAAGACTGCAGAAGTAGATGGCTATGAGGCTGTTCAGTTGGGTTTCGCTGATAAAAAAGAGAAACGCACAACAAAACCGCTTATGGGACATTTTAAAAAAGCAGGAGTAACTCCAAAAAGGCACTTGGCTGAGTTCAAAGGATTTGAAGATTGCAAATTAGGCGATACGCTTACTGTAGAGCTGTTTGAAGAGAACTCTTTTGTGGACGTTGTTGGTACATCAAAAGGTAAAGGTTTTCAGGGAGTTGTTAAACGCCACGGTTTCGGTGGGGTTGGTCAGGCAACTTTAGGACAGCATAATCGTATGCGTGCTCCAGGTTCTATCGGAGCTTGTTCTTATCCAGCTAAGGTGTTCAAAGGAACAAGAATGGGTGGACAAATGGGTAACGTTCGTGTTACGGTTCAAAACTTACAGGTAATAAAAGTGATCGCAGAACACAATCTTTTATTGATAAAAGGTTCTGTTCCGGGAAGCAGAGGTTCAATCGTATTAATTAATCAATAATGGAACTTAGTGTATTAAATATAAGCGGTAAAGATACCGGCAAGAAAGTATCGTTAGACGATGCTATCTATGGAATCGAGCCTAACGATCACGTTCTTTGGTTAGATGTAAAACAATATTTGGCGAATCAACGCCAAGGTACGCACAAATCAAAAGAGCGTAGTGAATTGTCAGGAAGTACGCGTAAACTGATTCGTCAGAAAGGTGGAGGTGGAGCCCGTCGTGGTGATATCAAATCGCCTATCCTAGTAGGTGGTGCGCGTGTATTCGGCCCTAAACCAAGAGATTATAGATTTAAATTGAATAAGAAGGTAAAAGTTCTTGCTCGTAAATCTGCTTTATCTTACAAAGCAAAAGAAAATCAAATTGTAGTGGTTGAAGATTTTTCTTTCGAAACTCCAAAAACAAAAGACTTTGTAGCTTTGACTAGAAATTTGCAACTAGTTGATAAAAAGGTAGTTTTAGTTTTGCCAGATCAAAATAAAAATGTATATTTGTCGGCTCGAAATTTAGAAAAAGTTAAAGTTGTAACTGCTTCTGATGTAAATGCTTATACTATTCTTAATTGTTCAAGTCTAGTATTAGCAGAGTCTTCGGTTGCAATTATTGATAAAATTTTAAAAGCATAAGGAGGTATAGATAATGGGAATTTTAGTAAAGCCTATATTAACAGAAAAGCAAACTGCGATTTCGGAAAAATTTCCTAATCGTTATGGTTTTCGTGTAGCTCCTAATGCAAATAAAGTAGATATCAAAAATGCAGTAGAGAAGATATACGGAGTGAAAGTAGAAAGTGTTAACACTATGAATTATGCTGGAAAACGCAAAAGCCGTTATACAAAATCGGGTGTAATCAGTGGTAAGACTCCTGCTTATAAGAAAGCAATTGTAACCTTGAAAGAAGGTGAAGTAATAGACTTTTTTAGTAATATCTAAATAAAAAATGGCAGTACGTAAATTAAAGCCCACAACACCGGGGCAAAGACACAAAGTTATTGGTACATTTGAAGAAGTCACTGCGAGTGTGCCAGAGAAATCTCTTGTAGTCGGTAAAAAAGCTTCAGGTGGTCGTAATAACACTGGTAAGATGACTATGCGTTATCTTGGTGGCGGTCACAAAAGAAAGTTGAGAATTATCGATTTTAAGAGAGTGAAAGACGGAGTTCCTGCTACAGTGAAGACAATAGAATACGATCCGAATCGTTCGGCTCGTATTGCCTTGTTGTATTATGCTGACGGAGCAAAAACTTATATTATTGCTCCAAATGGTTTGGAAGTCGGTCAGACAGTGATTTCAGGTGCACAGGTTGCTCCTGAGATAGGAAATGCATTGCCTTTAGCAAATATTCCTATCGGTACAGTAGTTCATAATATCGAATTGCGCCCTGGTCAAGGAGCTAAAATGGCTCGTTCGGCAGGTACATACGCACAGTTAACATCTCGTGAAGGCAGTTATGCTATTCTGAGAATGCCTTCTGGAGAGACTCGAAAAGTTCTTTCTACATGTAAGGCTACTGTTGGTAGTGTAGGTAATTCGGATCATGCACTTGAAAAATCAGGTAAAGCCGGACGCTCTAGATGGCTTGGTCGTCGTCCTCATAACCGAGGTGTAGTAATGAACCCGGTAGATCACCCTATGGGTGGTGGTGAAGGTCGTTCTTCGGGAGGTCACCCAAGATCACGCAAAGGATTGTACGCTAAAGGTCTCAAAACAAGAGCACCTAAGAAACATTCTTCTAAGTATATAATTGAAAGAAGAAAGAAATAACCTGATTTAATTTAAAGTATAATTATGAGTCGTTCGTTAAAAAAAGGCCCGTATATTAATGTTAAGCTTGAGAAAAAAGTCTTGGCCATGAATGAGTCAGGTAAAAAAGCTGTTGTTAAAACATGGGCGAGGGCTTCAATGATTTCACCCGATTTTGTAGGTCATACTATTGCTGTGCATAACGGAAATAAATTCATTCCTGTTTATATCACAGAGAATATGGTAGGTCACAAATTAGGAGAGTTCGCTTTGACACGTACATTCCGTGGTCATGGTGGTAATAAAAAGAGATAAGAAGCAGAAGCCAATAATTTAATAAAAAGAAACATTAATAAAAATGGGTAAGAGAAAAAGAATAGCAGCTGATGCAAGAAAAGAAGCTAACAAAACTGTTTCTTTAGCAAAGCTGAACAACGTTCCAACGTCACCCCGAAAAATGCGCTTAGTAGCGGATATGGTAAGGGGTATGGAAGCGTTCAGAGCTCTTGGCGTTTTGAAATTCTCAAATAAAGAGGCTGCCGCAAGACTTGAAAAGTTATTGCGTTCTGCTATTGCCAACTGGGAAACTAAAAATGACCGTAAAGCAGAGAGCGGAGAACTATACGTATCTATGATTAAAGTGGATGGAGGTACTATGCTGAAAAGAATGCGTCCTGCTCCACAAGGTAGAGGTTACAGAATACGTAAGCGTTCAAACCATGTAACTATTCAGGTAGATACACTTAATAATCAATCAAATTAATTTAGCCAGATGGGACAAAAAATCAATCCGATAGCAAATCGTTTAGGTATAATCAGAGGATGGGATTCTAACTGGTATGGCGGCAAAAATTACGGTGATACTCTTTTAGAAGACAGCAAAATCCGTAAATACTTAAATGCCCGCTTGGCAAAAGCTAGTGTATCCCGAATAGTGATCGAAAGAACACTAAAACTTGTAACTATTACAGTATGTACTGCACGTCCAGGTATTATTATCGGAAAAGGCGGTCAGGAAGTAGACAAGTTGAAAGAAGAATTAAAGAAAATTACTGATAAAGATATTCAAATCAACATTTTTGAAATCAAAAAGCCTGAGTTGGATGCTGTAATCGTAGCTAATAATATCGCGCGTCAGGTAGAAGGTAAAATTGCATACCGTCGTGCTATTAAAATGGCGATTGCATCTACAATGAGAATGGGTGCAGAAGGTATCAAAGTGCAGATTTCAGGACGTCTGAATGGTGCTGAAATGGCTCGTTCAGAAATGTACAAAGAAGGACGTACTCCACTTCACACATTCCGTGCAGATATTGATTATGCTCACGCTGAAGCTTTGACAAAAGTTGGTTTGATTGGAATTAAAGTATGGATTTGCCGTGGAGAAGTTTACGGTAAGAAAGACCTTGCTCCGTCTTTCACTGCATCAAGAGAATCTTCTAACCAAGGAGGTGGACGCAGAAATGATGGAGGCAACAGAGGTTTCAAGAAAGGTAAGAGAAAATAAGAATTAAACATTTTAGAAAAGATGTTACAACCGAAGAAAACAAAATTCAGAAGACAGCAGAAAGGTCGTATGAAAGGTAATGCCCAGAGAGGTAACCAACTTGCTTTCGGTTCGTTCGGTATCAAGACTCTAGAGTCTAAATGGATTACAGGACGTCAGATCGAAGCGGCTCGTATTGCTGTGACTCGTTACATGCAACGTCAAGGACAGGTTTGGGTTCGTATCTTCCCAGATAAACCAATTACAAAAAAGCCTGCCGAAGTGCGTATGGGTAAAGGTAAAGGTTCTCCGGAAGGATTCGTAGCACCGGTTACACCGGGAAGAATGATCTTCGAAATAGAAGGAGTACCATTTGATGTAGCAAAAGAAGCATTGCGCCTTGCAGCACAAAAGCTTCCTGTAACTACAAAATTTGTAGTTCGCAGAGACTATGACTTAACTCAAAATTCTTAAGCACTATGAAGATTGCAGAAGTAAGAGAAATGTCCGATCAGGACCTGAAAGAAAGATTAGATGCCGATAGAATGGCATTAGATCAATTAGTATTGAACCACAGTGTAACTCCATTGGATAATCCTGCTAAGATTAAAGAAAAGCGTCGTGATATCGCCCGTATCTTGACAGTGTTGCGCCAAAGAGAAATAAATAATAAGTAATAAGAGCTGATGGAAACCAGAAAATTAAGAAAAGAAAGAATCGGGGTCGTTTTCAGTAATAAAATGGAGAAAACCATAACGGTTGCTGTAAAATGGAAAGAAAAACACCCTATTTATGGAAAGTTCGTTAATAAAACGAAGAAATATCATGCTCACGATGAAAAAAACGAGTGTAACATCGGTGATACTGTAAGAATCATGGAGACTCGTCCTTTGAGCAAACTAAAGAGATGGAGATTAATCGAAATAATCGAAAGGGCTAAATAATTATGATACAACAAGAATCTAGATTAGTAGTAACGGACAACAGTGGGGCTAGAGAAGCTCTATGTATCCGTGTATTAGGAGGCACAAGAAGACGTTATGCGTCAGTAGGTGATGTTATAGTAGTTGCTATCAAAAATGTGATCCCTTCCAGTGATATTAAGAAAGGTGCTGTGACTAAGGCAATCGTTGTGCGTACAAAAAAAGAGATACGCAGACAGGACGGATCATATATCCGTTTTGATGACAATGCATGTGTATTGTTAAATGCTGCCGGAGAAATCAGAGGAAGTCGTATTTTCGGACCTGTTGCCCGTGAACTTCGTGCAACTAATATGAAGATCGTTTCATTAGCACCAGAGGTACTTTAATTCATAAAACAAGCAGTAATGAGTAAATTACATATCAAGAAAGGCGATATAGTTTATGTTTTAGCAGGAGCCAGCAAAGGAAAGACCGGTCGCGTACTTGAGATTTCTAAAAATAAAGAGCGCGCTATCGTAGAAGGTCTTAATATGGTGACTAAACATGCTAAGCCTAATGCAAAAAATCCTCAGGGAGGAAGAGAAAAGAAAGAAGCTCCTATTCATATCTCAAATTTGAATGTGGTAGATCCTGAATCAGGAAAACCTACCCGTATCGGACGTAAAGAGGTGAATGGGAAATTAGTACGTTATGCTAAAAAATCAGGGAAGGAGATCAAATAATGAGCAATACAACAACTCTTAAAACAGATTATAAAGACCGTATTGTTTCTTCTTTGATGAAAGAATTCGGTTATAAGTCATCTATGCAAGTTCCTGTCCTTAAAAAGATTGTTGTCAATCAGGGTTTAGGAATCGCGGTTGCTGATAAAAAGATTATTGAAACAGCTATAAATGAGTTGACTACTATTACTGGTCAAAAAGCAGTAGCAACTGTTTCTAAAAAAGATATCTCGAACTTCAAATTACGTAAAAAAATGCCTATTGGTGTGATGGTTACACTTCGTCATGACCGTATGTACGAATTTTTGGAAAGACTCGTAAGAGTGGCTCTTCCTCGTATTCGTGACTTCAAAGGTATCGAAAGTAAGTTGGATGGTCGTGGTAATTATACGTTAGGTATCCAAGAACAAATTATTTTCCCCGAAATTAATATTGATGCAATCAGTAAAATATTGGGAATGAATATTACCTTTGTAACTTCTGCAAAAACAGATGAAGAAGGGTATGCTCTTTTGAGAGAATTTGGCTTACCATTTAAAAACGCTAAAAAAGAACAATAAGAAATATGGCAAAAGAATCAATGAAAGCCCGTGAGGTGAAAAGAGCAAAATTAGTAGCAAGATATGCTGCTAAGAGAGCTCAACTGAAGGCTGAAGGAGATTATGAAGGACTTCAGGCATTGCCTAAGAATTCTACTCCTATCCGCTTGCATAACCGTTGCAGCATGACAGGCCGTCCAAAAGGGTATATGCGCCAGTTTGGAATTTCACGTATCCAGTTCAGAGAAATGGCTTCGAAAGGCTTAATACCAGGAGTGAAAAAAGCAAGCTGGTAATATTACAGAATTTTTTTTAGAATTAAATATTGTCTCGGGCTTAGACTACGAGATTAATTTAAATCCATTTAATAATGACAGATCCAATAGCAGATTATTTGACGCGTGTTCGTAACGCAATTATGGCGAAACACAGAGTGGTAGAGATACCTGCGTCGAATTTGAAAAAAGAAATCACTAAGATTCTTTTTGAAAAAGGCTACATTCTTAACTATAAGTTTGTAGACGAAGGTCCTCAAGGTTCTATTAAAATAGCCTTGAAATATGACCCAGTAAATAAAGTGAATGCAATTAAGAAATTAATTCGTGTTTCAACTCCAGGTCTTCGTAAGTATACAGGTTACAAAGACATACCAAGAGTATTGAATGGTCTTGGTATTGCTGTGATGTCTACCTCTAAAGGTGTAATGACTGACAAAGAAGCTCGCGACTTGAAAGTAGGCGGAGAAATTTTATGTTATGTTTATTAATTAAGAGGGAGGTATACTATGTCAAGAATTGGAAAATTACCTATTACCATCCCTACAGGAGTGACTGTAAGTGTAGATGGAAACAATTTAGTGACTATAAAAGGTCCTAAAGGTGAGCTTACTCAAAGTGTGAATCCTGCTATCAAAGTAGAAGTAGAAAACGGAGAGGTAAAGGTTTCACGTCCGAATGATGAAAAACAAAATCGCGCGTTTCATGGTCTTTACAGGGCGCTGATCAATAATATGATTATTGGTGTTTCTGAAGGATATCACAAAGAACTTGAATTAGTGGGTGTTGGTTACCGTGCATCTCATAATGGACAGATTTTAGAGCTGTCACTAGGTTACACGCACAATATTCATTTGATGTTACCTAAAGAAGTTAAGCTGGAAACAAAATCTGAGAGAAATAAAAATCCTCTGATTATTCTTGAATCTTGTGATAAGGAACTTATCGGGCTTGTATGTGCAAAAATTCGTTCATTCCGTAAACCTGAGCCATATAAAGGTAAAGGGGTTCGTTTTGTGGGCGAGGTTATACGTCGTAAGTCAGGTAAATCAGCTGGTAAATAATTTACATAAACTGTAATAATCATGACAACGAAGACAGATAGAAGAAATAAAATAAAATTGCGTGTTCGCAGCAGAATACATGGTACTACTGAATGTCCACGTCTGACAGTATTCAGAAGCAATAAGCAAATCTATGCTCAGGTAATTGATGACCTGACAGGAAAAACTTTGGCTGCAGCATCTTCTCTTAAACTGGCGGATAAAGCTCCTAAAAAGGAGATAGCAGCAAAGGTAGGAGAACTAGTTGCTAAGGCTGCTCAAGAAGCTGGTGTTACATCTGTGGTATTTGACCGTAATGGCTATTTATATCATGGTAGAGTGAAAGAATTGGCAGATGCTGCTCGTAAAGGTGGACTTAAATTTTAATAGAAATGGCAAAGAATAAAGTAAAATCGACCAACGATATTGAATTGAAGGACAGATTGGTGGCTATCAATCGCGTTACTAAAGTAACAAAGGGTGGTCGTACATTCAGTTTCGCCGCTATCGTAGTTGTAGGAAACGAAGATGGCATTGTTGGTTGGGGCTTAGGTAAAGCCGGTGAAGTAACGACTGCCATTGCTAAAGGAGTTGAAGCAGCGAAGAAGAATTTGATCAAAGTTCCAGTATTGAAAGGAACTATTCCTCATGAACAAATTGCAAGATTTGGCGGCTCGGAAGTATTTATCAAGCCTGCTGCTCCTGGTACTGGAGTAAAGGCTGGAGGTGCGATGCGTGCCGTACTTGAAAGTGTTGGTGTAACAGACGTACTTGCAAAATCTAAAGGATCTTCTAACCCTCATAACTTGGTGAAGGCTACAATTGAAGCTTTAGGTGAATTACGTGATGCTTATACTGTTGCTCAAAACAGAGGAGTATCTATGAGTAAAGTTTTTAACGGTTAATTTGCAAGGAGGTTTAAATTATGGCAACAATTAAAATTAAACAAGTTAGAAGCAGAATCAATTGCCCTAAAGATCAAAAGAGTACTTTAGATGCTTTAGGACTAAGAAAACTGAACAGAATAGCTGAGCATCCAGACAATCCTGCTATAAGAGGAATGATCGCGAAAGTGAAGCATCTGGTAACTATAGTAGAGGAATAATAATCTAGTTTAAAAGATAAAAAATCTAAGAATATGAATTTATCGAATTTGAGACCTGCAGAAGGTGCTACTAAAACAAGAAAAAGAATTGGTCGTGGGACAGGTTCTGGTTTAGGTGGTACTTCAACAAGAGGTCATAAAGGAGCTAAGTCTAGATCAGGATATTCAAAGAAGATTGGTTTTGAAGGAGGTCAGATGCCTATTCAACGTCGTCTTCCTAAATATGGATTCAAGAATATTAATCGTGTAGAATATAAGCCTATTAACCTGAGCACCCTTCAAGGTCTTGCTGAAGCTAAAAGTTTGACTAAGATTGATATTCAAACTCTGATCGATGCAGGTTTTGTTTCATCCAAGCACTTAGTGAAAATTTTAGGAAATGGAGCATTGACTGCTAAATTAGAAGTTGAAGCTCATGCCTTTTCTAAGTCAGCAGAAGCTGCTATTCAAGCAGTAGGTGGAACAGCAACAAAACTGAAATAAAATGGGATTTGTAAAAACAATAGAAAATATATGGAAGATTGAGGACCTACGTAAGAGGCTCCTCATTACTTTCATTTTTGTAGTAATCTATCGTTTTGGAACTCATGTAGTATTACCAGGAGTAAATCCGGCTGATTTGGAAGCTTTGCGTCACAATACGGCTGGAGGTCTTCTAGGTCTTCTAGACATGTTTTCCGGAGGAGCTTTTGCTAACGCTTCTATATTTGCATTAGGTATTATGCCGTATATTTCGGCATCTATCGTAATTCAGTTATTGGGAATTGCATTGCCTTATTTCCAAAAACTGCAAAAAGAGGGCGAAAGCGGAAGAAATAAGTTAAATCAATATACACGTTATCTGACTGTATTGATTTTGCTATTCCAAGGTCCTGCATATTTGTTAGGCGCTTTGGGTGAAGCTGCTCCACCTAACAGCTTTTGGTCATTCTTATTACCTTCTACAATTATTTTGGCTGGGGGTAGTATGTTTGTCCTATGGTTAGGGGAACGTATTACAGACAAAGGAATTGGAAATGGAGTATCCTTCATAATTTTGGTAGGTATTATTGCTAGACTACCACATGCTTTAGCTGGAGAATTTATGTCCCGCTTGAGCGATGATGCTGGAGGTTTAGTTATATTTCTATTAGAGATTGTGTTCCTTCTATTTGTGATTGCTATGGCTATCCTGTTGGTACAAGGTACACGTAAAATTCCGGTACAATATGCAAAACGTATTGTTGGGAATAAACAATATGGAGGCGCACGCCAGTATATACCGTTGAAGGTAAATGCGGCGAACGTTATGCCTATTATTTTTGCTCAGGCTATTATGTTTATACCTGTTGCAATCGGAGGATTTACTGCAGCAGATCAGGCAGGATGGTTTATGCGTTCTATGACTGATCATACAAGTTGGTTGTACTGTTTGGTATTTGCATTTTTAATCATTGCTTTTACTTGGTTTTATACGGCAGTAACAATTAACCCTGTACAAATGGCTGATGAATTGAAAAGAAATAATGGATTTATTCCGGGTGTGAAACCTGGCAAGAAAACAGCCGATTATATTGATACAATTATGTCTCGTATAACTCTTCCTGGTTCATTATTCTTAGCTATAGTTGCAATCCTTCCGGCTTTTGCTAGTCTATTAGGAATAAGCAGAGATTTTTCATTGTTTTTTGGTGGAACATCTTTACTGATCTTAGTAGGGGTAGTACTTGATACTTTGCAACAAATAGAAAGCCACTTGTTGATGAGACACTATGACGGTCTATTAAAATCGGGTAGAATCAAAGGACGTTCGGGTTCAATTGCAGCATATTAATTGCATAGATAAAAAGAAAAGTTATTAGATGATATTTCTTAAAACAGACGAAGAGATTGAATTGATGCGGGAGAGTAATCGCTTGGTGGGTATGACTCTTGGTGAATTAGCCAAACATATCAAACCAGGTGTTACTACACTGCAGTTAGATAAAATAGCAAATGAATTCATAAGAAGTCATGGAGCTATACCTTCTTTTTTAGGGTATAAAGGTGCTCCGGGAACGATAGATTTCCCGGGAAGTATATGTTCCTCTGTAAATGAAGTTGTAGTACATGGTATACCAACAGATTATGAATTAAAAGATGGCGATATAGTTTCTGTAGATTGTGGTACTGAGAAAAATGGCTTTTGTGGAGATTCTGCATACACTTTTTGTGTAGGTGAAGTTTCTGAAGAAGTAAAAGCTTTATTACGTACCACAAAAGAGGCTCTTTACCTAGGTATAGAAAAAGCTGTAGAAGGTAATCGAGTTGGAGATATTAGTGAAGCGATTCAGACATATTGCGAAAAACATGGTTATACAGTTGTAAGAGAACTTGTAGGACATGGTATAGGACGTAAAATGCATGAATCTCCTGAGGTTCCAAATTATGGAAGAAGGGGTACAGGTCCTTTGTTGAAAAAAGGTATGTGTATTGCTATAGAACCCATGATAAATCAAGGTAGCAGAAATGTGATTTTCGAAAGAGACGGTTGGACTGTTAGAACAAAAGATCATAAAAGATCGGCTCATTTTGAACATACCGTAGCTATTCGTGAAGGCAAAGCTGATATTTTATCTACGTTTGAATATATCGAAGCTGTATTAGGGAATAACGGAATCTAAAAATTAATTTTATTTTATGGCTAAACAAGCAGCAATAGAACAGGATGGCGTAATAGTAGAAGCATTGTCAAATGCAATGTTTCGCGTAGAGCTTGAAAACGGACATGAAATTACTGCACATATCTCTGGCAAAATGCGTATGCATTACATTAAGATATTGCCTGGAGATAAGGTAAGAGTGGAAATGTCTCCTTATGACCTGTCGAAAGGTCGAATTTCTTTCAGATATAAATAATAAAACAAGATATGAAAGTAAGAGCATCATTAAAAAAGCGTACTGCCGATTGTAAGATTGTCAGAAGAAAAGGACGCTTATATGTAATTAACAAAAAAAACCCTAAGTACAAACAACGTCAGGGATAATTTACTAATTTTGCAAAAATAATCTAATATATGGCTATAAGAATAGTTGGTGTCGATTTACCGCAAAATAAGAGAGGCGAAATTGCCTTGACATATATATATGGGATCGGACGTAGTGCAGCTAACAGCATCTTGACTGAAGCTGGAGTTGATAGAGATATTAAAGTAAAAGATTGGACTGACGATCAGGCTGGTGCAATCCGTGAAATTATTTCCTCTAATTACAAAGTAGAAGGAGATTTGAGATCAGAAGTTCAATTGAACATCAAACGTTTGATGGACATTGGTTGTTATCGTGGTATCCGCCATCGTATTGGTTTGCCTCTAAGAGGTCAAAGTACTAAGAATAATGCCCGCACACGTAAGGGTAGAAAGAAAACTGTTGCAAATAAGAAAAAGGCTACAAAATAATAGTTTGATATGGCAAAAAAAACAGTCGCAGCGAAAAAGAGAAATGTTAAAGTTGATGCAAACGGACAAGTTCATGTGCATTCTTCATTTAATAACATTATTATTTCAATTACAAATAGCGAAGGACAAGTGATCAGCTGGTCGTCAGCTGGAAAAATGGGTTTCAGAAGTTCTAAAAAGAACACTCCATATGCAGCGCAAATGGCAGCATCTGATTGTGCTAAAGTTGCATATGACCTAGGTCTAAGAAAAGTGAAAGTGTTTGTAAAAGGTCCGGGTAATGGACGTGAGTCCGCAATTCGTACTATACATGGTGCGGGTATCGAGGTAACTGAAATCGTTGACGTTACTCCACTACCACACAATGGATGTCGTCCTCCAAAACACAGAAGAGTTTAATCCAATTTAAATGCAGAAACTTGAATTGTGATTGATTGCAACAAAATCTCTCTGTAATCGCGGCTGCACAATTCCGGCTTCAATTTTAATGTTTAATTAAAAAAGAAAATGGCAAGATATACTGGACCAAAATCAAAAATAGCCCGTAAATTCGGTGAGCCTATCTTCGGACCGGATAAAGTTCTTTCTAAAAAGAACTATCCTCCGGGACAACATGGTAATGGCAGAAAGAAAAAGACATCTGAATATGGTATTCAGTTGCGAGAAAAACAAAAAGCAAAATATACATACGGAGTGTTGGAAAAACAGTTCCGTAATATGTTTGAAAAAGCAGCTCGTTCACGTGGTATTACCGGTGAGGTACTACTTCAATTGCTAGAGTCAAGACTAGATAATATAGTTTTCCGTTTAGGTCTTGCTCCTACGAGAGCTGCAGCTCGTCAATTAGTTTCTCACCGCCATATCGTTGTTGATGGTAAAGTTGTGAATATACCTTCATATACTTTAAAGCCAGGACAAATTGTTGGTGTACGTGAAAAATCTAAATCTTTAGAAATAATAGATAATACTCTATCAGGATTTAATCATAGTAAATATCCATGGATAGAGTGGGATCAAGCTTCTAAATCAGGTAAATATCTTCATATACCTGAAAGAGCAGATATACCAGAGAACATAAAAGAACAGTTGATCGTAGAATTGTATTCTAAATAATAATTTTCATGGCGATATTAGCATTTCAAAAACCCGATAAAGTATTAATGTTGGAAGCGGACAACTTCTTCGGAAAATTCGAATTCCGTCCGTTAGAACCTGGCTACGGTATTACAGTAGGTAATGCTCTTCGCCGTATTCTCCTTTCTTCACTTGAAGGTTTTGCTATCACATCTATTAAAATCGACGGTGTAGAGCACGAGTTTGCTACTGTGCCGGGCGTAATAGAAGATGTAACGAACATAATTCTGAATCTAAAACAAGTTAGATTTAAACAAATAGTTGAAGAAATAGAGAATGAAAAAGTAAGCATTACTATTTCGGGTTCGGAAGTGTTCAATGCCGGAGATATAGGTAAGCATCTTTCAGGATTTGAGGTTTTAAACCCTGATTTAGTGATTTGCCATCTAGATCCGAGTGCAAATCTTCAAATTGAATTGACGATAAATAAAGGGCGTGGATATGTACCTGCAGAAGAAAATCGTAGTTCTTCTGATGATGTCAATGTTATCGCAATCGACTCTATCTATACTCCGATACGTAATGTAAAATACTCTATCGAAAATTATCGTGTAGAGCAGAAAACAGATTACGAGAAATTAGTGATAGAAATATCAACTGATGGATCTATACATCCAAAAGATGCACTGAAAGAAGCTGCAAAAATTCTTATTCATCACTTCATGTTATTCTCTGATGAGAAAATCTTATTGGAACAAACAGAAACTGATGGGAATGAAGAATTTGATGAAGAAATACTTCATATGCGTCAACTTCTTAAGAGCAAGTTAGTAGATATGAACCTTTCGGTTCGTGCACTTAACTGCTTGAAGTCTGCAGAAGTAGAAACATTAGGTGAGCTTGTTCAGTTTAATAAGAATGATCTTCTTAAGTTCAGAAACTTTGGTAAGAAATCTCTTACTGAACTAGATGAATTATTGGACAGTCTAAACCTTTCTTTTGGTATGGATATTTCTAAATATAAATTAGATAAAGATTAATTAAGCGATGAGACATAATAAGAAATTTAATCACTTAGGGCGTACAAGCACACATAGAAAAGCGATGTTATCTAACATGTGCGTTTCTTTGATTATGCATAAACGCATTTTCACAACTGTGGCTAAAGCAAAAGCTTTAAAGAAAGTTGTGGAGCCTATCATTACAAAATCGAAAGAAGATACTACTCACTCAAGACGTTTAGTGTTTCAGGATCTTCAAAGCAAGCAAGCTGTAACAGAATTGTTTCAGAATGTATCTCAGAAAGTGGCAGATCGTCCCGGAGGCTATACACGCATCATTAAAACAGGAAATCGTCTAGGAGATAACGCATCAATGTGTTTTATCGAATTGGTTGATTATAACGAAAATATGATGAAGGAAACTTCAAAAGCTGCAACTAAGCCTAAAACACGTCGTTCTCGCAGTAAAAAAGCGGAAGGTGAAGCGGCTCCAACAGCAGAAGTTAAAGAAAAAGCTCCAAAGAAATCTGTTAAAGTAGAAGAAGCACCTAAAGCAGATTCTTCTGAGGAACCAAAAACTGAAGAATAATATTTTATTCATAAGTATATAAAAATAAAGGCTGTTCTAAATGAACAGCCTTTATTTTTGTTTCTTCTACTAGCTGGAAACTATTTCTCAAATATCAGCTATGCATAGTTTTCTTTTCATAAGAAACTAACCAAGAGATGTATAATATGTTAATATAAACATCTTTGGTTAGCTCCTTAAATATTGAAACTTTCTATGAAACAGTTCGTAGATTATTAGAATTCAACTTTTTGAACTTGTGTGTAATAGAATTCATTAGAGATATTTGATTTTACCCCAACACGCACAAATAGATAATTCTCGCTTGCCAGATTTTCAGGTATATTTATGGATAGCGAAGTTTCTTGTCCAACCTCTATATTAGCCAGATCTACACTTACTGCATGTTCTTTCTTGTTTTCATCAGTTAATATACCAGTTCCTAGATATACTTTCACCTCAGAAATTTCACTAGATTCCACGATCTTATTGATTGTAAATTTAGCTGCAATATTACTGGAAGTTCCTTGAAAACTTTCATTGTTTATAATGAAATATGGCATTACAGGAACATCCAATGTTGTATTTCCCTTGACATTCACTATTATAGTATCATTCAGTTGTGGTTGCCATGGAGCCCCTGCTTTACGGACTAATTTGTATTCTCCGTTAAAAAGCACTGCAGAATAACTTCCATCATGTGCAATATAAATGGGTATACTTTTCTTAAGACCGAAACCATCTTGCCATAATTCCAGTTCTATTCCAGTAGCTCTTACTCCTACAGGCTCGCTGCCATATACTACTTTTCCGGATAAGGTAGATTTGGGTTCATCAAAATTATCATATTCGCAACCTGTAAATAAAAGACTACAAATAAATATGATAGATAATATATTCTTTTTCATAATTCACAATATTAATGGAAAGGATTCTTAACTAATTTCGGATTATTGTTAATTACATTCGGGTCGATTGATGAGTAATAATTTGCCATTCTGAAGAATCTAGGTCTTTTAAAACGGGTAGGTCTTACTTTTTCAAAGATATATTTGTTATTATCCGAGTGTCCCGATCTCACTACCCGATAAGGGTAAAGACCGTGAACAACTGCATTGTCACTATCATCACTCCCATTCCAGATTTCGTGTGCAATTCTCCATCTTTTCAAATCGAAATATCTATGATCTTCGAATGCTAATTCTACACGGCGCTCATTCCGGATGACATCCATTGTCAGATTGGTAATGCTATTAGCAGGAAAACCTGCACGTTCACGAAGTGTATTGATGTATCCGACAGCATTTGCTTCACTCAATTCGAAAGCAGCTTCAGCAGCATTTAAGTATATTTCACCTAAGCGAAACCAAGGCCACCAGTTTTCGGCAGAAGTTCCTCGTGTACTTGCAGCAGCAGCATTACTCACAAATTTTCGGATATAAAATCCTGTGTTGCTTACGTCCTGTCCATTATCTCGAGGTCCGTCAAAACCTGTCCAAAGCCCGTTATCTCCGATGCCTTCTACATTAAATTTATCTCCCAAATTAGGGGCAGTACGTAGCTGATAGCTTCCGTTTTCCCAGACTGCGACTCCTGCCTGAATACTTACTGGAGTATTCTTGAATGTTGTCCCTGCATATACAACTGTCCCATATAAGCGGGCATCCTTATTTGCGAAGATATCCGATATATTATCATATACTATGTATTCGCTATTGTTTTTGTAGTGCAGAGTGCCTTTACTACCATCCAGATAATCGAAGCTCTCAACTAAGCTCAGCGATGGAGATATTGTCGAAGATGATTCGTTATCTTCAGTTAGACTTTTTACAATATTATCATAGGCGAAACGATGTACTTTAAGACTGAGTTTGTAGTCTTTTGCAAAGATCACTTCATTCGTTCCTTTGATGTTCAACATATCGTAGAAATTGCCTCCTTTATCCGAATTTTCATTATACAATGAATATCGAGAACTATTAATAATCTCCTGTGATGCTTGGAGCGATTTTCTATAATACTCTGTTGCTTTGTCTGCCGGAATACCGACCTCTCCGCCAGGAGTAGATATAGGAGATCCCATTAGGTTATTATATTTGGCTATAGATGCAGCATAAAGCATAGCCCTGCTTTCTAATGCTAGCGCAGTATAGGCATTGGCACGAGTTTGGCTGTCATTATTTTCAGACAAATGTCCCTTTATTTCCTCTAATTCTGTATAAATAAAATCATATACTTCATGCTCTTTAGAACGTGGAGTTTGTAATGGAGTAGGATCTCCACTAAAATCGTATATCAACTGTTTCGTTACCAAAGGTACTCCCCCCATGCGTTTTACAAGTTCGAAATATACGAATGCACGTATAAATCGTATTTCAGACTTGAAAAGATTCTTTTGGTTCTCTTCCAGGTTAGTACCATATGTATCCAAATTTTCTAATGCCAGATTTATATCCCGGATAAGTTCATAATCCCAATATCTACCATAATCATCACCAAACTGAAAATCATTCTTTCCGTTTTGGTCAAAGTGTCCGGACCACATGGCATCATCTATTTCACACATTCCTCCTGTATTGAAAACACCATGCAAAGAAGGGAGTCTGTCATAATAATTAGCCAGAAGGGACTTGATCATTTTAGGGTCGTTCCATAACTGATCGTCTGTAATAATATTCTGAGGATCTCTATCCAGCCAACTATCATGGTCACAGCTGACAAGAAATAGTGAAACGATGATTGATATTTTTAAAAATAAATATTTCATATCTGTATTTTCATTTAAAATGTGACATTAAAACCTACTAATACTGTACGTTGCTGGGGATATACTACTGCTGCCCTTGCTTCAATCTCAGGGTCTATTTCGAATTTTCCTACATTGTCAAAAGAAACCAGATTAGAACCGTTAATATATACACGTACTTTTTCGGCATGTATTTTACTTATGATCTTTTTGGGAAAAGTATACCCCAGTTCCATATTTCTTATTCTCAAATATCTGACATTCGTAAGCCAAAAATCACTGTTCCTGTGATTGGGACCTGTATTTCCTTTTCTTATAGCAGGATAATATCCTGGAATCCATTCGCTATCCGGATCATAAGGGTCAGCTCTGTGCCATCTGTCTTCCAACAGATAAGCCGGTGAATTTCCTCCTGCATGATAAGGGTTTCTGAGTTCGTAGTCTTGGCACCAGGACTGCATACCACCTCCTGCCAAATCGATATTAAGATCTATTCCTTTCCACTCAAGACCGATATGACCTCCGAAAGTTATCATAGGATTCCAACCGGTAGGATATCCAATAGGACGTTCATCCATACCGTTGATTACTCCATCGCCATTTACATCTTTGTAGATGAAATCTCCGGGTAGTAGAGTCCGGTTATTCTGACCATCGATATCAACAGTGTGATTCTTTATTTCATCTTCATTCTGGAAGCGTCCGATAACTTGATAGCCCCACCAGATACCTCCCCACCTGTCTTCTGCGGAATTACGGTATTCGTCCCACGAATTTCCGAAGCGAGGTTTATATGATTCTAAAGATTTGTAACGCGAATAGGTCATATTACCACTTACTGTGTAGTTGACATCTCCTATCTTATCTGTATAGGTAATGATACCCTCTGCTCCATAATATCCGTTTTTGTTTAAGTTTTCTTTTGGAAGAGTATATCCAACTTCACTAGGTAAAAGAACATCATATCTGGAAGCAGGCACCCCTGTTCTTATTATCTTAAAGGCATCTGCGGTCATGGTCAACTTATTGTCAAACATAGCTAAGTCGAAACCAATATTTGAATTAGTGTTTTTCACCCATGATAGATTGGTAATAGGTAGTCCTCTCGGGCGTACTCCTGTAACGAATTCACCATCGAGTACTGCATTTCCACTGTTCCAGGTATAACCACCCAGGTAATCAAACATGTTTACATCTTGTTCGATACCGGTTTGTCCTACCGATGCCCTGAGTTTTAGGTCACTGATAATACTTTTGGGTACACTAAAGAACGGTTCGTCCGAGATACGCCATCCTAAAGAAGCTCCTGGGAAGAAACCCCATTGTTTGCCTGGAGCAAAAAGGTAAGAACCATCATAACGACCTAATAACTCAACTAAATATTTGCCCTGATAGTTATAGTTTATCCTTCCGATATAACCGGCTCTAGCTTCGTATGACCACCAGTCAGAAAAGGAGTTCATCTTATCGAATTCTATCAGGGGAAGATAATTATTAGAAGGATTAGTTCCTACTTGAAGATAGTTTTTATCATAATCAGATCTTTCATAAGCAAAAGTGGCAGAAATATAATGATCTCCGAATTGTTTTGCATAGTCCAATTGTATTTGCCCGTATCTGGATACTACTTCACGTTCGGTCTGATATCTCCACCCTGCATCCGAGCCTCCTGTACGGTTATATGTGTCGTTTGCTTTGTCATACGTATAAACATCATATGAGTACTGAAAACCATCAAACTTGTTATTTGAATAGTTATATGAAACTGTTCCCTTTGCGCTTAATCCAAAGTCGAATTTATATTGTGCATATACATTGATATTCGCATTACGATAAGTATTGTCCTTATAACCTGCGATACTTCTGCGAAAAAGAGCCGGATTATAACCAAATTCATTGGTGTGATTTATATAGTTAGGATTATCATTTGCGTAGGGTGCTACAGTTGGCAGGTTTTTAAATAACCCCAGTATAGCCGCAAAATAGCCATCTCCTCCGGGTAGTCCTACATCTTTGCTCTTTTCCTGCTTCCCACTGATTTGTGTGCCGATAGTCAGACCTTTCAGTAGTTTTGCTTCAAGGTTAGTTTGAATGTTGGTTCTGTCATATGAGAAGTCTTTCATAAGAGCATCCTGTCCTGTCTGTGAAACTGATAGATAGTAGTTTGATTTCTTAGCACCGCCCGTTACACTGGCATTCATGTGATATTGGGGAATGTTTTTTCTCATTGTTATATCGTAATAATCATAACCTCTGTATCCGGGTTCTGTTCCGGCTTGCCATTTTGCCAGTTCTTCTTTGGTGTATACTTCACTCGGATCTCTACCCTCATTCTGTGCAGCTTCTACCAATCCTCTGGTATACTGAGCCGCATTGGCTAATTTGGGGAATCTGGTTAGATTTTGCCAGCCGTAATATCCGTTAATGTTAATACGGGTATTTTCTCCTTCTTTTCCTTTCTTTGTGGTTACTAATACAACCCCGTTAGAGGCACGTAAACCATATACGGCAGCAGAAGCATCTTTCAGAATAGATATACTCTCTATATCTTCCAGATTTAAAGAATTAAATACATCGGCTCCCGAGACATTGGATGACTGTACCCAATCTCCTCCGGTTTCTCCTCCGTAAGGAATGCCATCAATGACAAATAAAGGATTACCCATATTACGGACTTCGATGGCTGCACCTTTACCCGGTCTAGCATCTTTAGCCCTGATGGATACGCCCTGAACTTTTCCGGCAAGCGCTCCTGCTGTGGATGTAGATGCCGAACGTGTGAGGTCTGTCGATTTTACATCACTGACAGCTCCTGTTACATTTCTTCTCGATTGAGTTCCGTATCCCACTACTACGATATCGTCCAATACATGAGAATCTTCCTCCATAACTATTTGGAATGTCGTTTTATTTCCAATCTCTGTTTCTACAGTTTTATATCCCAGATAAGATATAACAAGAGTTCCGTCATCGGCATTCAATGCAAATTTCCCATCTATATCAGTAATCGTACCATTAGAAGTACCTTTGATATTTACTGTAGCCCCTATAATAGGCTCATTGTTGGGGTCGAAGACTGTACCTGTAATTTGTCCTTGGGCATATACCATGTGAGGAAGTAATAAGAGCATGGTATACAAGAAAATAATTTTAAAATGCTTCATAAATATTGATTAAAATTAATTAATAAGATATCCTAAGGAGTCTCGTTATTAAGTAGCTTGTAACTTTATATAAGAATTATGACACTTTCTTAAGTGTCTGTCCAGAGTATTTTATTTCTCATCTTACTGCTAAGAGTGAGGAATAAAAGGTTACCTTGATTTTAATAGATAGATTGTAGATTCTTCTATAAACCTTTTTTGTTTTCACTTCTGATAAAACTAAACTTCTCTATACTAGCTTTTTGGAAAATCGTGAAAGATTTTAATAAATGATATTAACTTTCTCTTCTCATGAGGACAATGGTTTTAGCGGTTATTAGATTTTATTAACGCTTCAAAAGTATAAATAATAAAGAGTCACGTACAATTCGGATTTAAGCAAAAGAGGGTTATTAATTATTCACTGGTTATCCTCTGTTATACCCCAAATATGTGAATATTTATCATATGCAGCATTCTCTTATTTGGGCATTCCACAGATGATTTGCCTAAAATCAGACAAAGTTGAAGACATTCAGATAGGAGCGAGATGGAATAGGTGCGATAAATAGATAGCGAAAAAATGGTCATTTGTAGGTTACAGATCGATCAATGCTTTGTTAGTCTGAATATGGTTTAGAATAATTATTATTTTTGAATAATATTATTTGTTGACCTATATGAGATTTGTCTTTTTATCAATCTGCATTTTTTTAGTAAATATTCTGTGTTTGTATTCTCAATCCAATTATGGAATTAAAAAGTTGAATATCGAGCACGGGGTTTCCAGTAATTATGTAGTGAGTATTACTCAAGACAGGAAAGGTTTTTTGTGGTTTGCTACGGAATCCGGACTGAATAAGTTTGATGGTAATAAATTCAAAATCTACAAGAAAAGTAGTACTGAAAATAAAAGTAGTATAAGCGGGAATGAACTTAATAAAGTATATGCCGACCGATATGAGGATGTAATTTGGGTTGCTACCCAACGGGAAGGGTTGAATCGTTTCGACTGCAATACCGAAACATTTACTCATTACAAACGGGAGAAGGGTAATCCTGATGGCATTGTTACTAATGATATTACTGATATTGTAAATTCCAGAGACGGAAATTTATGGCTGTCAACATACTACAGGGGTGTAGATTATTTTGATAAGGAAAATAATACCTTTTCTCATTATAATACTTCTACAATACCTGATATGGTGAGTGATAATGTGTGGTGTGTAAATGAGGATAGTAAGGGGCATCTATATATTGGACATTTGGGTTCCGGATTGAGTATTCTTTCCTTAAAAGATAAAAAAATAAAAAACTTTCGGCATGATCCGAATGATAAGCATAGTTTACCGGGAGATGAAGTAAGGACAATATATGTAGACAAAAATGACAATGTCTGGGTAGGTACTAATAGCGGGTTGGCTTTGTTTAGCTCTGAAAGAGAGAATTTTGTCGTTTTCAAGCATATCTTTCAGAATGAATTATCTCTTACTTCCAATTATATTTTTACTATAAATCAGCTTGATGATGGAAGACTATGGATTGGAACCGAAAAGGGAGGAATAAGTGTTTTAGATATCAGACAAAGTATGTTTCTCAGTCCGCAGGATGTTCCTCTCGAAAATATTATGTATAGTGATAATTACAATGGGCTTTCTCACTCAACAATCAGGAGTATTTTTCAGGATTCATTTAATAATATATGGATTGCGACATATGGCGGAGGGATAAACTTCATTAGCCATCACCCTACCTTTTTCAATACGTGGACATATTCTCCTCTGCAGAATCGGGATAATACATTGAGTAATCCGATAGCTTGGGGGATGTGTGTTGACGAATATGACCGGATATGGGTGGGTACCGATGGGGAAGGAATCAATGTATTTGAGAATGGGATAAGAACACAAGTTATTCATAAAAAAAACAGTGAAATAACGGATGATGCTATTTTGGCTGGGTTGCGGGACTCCGAAAATAATCTGTGGTTCGGGACATTTAAAGGGGGAGTCAATATATTTAATTCTCAGAAAAAGATAATATCCCATTTCCTGCTAGATGACAAAATTGCAGATATAAGATGTTTTTATGAAGATGATAAAAAAAACATATGGATAGGATGTACCAATGGCTTATATAAATATAATATTGAGACAAATGAAGGGTATAGGTGTATTATTGAAAATTCAAATTTTCCGACTAACTTGATTCGGGCAATCTCGAAAGATAATTTAGGACAAATCTGGTTAGGTTTTTTTGGAGAGGGATTAGCTATCCTTGATTCGGAATTGAAAGTAATTCTTCATCTAAAAACTCATAATGGGTTGCCTTCTAATACAGTAGATCATATATATAAGGATGCAAATGGGAAAATGTGGATAGCAACAGGGGAGGGGTTGGTATGTTTTTCAAATCCATCAAAGACAAATGAATTTGCTATATATGATGAAAAAAATGGTTTGGATAATACTCATATTAGGGCTATAACCGAAGATCATATAGGTAACCTGTGGTTTAGTACCAATAATGGGATTACTAAATTTATCCCTCATGAAGAGAGGTTTTATAATTATAATCGTTTTAATGATGTTCCATTAGGGGATTTTATGAGTGGAGCCGTTACCAAGGATTCTAAGGGACGTATATATTTCGGTTCTCAGAATGGAGTTTGTTATTTTGATCCTGAGTTGCAACCGACGCAAATAAATGCTCCTCCTGTTATAATTACAGGGTTCAACGTTTACAATAATGAGCTTAGTGTATCCGATAATCTGATTGATGTGCCAATAACTTCAGATATTGAGCTAAACTATAACCAAAATACATTCAATGTTTCTTTCAATACTCTTGATTATTCATTGAATCAGTTAGTGGAATACTCATATATGCTGAAAGGATTAGAGGATTTGTGGTATAATTCGCAAGGGGAAAATTCTATAACTTTTAGGAATATTCCGTCGGGAACTTATGAATTACTAATAAAATATCGAATAAAAAATCTGGATTGGGCAGATGAAATAACCTCTTTGAGGATTGTAATAAATCCGCCATTATGGCTGACATGGTGGGCAAAAGTGTTATACTTTATTATTCTCATTTTGATAATATTTTTTATCTCCCGCTTCTATAAACGTAAACTTGAGCTTGAGAATTCACTTATTTTAGAAAAAAGAAATCATCAGCAAGAACAGCGGTTGAATGATGAGAAGCTTCGATTCTTTACTAATATAACGCATGAATTAAGAACGCCTCTAACTTTGATCTTAGGACCTCTAGGCGATTTACAGAATGATAGTAGCCTTTCCGAAAAACATTCTTCCAAGATATCACTTATTTATAGGAGTGCGACGCGGTTGTTAGACCTTATCAATCAAATACTGGAGTTCCGAAAAACCGAGACTCAAAACAAGAAACTTGCTGTATATAAGAATGATATTTCTCAACTACTTCAAGAGATAGGATTGAAATACAAGGAATTGAATACAAATAAAGACATTACTTTCGAAGTCAAAATAAATACTCAAAATTGTAATATTTATTTTGACCCGGAGATAATAGCAACAGTAGTGGAAAATCTGCTTTCTAATGCTTTTAAATACACTCAGAATGGAAAAATTGCACTGATATTGAGAGATGTAAAAGATAAAGATATTGAGTATACTGAAATAGAGGTACAAGATACAGGAAGAGGTATTTCCGCAGAATCTATTCCGCAGATATTTGACAGATATTTTCAGGCGAATAAAGATAAAAATGTATCGGGGACGGGTATCGGACTTGCTCTGGTTAATAACTTGGTTGGTATACATGAAGGAGAAATATTTGTCGATAGTAAACTAAATGAGGGAACATCTTTCCGGTTTAGAATAAAATCAAATAATACTTACCCTGACGCTTTGCATATAGACCCTTTACCTCAAAATAACCGGAGGGAAGAGAAATCCGAAGAAACCGGTTTGGAGAAACCGGAGCATAAACAAATTATCCTGATAATTGAGGATAATGAAGATATCAGGGAATATATTAAAGATTCTTTGGAGGAGCAATACAATGTTTATACAGCTTCAAACGGGCAGAAAGGGTTGGAACTGGCTTATCAGTATATTCCAGATATTATAGTAAGTGATATTATGATGCCCGAAATGGATGGTTTTGAATTAAGTAAAAAATTGAAGGGAGATGTAAGAACAAGTCATATTCCTATTATACTTTTGACTGCAAAAGACTCTATTCAGGATAAAACAGAAGGATATAATATCGGTGTCGAATCCTATATAACCAAGCCATTCAGTTCGGCTTTGTTACACAGCCGGATTATAAATTTATTGGAAGCAAGGCGAAAGCAAGCAGAGGCAGTGAATCAAAGTGCAATTGATAAGAATGCTATAATTGTAGAGTCTTTGAATAAATTGGATAATGAGTTTATAGAAAAAGTTACTTCTATCATAGAACAAGATCTGAGTTCTGAGAATCTGGATGTCGCATTTCTTGCAGATAAAATGTGTATTAGCCATTCGACCTTATACCGGAAGATAAAAGCATTGACCGGTATATCTGTTAATGAGTTTATCAGAAAAGTGAAGATACATAACTCCGAAAAATTATTATTGACAGGGAAGTATACCATCTCTGAGATTTCTTATATGGTAGGATTCAATAGCATCGCCTATTTTAGGCAATGTTTTAAAGACGAATTTGATATGGTGCCGTCTGAATATATCAAAAACATATTGAATAAGAGTGAACCTGTGGATTCTGAAAGATGAGTTGCAATATTACTGATGAAAAAAAACTATAAACTCGGATTAATTAATTTTGAGGGTTTTGACGGATTTATTACATTAGTTTGCTTGATTTTTAGATGATATAGCGTTTTTATTACGAATATCTTTGGTCTTAAAAAAAGTGATTATGAAACTTAAATCTACATTGGTCTGCTTAATTGCATTGCTCGGAATCTTACTATCTCCTACAAAAGCTCAAGTTTCTTTTGGAGAGCCTATGAAAATTAATGAAGACTGGAAATTTATTTTAAATGATATTGAAAATGGTCAGGTTATTTCTTTAGATGAGGGGAAATGGAAAACAGTAGACTTACCCCACGATTGGAGTATCAAAGGTCAGCTTAGTCCCACTCTTGCTAGTTGTACAGGGTATCTTCCGGGAGGAATAGGATGGTATCGAAAGACAATAAATATTCCCCAAACAAGACAAGGCGAAAAAGTATATCTCTATTTCGAAGGTGTTTATAATAGAAGCGAAGTATTTATTAATGGTCACTTGTTGGGAAAACGCCCTAATGGTTATCTTTCTTTTATGTATGATGCCACTCCATATATCGAATATGGAAAAGATAATATAATCGCAGTAAGAGTAGATCATAGCCAGTCGGCAGACTCGCGTTGGTATACAGGTTCTGGAATTTACAGGAATGTATGGATGATCTATTCAAATCCTATTCATATTGCACAATGGGGAGTGTATGCATATCCAACACAAACAAAAGGAGGCTATAATCTGAATGTAGAGGTTGAGGTAGAAAATAATAATTCACAAAATGCTTCCTTAACTATTGTAAATGAATTGTACACTCCGGATGGAAAAGTGATTGTTAAGGATACTAAGAAAATCTCCGTTACTTCTTCTCAGACCAATACTATTGAAACTTCATTAACAATGAACAAACCTCAACTTTGGTCATTAGATAGTCCTCTATTGTATACTTTGAAAACAACTATACTAAAAGATGGAAAAGTAATTGATGAAACTTTGACAAAAACAGGATTTCGTAGCTATACATTCGATCCGAACAAAGGATTTGCCCTGAATGGAAAATGGATGAAAGTGAAAGGTGTTTGTATACATCACGATGCCGGGGTATTAGGTTCGGCAGTACCCAAAGAAGTTTGGAAAAGAAGACTTCTTACATTAAAAGAAATAGGTGTAAATGCCATTCGTACAAGCCATAATCCTCAGGCTTCAGACGTATATGACTTGTGCGATGAATTGGGTTTGCTGGTATTGAACGAAGCATTTGACGAATGGGAGTTTCCGAAACGTAAGTGGATAGAAGGATGGAATGTCGGTACTCCCGGTTTTCAAGGGGCTTATGATTTCTTTAAGGAATGGGGCGAAAAAGATATGGAAGACCTTGTTCGTCGCGACCGTAATCATATCTCTGTCTTTGCGTGGAGTATTGGCAATGAAGTTGATTATCCGAACGACCCCTATTCTCATCCGGTTTTGGATGGAGGTACAGATACAGGATTTACACAGGCTATGTTTGGTGGATATAAGAAAGATGCTCCCGATGCAATGCGATTAGGGGGAATAGCAAAACGTTTGGTTGCAGCGGTAAAAAAATATGATAAATCGCGTCCTACCACAGCCGGATTGGCAGGTGTAGCCATGTCAAACGAAACAGAATATCCCGGAGCTTTGGATATAGCAGGATATAATTATACGGAAGGAATGTATGATGCTGATCATAAAAAATACCCGAATCGTGTAATATATGGTAGTGAAAACAGGCATGAACTGTCGACGTGGAAAGCTGTGAGAGATAAGGAATTCATTTTCGGACAGTTCCTTTGGACAGGTATCGATTATTTAGGAGAATCGGGTAGGTGGCCTTCTCGAGGTTTTTATTCGGGTTTGTTGGATTTTGGAGGCTTTATCAAGCCAAGAGGTTATTTTCGTCAGTCATTATGGTCGGACAAACCTATGGCTTATCTGGGAACGTATCCGACACCCGGAAGAGGGAGTCGCAGCCAGATGAAAGATGTCTGGTCTCAACTAGATGCAGAAAATGAAGGTAACAATTATGTCGAAAAAGTACCGTCCATGGATGCTTGGTCTGTATGGAATTATGAAGAAGGGCAATCAATCAGAGTCGTATGTTATACCAATGCTGCTAAAGCAAAATTATTGTTGAACGGAAACGAAGTTGGAGAAACGAAAGATTATGACGATAATACGGGCATTATTTATTGGGATATACCTTACAAAGCAGGCAAGTTGGAAGTCATTGGGATGAATAGTAATAATAAAGAAGTAAGCAAATATGATATACAGTCTTCAAAACAACCTTATGCACTGCAAATCATCCGGATGGATAAAGAGATCAGTAAAGATAAAGGGTTGGCACAGATAGTTTTACAAGTGGTAGATGAAAACGGTATTCCAGTCATGTTATCAGATAATGAGATTACTTGTGATTTGATGGGACCTGCCAGATTATTGGGATTAGAAGCCGGTAATAATGGAGATATGTCAGATTATACGGATAACAGACAGCGTGTATTCCACGGAAGAATTCTGGCTTATATACAAGCGACAGGAGAACAAGGGAATATTAAGGTCAGGTTTACTTCTCCTTGGCTGAAATCTGTGGAAACAATGGTTATAGTTAAATAAAAATAAGCTTTAACAAGATTAGTTTTTCAATGTTTTTTAGGTTTACGAGAAGAGGCGGTGAATATTATTTTCACCGCCTCTTTATGTGATTAAGATTAATAAAAAAGGATTTTTATAAACTGGGTTTTACTTGCTTAATGCTGCCATCTTCGTTAAACTCCATCTTGTCGATACACACTTCGCGTGATGTTCCCGGATATGATTTTTGCATGCCATCGGGGCGAGAGATTCGGTGATATACGATATACCATTCGTCGGTTCCGGGAACTTGCAATACCGAGTTGTGCCCTGTTCCGAAGATACCTTTCGATTCGTCTTTCATGATTACAATATTATCCTTAGGTATGGTGAGTTCTCCGAGGGGCGATTTTGCAGTAGCATAACGTACTTTGTAATCGGCACTGCCTGTATCATCCTCTGACCAAAGGAAATAGTATAATCCGTTTCGATAAAACACATAAATTGCCTCACGGAAAGTTTTGTCGGGAGTCATTACTTTGACAGTATTTTTTTTAATGGAAATCATATCTTTATTTAGTTCTGCACCTGCCATATATCCATTACCCCAGTAAATATAGCTTTTTTCTGTTTTCGGATCGCTAAATACGTCAGGGTCTATTTCCTGCCCGCCTTTTATCCCTTCGGGTTTGAAGTCGATCAGAGGTTTTCCCGAATCAATAAATGGACCTGTCGGATCATCAGCAACAGCTACTCCGATCTTTTTCTGTCCGCCAGCAAGTCCTCCGCTGAAATAGTAGTAATATTTGTACATGCCTTTTCCTGTTTCTTTTTCGATAATACAAGGAGCCCACGCATTACCATCTGCCCATGAGACATCTTTTTTCAGATCGAGGATGATATTTTCTTCTTTCCAGTCTTTGAGGTTATCGGACGAGAATGTTTTGAAATAATACCCACCCCAGCCATCAAAACCATCACTGGTAGGATAGAGGTAATATTTCTTGTTTTTATTAGAATACAAAATTTCAGGATCTGCATAATAACCTGTTATTATAGGATTCTTTTCCGTAGGCATCTCGAATCCTGATGGGATTCCCCATTTATCGGTCAATACTTTCAGTTCTTTACGTGTTACTGGTATGATCGAACCGTGGCGGGGATGAAAGTCCATAGATATTTCTTTGTCTATCACTTTAAATACATCTAAGTCTTTACTTTCGCAGAACTGATATTTTCCTTTCATATACACGTCATACATCAAAATGTATGTGTCAGTGTTTATCAGTTTAAATAAGCTCGATCCTTCTACAGCATCACGCGTTTGTTGTTTGTAGCCGGGTTGTTCTATCCATTTGCCCGAAGCTAAAGAATCGGTTATTGCCAACCTGATACCGTTCCCGTGTCCTTCAGTTTTGTAGAACATATAGTAAAGACCATTCTTATTAATAATATCTCCATCTATGCAAGATTTTTTGTTTTTAGGTAAAAACAAGACCTTAGGTTCGCCTTCCAAGTCGGTAAAGTCGTTATTGGCATAAGCATAATAAATAATATCTGCCCCATCACCATGTTGCATAGACCAGTAAATCATATATTTCTTAGCATCGGGATCATAAATTGTCTGGGGAGCCCATACACGTTTAAGGTCTTCCTGCCCTTTATATTTTTGCTGGATATTAATAATCGAGGATGTCCAGTTTACAAGGTCGGTTGACTTAAGTAATACCATAGCACGATTGGAATCCCAACCTTTAGACGAAGTCATATCTGTAACAACCATATAAAATGCCTTACCATCTTCTGTTCGAATTATGTGGGGATCACGAACTCCTCCCGTCGAACTGATTTTTTTTGAATCTAGTATAGGGGTATTATTATTTAGAGTCAGATAGTTATATCCGTCCCGACTAATGGCATAACATACAGCTTCGTCTTTAACATCATTACCTTTGAAATAGGCGAATAAGTAGCCTGCAAAATCTTTCTCGGCAGGTCCAGACTTGTACTCTGCTCTGGCAAGCAGGCAGAGAGATAAAGCAAAAAAAAGTGTGAAGAATTGTTTCATTATTATATGATAATTAGTTTTTGGTTTTAATGCGAATCACAGTAAATGAATGTGCGGGCATTTCATAATCGAAATTTTGACCAACTTGGATTGTACTTTCCTCTGGTTTAGCTTCTTTGTTTTCCAGATTGCCTTTAAGTACTGCTCTGTAAGCTGTGGTTTCGGATATTTTTATTCCGGACAAATCTATAACTGTTTTGGTTGTCATTGGTAATATATTGATTAGCTTGATTATTATATCTCCGGTTTTATTATCCTGAACTATAGAGGATGCTATTCTTTTTTTTATCTCCGGATTGTTATTCGAAATGTGTATTTTAGTTGGAATATATTCGTTTCCTGAATTTTGTCCGTAAAGTTTCTGTATATAATAGCCGACAGTAGGTTTTACTTCTGTATTGTTGAAGTAAATCAGGTCGGGATTCCATTGTGTATACCCTTCTTTTGCCAACATAGGAGCATATGAGGTCATAGTTACTATATCTCCGTTACGTTCAATGTTTGCCAAATGTAAAGCCTCACATAATGCAGTTTCGATATTATTGTGTCTCCCGGGAATATGAGCAGCATATTCTCCCAGATAGACTTTCGATTTGGAGCGATCATACCTGTCATAATAATCCTGATTGTTGAGATACCACCCCGGTGATTGGTAGTAATGTTCGTCGACCATAGGTAGGTTTAATTTGTCAGCCAGTTTCCATCCTTCTACATAATCGGTTCCTTCGCAGAAAGGTCCTACCGTTCCGATAACTGTTATATCCGGATATTTTTCTTTGATAGCCTTGTTTATCATCGTGAAACGTTCTTCAAAAATATCAGTTATCAGGTCTTCGTTACCCACTCCTATATATTTCATATTGAAAGGTTGTGGATGTCCGGCTTCTGCCCTTTTTCTACCCCATTCCGATTTTGCATCTCCGTTTGCGTATTCGATGAGGTCGAGTATACTTTGTATATATTCATCCATTTCATCTATAGGAATACCGCCTTGCTGACCTCCGATAACACAACCATGGTGTGCCGAGTTTTGACAGGGGACCCCTGCGGCGACCACAGGCAATGGTTCTGCACCGATATCTTCACAAAACTGAAAATATTCGAAATATCCTAATCCTGCTGTTTGATGATATCCCCAAAGATTACGTTGGGGCTTGCGGGTTTCGAGCGAGCCTATTGTATTTTCCCATCTGTAGATATTATGTATACCATCACCATGAGCGACACATCCTCCCGGGAAGCGTACAAATCGGGGCTTCATATCTGCTATAGTTTGTGCCAGATCTTCTCTTAATCCATTTTTTCGGTTTTTGAATGTTTTTTGAGGGAATAATGAAATCATATCCAAATCTATCCGCCCTGTTTGCTGAGGTATAATAATTAATCGGGCATTCTCAACAGTTTGTTTTGCTGTTATCATGGTTTCATATTTCTGCCATTCTTTGGAAATATTTTTTGTAGTTGCCTCCCCAAGAATTTCATTATTTTTACTTATTAAGCAGATTGTTAATTTCCCCCTTTGGTTCTCAGGACTGCGGGCAAATATGGAAAAATCATATTTCTCACCTGCTTTTATGGGTATTCCGTCCCAACCTTCGTTTATTAATCCCGATCCTATGTCTTTTATATTTAATGTGGCGTAATTTTTATTATTAGCATGTATGGGATTAATAGAGTCTATACTAAATGTTGAGTTACTATCTGCGGCAGACCATGCTTTATAACCATTCCAGTTTTTATCGCGCCCTTCCTTATCATCGGGATGATATTCGAAATCTCGGTTTTGTATCAATTCTGCATACAGTCCACCATCCGCTGCATAATTGATGTCTTCGAAGAAAGCTCCTATCAGCATGTTGCTGATGTTTTTCTTTTTATCGGGATGCCATTTAATAGAAACGGTTACAGGCTCTTTTATCTGTTCAGGATCGAAATAGGCTCTTTCTGCCCATTGCTGTGCTTTATAAGATGCCTGTTGTTGTTCTTTTATCAGGTTGTCCACTATATTCCATGCTACCTTATGAATTGTCCCGGTTTCTTCTATTTCGTTAATTAATACAGTTTGTCGGTTCGATTTCTGTATGTTTGCTTTTTGGGCTGGGGTATATTCTTTAAAATCTTTTGTTGTAGAAGAGAAATACTCTTCCTGTCCGGACTTGTTACTTTCCCATCTGATAATGTATGTCTTGTCTGACTGATTGTAATTAGCTTCGGGCATCAGGCAATTTCCGGAAGATAAAACTACCGGATAAGACTGCCGTCCCCAATAAGCTAAATCGGGAGAAGAAGCATATCCGAATGCCCCATCTGTATTGTTGAGGCTCCATACACAATGCCATGTCCCATCTTCGGATTGAAACAGGAAAGGGGAAAACATTTTTTTCTGGGAACCCCATCTGCCATAATCGCAACGGACAAAGCTGTGTTCAGGTCCTATTGCATGCCAACGGTCTTTATCAAGACTCCATGCGAAAAGTAAACCGCTATTTTGTTTTGCATATGCAAAAATATAGGCCGAATCGGGTTCATTTTGGGCTTCATTAATCGAAGAATATGCAGAAACAACCATGATTAATTGAAGAAAAAATAACAAAAGCACTCTCATTCTTTATTAGATTTTTAAAAGGTGAGCAAATGTTGAAAGTTCGATTTCAGGTTTTATTTCTCTATTACAAAATTATCCCTTTCGAATTGAAAAAAAGATGGAAAAATGTGCAATTATGATGGAAATTCTCGTCAATTTTTTTTCGATGGTCGAGTAGGGAAGTCTTTGTGTATGAGGGGTAATAAAAATAGTATGACTGATTTACTTGCCTAAAGTGGTTATTTTACTATCTGTAAATTGATTTAAGTTATTATATTTTTGTATTTTGCATTGTGAGAAGATTAACAGAAACTTTAACCCTAAAAGAATAAAATTGGATTTTTATCTAAAACCATAACCTTGAAACAAAACATAGTATCATGAGAAAAACTTTTGTTACCACTTATTTGATATTGACTTTCTGCTGTATGGCTTTTTCACAGCAGAAGGCAGAAGTAATCATAAATGCTGATCAGGGGAAACATCAGATCAGTAAACATATTTATGGACATTTTTCAGAACACCTCGGACGATGTATTTATGATGGGCTTTGGGTCGGCGAAAATTCATCTATTCCTAATATTAATGGAGTTAGAAAAGATATTATAGATGCGTTGAAACATATAAAAATACCAAACCTCAGATGGCCGGGTGGTTGTTTCGCAGATGAATATCATTGGATGGATGGGATAGGGCCACGCTCAGAACGACCTAAAATGGTGAATACACATTGGGGAGGTGTGGTGGAAGATAATAGTTTCGGAACACATGAATTCCTGAATCTTTGCGAAGCTTTGGAAACAGAGCCTTATATCTGTGGAAATATGGGAAGTGGGACTGTTGAGGAAATGTCTAAATGGGTAGAATATATCACCTTCGACGGAGAGAGCCCTATGGCAAATCTCAGAAAGAAGAATGGCAGGGATAAACCTTGGAAAGTGCAACTCTGGGGTGTTGGTAACGAAAATTGGGGTTGTGGAGGAAATATGACTGCCGAGGGATATGCCGAAAACTATCGTCGATATGCAACTTATTGTCGTAATTATGGTGACAATCATTTGTACAAAATAGCAGGAGGACCTAATGTCGACGATTACCACTGGATGACAATTATGATGAAGAATATTCCCCATCATATGATGAAAGGGGTATCTCTGCATAACTATACATTTACTCATCGGTGGGAAGATAAAGGAAATGCAACGGGATTTAATGAAGATGAATATTTCTCTTTATTGGAGCATGGTATGCGAATGGATAATCTGCTGAAAAGACATACAGCAATAATGGACTTGCATGATCCTGCTAAGAATATCCACTTGGTGGTGGATGAGTGGGGCGCTTGGTACAATGTAGAGAAAGCTACTAATCCTGGATTTCTTTATCAGCAAAATACTTTGAGAGATGCACTTCTTGCCGGAACAATTCTCAATATATTTCATAACTATTGCGATAGGGTGAAGATCGCGAATATTGCACAATTGGTAAATGTATTACAAGCTCTTTTCTTAACCGAAGGGGAAAAGATGCTGTTGACACCGACTTATCATGCTTTTGATATGTATAAAGTACATCAGGATGCGATGATGTTACCTGCAGAAATATCTTCACCTAAATATAGTAGGTTAGGAAGAGAGATAAACGCAGTTTCAGTTTCGGCATCAAAAGGTGTAGATGGAAAAATTCATGTTTCTTTCGTTAATCTTGATCCTACTAACAATATTGAAATATCCTGTAAAGTCAGAGGAATAGAGAATATGAGACATGTATCAGGGAACATTATAACGGCACCTGCTACTGATTCGCATAATACATTTTCTAATATTAATACGGTAACATTAAAAGACTTTAAAGATGCCAAATTGATTAATGGAACTTTAACGGTGAAGATGCCTTCTAAATCATTAGTTACAGTAGCTCTGAATTAAAGATTACAATTAGTATTGTCCATGTTTTTTAACATAAAAGCTTTTGGTTTTATGTAATAAGATTTTGTTTATTTTTATAAGTGTAATATTTACAATTAAATATTGAAGTAATAATAAAATTAAAAATAATGAAATCTGAAATAGAAAAAATGGTTGTGGGGGAGCACTATGATGCTCATTGTGAAGATATGTTTGTTATACGTACCAAAGTGAAACGCTTATTACATAAACTGAATGTAACAGAGTATTATACTGATAAATTTCAGGGTGTGATAAATGAATTATGTCCAAATTCGGCAAAGGATTTACATCTCGAACCTCCTTTTTATTGTGATTATGGCGAATTTATTTATGCGGAAGAAAAAGTTTTTATCAATTTCGGAGCTGTTATATTAGATGGAGGGACAGTCAGGATAGGGGCAAATACATTGATTGCTCCGGGAGTACATATCTATACAGCACAGCATCCTTTGGATATTGCTGATCGCAGGGAATGGGAGAACTGTAAACCTGTAGTTATCGGTAAAGACTGTTGGATAGGAGGGCGTGTAACTATTTGTCCCGGTGTAACCATAGGAGACCGTTCGGTAATAGGTGCAGGTGCTGTGGTAACAAAAGATATACCTGCCGATTCTTTGGCGGTTGGTAATCCAGCTAAAGTAATAAGGAAATTAAATCAATAAGTTAAAATAACCATGAAAAAAACAGTAGGAGTAATAGCCTCGTTATGTATTTTTTTATTTGCCTTCTCATGTGCTGATAAGCAAAATTATACGCTTCACAGTCCCAATGGGAAAATAGCAGTAGAGTTTATTATCGATTCTACCAAAAGTCTTAAATATATTGTTAAGAATAATGGAGAGTTGATACTTAAACCCTCTGCTTTAGGTTTAGTGAGGAATGATATGGATTTTTCAGCCCTTGAAATTGTAAGTATAGGTGATAAGCGAGTAGTAAGTCAAAACTATGTTACTCCTGCCGAAAAGAAACTGAATAATACATTTAAAGCTAATGAGTGGGATATTCAGGTTAAAAATCCTCAAGGAAACAATCTGGTAATCAGGTTCCATATTTCAGATATAGGAGTTGCATTTAAGTATATTTTCAAAGAAAACTCAACCGAAGAAAAAATAATTGAAAAGGAAATCACTTCTTTCAAGCTTCTTTCAACAGCGAGGGCATGGCTTCATCCGCATGATGATGTGAAAAATTGTTGGGCAAAAACCTGTCCGAGCTATGAGGATAATTATATAATAGATATTCCGGTAGGAACGCAGGCGCCCAAGAAAGCTGGATGGAGTTTTCCTGCTTTATTCAAATCGGGTGAATTGTGGGTATTACTTACTGAAGCAGGTCTCGAGCCTCCCTATTGTGGAACCCGTTTAGCACAGAATAGTCCTGATGGAGAATATTTCATAGAGTTTCCTCAGAGAGGAGAGACTATGAAGCCAACCGATCCGGTAACACCTGTTTCGAAACTACCATTAGAATCTCCTTGGCGTGTGATAATAATTGGAGAATTAAGGGATATTGTAGAGAGTACAATGGTTACGGATCTCACAGAGCCTAGCCGGATAGAGAATATTGATTTTGTAAAACCCGGACTTGCTGCATGGAGTTGGGGTATTGAAAAAGACAATTCGGTAAACTATGACCGCCAAAAACGATATATTGATTATGCATCGGATATGACTTGGGAATATGTGCTTATTGATGTAGAATGGGATAAACGTATAGGGTATGAACGGATGCAGGAACTTATTGATTATGCAAAATCTAGAAATGTAGGTATTATCCTTTGGTATAATTCTTCGGGCGATTGGAATGAAACTCACTATACTCCTAAAAGTGCTTTATTAGAGAAAAATGCACGCCGTAAAGAATTTGAAAGGATTGCAAACATGGGTGTAAAAGGTGTGAAAGTGGACTTTTGGCCGGGTGATGGGCCTTCCGCTATTCAGTATTATTATGATATGATGCAGGACGCAGCCGATTATAAATTGTTGCTGAATTTTCATGGGACAACAGTTCCGCGTGGATGGAGTCGTACCTATCCAAATCTAATGACATTGGAGGCTATCAAAGGTTTTGAGTTCATAACCTTTTCGCAAGAGACTGCAGACTTGGCTGCTGAACATTGTGCGACAGCCATATTCAGCCGTAATGTAGTAGGACCTATGGATTTTACCCCTGTTTGTTTTGGTGAGATACCTGGCATTGAGCGACGTACGTCGAATGGTTTTGAGATTGCATTGACGGTATTATTTCAATCGGGCATACAACATTATGTAGAAACGCCAGAGAGTATGGCGAAACAGCCTGATTATGTGATTGAGTATATGAAAAGCGTACCTCGTGTATGGGAGGATATAAAACTGATAGATGGTTTCCCTTCTAAATATGCAGTCATGGCACGTAAGGCAGGGGATAAATGGTATCTTGCTGGTATTAATGCAGAGAAGGAAACCAAATCATTGGATCTTGATCTATCTTCTCTTAATATTCAGAAAGAAGGTTCGATGATTATGGATGGGGAAACAAACAGAACCTTCTCACAGAAGACAGTGTCATTGACTGATAGTAAATTACATGTAGATATACAACCAAATGGTGGTTTTGTAATAGAGTTTTAATAAAATAAGATATAACCATGAAGAAAAGATTATACAAAATTCTGGGATTGCTGATCTTATCATCAGTTTTGAACCAGTCAATTGTGTCGCAACAAACTTACGAACTGACATTAGATACAAAAAAAATAGGATCTCCGATACAACCTACTATGTATGGATTGTTCTTTGAGGATATCAACTTTGCTGCTGACGGAGGACTTTATGCTGAATTGGTAAAAAATCGTTCTTTCGATTTTCCTCAGAGCCTGATGGGATGGTATACTTTCGGCAAAGTAGAAATAAGTAATAACAACCCACTTTTTGATCAGAATCCTAATTACCTGATACTTTCCGATCCGGGACATGCTCATAAACATACCGGAATAGAGAATGAAGGTTTTCGTGGTATGGGATTCAAGAAAGATGAGGGTTACCGGTTTTCGGTTTGGGCAAAAAACTTATCTGCCGGAGAGCAGAAAATTCGCGTAGAGTTTATTAATTCGAAAAACAATGTTATCGGACGTGAAGAGTTAGTTGTAAACTCTACCGATTGGAAAAAGTATCAGTTAACAATCAAATCAAAAGAAACAGAAGAGAAAGGACGGCTGCGTATTTTCCTTATTTCTAAAGGAACATTGGCATTGGAGCATGTTTCACTGTTTCCTACCGATACTTATAAAGGGCGTGAAAACGGTTTGAGAAAAGATCTCGCAGAGGCATTAGCAGATATACATCCGGGAGTATTTCGTTTTCCCGGAGGATGTATCGTGGAAGGTACAGACTTGGATACACGCTACGATTGGAAAAAAAGTATTGGCGCAGTTGAGAACCGTCCGGTAAATGAGAATAGATGGCATTATACCTTTGCACACCGTTTCTTTCCTGACTATTATCAGAGTTATGGGTTAGGGTTTTACGAATATTTTCTTTTGTCGGAAGATATAGGTGCAGAACCATTACCGGTGTTGAGTTGCGGACTTGCATGCCAGTACCAGAACGATGGAGAGCATTGCCATATGCCTGTAGGCGAACTCGGAGATTATATTCAGGATGCTTTAGACCTTATCGAATTTGCCAATGGATCAGTGACATCTACATGGGGTAAAGTGCGTGCTGAAATGGGACATCCTGCTCCATTTAATCTAAAATTCATTGGAATAGGGAATGAGCAATGGGGTAAAGAATATTCTGATCGTCTCGAGCCATTCGTAAAAGCTATTCGTGAAAAACATCCGAAGATAAAAATAATCGGAAGTTCGGGACCTTCGGCAGACGGTAAAGAGTTTGATTACTTATGGCCTGAAATGAAACGCCTGAAAGTCGATTTGGTAGACGAACATTATTACAAAGATCCCGATTGGTTCTTGAACAATGCAGGGCGTTACGATAATTATGATCGTAAAGGTCCTGCCGTATTTGCCGGAGAATATGCTTGTCATGATCATGCTACCGGAAAGCAAAATAACTTCAAATCTGCATTATATGAAGCTGCTTTTATGACAGGGTTAGAACGCAATGCGGATATCGTTCATATGTGTACTTATGCTCCTTTATTTGCGCATATTGATGCGTGGCAATGGAATCCTGATATGATCTGGTTCGACAACTTGCGTATGATGAAAACGCCTAATTATTATGTCCAGCAGATTTACGCACAGAATAAGGGAACAAATGTTGCAAGTTTGGCATTGAACGGAAAAGCTTTGACAGGACAAGATAACCTGTATGCTTCAGCTGTATTTGATAAAGATTTGAATGGTTATATCATTAAAATAGTAAACACAAGTCTTGATCCGAAAGATATTCAGGTAGATATAAAAGGGTTGAAGAAAAATCAGTCTGTTACACTAGGTGATTGTATCATGATGCAGAATAGCAATCTTAATACTATAAATACATTAAATGAACCTGAAACAATCATGCCTCAAAAAACTACTGCTTTACTGAATGGAAATATCTTAAATATAAACGCAAAAGAGCAATCTTTTGGTGTGTATAAAATTATGTTTTAATTTAACAATTTGACTTTGAGGGAATCCAACTAAATTCATATAAATGAATGTTTGGATTCCTTTTTTGATTATTGTTGACTCTACCAAATATAGGGAATGAGGCGGTATTTCACCTTACCCGAATACTCCCGATACCCCTCCAGTTCCCTTTTCAACATCCGGTCTTCCAGATAAGTACGGATACATATTTGTATGATGATAATTGCCAAGGGAATAAATGTATAAATCGCTCCTGTCAGCAAAGGGATGGACAATGCCCATAGGAGAATGGAGCTATAACCCGGATGGCGGACAACGGCATACACTCCTGTTGATATAACCGTTTGGTCTCTTTCGGTTTGGATACGAGAAGATGATTCGAAGTATTTATTCGTCAATAAGGATTTCGTACTGATAATAGCTGAAAGAACGTACAGGACCAATCCGATATATACGTAGTTGAAATTGATATGTGGCCATTCGAGGCGTATATCAAGTCCTATGAAAACATTCATAACAACAAAGGTGAATATTACATACAGCGACAACAGTATTTTATCCCATGATTTTGTACCGGATTTGATATTCTTAACCCTTTCATTCAGCACTTCGGGGTTGTGACGGGAGATTATCCATAATTGGGTGACATAGCTTCCAGCGAGGATACTGAAATAGATCAGGAGTTGCCTGCCGATGTCAAAGGTTCCCGCCGCAACCAGTATAATCCCGATTTGTAACAACAGTTGCATACACATACGTAGGATGTACCTGATTCCATGTATGGATAATTTGGATGGATTCTTCATATTCTTTACATTTTTGTTTGGTAAAAGTAAAGAGGCTGAAAGGATTAATTCTTGACTTAGGTCAAGCCTATGAGTTTTCATCTAACTTTTTTCTTATTCTGCTTAATGTTTCAGGAGAAATGCCTAATGTCGATGCGATATGCCTTAAAGGGATTTCTTTTTCTATCTCGGGATAATCGTTTAATAATTCAATGTATCTTTCTTCGGCGGTATTGAAATGCAGAGCCAGTGCAATACTGCGCCAGCCAAACATGGAACGTTCGGCAAGTGTAGCCCTGAACCTTTGGGTATCCATATTCATATTGAATAATTCCATCATCTGTTCATAATTAAATAATACAATCTCATAATTATCCAATGCCTGAACGTTGAGTTCAGCACTTGTTTTCTTCAGGAACGAATGGTAATCTCCAATAAATGGGAACGATTTGTTAAACCAAAGGGTGCGTTCATTGCCTTCCTTATCTATTTTGTAGTACCTGAATTTCCCGGAATCTACATACCCCATATATTTGGCGGGATTTTCTTGCATCTGAAAGTGTTCGCCTTTCTTTATTTGCATGCATTTCAGGCGGCTAACGTATTCAATCGCTTTTATCTCGTCTATATTCAGGCTAGTTAGCAGGTTGATTAGATTAGTCATATACTTTATTCTTTATTCTCAAAAGTATCTATTTGTCTTCAACTACATAACTGTTTTTCTTTTTTATTTATTGATAAATAGATTCTGGGTAGAATAGTAATTGTATTGATAACTATAAAAAAACAACCTTTTGGATTTCTATATATGCCATTATTCGCAGATTTATACAAGAATTGATATTAATAATTTAAATACTTATTAAAATCAGAATCTATATCCTAAACTTAAATTAATTGTATGTGTCTTTATCTTAGATCTTTTTTTGTTTTCTGAACTCCTTTTTTCTGATTCTTCAACATGGGCTAATATCGTAAGCGCCAAGTTCGTCCCTAAACAACATGTTTTTGTCCCTTTTCTAAAAAACAACTTTTTTCTTACAATATTTTTGTTTC
This sequence comes from Dysgonomonas sp., assembly GCA_032477055.1. Lineage (GTDB taxonomy): Bacteria > Bacteroidota > Bacteroidia > Bacteroidales > Dysgonomonadaceae > Dysgonomonas_A. The sequence goes on along the minus strand of JAWDXP010000007.1, from coordinate 169,468 downwards.
AAAAGAATCGGGTATATAAAAGTATCTTCAATAGTAATTCTTAATAAAAAATATTACGTAATGAATACAAGTTCTATTATTGGCATTTTTATTGTTTCTATCATTTTATTATTTACAAATTGCTCAGATGATGATAATGGAGAGAAGGAGAATATTCTTCCTACTTGGCTAAACCGTATGGATGACCTTTTTAGTACATTGGAAGCAAACAATCAGGGAATAGGATCGATTAGAATAACAAAAGACGGCAAATCGATTTTTTCGAAATCCACAGGATATTTGAATGTCGAGAATAAAATAAAATCGAATTCCGAAACTAAATATCGTATTGGTTCTATCTCTAAAACATTTACAGCAGTATTATTCTTCAAAGCTTTAGAAGAGCAAAGAATAACCTTAGATCAGACTTTAGAAACTTACTTCCCGACAATAGCTAATGCTCCGAAAATAAGAATGTCACAATTATTAAGTCATGAATCCGGTATTCCTAATTATACGGAAGACCCACTTTTCTTTAACTCATATATATTGGCAAGAACCAAAGAAGAAATGACACAAATTATAGAAGGATATAAACCGGACTTCGAACCTGGCTCAAAGATAGTTTACTCCAATACTAATTATTTGCTGATTAGCTATATATTGGAAGAACTTTATACAAAAAGCTATGGGGATATTCTGAAAGAAAAAATAACAATCCCTCTACAGCTAGACAACACTTATCTCAGTGAAAGCCCTAAGCCTAAGGAGGATGAAGCTTTCTCTTATTTTCATGATGGAGGGTGGGTGTTAAAGGAAGAGGTAGATCCGTCCCTGCTTTTAGGCGCAGGAGCTATTGTCTCCACACCTTCTGATGTATGTAAATTTATCAACGCATTGTTTAGTCATAAAGTAATAAGCGAAACCAGTTTAAGCCTGATGACCACATTGAAAGGGGCTGATTATATGGGCATGGGTATTGCCGGTGGTCCTATTCATAATGGACAAGCCATAATCTTCGGGCATTCAGGAACAATAGATATGTTTAGGGCTACCTTCCTTTATGATCCATCCGATAAAGTGTGTATAACATACTGCTTGAATGGTATTGTTGACGAAGGGCCTGATGACAATATGAATAACTATATGCTTGATAAACTACTTTCCATTTATGAAGGCAATTGAGAAATATATCATATTAAGAAAGTATATGCAGAAAAAACAATGAAAACAATAGTTCTGGTATTAATCTTGATTCCTTTAATAAATATACAAGCGCAGATTTCCATAAAATCCGAATATCTTACTTCTTCGAAATTCAAGGATGAAGATGGAAGCGAGATTGGAGGAAAAGGTGATTTGAAGACGATAGATGCAAATATAAGGATTCCTGTTTCAGTCAAAATGAATGAAAATAACAGACCTACTGCCTGGGCGATAGGATTGGGGGGAACTTACGCAGCAATAGGGACAAAGAATCTTTCTAAAGATTATTATATCTCTGAAATACTAAACACGCAAATAGGCCTTATGCATTTGCAACCGTTGAATGACAAATGGTCAATACTTGCGACTCTAGGTGTTGGATTATATACCTCTGATCTGAAAAGAATATCAGGAAAACATCTGCTAGGGCAGGGTGGAGTGTTATTTATTAGGCATGCTAAACCGAATTTCGATTGGGGAATAGGAGCAGCAGTCAATAATGCCCTTGGTTACCCCATGATTTTTCCGTCATTCTATTTAGATTGGAAATTAGAGGGAAAATACGAGTTGGTATTCTCTATGTATGACTCTTTCGAACTTGGAGTAAGTACACTTATTGCTGATAACTTTAAGGTAGCATTAGTTGGAGAAATGAAGGGCTTAATGGCAGCTGTGGAAAAAGACGGCAAATCGATGTATTTCATTAATCAATATGGCTATTTGGGAATTCGTCCCGAATTAATAATCAGCAAATCATTTTCAATCCCAATCACTTGTGGTATTTCTTTTTCACGCGAAGCCTACTTTCAATCCAAAACCCTGAAAGCTCTTTTTGAAAATAATGAGAAGTACCCACACTTCGGAGTATCTGCCTATTTATCAATTGGATTAAAATACGGATTTTGAGCAAATTAATGTAATTTTGATATCTGTATAGAAATATGATGAATGTAAACATACATAGCCCTTTATATAACTTTCTGGTTGAGCCTAGATTCAGATGGTTTAGACATATTATACTCATCCTTTTCATGGGAATTGTTATCCTCAATGATGCTTTTGGGGTTTATAAAGGGAGGATTGGTATTGTGAATCTGTATGCAATTCTGTTTTTCTTTACATTAGTTTATCTGTTATTCACTTACCTGAACATTTATTGGTCTATTCCAAAGTTGTTACTGAATAAGAAATATGTACAATACTTTTTGGTCTTATCTGGTACTTCCCTCTTTCTTTCTATAGGACATATTTTTGCAGAATATTGCATACATAAATACTATAAAATACCTTTTGGTAATTTTTCATTTTTCTCCGATGGACGAGACCCAATTATAGGTTTATCGTATAGCTATTTTCTAATTATTTTTTATCTCACCAGTATTTCATCTGTCGTATTCTACAAATATTGGATGCTGAATATAAAAAAAGTTGAACAGCTCAAAGCCGAACAATTCAACTCCGAATTGAACAACCTGAAGAACCGAATCAGTCCGGACTTTCTTTTTGATAAGCTCAATAGGGCTGCCGGATATTGCCTTATAAGACCCTCATATACCTCTCATATTCTATTGCAGTTGAGCCGTATTCTAAGGTATCAATTATATGATTGTAGCAGAGAAAGAGTACTATTGAATTCTGAAATTAAATATCTTAATGATTACCTTACCCTTGAGAAGGTGTGTAATGACAGGTTTGATTTTAAAATTATTCATCCTCGATTGACTATTAATTACTTAATACCTCCATTACTACTCATCTCACTTGTTGAAGATTCTTTAAAGAAACTGGCAGGTCGAAATGATTGTATATGGATAAATATAGAGTTTAGCATAACCGGAGACATCTTAACTTTTAATATTACAGATAATAGGAGTATATCAGATATCCCAGAAGATAGAGACAATCATCTGCTAATACAGAAACAATTGGAGCCAATACAAAACAAAGAGTATAGTTTAAGTTCAAAACCGGATAAATATTTAAACCAATATAAAACTGTTTTTCAATACAGATTATAAAGATGGCTTTATTTGAAAAGATAAATAATAAGATATCAAAAGGGCTGGATGAGAGTAAATATAAATATTTTTGGTTATTTTTTTTCTTGTTCATTATCTTGATCCTGGCATTTCAGATGGTTGTTAATACAATCAGTACACACCGTTTCGAATATACCTTTTTTTATACATGGTTAGCGTACTTTATTATTGTAACAGGCATTATTAGCTTTAATCTTAGAGTATTAGTGCCGCGATTTCTTCTGAGAGGCAAGTTGGCAAGCTATATCCTATCGATTGTAGGCTGTGTGCTTCTTACCATGTTTCTCCTTATATTCACTCAATATTTATTTTTTGATACTACGGAAGGTGACGCTCCCGAATCACTCTGGATAAATCTGATGGGAAATTTGTTATCTATAGGGATGATAATTATTTCAACCTCAGTTTATGCTCTTTTCCGAGGCTGGGCGGAGTATAGCCAGCAGGTAAATGAATTAGAAGCTTCTACAAAAGAAGCAGAACTACAACAGCTCAAAAGCCAAGTGAATCCTCATTTTCTTTTTAATACAATAAACAATGTAAATATAAAGGTCGAAAGAGATCCGCAGCAGGCCTTTGCTATGATAACCAAACTGGAAGATCTATTACGTTACCAACTAACAGAAACTTCTCATGAAAAAGTCTTTCTGAAAGATGATATTTCTTTCTTTAATGATTATCTGGAGTTGGAAAGCACTCGCAGAAGCAGGTTCTCTTATTCGATAAAAGCGGATGATGAGGTTTATAGTCAGAAAGTATTCCCACTACTGTTTATTCCTTTTGTTGAAAATGCAGTAAAACATAGTTTGATGGCGAAGGGAGAATCAATTATAAACATTACGTTCACTAAGATACAGGATAGTTTATTCTTTTCCTGTGAAAATACAAAACCATCCGTATCCGTTAAACACAAGTCTGGAGGATTGGGGCTGAAGAATATAAAACGAAGACTGGAATTATTGTATGAGAATACATACACACTAGATATCACAGAATCAGAAAATAAATATATTGTAAATCTATGGCTAAAAATATAAGTTGTATAATAGTAGACGACGAACCGATTGCCCGTGAAGGATTAGAAACTTTAATAAATAAGATTCCTCAGCTAAGTTTGAATGGGATTTTTGATTCTGCAGAGTCAGCTACCTCGTATCTGAAAGATAATCTTGTCGATCTGATTTTCCTTGACATAGAGATGCCTGAAATCAGCGGATTGGAATTTGCACGTACCATACCGGAAAATACTCTTATCATATTTACGACGGCATATTCTGAATACGGAGCAGACAGTTATGAAGTTGATGCAGTAGATTATCTTGTAAAACCTATCGAGCCAGAACGGTTTCAAAAAGCAGTTGATAAAGCTATACTATATATATCCCTTTTAGAAAATGCAGAAAGTGAAGAAATAGAACCGGATAATGATTTCATATTTGTAAAATCGGAGCGGCGTTATTTTAAGGTCTATTACAGCGATATTCTGTACATTGAGGGGTTAAAAAACTATGTGATTATCCATACTGAAAAGAGGAAAATTATGACTAAAATCTATTTACGAACAATAGATGAACTCTTGCCTGCAAAAATATTTTTCCGTATCAATAAATCCTATATTGTAAACTTAAAAAGAATAGATTCATTTGATAATAATGATGTGTTTATTGGTAAATATGAGATAGCTATCGGAAATGCTTACAGAGAAGAATTTTATAATATATTCATGTCACGAAGGATATAGGAAAATTGCCGTTATTATTCTCTATCTTGTTTTTTATTAATCTAAGATTAGTGACAGAAAAAAGGAATAATGATTATGTATGTTTCTTGTTATCTTATTCTAAAATAAAAAAAGTGGAACAAGAGCAATATGTTCCCCTGTCCCACTCTTCGGCTTTCTATGAATTTATTTTAAAGGCTCTATTCTAAATGAATAACTCAGAGGAGTATTCTCGGGTATCATATATTTCTCCAAAGGAAGAGGTCCACAACTAGCATTACCCAATCCTTGTTGTATACAGTCGAGATTAAGATACGTCTGAGGTTTACGAATGTTATCCAGACTGAAATCGTGACGAGCATTCCATAGGTCTTTATCAGAGAAATGCAATGCACTGAAATTCAATTTATCTTTTGATGTTATTTTCATACCGTTATTGTCTTTGTCTGCTATGGACATCCAACGGATACCTTCTCGATTACCCATACTTTGCGCACGTACATAATGCTCACTTACCATATCAGTTACAGTCGAATTGTATAATCCTACATGAGCAGACACTTTTCTGTCAGAATAGTTTTCATGCGGACCGTTTCCGTACCAACTTACATATTCCATTCCTTCGGATAATATCATTTCAAGTCCCAAACGCCTGATAATAGACTGATTTGCGGGTTTTTCAAAATTGGCTGTAACATCTATTACTCCATTCGAATAGATGGTGTATATGGTCGGGTATTCCATCTGAATCGGTTTTTCAGGATGATCTATAGTAACATTTTGAATGATAGTAAACGTGATAAACTTACGGCTTTTGTCCATTTCGAATGTAAATTGCTTTTTTGCAAATGTTGTCGGATGATACGATTGGTCAGTATACTTGTCATTGCTTACACTTCTGTACCAATTGAAGGCAGGACCATTATTATTATGTATCATTTCTTTACCATGGTATTTTAATGAAGACATTGTGAAGTTGCCTTCTGAACTCATTATTACTTTGAAATTTTCACCTATAACATGTATATTGTTACCATGAGCCTCATAGATAATATCAGGCAGAGTAGAAATGGCAATATCCTGAGGTTTGATTTTTTCGGTCAACGCAAATTGTTCGGAAGCTATGGTATATCCCGCTTCTGCCCAAGGTGTACTTTTCTTTAACGAAAAGTGTATATTTAGGAAATATTCGTTTTGCTCACTTAGCTTTTGTTTGAACGGTATTGTAACTACTTTTTTCTGATTAGGAAGCAAATCGAGTGAAGCCATTTCTCCCGATTCTACTTTTTCTCCGTCTTTCAGTATTTCCCAAGTGATATCGAATTGGTTCAGATTCAGAAAATCGTATCTGTTTTCTATTTCAATTTTTCCCTTCTTAATGTCTACAGGCTTGAATTTGATATACTGATATACTTTTTTAGTTTCAAGTAGTTTAGCCGTAACCCTGCGGTCGGGAGTTGTCAACCCGTTACATGCAAAATCTCCATCATTCGGCTTATCTCCAAAGTCTCCACCATAATAATATTGGTTCACAGGCTTTCCATACATATTGATGCCTTGATCTACCCAATCCCAGATACATCCTCCGATAGTCCTTTGCGAATGATTCTCGATATAATCCCAATATTCGGCAAGATTCCCTACTGCATTTCCCATGGCATGAGCATACTCGCATAAGAAGTAAGGCTTATCAGACGGTTGTTGGTCGAACTGCATCATGCGTTCGACTGAAGGATACATATGTGAATCCATATCTGCGATCTCATTTTTTCCTTCATAATGAACAGGGCGTGTCGGGTCGAGTTTCTTTGCCAGTTTGTACATTTCCGTGAAATTTTCTCCGTTACCACCCTCATTTCCTAACGACCAGAAAATAACCGAAGGGTGGTTTTTATCTCTTTGTATAACCCTTTCGATACGGTCATTGAAAGCAGGTATCCATGTCGGGTTGTTGCTGATAGAATGGTTTCCGTGATTTTCGAGATCTGCCTCATCCATCACATACAATCCGTAATAATCGTACATAGCATACATCTTCGGGCTGTTCGGATAGTGGCTAGTACGTATCGTGTTGATATTATGCTGTTTCATCAGGACGATATCTTCTATCATCGATTCATTGGGCACGGCTTTTCCGAATTGGGGATGTATATCATGACGATTTACTCCTTTAAAGAAGACAGGCTCGTTATTGATGTAGACACGCTTATTCTTTATCTCAATTTTACGGAACCCGAATTTGGAAGACATAGCTTCCGTTTCTTTTCCACTACTGTCTGTCAATGAAAGGATAACCGTATATAAATGCGGAGTTTCGGCAGACCATAACAGAGGTTTATTGACTGTCGCTTCTAAAAGATATTCTTTCTCTGTTCCGCTATTTATAGCATCGATTGATTTCGAAATGGAGCTTACTTTCTTTCCATCCGGCGAAAGTAACGTTAAGTTCAGCTTTCCTTGTTTCGATGATTTATTATCATGGTTTTTCACAAAAGCTTTTAGTCTGAACTTCGAGGTGCTGAAATCATTTCCTGTAAACTCTGCATCAAGTGCAAAATCACGCACATGTACTTTGGGAGTGGAATAGAGGTATACATCGCGATGAATTCCACTTAGGCGGAACATATCCTGATCTTCGATATAGCTGGCATCTGTCCAGCGGAATATTTCTACAGCCAACGTATTATTTCCTGTATTTACATATTGGGTGATGTTAAACTCAGCGTCATTGTTCGCTCCCTCGCTGTAACCCACTTTCCGACCGTTTACCCATATATTAAGGCAACTATATGCACCGTCAAAATGCAGGAATATTTCATTACCTGTCCAGTTTTCAGGAATAATAAAATCGCGTCGGTACGAACCTACAGGATTAACTTCCGTTTCATTGGTAAATCCTTTCTGAGGTACAATAAATGGAGGGTCGTTTTTGTGAGGATACGTGATATTGGTGTAAATAGGCGTGCCGTATCCATGCATTTCCCAGTTGGAGGGCACAGGTATCTCTTTCCACGAAGATATATTGTAATCTGCTTTATAGAAGTTGAGAGGTCTTTCCGATGGCTGTTTCACCCAGTTGAATTTCCATATACCGTTTAACGATATATACCATTCCGAAGACGGCATTTCCCATGGTTTACCGAAACTTGCATCTGCTTTTAGCTTTTCCGTAGAGGGAAAGGTGTAGAAAGTAGCGCGTCCGGGTTCTTTGTTAATGGCAAATATGGTTTCATTTTCCCACGGATTTTCGCTTGCCGGTCTAATTTCCTTTACAGGAGCTTTTACTGTCGTAGCAACGAGTTTCCATGTCTGGAATGCTCCGGGACGCTGAAATATTTTGGCTCCCGGAATTTCTTTCCCCTGATATGCCATTTCCATACGGCTATTACGGTGCGAAATTATATATGCTCCAGTTCCTGTTATCGTGAATTTCCAGTGTTGGTTGGGGTTTTCGTGAATGATATCCCATTGAGTTAATGGATTACCCGATCCGTTTGTAATGCCATCGTTATCGATACTTTTTTCCGAATAAGGATTCGATATGGTATAATAACCGTTGGCAATAGGGGTTATCTTCCACAATTGCCCTTCGTCTCCAGATTTGTCGTTTTCGAGAAAAAAGTCAGCATTGTTCTGAGGGCTTTGCCGGTTATCAATGACAAGCCCTAACGGACTAACGATTTTGTACAGCACATCAGGATTGATTTCCTGAGATATTAACTTAAAACTTGAAAAAAGACATACGAAAAGGATTGTAATCCTAAAAGATAGTTTTCTCATTATTGAGTGCTTTTACAGATAGAATAGAGGGTAATACCAGAACACAAATAACACTGAATTTACAGAAAAATATAAGTTTTCTATGTAATATGATTCTTGTCATTTCTGTGTATTTAGTGTTCAAATATCTCTTGATATACCCTTTATGCCTACCTGACATTATTATTTATTACTTAATAGACTTGATTGCTTATATACTCCGAATGTATGTATTGCAGGACAAGCATTACCTTTAGTTATTCTCAACCTTACATACTTCGCTGTAACAGGAGAAAAACGGAGAATCCATTTATGTCCGATGCTTTGTTTGTTTTTGGCTTCGGGTATAGTAGTCCATTTTTTTCCATCCGGAGAATAGTCAACAGACCATTCGGTGGTACGATGTCCCAGTTCTATCACTTCCTGAATCATCAGGCAATCAAATGTGTTGGAAGAGTTCATGGTAAATATGATTTCGTCCGTAGTTGCGTTATCCTTTCCTGCATAATAGGTGTCAGATGACTTATCTATCATATTAGATGCCTTAAATGCATCTCCGCGAGGATTCTTAGCCGTTACGGTTGCTCCTTCCAGCAGATTAGTTTTGAATGTTTCGTCGATGACTTTACGCAAACCCACCACATTCGTGGAATCGGTAGGATGAATAAGCCCTCGTCTGTCGGGTGGCAAGTTAAGCAATAAAACGCTATTATGCCCCACCGATTTGCAATAAATATCCCACAATTCTTCGACCGATTTCACCATTGAATCTTCTTCTTTGTGATAAAACCAGCTAGGGCGGATAGATACATCGGACTCGGCAGGGATATAGGCATTGCCATTAAGTTGCCCTTCATTCAATTCTTTGATATGTTTCCACTCATCTTTTATAGATGTAGAATCAATCGTCGACCAACAAGGGTCTCCTGCAATTCCGGATTCGTTACCATTCCAACGTACATCGGCAAAACGGTACGAGTTCTTAGTCCCGAAGATTATGCATTGAGGCTGAAGTGTGCGGACAATCTCCGCCCATTTAGTATATATGGGAGTTGTAAGTTCGTCAGCTCCTGCACCATCCCACCATGTTTCCCACATAGGACCATAGTTGGAAAGTAGCTCCGTTAGCTGATATGCATAATAATCCCTATAATCGGTAGTATTGTATATCGGAGATAAATGCTCGTGACGGTCATGCGGTCCCAGATAGACACTGGCTCTCAATCCCATACTTTCAAAGGCTTCTGCGAATTCTTTTACGACGTCACCTTTTCCATTTTTCCATGAGCTATTCTTAACCGAATAATCGGTATATGCACTAGGCCACAAGCAAAATCCATCGGCATGTTTTGCAGTCAGTATTCCGTTCGGTATTCCTGCATTTTTCAGGGTAAGCGCCCACTGTTTACAATCCAATGCCGTAGGATTGAAGATCGCAGTACTTGTACGCCCATCCCCTTCGTTGACAAATTCTTCGAAAGTATTTATTCCGAAATGAAAGAAGGCTATGATTTCCTGATTGTACCAGTCGATCTGTCTCGCATTAGGTGTCGGTCCGACAGGTTTCGATGCTTCTTGTGCATTTAGCATAAATAACGACAACAAAGATGAAGCAATTACAATTTTTAGTTTTTTCATTATAAATGTTTGCAATTAGACGTATTTTATTAAAAAGCTCCTATCTCTGCAATGCTTGTACTCTTCTCGATATAAGGTTCTGTTACAATGATTTTCATATACCGAGCTTTATTGTATTGATTAAAAAAGAATTTTCTGAAAGGCTGTCCTTCTCCGATAGGTAGATTGGTAAACTTTCCGTTTTCTGTCCACGTTTTGCCATCGGTACTGATCGAAACTGTAATATTCTTGGGCTGTCCGTGCCCGTTTTCAGCCCAGTCTCCTTCGAAGTAGCGATTCATCAGAGCTATACCATGAAGTACTCTTTCTTCTCCCATATCGATTGAGATGTGGTGCGGAGGCTCGGCTTCTCCTCCTGCCCATTTCGAATGCCAGTAAGTATCCGGATCATCGTCGATCATGCATTTTGCCAAACCGTTTCCACCACCTTCTGCCGGTTCTTCGGTAGAGAAATCTATAATCTGCCAGGCTGAGCGGTCATACAACTGAATATTCTCGGCATCGGCAACGCCCGAAAGTCCTACATACAATATCTGCTGATACGGATATGCACTTCCCCCGTTGACTTGAGTGATCCGTATCGGTAACATATAGGGAACAAACGATTCGAATTTGTCTTGGGCGTCTATCGTAATCGCGACCGAATCGCTTACCGATTTTCCTTTAACTATAACAGCAGTCGACGGAATATTATATGATCCATCGGGCATTGGTAAATAATTTGTATTGCACTCTTTATTATATTGATCTACCAAAGCCATATCAATCTCGAAATTAACAATAATGTCATTTTCCGCAACGCGTCCTACGGTTGCATAGTCTGCACCTGCCAGAGAGACCGTGTACTTTAGTATATAAGGTTCATCGGTTATAGAAAATACACCCGTCAGGGCTTTTTGCCCCTGAGGAAAATAGACCTGATTGGTGCTGTCATCGTCCGAACATCCGGATAGGAAGCAAAACACGGACAGTAATAAGCCTGATAATATGATTTTAGTCTTTGAATTCATATCGTATTTCTTGAATTAATTAAGTTTACTCCTTTTTAATTAATAACCGGGATTTTGCCCGTTAGTCCAGTTATCCTCTCCTCCGTTCTGAGCTGATATACTCGGATTCTGGTCGATAGTGCTCTGTAGTACAGGCATCAGATACATTTTGGGCAGAAATATACGGTTGCGTACTTCCACTACTTCGTAGTTGAGGGTTCCGTCTCTATTTTCGGTTATCAGCATTCCTTTTTCAGGACGATTCAATACGCCCGGAGAGCCATCGGGTAATTTGTCTGCAATTTTCCAGCGGAGTACATCCCACCAGCGCTTATCCTCAAAAGCAAGTTCTACACGGCGCTCTTTGCGTATAATCTCCCGCATCCGATCTTTAGATACCGAACCAAAGCTGGCCTCAATAGTAGGCAGATTATTTCCTCTCGTCCTTACCTTATTAACAGCTGTAAGGACTTCCGGAGTAGGGCCATTTACTTCATTCTCCGCCTCGGCAAAATTGAGCAACACCTCTGCATAACGGAAGAACATATAATTCTGATACGAATTGTCGCTGAAATTGTCTTTAGGATCTTTATTTTCGTTCAGGCGTTTACGCGCATAATAGCCTGTATGGGTTTTATCTCCTGCATAGCCTAAGTCTATCTCATTATTTCCACCTTTACGGGTAGTGATAGTATAATCTCTCCATTTTGCACCATCATACAGAATAGTCTGATAGAATCTCTTTTCTCTTCCCTCATAAGGGTTTTGCGGATCATATCCCGAGTTTGGATCATCTATTGGTTTTCCGTTAGCCATGCTGAATTCATCGACAAGCTCTTGTGTCGGCTGAAAATTCCCCCAACTAACCTGCGCACCGACACCATTCATAACAGGACCTTGTTTTCCCTCTATACTCGATCCTTTCTTGGGTCCGTATTGCCTTGCAAAAATAGATTCTACGCTGTTGTTATTGTCTTCCATAAATAATGCTGTAAAATCTTCTAACAGATCATATACCCCCAAATCAATAATATCTTTATTAGTCTTGGCGGCAACTCTCCATCGTTCCATGTCATTTGATGGATTGCTTCATACAATTCGCACCAGCCTTTCAAAGTAAGGGCAGCACCTTTTGTTGGTCTTCCATGATCGGCTTTATTAGCTGTAACAGGTAAGTCACCGGCAATTTCGCCCAATTCTTTGACTATAAATTCGAAAGTTTCGCGGGCTGTATTTCGTGGACGATATATATCGTCTCCCATCGATATGTTATCAAGAGGTTCTTCAATAATAGGTACTCCACCATGAGCCAGCCACAGCCAATGGTAAAACATAGCTCTGAGGAAACGGGCTTCCGCTATTCTGCTCTTCTTATAATCTTCCGAAAGGATTTCCGAACCAGATACATTCTTAATGAATATATTACATTTGCGAATACGTTCGTAGCTTTTACTCCAATACCACATTTTGTCCGGCACATCAGGATAGTTATTCGGTGTCAGCTGTGCTGTCGCAATATTGGCATAACCTCTCATCCAAAGCACCCCGACATCTGAGTTATCAGTGAACTGATCGAGATGTTCTGTTTCGCCATTCATATTCGGCAATTGCTCATAGATGTCGTTAAGGAATAAATCTGCACTTTCCGGAGATTTCCAGACTGCATCGTCTGTAATGAAGTTTTTGTTAGAAACATCCAGATAATCGTTACAACCTGCCAATAATAAAACTGATAGTGTCAGTAATCCTATTTTTATATAATGAAATTTCTTTTTCATGGATAAAGTTATTTTGTTAGAAACCGATGTTTACACCAAAGCTGAATACCTGCTGTTGGTAATAATATTGTCCATTAGATGATTGAGCTTCCGGATCTAGTGTCTCCTTGATGTTGGGAGTCCACGTCCATAGGTTTTGCCCCGAAACGTATGCTCTTAACCTTTGTATCGAGAATTTTTTAGAAATATGACTTGGTACTGTATAACCAATCTCGATGTTTTTTAATCGCAGGTAAGAGGCATCGCGACACCACCATGACGAATAAGTGGTATTGTATGCCGGCTGATTGTTATACACACGAGGATATAAAGCATTCGTATTGTCGGGCGTCCAGTGGTCTTTGTATGCTAGCAAGGAAGCCGAACCTTGTTGGTCGAACGGTTGTACCAAACTACCTCCGACCGGAAGGCTTACCCGTGCAGCACCTTGGAATAAAAAGCTTGCATCGAATCCTTTGTAATGAATGGAGGGGGTAAATCCGTACAGTATTTCGGGTAAACCGTTGGGGCGACCTATTACAGTCTCATCATTCGAGTCGATTATACCATCATCATTCATATCCTGATATTTTAAATCGCCCGGTTGTACAGGTGCATCGGGGATAGAGGCAATGCCCGGCTTCAGTTTTCCATCGGGAGTAAAGTCATCGGGAGTGAAATATCCGAGTGCTTTATATCCGAACTGTGTCCCGTTAGATCTTCCTGTACGTCTTCTATTAGGATTATCGTAAGTAGAAGATGTTTCGTATATCTCCAGCAGTTTATTTTGTGCAAATGTAAAGTTGCCGTTGAATCGAAGAGTGAGGTCTTTATTGACCTTATAAGTTGAACCTACCTCGAATTCAATACCATGATTACTCATCTTGGCACTATTGATCTCGGGCATGGAAGTACCATATTCTTCGGGAACCAATACCTGAGGTCTCCACAACATATCGGAACGTCTTTCGTAGAAATAATCGAATTGCAGGGTAAACAAGCCATTCCAGAAAGATAAGTCTGTACCTATATTGAATTTTTTTGCTTTTTCCCATGTGATATTAGGGTTTGCCTGTGGTTCTCTTTCGTAGATACCGACTGTAGGGGAACCGTCAAAATAGGCAGCACCTCCGTATATTCCATATCCTGACAAGTATTGAAAGTCCTGTCCTGCCAAATTTCCTGATGTACCGTAGGAAGTACGCAGCTTTATCATATCGATCCATCTGTAATTGTCGGAAATAAATTTTTCTTCCGATAAGTTCCATGCTAAAGATGCCGAAGGGAAGAATCCCCAACGCTTGCCCGGCGCAAAATAGTAACTGCCATCGTAACGTCCGGCTAGTTCTAATAGATATTTATTGGCATAGTTGTATGTTCCTCTGAAAACGAATCCGGCCTGTGCCGACCGCCACGAACTGCCACCGTTGCTTATATCTCCCGAGCCTACGCCTCCCATACCTATTTCGTCAATGTCTATCGGAAAATTTTTCCTTTCTGCCGATAGGTTCTTATTACGTTCTTTTCGGGCTTCTGCTACAAACAAAAGAGAAATGTCGTGTAAACCGAATTTATTTCCATAACTCACATGTCCCTGAAAAGTAAGAGATTTCCGGTCTGAATATTCTTCATTCAATTGAGGCTTCGAAAATTCGGTGTATACTTCATTGTATGTAACCGGATCTGTTGAAAAATCGGGCGCATAGGATAGAATTGGCGTTTGCCATATCTTGCGGTTAGCTGTTTGCGGGTCGTAACTAACCAGACCTTTCAGTTTCAATCCCTTTACCCAAGGGATATCCTGGTCTACTGAAAACGTAGTGTAAAACTGATTTTCTTCTCTTTTGGCATATCCACTGTTATAAATATATCCGACAAGCGATTTACCTATATAACTACCCCATAATCCATTGGAATAATAGATGGCCGATGTTGGCGGAGTTCTGAATCCCTGATATAGAATACCCCCGTTTGCAGCTGTATACATCTCTTTGGGGTTAGATGCTCCGAACCAGACTTTCCCCGGAAAATTGTATTTGGTAAAATATCCGGTAGCAGAAGCCGATACTTTAGTTGTCTTTGTTGCCTGAATATCGACACTTATCTGTCCGTTATACCTTTTCGACGATATATTGTCGAACTGTCCTTCTGCCGACATATATCCGAGGCTGGTATAGTATTTTACAAAATCGTTTCCTCCTGTCAATTCGATATTATGTTGCGTAATCAGCGAGTTTTTTCTTAATACATCTCTCAATCCTCTACTGTTGGGGTATCTGTCGGGATCTGCATCTGCTGCCCCGTCTACAGTTTTCTTATATTGTTCGATCTGATAATCACTAAATGGCATATTAGACAAACCGCTGTTTCTCGCCGCTTCGTTCTGCAACAAAGCATACTGGTATGAATTGACCATTTTGGGCATTCTCGTTGGATTTTGTATCCCTACATATCCGTTATAGGAAAGAGTAGGAGCTCCCTGTTTCCCCCTTTTAGTAGTAACGAGGACAACACCGTTTGCCCCTCCCATACCATAAGGAGCTACCGCCGCCGCATCTTTCAGTACGGTAAAACTTTCGATAGAATTAGGGTCAAGGTTCGAAAAAGAACGGGGTACACCGTCTACAATCAATAAAGGGTCTCCGTTCCCTGTCGTAGATGAACCTCTGATGCGGAGTGTAGACCCATCCATACCTGGTTCACCGCTCGACTGCTGGGCTATGACTCCGGCAATGTTTCCGGCAAAAGTATTCGATAGATTTGTAACAGGCTTCTGGGATATTTCAGATGCCTTTAGCGTGGAGACTGCTGCTGTTAAAGAGGTTTTCTTTACAGTGCCGTAACCTACAACAACAACCTCATCTAAAGCTTTGTTGTCCTCCTGCATTACGATGTTTAACGTGCGGCTACTACCAACAGTGACAATTTGCTCATTGAAACCCAGATAGGAAAACTTGAGTTTCGAATTGTCATTTACAATCTGGATGTTGAAATTTCCATCGAGATCAGTTACCGTTCCTGTGTCAGAACCCACTAACGACACACTAACACCAATCAGTGGTTCGTTATTCTTATCTTTGACTACACCCGATATTTTAATCTGGTTTTGTTGAGTAATATTTACCTCAAAATTCTTAGGTTCATTCGCATTTTCAGCTATTATACCAACAGCAGGAAGACCCAGCATCAGTACTATAGCCATCATTTTTGTCCTGTAAAAGCCACCATACCTTTTCACGACAAGTTGATGTGATTGTTTTTGTGGTATTAAATTCATTATTTAAAAAGTTTTAAAATGGAAAATTAACATACTCGAATTTACTTTCACTGTAAGGTTAACTTTGTGGTGCATTTGCCACGATTCAAAATTATTTTAGGTTAGACAATATTGATTATGAAGTAATAATAGGTTAGTACTTCGCTTACAAAAATATCAGACTGATAAATAAAGTGAGATTAATGATGGGTTAATACAGGGTTAATGAATCGCAGAAAATCATTAATCGCAGTATTTTGTAATAGAATAGTGTCTTTCGAAAAGGAATAGGCTATTGTTTTTTCAATATAGAAGAGAACGATAATGGGTAATCTTTATTCATCTGCTTTTTGTAATTACTCACAAATAAGGCATAGTTTTTCTTTGCCTCATCCAATTGTTTCAGCTTAACATATGACAACATTTGTTTCAAGAAAGCATTCTCATCGAGAGTATCTGTCAGGAGCAATATCTCTGATAAAAGAATTGTGAGGTAATAATTTTCAGTATCGAATGTGTTTTCAATATATACCGAAAGAATAGAATGTGTTTTTATATCTACATCTTTTTTGAAAGAGCTTAATATAGCATCTTCTTCCAAATCAAGAAAACGTCCTCTCGACAAAATATTCTTAATCTCTGTTATTTTTTCGAAAGTATCATTACTAGAATGAACGAGTTTCAGAAAGTGGGAATAATCGTAATAACAATTGTCTCCGATTATTAATCTGAAACTACCTTTCTCGTAAATTAACTCTATATCGTCCAGCTCAGAGATAATTTTCCGTAATTGGTTTAGAGTAACTCCACGCAGGTTTTTGACGCTGTATTCGTCCTTATCCGGCCATAAAGACTTGCTTAACAATTGCGATGATATTCCGTTTTCGCTGCTATGTTGTAGAATAAGTAGAAACGCATTTTTCAGACGTGTACTGAACATATAGGTTATATCTTTCCCTGCTCGGTCGTAAACAGTAAACTTCCCGAAAAGATAGATTGCATTTTTCCTGGTTTCGGACGATTCGATCTGTCTTGTCTGATTAAAATTTATTTCTTGTGCTGATATTTTTGATAGAAGCGATTTCTTACGCTTCTTCAATAGAAGAAAGAGAAGGTAAACACAAAGGACTAATATAATAATCAGTATTACTATTTTATACCAAACAGGAAAAAATGATTCGGACTTGTAGTATGTGGTCAATTCCTTTTTTGTGATAGGTGGATAGGATATCGAATATATCTTACTTGTAGAAGACCCATCATCTTCAAACTCTTGAACAGAGCAATAGAATTCTTGTAAGATATCATTATAATAGAGGTTCACATTCGTTGCGATTTTATCGGATCGAAAATGAATCGAATCTCCTAATATACGATACGAACCGTCTCTGATTGAAAATTCATATAATTGGACATACGAATTGGGCTCATATTCCGGATAACACAATGCATAAAAACTTGTATCGTTCAATATAATCATATTGCGGGCAGATATAACATTCTTTTCTTTCCAATCTATCTCCCACAACTTGGAACATTCTTTCTTTTCCAGATCAATTTTGTATAAATCGTAAAAATTGTGTCTTCCGATAGTTTGATCGCCTGACTCATTACCCAATCCTCCAAAGATATAGAGAGAACCTTTATCGTAAGCCATTCCCTGAAAAAATCGGGGCATGATCTTATCTCCCGTATAGTGCAATGTATCCCATTGGTATGTGATCAAGTCAAAAGTATATAGTTGGTCATTATATCTTTGATGCCCGAATCCTCCGAAAATAATATATCTATTGTTTACTGAATCATGAAAACCGGCATGATGATGCAATTGTATCGGTAATTCGCTACGACTCAGATTTTCCCATTTGTTATTATCCAAATTTATAGATACAAAAGTACATTGCGGATTGGAATAATCGATAACTTCATAGATATACAGCTTATCGTTTTCGTTGTCTATAAAACTTGTACCCAGTTGCATATTCAAAGGAAGCCTGTTCCGATATTTTTCGGATGCAGATTGATTTATCCTCATATTGTATGTGAGAATCGAATCTCTATTAAAAAAGAGCATATCTTGTGTTGAAGTATGGTAGTTGATACCACTCACAGATTGAGACTGAGTCTCGAAACGTGGTCGCCAATAGTATGAATTGTTGATTAACCACACTGGATTGGTAACCTTCCCGACTATTTTGCCTTTAGAATCGTGTACATCGTTTCCTTCGTTCTCATTAAGGGGAAAGATAAAGTTATTTTTATCTCCCTGGACGGACAGGTTGCGTATAGAAAAAGAGGGTACATCTACTGAATTATTATTAACTCCGAAAACCAGTTCGGGGATAAATGTTGGTGGTAATTCCGCCCTCTTGATTGTATACTCTTTATCTTCAACTTTTATTCGAATTATATTTTCGTCTAAAAGGAACTTGCAAGAAATGGGAATCCATGAGCGTTGCTCCAGCTTTTCATTATTTAATTCTATGGTAACAAGGTTTCCCTTTCCTTCCTGGTTAAACTTCAAGAAACTTTTCCCTTCCTGTTCGTAACCATAGATCAGATTATATTCAGTCTTTGATATTTTGTCCTTCAATAGAAAAATATATCCAAACGATCTTGTGTTGTGAAATGAAAAATCGAAGTTGATTTCAAACTGTTTGTCAAATTGTGGTTTTGTTTCCTCAAAAACAGAGTATGAGGAACGTTTTTCCATAAGAATACCATATCCTTGAAATTGTAACCCCTGCGAAATACAATTTAAGGCAAAAATTAATATTAAACTAAAGACAAGTAATGTCTTTTTCATAGATTTACAATTGGTATCGATGCAAAGGTAAAAAAAGACATGTTGTTACATAAAAATTAACATCGTAACCTAAATATAATTTAAGTTTGCTAAATTTTTTTGGAGAACAGATTATTTAGCGGAAAGTTTCGCCCGCCAGAAAGTGAATGAGGAAAAAAGCAGGAAGAAGAAAAAGAGGCAGAGCAGAGGACTATAAGATAATATCTTACCTTTGTTCTATGAAAACGGAAGATCAAAAAACAAACATATTATCCAATCTGGAAATTGACCACCTCAATAAAATGCAGGTTACGGCTCAGAATACAATTATCAATAAACAAAACATACTATTGTTATCCCCGACAGGTTCGGGAAAAACCCTTGCTTATCTGCTTCCTGTCCTGCAACTGCTAAAAGAAGATGTCAAAACCGTACAATGTTTGGTCGTAGTTCCATCGCGCGAACTGGCTCTTCAGATAGAGCAAGTATGGAAGAAGATGGGAACGAAATACAAAGTAAATGTATGTTATGGCGGACACTCCATCGATACCGAACTAAAGAATCTGAGCAACCCTCCGGCCCTGCTCATCGGAACACCGGGACGGCTGACTGACCATCTGGAACGAAAATCCTTTGACACCGGTTCTGTCGGAATATTAGTGTTGGACGAGTTTGACAAATCCCTCCAACTGGGCTTTCAGGAGGAAATGAATACCATCATCGGCCAATTGCCTAACCTGCAAAAAAGAGTCCTGCTCTCGGCAACATCCGATGTCGAAATTCCCGAATTTGTGGAAATGAAATCACCCGTAATTCTTGATTATATAGAAGAGGAAAACAATGACGCTCTTTCTATCAAACTGGTGCTATCTCCCGAAAAAGACAAAATAGAGTCTTTGTTTCAACTCTTATGTTCACTCGAATCCGAGCCTGCACTTATTTTCTGTAATCACAGGGAAGTTACGGAACGTATCAGTGATTTCCTGAATAAGAAAGGAATACAAACCGGATATTATCACGGAGGCATGGATCAGGATGACAGGGAAAGGGTTTTGATTCAGTTTCGGAATGGCAGTTTAAATTATCTGGTTACAACCGATTTAGCTTCCAGAGGACTGGATATCCCGGAGATGAAACACGTTATACACTATCATCTTCCGGCTAAAGAAAGTGAATTTATCCACCGCAATGGACGTACTGCCCGGATGCACGCTTCGGGGACAGCCTATGTTATACAATTCAAAGAAGATAAAGCTCCCGATTATATTCCTGAAAATCTTGATGTATTACACATAAAAGCAGGTAAACTACCAAACCGCCCCGAATACCAGACCATTTATATAAGCGGAGGTAAGAAAAACAAACTAAATAAGAGTGATATTGTCGGTTCCTTTTTACAGAAGGGGAAGTTGGATAAATCCGATTTGGGTTTGATAGAAGTCAAAGACTTTATCTCTTTTGTTGCAGTCCGTGCATCTGCCGTAAAAACTCTTTTGGCAAATATCAAAGATGAGAAAATGAAGGGAAAGAAATATAAAATTGAGGTAGCGAGAAACGTAATTAAAAAGGTTGATTGATTAGCAGAATCATTATGACCGATGATGATTCGAACTACAATATAAATAAAATATAAGTATAATGAAAGAATTAACCGAAGAACAAAAAGCCCAAGTGAATGACTTAGTTAATCGTCTTGACAGGGCAGGCGCAAAAAATCCATTGCAATGGGCACGAAGTGAAGTATATATTCCAGATACTGAAGATTGTTTATATCTTTATTTTTGAAATAAAAGAAAATTTTTGAAATGCTAATAACCTATCGAAAAGCAAAAGTGAGTGATATTCCATTTATGACATCAATGTTATTGGAATCTTGTATTGCTTCGGGAGTTTTTATTGAACCAGATAAATTACATGAATTTCCCGAAACAGAAATATATATAAAAGGTTGGTCGGAAGAAACAGAATTCGGTATAATTGCAGAAACAGAATCAGGCGAATCAGTGGGTGCCACATGGATTCGTAATTTGCCCGGATTAGGGCATTCTGTTAACGAGCAATTACCGGAAATTACGATTGCGGTATCTTCACTATATAGAAAAAAGGGTATTGCAAGTGAATTAATGAATAGATTATATAAATTGTCTGTTGAATATGCTATCACAAAACTTTCTTTAGGTGTGCATCGTGATAATCTTCCAGCTTTAAAATTATACGAAAAGCAAGGATGGATTAAAGATGGTATTTTTAAGGATTATATAATGATGAGCCGTAAAACAGATATTAAAGAATAATTTCTATATCTTCTTTTTCTCTTTACTTCTTTGCATACATTACCTGATAAGTACTATTAGCATAAGCTTCACTTTTCATCAGATTCCATCCGGATTCTTTCAGATTGTTGGAAAATAGTGGTATGCCATTGCCTAGTATTACGGGAATATAAGTGATAATCATTTCATCGACAAGACTATTGTTAAGCAATAAGGATATTATTTGTCCTCCGCCGAATAACCAGATGTCTTTTCCTTCCCTCTGTTTCAAGCCGGAAATAAAATCGACTACATTACTGGAGATAAAGCGGATATTTTCCTGATCGTCTTCCGGACGGTTGGTTATGACATAGCTTATCTTTTCGGGATATAGCCACTCATCCGACATTTTCAATGCATCCCGATAGGAATTTCCTCCCATGATAATAGTGCCTATCGAATTGTAAAATTCACTATAACCATAATCGAAATCTTCAAGTATGGGATAATCGGTGAGCCAGTCTATACTTCCGTCTTTACGGGCAATATAACCATCGAGGGATGAGGCGATATATAGAATAATTTTTCTCATGCTTGTTTTAAAAATTCGCTTTCTTGTTTGTAAGAACAACAGAAGTTTCTACTTGTCTGTCAGGAATATTCCAATATTTTTTTAATAATATATCTTTTTCAGCCTCTGTAACTTGCAAAAATCCGTTTTTGAGGTAGAAATCGATTGCCCATACTGCATCTTTCCAAGTACCGATCAATATTGGTTTATCCTGATTGTTCGTCAAAAAATGAAGTAACTGGGAACCTATTCCTCCTTTCCGTCTGTTTGTCCGCACATAGGCATGACGTATCAGCTTAACATCTAACACATCTTGGACACCCATCACTCCAAGTATCTCTTTGTTATCTTCAAAACAATAGAAAGCAACTCCGTCATTAATCTCATGCTTTAGTTCATCCATTGTCATGTAGGGCTCTTTCCAGCGGTCTGGCGGAATATGTCCTTTGTAAGCTATTGAAGCATCATTTATAATCTCATGTATCGTTTTTATATCTGACTCTATATATTTTCTTATCATATTTTCTTTTATTTCTCTGCTATAACGAACATTTCACTGCCCGACGTAAAATTGTTGCTACCCAATATATTCTCATGAATACTCACTTTTCGGAAACCTGCATTTTGCAGAACCTCTGTAATCTCTGTCTTCGAATAATACCTGTCCCAGACAATAAAGTGTTTCGACTCTTCACTTGCCAAGAGGTTATATTGATAAGCGAATGCTTTGTTTTCGGGATAATGGAAGGTCTGGCTAAGCAACAGATATTCGTCTTTGCTCCAGAAACCACCTGTTGGCGCATAATCCCAATTTTTCTCTTCGTGCTTGTCTTTAACCAGTTCTTCGGTAAAGATATCGAAGATAAAAACACCGTTATTATCCAGGGAATCATAGATGTTTTTCAATAATTTATCCCTGTTACTATCGGAATGAGTTCCGAGATCGCAATAAATAATGATTACCGTATCATACTTTCCATCGGGATAATTGTTGATATAATCACCATAAATATAACGAATGTCTTTCCTGTTACCGGTGGCATATTCGATTGAAGCCTTATTAAAATCAATCCCTGTCACTTCATATCCTTTGTCTTTGAAAAGGGATGTATATAAACCTGGTCCGCATCCTAAATCGAGTAAACGGCTTTTCGGCTTGGAATGACTAAGGATAAAATCCGTAATCTTTTGTATCGATTCCTGTTTGCGGCTGGCTCCGTCGGAAGCAGGATCTAAATGTGCTTTCAACATCTGCTGCTGAATATATGGATCAGTCCATATATTACTATCTGTAGTTTCGAACAATGCAGGTTTTTTATTTATAATATTCATGTATATGTTAGCGTTTTTATTTTTATTCTTTCTTCCAGCGTTTTAGTGTTGACAAGAACTGACGGAGAATTGGACGGGCTTCCTCTACCGTAAAATTATTACCTGTTTCTTTATTCCAATGGTCAATGTATTGAAGGTTGGTTTCCATCATTTCTTCCATTGTCACATCACGGGTAAAAGCTCCATCCTGATAGCAATAAAGACAGTATTCTGTATTTCTAGTTCCGTTGGCATTTGTTCCGGAGTCTTCTGCGGATTTCATATTCATTCCGCAGCTCTGGCAAATTTGTTCTTCCATGATTTATTTGTGTATTTATTCTTAATAATTTTTATTACATAAAATAAGTTCCTTCAATCTTTGTTATTCCGCCGCCTCCAAACAGAACTTTATTATCCTTGGTCTTTAACCTGACAATGTTATAATCTTCCGGTTCTGCATTTTGCTCTATGGAAATGGCTTCTCCATTCCATAGCTTGTGTTTCAACATGTAATATCCAAAAGCAGAGTTTCCCGAACCGGTAGCAGGATCTTCCAAATAACCAAATTTAGGAGCGAATACCCTTGTCCTTGCTATATTTTCCTTATTCACTGCTTCTGTAGTAAATATAAGAATAATATCAATGTCATTAGTTAGGCAGAATTCTTTAAGGTTTGCCTCGTTCGGCGTTATTCCAATTACATTCTCTGCACTGTTAATAGGTACAATAAGTGTTCTCAACCCGGCATCTATTAATTCGATTGGTTGTTTATTATCGACCATCCCGGTAGATATGCCTAAATGTAATTCAACATCGTTTTGTGCAACTGTAACAGGTAGGAATATCGGATCGGGAGCAGTAATAAATGCGGCATTGAGCTTTTCCAGTTCATTATAAACTGTCAGTTCCCCCTTGTTGGTAACAATGGATATTTCCGGCAATGAGCTTAATTTATCGTTGCTTTTGATTAATTCATAGATGCAGGCAATTGTACCATGCCCGCAGAATTCCACTTCACATTCGGACGAATAGTATTTCAAGCGGAATGTATTCTCAGTTATTGGGGTACAATATATTACCTCGGACACAAAACCTTTATATTCTTTGGCTATAGATAGCATTTCCGATTCGGATAGTTGTTGATCTTCTTCTAAATAAAGGCAAGCCGCAGGATTTCCGTGGGACTTTCCTGCGGAGAAAGCATTTATCTTTTTATATCTGAATTTTTGCATTATTTATGTAGGTTTAATTAACTCTAGAAATCAATGGAGCAATTGATCCATTCGTTGTCAAAAGAAGCATTGTATTTCCGGTAAAAATTTATAGCCGATTCATTCCAGTCTAATACCTGCCAGACCATGCCATGAAATTTCTTTTCCTTACCTTCTTCGATAAGCCTATCGAATAGTAAAGCGCCTATATTCTTGCCTCTCATTTCGGGATCGACGTAGATATCTTCCAGATACATACGTTGTCCTTTCCATGTGCTGTACCGGATATAATACAAGGCAAAGCCGTAAACAATACCTTCCATTTCGGCAACGAATGCCCACCATACCGGGTTTTTACCAAATCCGCTCTCTTCAAAATGTTGGAGCGAAACGGTTACTTCATCCGGTGCTTTTTCGTAGAGTGCCAATCCTTTTATTAGTTCCAATAATCGGGGACAATCTTCTTTTTCCGCTCTTCTGATAGTTACTTCCTGCATATCAAAAATATATTTCTCCTGCCATATATAGTTTACATTCACCACTAATCTCAATACGTTTTCCCAGGTTCTTACATCGTAGATATCCTGTACGTTCAGATAGCTGCATAGCCGTTAATTCCTGTTTGTTCAGCATTTTTGACCAATAGGGGGTGAGAGTAGTGTGGGCTGAACCTGTTACAGGGTCTTCGTCAACATTCGTTTGTGGGTCAAAGAAACGCGAAACAAAGTCCACCTTTTCACCTTTAGCAGTTACAATAACTCCTCTCGCTTCCAGTCTGGAGATTTTTTCTAAGTCGGGTTTCATTTCCCTAATCTGCTTTTCATTCTCAAAAACAAATATATAGTCTGTCTTGCCTTTATATCCTTCTATTGGCTTAGAGTCAAATCCTGCGGTATTTTCACTCGTTAGCTCTATCCGGTCAAATATGTCTGTGGGGAAATTTAATGTTATCAAATCTCCTTTTCTTGTTACAATAAGTTCTCCACTTCTCTGGGAATAGAAAAGAATCATATCTTCTATATGATTTTCAGGATTGAACAGAACAAAAGCTGTTGCAAGGGTTGCGTGCCCGCAAAGATCTACTTCTACTTTTGGTGTGAACCAACGTATTTCATACCGGTCTTCCTTCTTTACATAAAATGCAGTTTCGGCAAGATTATTTTCCATTGCTATTTTCTGCATGATTTCATCATTCGGCCACTCATTCAGTGGACAAACTGCAGCAGGGTTTCCTTTGAAAAGTTCGTTGGTAAATGCATCAACCTGATATATTTTCTGTTTCATTTTTTTATTTTCTGGATATTAATTATCCTATCCCTTTTCAGTTGGTTTCAGCAATAAATAGCTAGGATGCATCAATCCGGTCGGAGGATAATAAACATTTCCGCTAAGTTCAAATCCCAGTTTGTTTAATAATCTGGCAGAAGAATGGTTCTCGGGATGATGTCCGGCAAAGATAGCTTTTAGCTGAAGAGTATTAAAGCCATAATCAATTACTACCTCAGCTGCTTCCCGCGCATATCCTTTACCCCAGTATGCTGCCTTTAGATGAAATCCCAATTCATAGATACCTTCTTCCAGATATCCGGGATTGCTTTCGTCAAAAGCATGTAATCCGCAACATCCTATGAATTCTCCGGTTTCAAGAAGAAAAACAGGCCAGTATTGCACATTATAATCCTCACGGTGTGACATTTCGAAACGAAGTCGTTGTTCAACGATTTCATTGGTCATCCCATTGGTACTGATAAATTGTGTAACAGCTGGATCACCCCATAAGGACAATGCCAATGGAAGGTCTTTCGGTTGCCAAAAAGAAAAGTTAAGACGTTTTGTTTTCAAGAAATAGTTACTTTTAAAGTGGGAGATGCGTATAATTTTTTTTGGATTAGAACCTACATAATTTTGAAATATCTGTTTGAATTGCTTATTAAATAAATATGTTTCATTTGCCAAAAAAGGAAACTTCTATTTTGACAGGCGGTTTGATTATATTTATTTCAGACTTTTCTTGAAACGAACAATTGTCAGTAGATCATCAATCTGCTCTTTATCCTTTACATCTACTATCAGAGGAATTAAACGTCCAACAGGTTTGGCTTTGGCAAATTCTTCTTTAATGGTTTCGGAGATATCTAATGCAGCAATGCCTTCGATATGTTTCTCTGTAAAATAAAAACCTATTTTGAAGAAACCATCCCAAACAGAAAGCCATAAAATAGTTTTCTTCTTATTTACTACCTTACAAAACCATGCCTTTCCATCGTTATAAAATCTCCATTCGAAAGTCAATCCGTATTCTTCGTCTATAATTTTTCCAAGAAAAGTTTCCAATACGCTGTAAACAGAACTTCCTAGTACATCGTTCAATACTTCATTTGACGGAAATATTTCAGAGTCTCTTAATAACATTTGCGCTTCCATTGTGGTAGTGTTTATTTTATCAAAAATACATATTTTTATTATTTAATATAATAATCAAAGTATTTTCTGCTTCTCTATAACTTATCGAACCTTCTTTTGTTAACCATCCCAGAACAAGAAAGATGTAGGCATTTCTGTATCCTGTTAACCTTTCAAGGTCTTCGATTGTCAACTTTCCTTCAGGGATAAGCAATTCCTTTATATATTTAGCGTCAGTGTCGATCAGTTCTTTTAGCATAATTATTTACTTTACTATATATGAGAGGAACTAGGTTTCAAATGCAAAAATAGATTTTGTACTTAGTAAATAGTTGTCTGATTTTGCTAAGATGAGAGTTTATAGATTATGGTTTAGGATTTGTATTGTAAATTTTTTTGAATATTCTCAAAGCAATTACGCAAAAATTTATATTAATTTCTTTCTTACTATCTTTGTTTTCTACATGGAGGAGAAAAAGGATATACTAAGCTATCTGAAGGAAATTGCAGAGACAGATTGTCCTGATTCATTTCGGTTACTTTATAGACATTATTATCAAAAGCTGTTTCGGCAGGCACTCTTTTATTTGAATAATAATCCCGACTATGCACAAGAGGTAGTTGCGGATGTTTTTGTCGCATTGTGGCAAAGTCGTAAAATATTGGACACTATCACCAACCCCGATGCTTATCTTTTTATCGCGTTAAAACATGCCGCAGCACGTTATGTGGAGCAAAACTACAGAAAGAAACCTGAATTACTTATCGAAAACCTTCCCGATACAGATTACAGTCATGGTGATATTACGGATTTCGATATTTTGGATAAAGAACTCCAGGATAAATATAAAAAAGCATTAGAAAAGCTACCACCTCGTTGCCGTGAAGTTTTCCTCCTGGTTCGAGAAGAACGAAAAAAATATTCCGATGTTGCCGAGATATTGGGTGTATCTTCTAAAACAGTAGATAATCAGATGAATAAGGCTATCAAACTACTTTACGAAGAACTGAAAGAAAATCTTTTTATCGTATTTTTTTAATTTTCCGATAGGGGTAAATTTATTTTTTGTACTCTTTATTATTGAAAGCGATATTAAAGAGTGACAATACATGGAATATAACAATAAAACTCAGGAAGCCCGCCGGAAATATTTAGAAGGATTATCTCTTTCGAAAGAAGAACAGGAGCGTATCGATAAAGATCTATCAGGCAATGATTTTCGTTTTTTCATTTCTGATGATTCATCTTTTATCCTTCCTGATAAATATAATGAGGAATCGACTTATCAACTCATCGAAAAACAAATCGGTCAAAACACACCTATAAGGCATATACCATTTATCAGATATATCGGTTATGCCGCAGCTATACTGATAATAGCATTGTTCTCAACCATCGCCTATAATTATTTGAAGCAACCTGAAATTCTGTACGTATCGACCTCATACGGAGAGAAAAAGGAAGTGACATTACCGGATGGCTCGCTTATCATTCTCAATAGTATGTCAAGCATCACTTATCCCGAGAAAATGAATGGTGAAACAAGAGAAGTATCATTGCAGGGAGAAGCATATTTCGATGTCGCTAAGAAAACGAATAAGGCATTTATTGTAAAAGCAGATAATGTAGAAGTAAAAGTATTGGGTACTAAATTTAATATTGATGCATATGAAAACCAGGAACATATCACGACCACCTTATTTGAAGGTATTGTATCTGTTGGTCTACATGGAAACACTGTTCAGAAACTTAATCCCGGTGAACAGGCAGTCTTTAGTAAAACATCGGAAGAACTCAAAATCCTACAGCTAGAAAATACCGATGGTGAAGAGGCTTGGCGAAATAATATGTTGGTATTTGAAAACATTCCGCTTTCGGATATATTAAACACTTTGTCTCGTGAGCACAATGTGACTTTTGATATTGACAGCGAAAACTTGAAGCAACTACATATAACAGCGCGCTTTAATTCGACTTTGCCTGTCGATACTGCGTTGGCTATCTTGGGTAAATCAGCCGAGTTCAAATATACCAAACAGAATAATATTTATAAAATAACAGTCGGAAAATAAGAACTTAGATGCACACATTGATTAAAATAATCTTTCTGTTTTCCACTATTATTTTATCTACATTAGAAGGATATTCCCAGATACCGTCTTTTACATTGAATATGAGAGGAGGTACACTGAAGGAAATTCTGAAAGAAATAGAAAATAACTCTGAATATACATTTGTATTCAACGAAAAACTGAATATGGAACAACGAAAGGACATATCTGTAACTAGAAAATCACTAGCAGAGACCTTGAAATATATTTTCAAAGGGACAGGTATTAATTGGCAGATGATGGGTGATCATATTGTCCTTAGCAAAGTAGATAAGATTACCATATCGGGATATGTGACAGACAGAAATTCGATGGAGACACTGATAGGAGCATCTGTTAGCGATCCGAAATTGAGAGCCGGAAGTTTTACTAATTCCTATGGATACTATTCTATCCAGACTGCCCCTGACTCTGTCCATTTGCAAGTTTCCTATATCGGTTATACCCCATTGCTGAAAAGTTTCTTCGCACAGAAAGATACAATTATCAATTTTCGTTTACAGGGATCAAACACTATTTTGCAAGATGTAACCATATATGATACCCGGTCATTCTCTCCGTCGAGTGGTTCGATCGAATTGGTCGGGTCAGAGATTAACCCTATTCCTGCGGCATTCAGTGAGAATGATGTTGTCAAATCTTTTCAGACAATACCGGGGGTGAGAGCCGGAGTGGAAGGTTCGGCCGGGATGTATGTCCGTGGTGGAAGTCTCGACCAAAATCTGATTCTTATAGATGGAGTTCCTGTTTATAACATAGGGCATGCATGGGGCTTATTTTCTGTATTTAATGGTGATGCGGTAAAGAAGGTATCATTACATAAAGGTAGTTTTCCGGCCCGTTACAGCGGACGTTTATCTTCTATTCTCGATATCCGGTTCAGGGATGGTGATATGCAAAAGTTCAACGGTAGTATCACAGCGGGTATTCTTGCTGCTCGAGTAAACATTGAAGGACCTATTGTAAAAGGAAAAACATCTTTCAGTTTTTCTGCACGGCGTTCTTATATAGACGGAGT
Source organism: Dysgonomonas sp. (assembly GCA_032477055.1). GTDB lineage: Bacteria > Bacteroidota > Bacteroidia > Bacteroidales > Dysgonomonadaceae > Dysgonomonas_A. The sequence continues at coordinate 139,462 of JAWDXP010000007.1, read as the reverse complement.
TTTGAGAATAATACGTCGTTTGTCCGAAGACCCGAGTGTCCCTGTATTCTACATTTATGATATGAATGCTAAGATAAACCATAAATTCTCGGATCGCAGTCGCCTCTATTTAAGTTATTATAGCGGGCGGGATAAGTTGAATCGTGGAAGTAAAGAAGCCTATTATAACGAAAGCGAATTAGAGAGTCAGAGCGATAGCAAGCAAAATTATGGTTGGGGTAATGATATCATATCACTGCGATGGAATTATGTATTTAACAACCGGTTATTTATGAATGCTACCGTGGCATATAATAAGTATAAGTTTGACTTTAATTCACGCAATAATGATAAATTCGACAATCAGGAACAAACATATACCCGTTTTCAGAAATCAGGAATCAAAGATTTGCAATTCAGCACTGATTTTGAGTATCAACCTAATAACAATCATTACATCCGTTTTGGCGGAGGATTAGTTCTTCACGATTTCAGTCCGGAGATGCACGGCTATCAGATGAGAGAAGCTTCTGATAATAATGAAGAATGGAGACTTAATTACTATTTATACGACAATATCAAGGGACATGAAATGTCGATATATGCCGAAGATGAATTTTCGATCACAAAAAAATTGAAAGCAAATCTTGGAGTTCATTTTTCTTTGTTCGATGCCCGGGACAAAGCTTATCTTGCGTTACAACCCCGCTTATCATTTGGGTATCATTTGGATTCCAAAACAGCAGTCAAGGTTTCGTATACAAAAATGAACCAGTATGTAAATCTTTTGTCATCGAATACGATCAGTCAGCCTACCGATCTTTGGGTGCCGATTACAGAGAATCTGAAACCAATGTCGTCACATCAATTTACTGCAGGTGCGTTTTTTGACAATAAAGACGGATACAAATTTTCGGCGGAAGGATTTTACAAACGGATGAACAATATCCTCGAATATAAAGACGGAATAGCATGGAAAGATGCTTCCACATCGTGGGAAGAATATGTAGAACCGGGTAAAGGATGGATATATGGGGCAGAACTATTCGCACAAAAAACACAAGGCCGCCTTACCGGATGGATGGGATATACATTATCATGGAATCAACGCCGTTTCGAAACTATAAACAGAGGACGCTCTTTTTGGGCTAAATACGATAGCCGACATAACTTTAATGTTACCGGAATATTTAAGCTTAACAGCAAAATTGATTTTTCGGCTTCGTGGATGTATGCTACGGGTAGCAAGAGTACTTTACCCCTAGAGGAATACCAAGTACTCCCGACTCCTGATGATCCTAATGGATATTGGTATTGGTATGATAGTCCTGTAACAAATATAAACAGCCGTAATAATTATAAAATGTCAGACACGCATCATCTCGATATTGAAATGAAATATTATTACTCACCTAAAAAGACATGGACATTTAGTGTATATAATATTTACAATAGATTTAACTCTTATATAGCACGTGTCGGGACGCACTGGAACGGTAAAAAAGTTGTCTTTGAAGATGCTTTACTCGGGATAGTCCCTTCCGTATCGTTTACATATAAATTCAAATAAGACATGAAAAAATCATTTATGATAATTTCTCTTTTATGTTTTTTGTTTCCCTCATGTGATTTTCAGAGGGTTGTAGATATCGGCGAAATACCCGTAAATCCTCATCTTGTATTAAACGGATTGGTGTATACGGATAGAGATACGAGTTATTTTTATATAACCAAGAGCCGCCCTGTATATAATGATACAATTCCGATATGGGATAATAAGCGGGGGTATGAAATAATAGAAAATGCTGACTTTACTTTTCTGGTTAATGGAGAAAAACGTAATGTCAAGTATAGCTTGTCCGATAGTGCATATATTTTCGTTGGCAGATTGCATAAAAGTGATAAGATAACTATACAGGTCGATCATAATGGAAACGAAATAAATTCGGAAACTTTATTGCCGGCTGCTCCTCAGGTAATTTCTATCGATACTGTTCGAGTAAAACGTATTCAATATGGTACTCCGCGAGATTATATGATGTTCAAATTGAAAATGAAGGATAATCCAGACAAAAACGATTATTATCGTTTGTTGGTAAATGTGAAATATTACTCCTGGATAGATGGAGAAGTATATTCAAATTCGTCTGGGGCTTACTACACAAATGATCCTGTACTAACCAGTGGCTTCACAGAAGAGTTTGAAAATTCCGAATTAGGGCTGGTATCTTCGGCATACAATTATTTTTCGGTGTTTCGGGATGTAATATTTCAAGATGAAGAATATACACTGATATTTTATGTTGATATTAACTTTTTGTATATGGATAACTCTTATTATGATATTGAAGAATGGATACTGTCTGTCAGGCTACAATCTATAAGTGAAGACTTATATAAATATTATTCATCATTACAACACAGCAGGTCTTCTTCGTCCGATAAGGTAACAGATCCTGTTGTTGTACATTCCAATATCAATAACGGATTGGGAATACTCGGGGCATGCAATGAAATTAAGGTTTTCGAATATATAAAAAGAAAAGATTGACGTGCGCTTAAACTAAATAATAAACATCTAATTTTTTAATTACTTAAATTATTTGATATGAAGAGATTTTATCTATTCACGCTACTGCTTTGTGTCTTTTTTGCAGGTGCAACAGCACAGAAAAAAGAGTTTTTCAAAGAAAAAAAACATGAACTAAGGTTATCTTATGGTTCAGTGAATGACAACTCTTATTATGATAGATTCTACTATTATAACGGTTATTACAACAGTTACTATGGTTATCTATATGGAGGATGGTATAGTGGCAATAACTATCAGGAGGCATCAACTTACCAGGGAGCGACGAAAACCACAGGAGTATTCAATGGCAGTTATTTCTATAATATGTCGAATCTTAGGTTCTCATTCGGCGGTACATTGTCTTACAGTGGTTACAATACCGACTTCTATAACCGTGTAGATGATACAAAGACAGGATATCTTAAAGGACACAATTTTGCTTTTACTCCAGTGATAAGGTATTCATGGCTTTCTAAAGAAAAATTTCGTCTCCACTCGGGTATAGGCTGGAGTTTTTACTGGGATATCATACGTTATAAGATGGATACAAATAAGGGGACACAAACTACAAAGTGCAGTGATACGACATTTGACAATGCATTCATGATTACACCGATAGGGTTTTCATTCGGAAAAGAAATATTTGTCTTCGGGGAAGCTAACCTTGGAGGGCGTACCGGAAACTTTGTAGGAGGTGTAGGTTATCGTTTCTGATACCTGAATAAATGCAAATTAATAATTAAATAAAACAGAAAAAACATGAAAAAAATGATTTACATATTACCTCTATTGTTTGTTGCTTTATTTTCGGCATGTGAGGTGGAAAGTGGAGATAGTAGTTATCCCAGAACTTTACAAGGGAAAATTGCTTTTAATGAGGTCGAGGGGCGCTTGTCCCAATGTGTATCGTTATTAGATTTGATGACCAAAGTCGATTATTACGGACAGGCCCCTATTGATGAAAAGGAGGGAATAAAGAACTATTTCTTGCGGGATTATGTAATTACAAATACCGAAGATACCTGGACTTTGAAAGATGATTATAAGGAAATGGTTTTCACTCATAATAAAAAATCACTTAACGAAAGTGGTGCAATATGGACGATAAAAGTTACTATCAAGTTGTGGGACGGAGAAACTATAACCATGATCAAAGAACAAAACTTTCGTGTAGAAAGTATGGGAGATAAAGATTGGAGAATAAAGACATATGACCTTAAATTATTTAGTCCTACTCATGGTTATTCTTATCCTACCGAAAATGTATGTAATTCTGAATTATCAGTAAAAGGGGTTAAGGCATATGACAAATCTCCCAACCTCTATGATTTTAAAATAGAAGAAGGTAAAGGTAGTTTGAATATGAATAAAACCAATATTGGATTTCAACTATTACAACCAGCTTCTTATAGTTATTCGACTTCCACTTCTTTAAATTTGATAATTAGCAGCGGAGAACTGGACATAACAGCAGATAAAGATAAGATAAAGGCTAAGGTAATAGCTTCCGGCTATTATCCAGTGGTTGAAATTACTCTTAATGGATTAACAGAGACATATTAAAACGAAACTCATTTAAGGAAAATTCTCTTTTAGTGTGAGACTTCTACTTGTCTACTATAATGGGCTCAGTATTACACTGGGCTCATCCTATTTCTGTAAATTAGCTAATGTTATCGTGAGGCTTGCTTAATTAGATAGAATTATTTTCGAAACAGACTTCTGCTTAGAAAGAGTACGTACTCTTTTGGCTAAGACAATAATATTATTTCATAGTTTTGTATCTTTGGCAAATTTAGGTAGACAACAAAGAAAAAGCGATTAAGAAAAATCCTAATCGCTTGATAATTATTAGTGGGCGTTGACGGATTCGAACCGCCGACCCTCTGCTTGTAAGCAAGTCAACTAAAGTTATTTAGACTAAAATAGACTCTGCTTATTTTGTGAAAATCAAGCATTTATCTCTTTATTTCTTGGGGTTAGTTATATATATCATTTTTGGTTTAACGGATGGTTTAACTTTGTAAGCTAAATCGAGATTGATTAATACTAAATTTTAATTATTTATTTAAAGTATAAATATACTAATAATCTGCTATTTATGCAATAAATAAGCCTGTCAAATATACTCAAATTCGGTTTTTATTAAAGTCTTTTTTATTTCTGTTTCAACTTTATAAGTTTCAATACGCCAACGGGAATCAACTGTACTATCTTGCTTAGAATAACGTTCTTTATTATGCGTTTCTATGAAAGACAAATCGAATATTCCGTTTTTATTTTTTTGGTAGATGTTATACTCTGAATTATCTGCTCCACTTGAACTGTATAGTGTAATTATTTTATTCTTTTTGTTAATGGTAGACAATACATCCAAATATTGCAATGGCTCTATTTGGCAGATTGAGATTCCCTCAGTCGAAAACCAATATACATCATAAGAAGTAACACTTCTTTGCCCTAACCCATAATTCCCCAAAAGTAATTCATCTCTTCCGTCAAAATTAACATCAGCAAAAAAGAATGGTGCTTTTTCTTCCAAATGAACTAATGAATCATTTTGAGGTTTATCGGATAATTTATAATCCAAATGATATAGTTGTCCTTTAGCAAAAGACTTAATTTTCTCATCTGTTATATCTTGTACCATAAGTTCTAATTCTTCTTTAGAATGTAGAGAATCAATAAAACAATCATAGGGTAATGAAAAATTATTATGCACTATATACATAGATTCTTTTTTATTATTTGTAAATGCTATAATAGCTTTGCCCATAAATCTATCATATATACGCATATCGGGCATCCAAATAACACCTACTCTGTAACCGTTTATTGGCTGATTGAATTTAATAGTGACAAAATTTTCATCGGATATTTTATTAAAATTGAGTATGATTGTAGAGTCAGTATTCATTAATGAATCATCAGTATTGTTAGAAATATTTTCTTTCTCTGGTTGTGTCTGCGTATTAGAACACGATACAAGCATTGTAATTGTTATCAATATTATTATTTGTTTCATTTTAAAATGTATTAATCGGGTTATCACCAACGTCCATAACTTACTGTAACCGTACTATCTTTAGAATTAAGCCGAATTTCAAAATGTCTATCCTCTCCATCTTCACAATCACTCAAAGAATAGTAACTATATTCTCCTGTTGTGTCAATTCTCCATTCGTCAATTAATGTAGTACAACTATCAATATTTTTGTAATCTATCACTTTCGGATTCTCCACACGTCTTTTTATTTCATTGTAGAATGGCTCTAAATCAATATCTTTCTTAAATTTTAATTCCATAGTGTTACTATAATCTCCATTAAAACCCATTGAGCCATATTTCATATTTATAGCATCAAATTCGGGAAATTCAAAACCAATCTTTTTTTCGATTTCAGTTTTCAGTATATTTTCATCTTGTGTATTTGTATTCTGTTCTTTCTTATTTTCAGAGCATCCGACAAATAATACTAAGAGTATCAATAATATTAGACTTCTCATCTTGTTATTCTCCATATCTCAATATTATCTTTTCCATAAATTCTATATATCTGCTTTCTAAAATCTCACAGAAATGCCGTATATGCATATTCAAATCGTCCAATCCGCTAAATAATTGACTTATAATATAGATAGTAACGGATTCGTCTATTTCGATTCTCATACTCACACAATCGCATTGATATGATTCGTTAATGAAACGTTGAACTATCGCCTTATTCTTTTTCTTAGCATCTGTAACGTTATAGATAGCGAATATATATTCTCCTCGTTTATTATCTGCTTTAGAAATTGTTATTGGTAAATCATTATAAGTAAATACAATATCTTTATTCTCAATTTGTGGATTGTATTCATATTCTAATAATGACAGATAGCAATTCAATAAAAAATCATCTGGGGTAATCAGCATATTTCAATTTTAAATTATAGGGACAAAATTCATCACACTTTATATATGCAATGAAAAATTGTCCCTTATTGGAAAATAAAATTATTCGTAAAAGATTTTGTAGGTAGTAGTTTCAGTTATGCCTTGATAAGTCTCTTTTTCAACTATTTCTGTAACATAACCTTCATTATCAAATTTATAACTGTAATTCATTTTATCACCCCATGTAGAACTAACAGATTCAATCAGATTCTTAGATTTCTTTCCGAAATATCCGAATTGATAGAGAATATTTGCGGGATTATTCCCTATTGCTGTATCATTGTATGACACTTCGTAAGGACAAAATCCCATTTTATCAGGATAATCTGTATAGGTAATATTATAAATAGCCCCTCCTTCAATAACTTTAGTCAGATTACCGTTTGTATATTCAAAATCGCCATAGTCTTCCCCTATCTTCATCCAATAACCATTTGAATATAAATAAGGTGTACTGCCGTTATTGTTTTTCTTACTTCTAGATACGATAACATTATTCTTTAATTCAAATGTAACTGTACTAAAATTATCTCCACTATATATAATTGTATTTCCCGAATAGGATAATGTTTCTGTGAGGACTTCCCCATCTGAATATATTCTTTTATACCCAATCCATCTTCCTTGACTATCATAACTGAAAGTTTCAGTCCTATTTCCGTATATATTTGACCTTTCAATCTTAGTTATTCTCCTTTGAGGTTTGGAATTTCCACCTGTATCGGTTAATGGGTCGTCACTACTGCATGAATATAATACTAATACGCTTAAAATTATTGATATAAGTTTTTTCATAATTTGTTTATTTCTATTTGTCTTCATTGTTAAAAAGAAAGTAGCATATAATTATGCATGATATAATACCACCGATAAATCCTCCTATTGAAATCGGCGAATTGTCTAAAGAATCTCGATATAATAATATCAATTCAATCATGGCTTTTTATTTCTTCTTTGTATCTCTCTATATTGCTCATAAGTTATTTTTCTGCCATCAGGACTATAATATTGTTTATCTCCATTGCCCTCTTTTTGGTATTTGACTGAGCCATCTTTATAGTATTCAGTAACAGAAATATCCTCTCCATTTTTGACTGTGGTTTCTCTTTTAATTTGTCCATCTGAATCTTTTTCTTCAACGACACCTGTAAATGGCTTATCATCCCCAAGTTGATATGTTTTTTCTCCATCCCATCTAGTATTATGCCCTTCTGTTCTTTTCTCTTGACAACTAGAAGTTAATAATGCAGAAAACAGAGCCAAACAGGCTAATTGAATTTTTAATCTTTTCATAATAATTAATCTTTTGTGCCGTCCTATTCCCTATTGGATAGCGGATTTATATAAATAAAAAAAGCGTGGGAACTTGCCAACTCATCCACTTAGAGGTATCGCCAAACACCCACACCACAGATAAGTAACAAGTCCCACGCCAATTATGGAATATAATACCTTTCTATGGTATATATGCACAAATGACGTGGAAAGCTTATTACTATCATCCTCGTGGTGTTAAAAAACTTGGCGATTTTCTAAGTGAGGATAATATCGTAACGCTTTCCGTAAAATCAATATGTTGTTCCAATAGTAAACTTCTCAGCTTATACAAATTATTGGAATTATCACAAAATTAGCGGAAAAGCATATCTAATCAAAATATTTTAAATCAATAGTTGCGACAAAAAACAGCATTGGTTTCATCATCGTAATAGTAATCGGTAATGAATAAATCCCTTGCGATACTTCCATAATCGATATAGTTTTTCAGATTATCAGGAATATCACCAAAACTACCATCTTCAACTAATAATGATGCAAATGTTTCTTCGTTTATAAACCTACCGTAAAAACTATCTATGAATTTTTGAACTAAATAATTCAGTTCTTCATCTTCCAGACTATATCCTGTAAAATCAAGGAATGAGAGAAAAGCATCGAAATCATTAATCTCGTTAGCTTTATGTATCAGTTCGAAGACTGTTTCACTTATCCAACATTCGCCAATTAATCCATCAGGTATATATTCCCAATCCTGAAACATAAATTCGGGGTCTTCTTCATCTTCATGTAATTCCCTGCAATCATCATAAAATTCGTCTTTATCAGTATAATCAGCTAAATCAAGCCACTTGCCAAATATTGAACCTTCATTGTATTTCTTATAAGTCCCAACATAAACTTTAGCTTCCTGCAAATCTTCCGCATCCATATTCTTATCACATTTAGAGGTTATTAAATGAAAAAAGAACCAAAGACAAGTAATAAGTCAATGGCTCTTTTATTGGGGTTTGTTTGGGTAGATGTAATTGAATTAGTATGCAGATTAGAAGTAAATCATTTCGGATTCTTCACTTTTGAACGTTGGTTATAAAGCAACTTAAAAGTCAACTTTGAAGTATCTTCTCATTCTAGAAGAATAAAGTATCGAATGACTGTGCCTAAACGCTCTTAAAACAATTCATTTTCCCTACGAATATGGCAGGGGCGTGGAAAGGGTAACAGGAGTAGCTCTCAAGTAAGATTCTTGAAAAGCGGATACGTTTTATTCTCAAATATTATTTATCAAATTCTTCTCTCTTCTTTCTTTGTTCAAGAAATATAGTATCCATATAGCTCATAAAATGTGAAGTTCCCTCATAACCACTAAATTCAAAATAATCTATCTCTTTTAATATATTGCAACAGGCTTGAACTATTAAAAACATCTCCATATCATCTTCTTTTGTAAGTCTCATTGCAATATGTGCTAACTTTACTATGATTTCTCGATTATATGTATTGTTTTCTATATCTTCGACTTCATTAAACGCTAATATACCAGCCAATTCGTTCTTAATATTTAATATATACTGACTAATTTTAGAAAATAATAATGGATTTTGGAATATATACAAATTTAACCTTCCAAAACCTTCTCTATCTTGAATCACTTCATCTGCATTTCTAAATCTTGAATGTCTATTTCGAAAATCGTGTAATACTCCACCTTTGTTAATGTTCTTATCAAAATACATTATTTCTTTAGATATTTTTATATCCGATAGTCTGAGCTTTCTTCTTAGATGTAATCCACTTAGGCTTTTGACTCTACTTAAAGCGACATATGCTTGTCCACTTGCAAAAGTGCCTGAACCAAAATCAATTAAAGCTTTATCAAAAGTTAATCCTTGACTTTTATGTATAGAAATAGCCCATGCTAATTTTAACGGATATTGAATAAATGTTCCGATAGAATTATGTTCAAGTTTTTTCTCTTTTTTATTATAAGTATATTCTCTATTAATCCATTCTTCTTTATGAATTGGATATGATTCTCCTGATTCCAATTTAACAATAATCTCATCCTTATTTAATGATTCAATAACACCAATAGTACCATTAACCCATAATCTATTTTCTGAATCATTCCTTATAAAAATAACTTGTGCTCCTTTTTTTAATTCAAGGTTGTAATCTGTGGGGTATTTCGATTCTTCAAATTTCCCTATAATTTCCGCTTCAAAGAAATAGGATTTTGTTTTAAGTCTATTTAGTTTAGTTGTATTGATTTGTTGAGAATTTTCTATAGTAGTTGTTAATGTCAACATAAAGTCTGTTGCGTCAAATTTTGGTAATACAGTTCTGAAATTAAGTTTAACTAAATCACGTTCATCTAATTTATTAATTCTGATATTATTTAGAATTTGAGTGTATTCATTATCTGTCTGACGATATACGGTTGTTAATTCAATAGCTTCTAATTCTATTTGACTTATAACGTGTGCATCAAAGAAATAAGAAGATTTCCAAATATCATAAATAATCTCTTTGTCTTCATTCTTGACCACTGGTTCTAATTGAAAAATATCACCAACCATAATAATTTGTTTCCCTCCAAAAGGTAAGTCGTTTCCCATATTTTTTCTTAATGATACATCTATTGCATCAAGAATATCTGCTCTAACCATTGATATTTCATCAATAATTAAAGTATCCATTTGCTCAATAGCTTTCCATTGCTTTGACTTTTTTGTAAATAACCGTATCTCCTTATCATTCGGTAATAATGGTCTCGTTGGAAAGCGAAAAAAAGAATGAATTGTAACTCCTCCGATATTAAGAGCAGAGATTCCAGAAGGAGCAACAACTACAAATTTCTTGGGAATAGCTTCTATAATATGTTTTATAAATGTACTTTTTCCTGTTCCAGCTTTTCCTAGTAAAAGAAAAGAATTGTTTGTTTCCTGTATTATAAAGGATATTGCTTCATGCTCTCTCGTGGGAAAATTGTAATTCATATTTTATACAATAAAGAGTGATGTTTAATTCTTAAAATTAATCAATAATCCATTTCTATTATGATTTGGTTTAAATTATTTCTTATCTGAATAATTAATTATGGGATTAGAACTATAATTTTCACTCCTAATTTAACTTTCTCTGATTTCTATTTTTTCCCTACCCAAATTGTCGTATCTTCGTATATAGACAAGAAAATGAGAGAATTAATATAAAATTGCGTATTAGGTTTAGAATTTTATAATTATCAATCTTTCCGAAAGAATCTTAATTAAATCGGCATTTCAGCATAGGGAATATTTGGGGTATGGATATAGGGAAAAAGTAGGGTAACTATATTATTAACAATCGCTTCGCAAAACTATTAACTAATAATAATTTTCACAACCTTTTAGGTTGCTCAAATGATACGATATATAAATTATTGACTTTATCATATAATGTACTTCATAATCCGTATAATTCCTTTTAAAAGATAAGATATTTCCATATATCGGGATAATACAAGCTTTCAGATTATACTATTTTTTCTTTTAAATGTAAAAACATGAGTAACTATCGCGTTATTAACCGTGATATAGCGGGACAATTAACCCCAAGTGAAACATATACCTACTTCTCTCTATTGAGCAAATCCGATTTTAATACAGGGAAATCACATATAAAACAAATAAACCTTTGCGAACTTGCTGAAATTAAGAAACCCGACACTATCCAAAAACATCTAAAGAAATTCTCAGAACTATCACTTTTAAAGGTAGAAAGAGCTTTAAGGGATGGTAATAAAGGAATTTTTAGAACGAACACTTATCATTTATATATACCTACTCAAAATTGGGTTAGGGTAAAATTAAATCTGATAGATAAAGATATTTGTCCTAAGATTAGAGGTTTCCTTATCCTTTTAAAATGTCTTGCTTTAAATAATTCTAATTTTATAGGTTCCAATAAATCACAAATATCCAAGAAATTACATTTAGACCCAAAAACAATCCGCAAACATCTGAAAGAATGTATTTCTTTAGGATTGGTAAAAGAATTAGATAACGGATTTATAATCTCTGATAATTCATTTCCCATAGATATAGATTTGTCAAAATATGAATCATTCTATGCTGAAAATTATAAAATTATATGTGATTTTTGTAATGAAAATGGGCTTCTTGTTCCTAACTTTAATAAAAAAGTTATGTTGGAAATCGTTGTGAAATATAGAGATGAATTCTTACTGGAACGTCTTAATTCTCATTGTAAAGTGCTATCTCCAAATCACTTTTATGATTTGAAATATTTCGCAAAGGTTTTAGGGGTCAAAATAAAAGAAAAAGTAAAATCTAATATTGAACCAATTATTATGGATTAAGCTTTTAAAGAATTTTTCTACTATCTATATGCTCTATATTCTCGCTCTCTTTCATCGTCAGCTTGGTTAATATTTACTTGAATTTGATCTTTGGAATAAATCAATAAAGGTAGAACTTCAAATCTATTAGGATATTCCTCTAAAATGTCAACAATATTTTTCCACCTATTAGCATAAATATCACCAAATGTTCCATAACCGATTATTGTTGCTGACCTTGGAAATAAATCAAGACTATTAAATGTTTCTAAATCTGAATGATAATCTAAAAATCTATGTAAAATAATTTTATAAATATCATTTCCCATTTGTCTAGATATACTTAATATTAGATTAACAATATCTATTGATTCAAATTCTCTATCTATTACGGATAATAGAAAAGTTAAAGCCCTTTTTTTCTGTATATCATTGAGATTAGAAAATAAAGGTAAAAACCATTTTTCATTTAGACGATAAACTTTTGTATTTAGGATAATTGCTATATCTGTTTCTAAATCATCTTTATAAATGTAAATTAACTTCTTAATAAGTTTCTCAATATTAGGATGATTCCAAATTGAAGCTAAATGCTCTGAGGAAAATAATTCAAAATGATTCTTTTCTTCTCGATTAAGAAATTCAACATACTTAATTAAAAACTTTTCTTCTTTGAAGAATATTTTTGCGAAAAGCTCATTGGAATTGTCAAAGTGATTATCGAATCTTTTTTGCTGTAAATAGTAATTGGTCAGTGTCTTGACATCATAGTATTCTATATATTTTCCGATATCGCTTCCATATCCAATTAATTCGATATCTCCTTTGTCGTTAAGGTCAATTATTATATTTAATATGATATTAAAAATATCAGGCTCAAATTTTCTAAATCGTTCTACAGTACTAAACCATATTGTAGAGGACGAATTAAAGGATTTATGTAAGTCAATAAACTTTGTAACGTATTTTCCAGAAAGAAACTCGTCGGGAATAGAACTGAGGAAATATAGCATAGCCTCTATTTTCAAATTTCCCTCTAAATCTTCAATATATTTTTCAATTATTTGGATATCATTTTTTGTTTTCATCCAATTAATAGGCAGATAAATAATACGGCTTAGTTTAGGAAAATCTTTGATTGTCTTTTGAACCAGTTTAACACCAAGTATAAGATTCTTTTCAAGAACTTTATTAAGCAGAACTGCTACTGACCTAATTAATTCTGAATAATCACTACGAATTAGAAAACTATTTTTGATAGCTTCTAATATAATTGTAAAATCTTCTTCTTTATCAATGAATATTTTCTTTAATATCTCTTGTGTTTTAGCTTTATCATAAGCTTCATAGTCTAATTCATCTCTATATTTAGATTTATCATTTTTATTTAGAATATCCCAATCTAAGAAATTATATAATTTGTATTCATCCGTAATATATTTATCAATCAAATGAGAATATTTTTCTTTATTAATTCCTGTATATGATTCAAGACGATTAAAATATTCATTTAACCAATATGTAATACGAAAATTAGATGCTGGATAATTCTTTTCTATAAATGGAATTAGTATATCTAAATCATCATTCAAGACTTCAACATAATAACTATTCGGTATTTGTAAGTAATCTATAATAATTTTTTCTACTATATCTTTTTCTATTTGATAGTATTCAAAAAGAGTAGTCCATGTCTTTTCTCTATATTTTTTCGATTCACCCCTTCCGAAGCTACCTAAAAACCAACTGGCAAATTCATAAAATAAGCTTTTGCAAAGCAAATCATTTCTATTGTTAATTAAGTGAAGAAAGAATATTTCAACTTCTTTGTGTGTACTAATTCTATAAGTTTTAATACGATTAACAAAACTATCATACAGTTCCGGAACTCTCCTAATATATTCAAGCATTAGAAGAAGTCCTGTTTTAAACACATCATCTTTAATATTATCTTTTTCAGACAAAAATTGAAGAAGTATTCCCCAGTTTTTAAAATTGTAAAAACCAAAATCTCGATAATTTTTATTGAAAATAAATAAAGTACTTCTTTCAACAGGCTTCTTATCTGCTATCTCTTGAAAGACTTCATTGAAAAACTCATCAGTAAGATAAGTACCCCAATAGCTTGAAAAAAGACTATGTGCAACTTCTTTGTCAATGGATTTAATTCTTTGATAGTATTTTTTCAACGTTTCTTTTATAAACGGCTGTTCTCCGAAAGAATCCGTTACAGAATTGATTAAATAATTTATGTGATGATTACTGGATTTATAAAATTCATTTAATAATGTTTCCAAAGACAATATTTTCTTATTAATAAAGAGTTTATAAAAAAAGTATGTATAGGTTATTTGTTCATTTATTTTAGCTCTATTAAATTGAGGATGAATCTCTAAAAGTTCTTTTTCCTCTAATTCTTCAATTATTTCTTTTAATTCTTTAAAATTGACTTCAAAAACCTCACATATCTTTTGAGTATCAATATCAATAGGGTTTAATTTTATAGTATTAAAAGTAGATATAAGACCAAGAACCTGAACGAACTTCTTTTCTTTAATTGTCCTTTTAAGTTCTACTATTGTTTTATCAAAGTATTGGTCATACAAGGTTAGTGCGTCTGTAAAAATATCTATATCTGGGTTTTCTTTAACAGCAATAGCACCCATCACAGCTAAACGTGGATTTCCTAATGCAATATCTAATATCCTGTTTTGAGTATTTTTATCTTTAATCGAAAAAGGGTCACTTGATATAATTTTTAAAAGTTCCTCTTTCGTAAACTTATCTACCTGATATATCGAAAATGAAATTTCTACCTTTTTTAAAGAATCATAAATAGACTGAAAAGCATATTGTCTGACAGTTAATACAAGTTTTATATTGACTTCTGTATTTTTATATATTAAATCTAAAATATTCTCAATAGTAGTACCTTTCTGGTTTGCATCATCAATTAATAGTACGATATTCTTTTCTTTAAGGATTCTATTGTATAAATCTTTTGTTATATCAGCAGATTGATTTTTTCCGATAGCATACATTGTATAAGTTGGGGTGTCTTTGCAAAAACGAGCAATAGCTTCAACCGCTAACTTTGTCTTCCCGACTCCTGCATCTCCTTTTATTATAAGAATATCCCTTTGGGTTATTATTTCCTGAATATCTTTTAGTTCTTTTTCTCTATTAAAGAAGGGATTGTCGATAGGTGTTCCTAAACTATTCCTTCTTTTATTATAAATTCGGGTAAAATAATTAATAGGTAAAACATATCCTATATTTATTGATATATCCAAGTATTCTTCTAGTAAGAACGGATACCTCATTAAATCATCTATGATAAAATCAATCCCTATAAATTTGACATCGAATTTATGGTCTTGAAATTCAGCTCTAACTGCTGCTTCAATATTTGAATTTATCTTAGCGGTAAACATTAAATAAATGGATGAGATATTAGAAATAGATATATCTTTTTCTTTGCATTTCTCCAAGCATCCATTTATATCGTTTATGAATTTATTCTTTAGTGATGTCTGTTGTGTTGTGGCTTCTATAAATACAAATTTTTGATTTTCCGTATAAAAATAAATATCTGGGACTCCTTTTATGGTGTTATTTTTCCCTATTTGAGAACCTGTCGCTTCTATTGATAGTAATTCTCTCCGATATTTATTAATAATTATATCAGTGCATAAATCTTGAAATTCATTATCACTTAATGTTTTGGATAATTTGTCCTGAATGATTTCTTTATTATACATGGAAAAAGCTTGTTTCTATTCAAAAATACGAATAATTCTTCTGAAAATTCTTTATCAACCATATCTATACCTTTAAAATGACTTAGAATCATTGATTATGAGTAAATTTCCCCAAGTAGGACATTTTTCATTGGGGGACTATAAAAGTATTATTTCAGAAAAAATGTCCTCTCGGAATCTTATAATCGGCAAACTATCATATAGCTTCTTTTTCCTTTAATCTTGCATTCTTTGACTTTGAAAAATTGGCTGATATGTGTTCCTGTTATAGCTTTGTGAGGAGTGATACCACAAATGTCATAAATCCGTATTAGTTCTTGTTTTATGAATTCGCAAGTATGTCTGCTTCCGATGGGAAAACTATTATCAATCATCTGCTGAAATCCGAGTTTTGTAATTCCATTCTCTTGTTGCTTGATAATCATCGCTTCTTTGATTTTAGGTCGGGAATAATTCAACCGCTCGATTTCTTCCTTACCGATAGTTTCGTATGCTTCTACAATAAAAGGATTGTATTTGTAGAGTTCATCCCTGTATTGTTTTAGAATTTCGGAAGTGCATTCTCCATTTTCGGTCAATAGTTCCATTTGTCGCACGGTTTCAATATTCTTTTCCCTAAGCGAAATAGTATCCCGTTCTCTTTTGAGCCTTTCCTTATCTCCGAGTGGAAACCAAGCATTTTCGTATATCAGGCTGAAACGTCCTGTATTCTCATAAGCTTCTTTTAATCGGTATTTGTGGTTGTAAAATGACTTAATTGTCTCTTCATCTATGTAATTGTCGATAGCGAAATGATTTTTATCACCGTTTCTGTCGAGAAACTTATTATAAGGAATAACATTCAATGCTTCGAGATAGGCTTGTTTATAATTAAAATCAGGTGTCGTATCATACAGATTTTGAATTTTGTGGTAGATTTCTTCACAACATTTCAGGTATAAATTTATTTCTATCGGGGAGCGTACAGGTAAATCACTGTTGAGATTCGTAATATGTACAACACTAGATACTCCGTTTTTCTTTCTGAATCTGCCTATTATCTGCGGAGCTTCGGTATTGGGGTCTATCATGGAATGTTGAGCGTAATACAAATCGGTAATCATTATCAGGTCTATATCTTTGTCTAACTCAATGTCTAAAGCTGAATAGAAACGGCTTGTAAAGAAATTGTATTTCTTCATCTTCTTTTCATCCCAATGTTCGTATGCGGTTTTGTAGGAACGCTCATTAAGTTTAGCTACGCTTTTGTCAGAACAAAATACGGCGGATTTTTTTTCTATCTCAAGTTGTTTAATGATTGCTTCTATGGTATCGGTAGAGTTTAGAAAAATACAAACATCTTTTGATGTGCTGTTTTCTTTATTAAAATCTTCCAATACCTCTAATACTTTGCGAAGTGTTCCCAATATACAATTAGTTGTTATCAGATGGAGATTCCTTATATAATCGTATTCGGGAACTATATTTATAACTTTAAATCCATTATTCTTAAATCGTGGGTCGCTCGGAAGTATAGGAGTCGCTGAAACGAATGCTTTGTTTCTAAATCTAAAAAAATCATCAATGGGTAAAGCTATATCCTGCCTGTAACATACATCCTGAACTATTTTCTGACATTCATCGAAAAGCAGGAAGAAATCTTCATAGATATTCATACCGTATTCCCAAATTGCATCTTTGACTTTTCGGAAGCTTTCGGGAGTAGTCAGTATTTTATAATCCCCTCTGTGAGTTTCGAGATATTTCAGCACATCATCCGCATAAATCCCTTCATATACACCGAATACCTTTTTCTTATGCTGTTTTTCCTTTCCTCTGATAACAGGAACATTAGGTTCGATAATGATTGAATGTCTTTTAGCTTCTATTTCTGAAAAGGTCGCTCCCAAACCCGTGAGTCGTTTATTAAGTATGGTATTGGGTTCTATCATTCCGTTGGGTAGTATATCGGTAAGGAATTGGTCTTGTTGTATGGATATTGATTTTGTGTTCATATCTATTTTATTTTAAATGGTAAATAAAAAGAGGGAAGTTTTTGGCTTCCCTCTCACTTGGCGGTTCTTATCAGATAAGATTATTTTCCATTAGATATTTCTCTAGCTCTTCGTTTATTAGGAAGTTGAAAACTATTCTCCCTTTTCTAAATTGTATGAAAGCATTAAAGTATTTTGCTCCTTTGAAAACTGATAAAGTATTAACTCGAACTCTTTTTTCTACCATCAGTTTAAATAACTCTAAAGATAAGTCCTGTTCAGTCTTACTTGCTTCAAATCTTTCTTCATCGAATTTTATTTCAGAAGCTTTTCCTTGCAGGAGATAATTTATAACTGCTTGTGCAATTTCGGTATAAGCAGGGATATAGAAGTTATCTGTTCTAAGGGGATAAACTGCATCCATTTTAAATATTGGATATCCATCTTTACTGGTAAAAGCTTTGATTACCAAACTTGCGCCTTTTAGCATTGCATTTTCTAATTTAGCGCAAGATTCTTCGTTGCGATTTGTAATAGAGAAAGACTCAGAAAAAGACTTAGAAATTTCAAACTGTAACATAGTTGTAAATTTTAATTTGTTTTTTATTAGTTTAATTATTTGCGGTGTCAGACTTGGCGCCTTATGTCCTAACCACATTGCAAAGGTGCATCGCTTTAAAAATCTTTTCAGGAAAAATTCAACTGTTAAAATGCGATGCTTGTTTTTCCTAAAGTTGAATTTGTTTGTTTGAAGCTTGTTATCAGTATTTCAAAGAACGCTTGCAATCTGTTTCGTTATGATTACAATACAAAGGTGAAGAATCAGGAAATCTTTGTCAGGAAAAATTTAAATGTTAAAATCGAAGTGATATTTTTCCTTCTTTCCTTCTTTCAATATTTCCGATTGTATCGCAACCTCTGTCGCTTAATTGCGATGCAAAAGTGCAGTAATCAAAAAGGGTTGGTAGGAAAAATTTGATTGTTAAAATGGAGGAATAAGGCTATGTGGCTGTAAATGAGTTGTGTGCAAATAAAAACGAGAAGAATAATCCTCTCGTTACCAATATCTACCCTGTACAGGCGAATCATCAATAGAATACCAATTAGGTTCAAATTCGGTTTTTCGCATATATTTTAATCGGGAACGGATATTCTTGATATCGTCAGGGTCGTCAAATTCATCTTGTGATATGGGTTGCCCTAAATATTTGAGGAAATCACGGATAAAACAGCATTCTTCATTGGTGATTTCTTCTTTTCCGCTTATATCCTGATACAGATTATCGATTCCAAAAGCAAAGATGCTTTGGTATTTATTCATCTTTTTGCCTGCTTTCAGATTATATGTTTCCAATTCTTCCTTTGCTGATTCTACGTTATCAACTTTGAGATAGGTTTTCAAATAATCATTAATAGCAGTAAATATCCAATTTGATTTGTTGTCGAGTTTAAGCTTCTTACTTCCGCAAGCTATGATTATAGGTTCATCTGTGGGTGTCTTTCTCCAATCATTGACAAAGTTGTATAATTTGAGCATATCAGGACGAATGAGGTTTGTGTATTCGTGTTGCTCCAAAGCGTTATAATTTTCCATCTCATTTATATTAGGTGCATAAAAGAACCTGATATAATAACTTACCATAATGATTAGTGAATGATAGAATGCAATATGAAGTTCATATTTTACAGTTAAATCATATAGTTTATCTGCATCAAATACAAAGAATTTTAAATCATAGCCTTGTTTTCTCATTTCAGACATTCCCCTAAACATATCTCTGGGAGAATACTTCTTTTCGGGTGGGAGAGATTCATTTAGTTCTTTGAAGCTTTCTATAAATACATCATTAATGAATGATTCTTGTAAACCGAAATATGCTTCAAGGACTGGTTTTATTTCATCGTATAATAGTGTTGAAATAGGGAAATTGAAATATTTTCTGTCAGACATTGATTTTTATTATTTTAATTGATACAAATTATTATATACATCTTCAAGTAAATATATTCTGTCAAATGTGGTTGCTATATTATAATTCTCATGAGTGCTTATTTGATAGGAACTACTTTTTGTTCCACCAATAACAATTAAAAGCCATATCTGTTTTACCGACTTTCTATAATCATCAATTCGTTTCTCTTTCTCATTAATAGCATTTTGTAATATATCTTTAGTCAAATATTTTTGCCACCAAGCCCCAAAATTAGGGCATACATTAATTTCAGAATGAGGTTGTAAAGAAATTTCCTCAATTATATTATTGTATATTAGATGTCCTGACTTTATGAACTCGGTTATTATTTCGACTACAAGTTTAATAAAAGCATTCTTTTCGTTCAATTTATATTCTATTTTTGGATACAACCAACAATTGGCTAAAAAATTAGGTAAAGAGTTATTTTTCTTTAGTTCAGATTCAGCATGACGAAATATATTTTCAAAAAAGCCTTCATATGACCTATCTGTATTATCTGTGAGGGTTTGATGTTCAATGCCTAATGTATTTCCATTGTAATTGATTAAAAAATCAGGAACTTCACAAACTTTCTCAATGTAAGACGTTTCATCTAGATTCATTAATAATTTACCTACATGGGAAATTTCCACAATCTTCTTATGATTCTTTATTTCATCTTTTTCAAGTTCTAAGAAATGAATCTCTGTGATTGCTTTAAGCCTGTTTAGATTTTGAAAAACACTATTAGAATTATTAATTGCCTTCATTATATCCAAAATTTCTTTATTCAAAATTAAGAAATAAG
Organism: Dysgonomonas sp.; assembly: GCA_032477055.1. GTDB lineage: Bacteria > Bacteroidota > Bacteroidia > Bacteroidales > Dysgonomonadaceae > Dysgonomonas_A. The sequence goes on along the minus strand of JAWDXP010000007.1, from coordinate 118,854 downwards.
ACTGTCCCAATTAAGAAACAGTCTTATTTTTTTCATAACAAATTTTTCATTGCTTCATCTATTTGGCTGTTTTCAAAGCTGTCAAGATATATTTGAGTTATCTTCTCCGAACTATGCCCTAATGATTCCGAAATTATAGATGTATTAACTCCACTGCGTTTTAATACAGTTGCGTAGGTATGGCGTGCCACATAGGTCGTAAGATTAGGTTCAATTCCTGCTTTCTGTGCTATTAACTTCAAATTAGGGTTGATATAGCCGATAACTTTATGAATCCGATTATGTTTTTGTATTGCGGTTTTATGTAGCTTTTTATCTAAAATCGGAAATATATAATCGTCTTTAGAAGCGTCAGACACGATATATTTATTCAGAATGTTCATTGATTCTTCCTGTATCTGAATATTAAACCGTTTCTTAGTTTTTTGACGAATATAATGCAGTCTGTCGTCAACAATATTCTCGTATTTGAGATTGGCAATATCGGTAAAATTAATGCCTCCTTGTAGGTAGCTGAAAACAAATACATCTTGGCTTAGTTGCATATACTTGGATTCGTGGGATAAATCAAGATTCATTATTTTCTTAATATCGTTTTTGGTTATTGCCCGCTTATCAGTTCTTGTATTAAACTTGGATACCTTGAAATCATCGAACGGGTATACGTCTTTCTTGATAAGCTTTCGTTCAATAGCCTTATTGAAAACGCTTCTGATAGTCCTAAATCGCAAGCTGATACTTGTTTCGGTATAATTACGGCTTATCATCCATTTTTCATATTGCATTAGCCATACTGTATCAATATCTGAAAACGGAATATCTAAACAATTCGTATTTTTAAATGTATGGAGTGTAGCCAACGTATCTTTATATACTTTGGCGTTCCCTATCTTATTAGCGTTCCTGTTTTCAGTTATCAATTCTTGAAAGAACTCGTATACAGATACGGTTTTATATTCCTGCTTTGATTCTATTAGTGTAGATACAGTATAGTCTTTCTGTACGGAAGCTAATTCCAATATCTGTTCTGAATATTCAGCAAGTTTATCTGCTACTATTTTTTTGATATAATCTTTGTTGGGGCAATTCTTTCGAGGAGAGTTCTTTTCAAAGTCCCAATGTTGGGGATGAATGGAGATACCTAGACTTTTGTATTTCTTCTTGTTGTCTTTGCATACACGAATCATGAGAGGATGTTCGCCATTTGCGAGAGTTTTCGATTTGAATAACACTACATTAACTGTTGCATTCATCGGTTTAACTGGTTTAACTCTCGGTTTAACTCAGCATCGAAAAACCATGTGGATAGTCCATGAAATACAACTAATATAAAAGAAAAAGCGACTACTTTTTATCGTAATCGCTTGATTTTCAAGTGGGCGTTGACGGATTCGAACCGCCGACCCTCTGCTTGTAAGGCAGATGCTCTGAACCAGCTGAGCTAAACGCCCTTGTTTTTTTTAGTAGCATTTTCTCTCAAATGCTGTGCAAAGATATAGCTTTTTTCTGTTCTTCCAAATAAAATTGTAAAAAAATATAGCTTCTTTTTGAATTTATTTTTCACATAAGTTCCAATCCAAATTCATCTTTCAATTTCTTTAATGTTTCATTTTGCTCTGCCATTAAATTATATTTTTCTAAAGATGTGAATCCCAGTTTCTTTTCATTCTCAATAGTAACTCTAACCTTCATCTGGATATGAGTGTTTTTCAGATTTGCTCTTAATGTAGTCAGTATAGAGGTTGCATTATCTAAAAGACGTTGTTCTTGCACTGGATTGTTTACAACAACTTCGAATGAATCTCTATTTTGTAGGTCTGGTAAACAGTTTAACATCGTGTTTTTTAAATGATGCTCTTCTGTTAAAGATTCAGCGAACTCTTTCCATTCACTTAATAATTGGATGGGGGTAAATGTTTCAGATAAAACTTGGTCTTGTCTCCTTTCTATTATTTGTTCATCTTGTTTCTTATGGGTGAGGTTAGTAATGGATACACCAAGCCCGGAAATTGATGTCTTTTTTGTTGTATTATTCGTCTGTGTAGTTGGTTGTAGTTTGGATAGTGTTGGTGCAACTTTAGATGAGTATTCAACATGTGATGTTGTATCAGGTTTTGTTGAAATTTTTGTTTCAGACGAAAATATAGGGTCAATTACTACTTTTTTTTTTCATCTATTCTATTAGGATTAGATGAAAGTTGACATAAACGGATGAGAGTTAACTCAATTAATAATTTTTTATTTTTGCTAATCTTATATTGCAGGTCACATTCATTTGTTATATCTAAAGCGGAATATAAGAACTCATAATTACATTTCTGTGCAGTAGAGATATATCTGTCCCTTATAGATGCACCTACCTCAAATAATACTGCTGTCTGAGGATCTTTGCATACTAATAGATCTCTGAAATGAGAGGCTATTCCGGTTATAATATTATGCCCGTCAAAACCTTTATTTAGAATGTCGTTCAATATTAATAGTACTTCAGATACATTATTCTCTAATATAGAATCTGTGAGTTTGAAATAATATTCATAATCTAAGATATTCAGATTATTGATAACTGCTTCATAAGTCACATTACCATCTGTAAAACTTACAACTTGGTCAAAGATAGATAAAGCATCTCTCATTCCTCCATCAGCTTTTTGTGCCAGAATATTTAACGCTTCTGCTTCTGTAGATATACTTTCTTGTGAAGCAACATATTGGAGATGTTCAACTGTGTCGGAAATGCTTATTCTATTAAAGTCATATATTTGACAACGGGAAAGTATTGTCGGAAGAATTTTATGTTTTTCTGTTGTTGCTAAAATGAAAATAGCATGATGTGGCGGTTCTTCCAATGTTTTTAGAAAAGCATTGAATGCCGCAGATGAGAGCATGTGTACTTCATCGATAATATAGACTTTATATTTGCCGATTTGAGGTGGTACACGAACCTGATCTATTAAAGAACGTATATCATCTACAGAGTTGTTAGACGCAGCATCTAATTCATGTATATTATATGATCTTTGTTCGTTAAATGCTATACAAGACTCACAATTATTACACGCCTCACCATCAGAAGTCGGAGACAGACAGTTTATTGTTTTAGCAAAAATTCTGGCACATGTCGTTTTTCCGACTCCTCTTGGTCCACAGAAAAGATATGCATGAGCTAACTTATTAGTTGCTATGGCATTTTTTAATGTTGTTGTTAGAGATCTTTGTCCAACAACAGACTTAAAAGTTGTGGGTCTGTATTTTCGCGCAGAGACTATATAATTGTCCATAAATATGATTAATCTTGTAGAACAAAATTACGAAAAAAAAGGGTTGTAAAAAATAATGTTTACTAATTGTTTCTTAAAAAGAAAAAGGCTTTCGATAAATATATCAAAAGCCTTTTTAGAATTATAATTATTTGCTTATTCTATTACAAATATTACTACGCGGTTCCATTCATTTACTTTAAATGGTTGGATTTGATCTCCTGCCCAGTTAATTGAAACTCTTAATGGATTAATTCCATATTTTTCAGTAAGTGCTTGTGCTACTGTTTTCGCACGACGCTCTGAAAGTTTCATATTGTATTCTGGATAAGCAGTTTCTTTATCCGCATAACCTGTTACTACAACGTTTGCATCTGGGTTTTTGCTCAAATAGTCAACAGCTTTTTCAATCTTAGTCCATTCTGATGGATCAACTACTGATTTATCTATTCTGAAGAATACAGGATCTGGTAAGAACTTGATTTCTTCACTTGGAACTTCGATCGGATCGCAAGGTGGTGTTGGAGGACATGTAGGACATGGTCTGTTAGCCAACTCTCTCAATCTGTTAATCTCATCGTTAAGACGATTGATCAGATTGTAATCTGTAGGTTCTGCAACCTCCCAGTAAGTTTTACCTAATTTATAACTAAATCCTGCTGTTGCTTGTACTATACCATCTGCTCCTGCACTTGTTCCTTCGTGGTTATCAAATGCTGTAGGCAAGTAAACCGCATTTCCTTCTATATTGAAGTTAACTCTTTCTGATAGTCTGAATTTGAAAGTTAAACCTCCGTTGATACCGGCATATCCACCTGCATCTACTCCTTGGTTCTTCAATCTTTGGTAATATCCAACCCCTGCAAATGGAGTTACTTCAAAGAACCTTTTAGGATTATAGTTTCCAACTAGGTTAAATAAGTCAAACATGAAGTTGATACTTCCTCCAACATAGTGAATTCTTTGAGTATATAGATCCCCTTTATCTCCAGGAGTCCAAACATATTCATCGCCTTGTTTCTCTATGGGAGAACCTGCTGGTATAGACAGGTCTTCGTTCATCCAGCCATTAAATATCCAAACTGGGTCGATAGTCATTTGGCTTGCACCTTGATATCCATCTCCTTTATTCCAGTTTTTATAGGTTCCGGCACGACCATCATTATAACCGTGTAAACCTCCACCTGTGAAATTTAATTTCAAACCCCAAATTGGAGAGAAATATTTTCCGATAGAAAAACTTGGGGCAAGTGTAACGCGATCTTTGAAATCAGCTTTGTTATCATCTTCACCTACATAAAATTGACCTCCGGCTCCAATTGAGATAATCCAATTATCTTTAAACCGATTTTTTTGCCAAGTTGTCTTATAGGTATTATATGTTTGATTAGGTTGGCCATACTCGACTTCATCTATTATTAGAGTACGGCTCGATTCCTCTTGTGCTGACGCAAATAATACACCCCCTGACAGTAAAAGAGAAAAGAGTAAAACTTTTTTGTTCATATTTATACCGTTGTTATTTATATAATTCGTAATAAAGTGCAAATATAATGCTTTTTTTTTATCAAAAAATATTAAAATATATTTTTTGAATTCTAGTACAATGAATTAACATTACGAATGTAATTATAATATATTATGGTTCTCTATTGACTCTCTAAATATATGTTATATTAATTACTTATATTTGCAATTAAATATTTTCAATAACAAAGATAACAATAAATTATCAAATGGATATATCCTTTTTTATAAAAAAGAAGTTTTCGTATGTAAAAAATAGATTTGAGGCTTTGTCTTTAAGGCTCGAATATCTGGTACAATATCTTCATCAACATAAAAAAACTCATAATTTTCTCTTTTTATTATGTCTTGTATTTATTTTTGGTGTAATTTTCTTTTTTAATTACAAGACTCCTATGATTGGGGATGATTATCCCTATTCTTTTATATTCGAAACTTCAACACGTATTTCATCTTTTGCCGATATAGTTGAATCACAATATCTTCATTATTATGGATGGGGTGGGAGAGCTGTTGCTCATACTATTGTTCAGCTTTTATTGTTGACAAATAATTCCTTGCTCATAGATGTTGTGAATTCTTTGGCTTTTGTACTCTTTATTTTTCTCTTGTATTTAAATATTGTAGGGCATAAATCAGGTGGCATTCGTTTGCTAATTGTCGTATTCACTTCCATTTGGATATTACAACCTGCTTTTGCAGAGACTACTTTATGGATAACAGGGAGTGCAAACTATTTGTGGGGAACTCTTATTATCTTGGCATTCTTGTTACCATATAGGCTTTATGGGGGAGACGTGCTTTTGGGTAATATGAAAAATGTTGTTTTCTCGATTGCAATGTTTGTATTTGGAATTATTGCAGGATGGACTAATGAAAATACCGCTGCAGGACTGATTGTAATGATAGTAGCATATATTATATATTATAAATACAAAAAGCAAAAAATAACACCTTATTTATATTGTGGATTGATTGGTGCTATTATAGGTTATATTTTAATGATTGCTGCTCCCGGAAATTTTGTGAGAGCAGAAGGAACAGGCTTTAGCCCATTTGTGGTTATATACCGAATATTGATGGCAACACGTAGTTTGGTCTATTATGTAGGGGCATTGAATTTAGGTATTGCTATATTATTGATTTTATACTTAAAATTTACAGAGGCGAATACAAGGTTAGTCATCCCTTTTGTTATAATCTATTATGTAGGCTGGTTTGTCTCCATATATGTTATGGCTGGCTCTCCGGGATTCCCTGCCAGAGCATGGTTCGGACCAATAACCTTAAATATTGTAATTTTCGGTATACTATTATTCCATCAAAATTATAATTTAAGGTTTTTATCACAAATAAGAAATAGTATAGCTGTCCTTTGCATTTCTTTCTTCTTGTTCACATTATATGATGCACTAAGAGATATTGTCGTTATCGATCGAATATGGAAGGAAAGGATGGTAGTGTTGAATCAAAAAAAGAAAGAGGGAGCAGAAAAAGTTATTTTCAAAGAATATCAGGCTAAAACAAAGTTTGGTCTTGGGGATGCTGCATATGCTAAAAAATATATGTCTAATTATTATGGTATAGAATTTGAATTGGAGTAATTGGGATGCAAGCAATATTAATAACAGCATATAAGAATTATTCTCATTTGGAGGAATTGGTTGATTTTTTTGATGATACTTTTTCCATATATATTCATATTGATAAGAAGAGCTCCATCTCCTCTTCTCAAGAAGCACAATTATTGTCAAAAAGTAATGTGAAATTTGTGTCTCGCCAATATAAAATAAATTGGGGGGGCATTAATCATCTTTTATCTATATTACTATTGGCAAAAAGGGCATTGCATGATAATGATAATCTATATTTTCATCTTATTACCGGTCATGATTATCCAATAAAATCTCTTGAAGCATTTTCTGAATTTTTATCATCCTCGCAGGATAAGGATTTTATGGAGTATCATTCCCTGCCTTATGACGCTTGGCCTGAAGGTGGTATGGATAGATTATCTCGCTATAATTTTTATGATATATTGGATGGTAGAAAAGGGATCAGGAAAAGGCTTATTGAAGGCTTCTCCAAATTGCAGAAGAAAATAGGATTTAAAAGGAAATTCAAAAAAGGATTTCCGCCTTTGTATGGAGGTTCAACATATTGGTCGTTAAGGCGAGAATCTTTAGAATATGTTTTTAAATATATGAGTGAAAATCCGGGTTTTCTGGGTCGGTTTAAATACTCGTTTTGTTCAGAAGAGATTTTCTTTCAAACTATTTTATTAAACTCACCTTTAAGGGGAAATATTATCAATAATAATCTGCGCTTTATTGTATGGGAAGAGAGAAATGGTAATTTTCCGGCAAATCTGGATGATAGTGATTATGAGAGTATTTTAAAATCAAATTCTCTTTTTGCCCGAAAGTTTGAATATCCTGTTTCTGCAAGTTTGTTCCTGAGAGTGAAGGAGCTTACATGTGTCAAGTAGATTTGGATTGTTTTGAATCTGGGAAACTGTTCTCTTTGAATGATGTCTCATTCTGTAAATATAAACAAGTACTTTTTTGCAATTTTGGGTTCTATTGATAAAATATTTCGGGAAGCGAAGGTCTGTCATCATTAGCCATGCTGATCTTTTTATATTCCTCAATGAAAAAGTCATATCCTTTCTCAACACATTCTCTGAGTAATTCTTGCCCTCCCTGTTCGCTAATATGATATGCCATAAATAATCCGGTAATGCAGACATATTTACCCCAATATGAGCCGTATAATCCTTCTTCTAGGGCTCCATTACGAAAATTGATTTCTTCCATGCCGTTGAATATGATCTTTGCTTTCTCCGAAAACAGAGAAAAGCTAGATTCTTCTTTTTCCTTTAGCTTATTGTAATTGGCTTTAATATACTCCCCATCTGCAATGAAGTGAGCAATGCCTTCATTCATAAGCATGAATCGGGCTTTTGACTCTATTTGATCTGGATTGTAATAGTTTTTTTCTGAGATGTATTCTTCAAGAAATGTGTGAAATAATTCATGGGCTAATACTCTTTGAAATGAGCTGATTTGTTTCTCAATTGTTTCTCCATAGGTGGCATTAATTATGGTTAAGTTGAAAATCATTGCTGAAATTCCCTCCTGCGAAAGAACATAGTTATTATTATCTTTAATGTAATTGAATGCCATCGCGTCACCCCATTGCCAACCTGTTGCCGTGAAAAATATCTGGTACTGGCTGGAGGGTATAAAGCTTGCAGGAAGGTATCCTTTTACGTATCCTATTGGGTCATGATCGAGTATGAAGTCTAATAATGATTTCCTTAGTTTAAGAATTTGCTCTTGTTTCTCGTAAGCATCATTTAAAAGATAATCATTATTTGGTAAGGAGTGTTCTACTTTAAAACGAAGTAATACATCTGTAAATGTACTGGCATCTTTCTCATTCTCAAGTAAAAGTTGCTCCATAATCTGATTTGCAGGGATTGTCAATAAGTGGGCTATTTCATCTTCCATAAAGCCATTATTGAACCAATTGAATAATGAATCGATAGATTCAGAATAGATAATTATTCTTTCTTGTGCTTTTATGCTAAAGGAAGAACTAACCAAAGTTAATAGTAAGAGCAATAAATATTTATTCATAATTTCAATCATGAAAAAGATACAAGATAGCATGATGAGATTGGCTTATGGCTCTATCTCTTTATATTTGGTTTATAAAAAATCTTCAAAATAGCGTGTTATATGTTCATGTAGATGAATTCTGTCTTTTCCTGTCATATTATGTTCATGTCCAGGATAGATAAAAAAGTCGGGATGCGTACCTTTTTGAATGGCAGATTTTAGAAATTGTAGACTATGCTGCATCACTACCACAGGATCTTCATCTCCATGGATGATTAAAAGTCTGCCTTTCAAATCACCGGCTCTATCTACCATACTACTTTTTTGATACCCTTCCGGATTCTCTTTAGGTGTGTCCATGTATCTTTCACCATACATTATTTCATAATATTTCCAGTCTGTTACAGGACCTCCAGCAACGCCCACTTTAAATGTTTCAGGATGCTTTAGCATCAGGTTAAGTGTCATAAAGCCGCCATAGCTCCACCCGTGTACTCCTATTCGGGTTGTATCCACAAATGGTAAGGATTTTAGAAATTCAAGGCCTGTCATCTGATCTTGTGTTTCAATAACTCCTAGTTGGCGATGTGTAATATTTTCAAAATCGCGTCCTCTGTTGTTTGTTCCTCTGTTATCTAAAGTGAAAACGATATACCCTTTTTGTGCCATATATATATCCCAGCCTCTCGCCTGTCCTAACCATGAATTATTTACCAGTTGAGAATGAGGTCCTCCATATACATATATTATTACAGGATATTTTTTTTGAGGGTCAAAATTTGTTGGCTTTGTCAGTCGGTAATAAAGATCAGTTTTGCCATCGTTAGCTTTAAGTGAGCTTAATGTTATTTCCGGTAAAGTAATATTTTTATATGGGTTTTTAGCTTCAAAGAAAGGTTTACTCTTGTTATTGTCTGTTTGGGTTAATATGACTTTTCCCGGATTATTTTGTGAGCTATAAATATCAAATATATATTTTCCGGAAGGGCTTAATATTGCCTTATGAATACCTTCTTCCTTCGAAAGTTGAGTTTTCTTTCCATTACTGATATTAATGCTGTATATATGCTGCTCTATGGGTGAAACTTCGGTGGATATGTAATATAAATTCTTTCCTGCTTCATCGAATCCGAGTAGTTCGGTGACATCCCATTCACCTGATGTTAGTTGCTGTTTCAGAGTGCCTGCACTATTGTATAAATATAGGTGATTGTGCCCGTCCCTTTTGCTTTGCCATACAAATAAGTCAGGATTTTTGGGATTGAATAGGATCGGGTTTTCCGGTTCTACGTATTTAGGATGTGTTTCTGTAAATAAAATAGCATCCTTATCTCCTGTTCCTGCATTATATCTTACTAACTTGCATGTGTCTTGTCCTCTGTTTAATTCAGTTATATAAATGAATTTCTCATCTGGACTCCATGCTATATTTGTAAGATATTTATCTTTGGGTGCTTCTGTTTTTAAAAATATCTTCTTTTTTGTTATTGGGCTGAAAATACCAACAGTCACCTGATGACTTTTCATCCCGGCCATAGGATATTTGATGTTTTTTAATTTTGCCACTCTGGACGAAATATCTACTAAAGGATAATCTGTTACCATTGTTTCGTCCATCCTGTAAAATGCGAGGTGGGTTCCTTGGGGTGACCAGAAAGTTCCTTTATGAATACCAAATTCATTTCTGTGGACTGATTGACCATTTACAATATTACTATCGGTATCTGATGTGATTTCTGTTTCACTTCCCGATGAGTCCATTACATATAAGTTGTTATTTTTTGTGTATGCAAGCATACGGCTATCTTTGGCGAAATCGTGATTAGAAGCCTTGCCGGATATGTTATAATTTGCTAATGTGCTTTTTGTATCAAAGTCGAAAAGCCGTATGTTTGTGCCTTGATTGATTAGGATAATTTTTTGATCCGGATAGGGAAAGCTTAATATTCCTAAGTTTTTTATTTTATCTTCATCTTTCAGAGTAGAATTGATTGCGTTTTTCTCAAAAATTATTTTAGTTTGTTCTTTTTCGGACGAAGATAAAGAGATAATAGAATCGCCTTTAATATATACTGGAATGTCGCCCCACCACTGTATCTGTTTTGGGTAAATAATACGATATTTGTTGTAATTTGTGCCTCCCGGAATAAGGTCGTCAAGAGATAATTGTATGGGATTGTTCTGCGACATTAGTATTGTAGGTAATGAGATTAAGAAATACAGTACTATTGATTTTATAATTTTCATTTAATCTGGTATTTGGTCTAAAAAACAAAGATACTTAGTTTTAAATAAAAGGAGTGAATAATAAAAGAATATTTTGAATGAACAAAAATGCTTCTTTGTTGTTAAAAAGATAAAAAAAATGCAATAATAATTTAATGAAATTTATTATATTTGTAAAATCTTAAGAAGATATAGATTCACCTTTGATAAAGGTATAATATTTGTATTTTGTATTAATCAACTAGATTAAATTAAATAAATATTTTGAAACCTTCAATCTTAAATATAGTTTTTGTTTTGGTTATCAGTATTATATCGATTGGGGCTGTCTCTTGCACCGATAATACCGATACTAATTTTAGTGTGGATGGCAAGTTGGAAAATTTGTCAGTATCTCAAATTTATGCAGTAAGGGAAATATCAAAGGACTCACTTACTATTGATACTATTCTTATAAAGGAAGAAGGAGAATTTTCGTATAAAAGACTGGTCGATTTTCCGACTTTGGTATCATTGTCTTGTGGAGAAGGAACAAAGCCTCTTGTGTTTTATCTGGATACAAATTATCATGTGAAAATAAAAGGAGATATTCTTAGTCCAAACCTTGTGGAAATTAAGGGTGGGGCAGTTAATGATGATTTGCAAAACTTTAGGAATAAGAATGAGAGTCTTTTACAATCTAGGTCTCGTATCTTAAACAAGAATGAGAATATGGATCCTGCCGAATTGAGAAATATAAATCTTCAATTGGCAAAGAATGTTAGGAAATATGTAGAAGAGAATCCCACAAAGATATCGAGTGTTATCCTTATGAATCAGTATTCGATTAATAATTTAACACCGGAACAGCTTGGAGAGGACATTGAATTGCTGAAAGGTCCTGCAGCTAGTTTCTATCTAACAACTTCTTTGAGGGGATATTATGACAGAGTGAAGACTTCATCTATAGGGGCAAAAGCTCCGGATATTACACTGAAAAATTCAAAAGGTAAGAAGATCAGCTTGACTGATTTTAAGGGAAAACCGGTACTCTTAATTTTTGATCTGAAAGATGCTCCACTTAATACAGTCTACTTTGATGCATTGAAGGATGCTCAGAAAAAATTGAAGAAGGATGTTAATTTTGTATCTATTGTAATTGATGAAGACGAAAGTAAGCCGGATCCAAATACAGTGAAAATTGCAAATGCATTAGATTGGACGGTTTTGTTTGATGGAAAAAAATGGAACTCAAAAGAAGTCAAAAAATATGATGTAAAAACAGCTCCTTATATGATATTGATATCATCGGATGGTATCATTGAAGAGAGAGATGTTTCTTTAGATTCGCTTGTGTATCAGTTTGATATAAATAAAATAGAAGAGAAAGAGAAATAATTGAATTTCTCTTTCTTGTTTTGTGAAGGAATAGATACTTTATTTAAATCAAGATAAATTGTAATGTTGGTAAAAGTATTTGGTGCGGCTCTGTCTGGTGTTGACGCCACACTAATAACAATCGAAGTGAATTGTTCGAAAGGTATTAAGTTTATGTTGGTGGGGCTTCCGGATGCTTCAGTAAAAGAAAGTCATGAGCGGATAATATCTGCATTACAAACTAACGGATATAAATTCCCTAGACAACAGGTTGTTATAAATATGGCACCTGCTGATATCAGAAAAGAAGGTTCGGCGTATGATTTACCTTTAGCTGTTGGTATAATGGCTGCTTCAGGTTCATTAAATACAGATAAACTTGAATATTATATGCTTATGGGTGAACTGTCTTTAGATGGTTCTATCCTTCCTATAAAGGGCGCTCTGTCTATTGCGATAAAAGCTCGGGAATTGGGTTTCAAGGGTCTCATAGTGCCCCGTCGGAATGCCAGGGAAGCAGCTGTCGTAAATAATCTGGAGGTCTATGGGGTTGATAATATAACTGAAGTTGTTGACTTTTATAATGGTGATAGCACAATAACTCCTACAGAAGTAAATACGAGGGAAGAATTTCTGAAAAATCAGAATGACTTCGAATTTGACTTTTCGGATGTGAAGGGGCAGGAAAATGTAAAACGTGCCATTGAAGTTGCAGCAGCAGGAGGGCATAATTTAATAATGATAGGACCTCCCGGAGCCGGAAAATCAATGATGGCTAAGCGGATTCCGTCTATTCTTCCACCTTTTACTTTACAAGAAGCATTAGAGACGACAAAAATACATAGTGTAGCCGGAAGAGTAAATGTAGATACATCTCTTATGGCGGTTCGTCCGTTTCGTTCTCCTCATCATACAATTTCGGATGTTGCGATGGTTGGAGGAGGTATATATCCACAACCCGGGGAAATTAGCCTGGCACATAATGGGGTGTTGTTCTTAGATGAACTGCCCGAGTTTAACCGAAGTGTTTTAGAGGTTTTAAGACAGCCTTTGGAAGATAGGAGCATATCTATTTCCCGTTCTAAATTCTCGGTGGAATATCCTGCAGGATTTATGTTGGTGTCTTCAATGAATCCTTGTCCTTGTGGCTATTTTAATCATCCAGAAAAAACATGTGTATGTTCTCAAGGCGTTGTACAGAAGTACTTAAATAAAATATCGGGGCCATTGTTGGATCGTATAGATATACAAGTAGAAATAGTACCTGTACCCTTTGAAGATATTTCTGCGTCAACTGTAGCTGAAAAAAGTGAATCGATAAGAGCTCGTGTGATAAAAGCAAGAGAAATACAGGCAGAACGTTTTAAGAAGGAAGAGGGTATCTATTGCAATGCTCAAATGTCGCCTCGTTTATTGCGGAAGTACGCAGTGCCGGATGAGGAAGGATTAAATTTGCTGAAAATAGCAATGGAAAGATTGGGACTATCAGCTAGAGCATATGATAGGATACTGAAAGTATCAAGGACAATTGCGGATCTTGATAACTCCGATAGTATCTTTTCAAAACATATTGCGGAAGCAATTACTTATCGAAATCTGGATCGGGAGAACTGGACAAATAAATAATTTATATATAGATTGATACTATAAACACAAATATATTGTATATTTGTTTGTTATATAAAATATAAAATAAAAAGTATGACTTTTGCTGCACTAAGTAACTCTATATTTGATAAGGTTATTCTTGATTATCATAAGACTGATAATGTAGATGCACCTATATCGAATCCGTATGAAGTAAAAAGTATTGAGTATTACTTATATTTAAAAAATTGGATAGATACCGTACAATGGCATTTAGAAGATATAATAAGAAATCCGGCGATTGATCCGAATGAGGCATTACAGATAAAACGCCGAATTGATAAGTCTAATCAAGATCGTACAGATTTGGTAGAACTTATCGATAGTTATTTCTTAGATAAATATAAAGATGTGAAAGTCAAGTCTGATGCGAAGATCAACACAGAGAGTCCTGCGTGGGCAATTGACCGTTTATCTATTCTTGCGTTGAAGATTTATCATATGAAAGATGAAACGTTACGCAAAGATGTAGATGAATCTCATATTATACAATGTAGTCAGAAGTTGAATGTATTGCTGGAACAAAGACAAGACCTCTCTACAGCAATCAGTGAATTATTAGAAGATATAGAATCCGGTGAAAAATACATGAAGGTATATAAGCAAATGAAAATGTATAATGATCCGAATCTAAATCCAGTACTTTACGAAAAAAAATAATTAGAGATATATTATTCTATAAATGGCAAGAGTCTTAATCACCCGTTTATCTTCCTTTGGAGATGTCGCAATGCTAGTTCCCGTAGTATTTTCAGTAGCAGCAAGATATCCGCAGGACCGCTTTGTCGTATTGACAAGGAAAGCTTTTGCGCCCTTGTTCGAGAATTTGGGATTTAATATCAGTGCGGTAACTTTTGATGGTGAGAAGCAACACAAAGGGTTCTTCGGCTTATTGCGTCTTCTTCGTAGTGTTAGTCGTTTTGGTTATTCTCATGTTGCAGATGTTCACGATGTGCTGAGAACCAAAATTATTCGTTCGTATATGGGGATTCTTGGAAAGAATGTAGCCTATATTGATAAAGGAAAAGAAGATAAGCAGCGAATGATTGACTCAAAAAGAACTCAGCCTTCTTTAAAACATATGACAGAACGTTATATGGAAGTTTTTGAGGAGTTAGGATTTCCTGCGGAAATGGTATTCAATAATTTCTTTGAGTTCAAGGAAAGATCTTTATATCCGTTGAGGACTATTGTAACTGAAAAAGACACTCAGTGGATAGGGATAGCGCCTTTCTCTAAGCATGAAGGCAAGACTTATCCTACAGATAAAATGGAAAAGGTGGTGAAAACTCTTTCTGAAAGAGCATCTACAACTATATTTCTTTTTGGTTCGGGTAAATATGAACGTTCATTGTTGGATGAATGGGAAAATAAATATCCAAATGTAAAGAATGTATCTGGAAGAATTAACCTTATGAATGAGCTACTGTTGATGTCATATTTAGATGTCATGATATCTATGGATTCTGCTAATATGCATTTGGCTTCTTTGGTTAAGACCCCTGTAGTTTCCGTTTGGGGAGCAACACATCCTAATCTTGGTTTTTACGGATATGGACAGAGTATAAATAATGCAGTTTTGCGTGATATTGAATGTCGTCCATGCTCGGTATATGGAGAACAACCTTGTATTAAAGGTAACTATCCTTGTCTGACCAAACTTGATGAATCTATCATATTAGGCAAGGTGGAGCAAATCCTATGTAAGAAGAGAGAAGGTAATTGGTGGGTTAAATGAGAGTAGCTATTTTATCTCCATTTTATCCATTTCGGGGTGGTATGGCGCAGTTTAGTGCTCGACTTTATACCGAGTTGGCTAAGAGTAACGAGATAAAAGCATATAATTTTATTAGCTTATATCCAGATTTTTTATTCCCCGGAAAAACACAGTTTGTAACAGAAGAAGATTCTGCTGTAATCATCGAAAATGAAAGGACTTTAAGTAGTATTAACCCTTTTTCTTATATTTCTACTGCCAAAAAGATTAATAAATACAAGCCGGATTTATTGATAATTCCCTATTGGATGTCGTTCCTCGCTCCTGCATTTGGAATAATTTCTCGTTTGCTTCATAAATCAATAAAAATAGTTGCACTTGTTCATAACGCTATTCCTCATGAGAAGCGCTTCTTTGATAAACCCTTTGCAAAATATTTCTTTAACAAATGTGATGGATTTATTGTGATGAGCGAACCGGTGAAGAAGGATTTGGTGGAGCTTATACCTGATGCCCGTATATTATTGACTCCTCATCCTATTTATGACCACTATAAAGAGAAGATGGAACAGAAGAAAGAAGCTCGAGATATATTGGGAGTTGCTGATAATAAGAAAACACTTCTTTTTTTTGGTCTTATAAGAGAATATAAAGGTTTGGATATATTGATTGAGAGTATGTCGTATCTGGATGAGAGTTATCAGCTAATAATAGCTGGAGAAAGCTATGATGATTTCTCAAAATATCAGGAAATAATAGATAAATCTCCTTTAAGAAATAATATAAAAGTTCTTCAGCAATATATTCCCGATGATATGGTAACTGTTTTGTTTTCTGCAGCCGATACTTTGGTATTGCCGTATAGGTCTGCAACGCAGAGTGGGGTAGTGGCTTTAGCATATCAGTTAGAGGTGCCAATGATTGCAACTAATGTGGGGGCACTTGGTGATACTATTTCGTCTTCCGATACAGGAATTGTTGTTGATGAGGTTTCTTCAATGGCAATATCAAATGCAATAAAATCCTATTTCGAAAATACGGAGAAACAAAGAGTTTATATATCTAATATTCGGTCAGAAAAACAAAGACTTTCCTGGTCTTCTTTCGCACAATCGTTCCAGCATTTTTTTGAGACGGAAATCTTGTCTTGATAATATTTACTTTCCCGATACTATTTTCTTTATCTCGTTTAGTTTGTTTAAAGCCTCCACAGGAGTAAGATTGTTAACATCCAAAGATTGTATTTCATCTCTTACTTGGCTCAATACAGGGTCATCTAATTGGAAAAAGCTTAGCTGATAACCTTCGCGTTTTTCGTTTATTTCGGCAATAGGTTTAGCTATCCCTTGTTTGCGATTGTCTGTTTCCAGTTGTTTCAATATATCATCTGCCCTTTTTACAATACTTTGTGGCATACCAGCCATTTTGGCAACATGAATACCAAAACTGTGTTCACTCCCTCCTTTTACTAATTTACGCAGGAAGATTACTTTATTATCTACCTCTTTGACTGAAACATTGAAATTTTTGATTCTTTTAAAAGACTTTTCCATTTCGTTCAGTTCATGATAGTGAGTGGCAAATAAAGTCTTGGCTCTGGCTTTAGGGTGTTCATGTATATATTCGACAATAGACCATGCAATGGAAATACCATCATAAGTACTCGTTCCTCGCCCTAACTCATCAAAGAGTACCAGGCTTCGGCTCGATAAATTATTGAGAATATCAGAGGCTTCGTTCATTTCTACCATGAATGTTGATTCCCCTAATGAAATATTGTCGGATGCTCCTACACGTGTGAATATTTTATCAACAAGCCCTATTTGCGCAGACTCAGCAGGCACATAACTTCCAGCTTGAGCCATAAGCGTTATTAGTGCAGTTTGTCTTAATAATGCGGATTTACCCGCCATATTAGGTCCTGTTATGATAATTATTTGTTGAGATTTATTATCTAAGTGGACATCATTGGCAATATAGGATTCGCCTAACGGTAATTGCTTTTCAATAACAGGATGTCGTCCTTTTTTTATATCCAATACATCTGAATCTTCGATGTTAGGACGAATGTATTTGTTTTCTTGCGCTGTCTTAGCAAATGAAAGAAGGCAGTCAGTTTGCGCAATTAAATTCGCATTGAGCTGAATCGTTGGAATATAGTCAATTAAACTAGAGACAAGATCATTGTATATAGATGTCTCAAGTGCCAATATTTTCTCCTCTGCACCTAATATCTGCTCTTCGTATTCTTTCAATTCCTGAGTGATGTATCTTTCAGCACTGACCAGAGTCTGTTTTCTGATCCAATCTCCGGGTACTTTATCTTTGTGGGTATTTCGGACTTCGATGTAATATCCAAAAACATTATTGAAACTTATCTTAAGGGAAGAAATCCCTGTTGCTTCAATTTCCCGTTGTTGGATTTGCATTAGGTAATCCTTACCAGAATAAGCAATGTCTCGAAGTTTGTCTAACTCTTCATTTATCCCTTTGTTGATAATATTTCCTTTGTTGATAAGGACTGGAGGATCATTCTGGATTTCTTTTTCTATTCTGTCTCTAATAACTGGACAAGGGTTGAGCCTTTCTCCTATTTCTTTTAAGCTTGGCTCATCTGATTGAAGAAATGCCTCCCGTATAGGTGCTATTGCTTTTAATGCGACTTTGAGTTGCACCACCTCACGGGGAGAAACTCTTCCTACAGCTACTTTAGATATAATACGTTCTAAATCTCCAATTAGAGAAAGTTGTTCTTCCAAAAAATGTTTTAATTCGGGATCTCTGAAAAAGTATTCTACAACAGCCAGACGGTCATTGATCGGTTTTACCTCTTTGAGTGGAAATACCATCCATCGGCGAAGCATACGTGCCCCCATCGGGGAAACGGTTCTGTCCAGTATATCCAATAAAGATTTTCCGCCCTCATTCATCGTAGAGATTAGTTCCAAACTGCGGATTGTAAATTTATCAAGACGTACATACCTGTCTTCCTCTATGCGGGATAGGGTTGTGATGTGTCCTATATGTAGATGTTGGGTAATATCCAAATAATGAAGGATTGTACCGGCGGCTATGATTCCGTCATTTAGATGTTGGACGCCGAATCCTTTCAGGTTTTTGGTTTCGAAGTGTTTCAATAACCTGTCTTTTGCAGCATCTTCTGTGAAAATCCAATCGTCAAGTTCAAATATAAAGAAGCGGTCTCCAAAAGATTCCTCGAAAAGCTTCTTCTTACCTCGTTCTACTAATATTTCTTTAGGAGAAAAGTTAGCAAGGAGTTTATCAATATATTCTTTATTACCTTCTGCAACTAAAAACTCTCCTGTAGAAATATCGAGAAGAGATATTCCACAATTTTTTTTAGCGAAATGTATTGCACCAAGAAAGTTATTCTCTTTGTGATTCAGTATATTATCATTGATAGAAACACCAGGAGTAACTAGTTCTGTAATTCCTCTTTTAACTAGCTTAGTCGTTTGTTTAGGATCTTCAAGCTGGTCACAGATTGCCACACGTTTTCCTGCACGAACCAGTTTGGGCAGATATGTATCTAAAGCATGATGTGGAAAGCCTGCAAGTTCGACAAACTGTGCTGTTCCGTTGGCTCTACGTGTAAGTGTGATCCCTAATATTTCTGCTGCAGCAATGGCGTCATCGGAAAATGTTTCGTAAAAGTCGCCTACCCGAAATAATAATATAGCATCAGGATGTTTAGTCTTGATCTCGAAATACTGTCTCATCATTGGGGTTTCAGCAATCTTTTTCGCCACGTCTGTATAGTTTTATTTAGAATTATTCTGATTAAAGTAATGTGACAAAGTTAGAAAAAATATATAGAAATAGGTATCCGGCATATGAATTAAAAGGTAGAAATTGTATAACAATATAAAAACAGAAGGTATCTTTAATTAAAGATACCTTCTGTTTTTTGTCTTCTGCCTTTGTTCTCAGATCTTATTGAACTCTGATACTATTTTTTCTGTAATTTCTTCAAATTCATCCTGTGATAAATCCAGTCGTGGATTAGCCAGGCTCATATCCGATTCTTTGTTGATCGGGATCAAATGAATATGCGCATGTGGAACTTCCATTCCCACCACCATTACTCCAACGCGTTTACATTGCATTGCCTCTTTTATGGCTTTAGCTATCTTTTTACTATAAACCATTATATCGGCAAGTGTTGTATCGTCCAAATCAAATAAATAATCAGTTTCTTCTTTCGGGATTACCAGAACATGCCCTTTAGACATAGGTTTTATATCCAGAAATGCAAAAAACTTTTCATTCTCCGCTATCTTATAGGATGGGATTTCGCCTTGAACTATTTTACTGAAGATGGTCGGCATAACATTCATGTTTAATGGTTAGAGCGAAATATCTATAATCTCGAAAGATACGATCCCGTTCGGAACCTGTATTTCAGCTATGTCACCCACTTTCTTACCCATTAGTCCTTTTGCGATAGGTGTACTTACCGCTATTTTGTTTTCTTTCAGATTAGCTTCACTCTCAGCAACTAACATATATGTCATCTGCTGATTGTTTTTGGTATTTTTGATCGTAACTTTATTCAATATCTGTACGGCATCTGTACCAATTGAGCTTTTGTCAATCAGACGTGCATTTGCCAATAGATTTTTCAATTGTGCAATCTTTGCTTCAAGTATTCCTTGTGCCTCTTTAGCCGCATCATATTCGGCATTTTCAGATAAATCACCTTTGTCTCTTGCCTCAGCAATTTGTTTCGAGATTTTAGGTCTTTCCACTGTTTCCAGAAAGTTGATTTCTTCTTTCAACTTTTCGTAACCTTCTTCGGTCATGTAAGTAACAGCCATGTCAAAATCTTAATTATTAAATTAATACTCTTTATCTAAGAGATAAAAAGAAAAAGAATCCTTGCCCTATAGACCAGAACTCCTTTTCTTTTTATGTCTTATGCAAATATAAAATATTATTTCTGAGAAAACAAAATTCGATGGAGGAATTATATTATTTTTGCGATTTCAGCTTCAATATTATCTGTTGGTAATAAGCGTTTTACAAGATTACCATCTTTGCCGATAAGAAATATTGTAGGAAATCCTTGAATGTTGTATTTAAATATCAGGTCGGAATTTACCGACTTGTTGTCATGGACTGCAACCCAAGGAAGATTTATTGCAGCATTTCTCCAAAAATGGACGTCTGCATCGAACGATACCTGATAGATTTCCAGATTCGATTTGAATTTATTGTATATTCTATTGAGTGCAATATTATGAGCCGGAGAATTTTCTGACTGATAAACCGTAAAATCTAATAATACCGTTTTTCCTTTTAATGAAGAAAGGGCTATGTTTTTGCTGTTCACGTCCGGTAGCTCGATATTATAATATTGGGTAGCATCTACTTCTTTGGCTATGCTATCCAAATTGGCAGGAGTTTTTTCTTCTTGTTTACGTATCTTCATTGCTGCCAGAGTATAATCTCGCAAATGAATAGCTCTGGGAGAATCTTTGTAGGTGTTGTCCCATGATGTAGCTACAGCAGCAAACATTCTGTAATCGGACTTATCATATGGGTCGAAAAATAATAAGCCGTTCACTTTCTGAAATAAAGCAAAATATGCTGCAGGGCTTAGTAAATCCGTAAAGATTATTTTCTGGGCTGTCTCTTTGTATTGATTAGATATACCCTGTATTTCGGTTATGAAATCTGTTTCATTGATTTCTTTGTTCGAAAATCTTTGTTGCAATTTATTCAATTCGCTACTCGCCTTATATTGAGCTAAAGTTGCTTCTTTAATCAACTGATTAGTTTGATTTCCCTCAATAGTGTATTCAGTAGCAAAAGTATTCTTCGAAGCATTTATTTTAACTGTTTCGACGGAGTCTACCGCAAAGTTAATTACCTGTCCATTCAGGTGGAGAACATAAAATTCTGGATAGTTTGTGGTTGCTTCCGCAAACTTAAATTCTCCGTTCTGGTCCAATCTGATCGAATCCAGAAATGTAATTTTATCTAATTCACGTTTTTCAAGGAAAAGTAAAGATGAATCAGCATCTGCTATTTTTCCTTCTACAATGAACTGTGGTCCTTTATCGGAACATGAATTTAAAATTGTAATGATAAAAACAACTAAGGTTAAAAGCCGAAATATTTTCATAAACTCTTTATTTGTAAATGAGATTTGCTCACAAAGATAAAAATAAAAAAGACTAAATTGTTAAGTGATATTTGTATTATATAAAATATGATTAATATATTTGCAGTTCGAATAAGAATGAAAACGAAGTATCGTAACATATTAGTATTATTTCTTGCTGTGATAGTATTCTTTGTCGGAGCAGGAGTTACTATTGTCGATTTGTGTTGTACCAATTGCGTTGAAAATGTCTTAGCAATGAATACACATAATTCGGCTTGTGGTGTTCTAGATACTGAGATTGATAAACATTCTTGTTGTTCAAATCCTGACACCTCTAACGATGTCTCGCCTTGTACGAGTCAGCATGAAGGAGAGTGCTGCGGAGTCGAACGTATAGATGTAGATATCGATCACCGTGTATTTAAGCCCGATTTGGGTGATTTTGCGGTGTCTGATTTCATTCATTGTTTTTGTTGCTGTTTCTGTCATACACATGATATAGCAGAAAATATTGTTTCATTATCACCCTATTCGGAAGCTATTCCGATACCTCCCCGCGAATATCTTTCTCTTTTGCGGGTACTAATTATTTGATTTATTATTTGTAGCTAGATTGTATTGCATAATCCGGAAGGGGTTTGTGTGATATGAATGTGTGTTTAATATCTAATTACTTATACAAATAGTAATCTTATAATGAAAAAATATTCAATCATAATACTTTTATTATTAATACCTCTGTTTTCCTTCGGTGCTGTTAAACTGAAAGGATATGTTTACTCTTCAGATAAATCTCCGGTAATAGGTGCTCAGATACATTGGGAGAATAAAACATCCGGAGTTGTTACAGATGAAAATGGCTATTTTGAGATAGATGGTGTCCCTCAGAAAGATCATATGTTATATGTAAAATATATAGGATATGAAGAAGCTGTAGTCCATGTACACGATTTTGACAAACCTCAGGATATAGTCTTGAAAGAGAATACCGAATTGAGTGAGGTTGTAGTAACAAAATCTGTTCCCGGTCGTATCAATTCCCGTACCGATCCTTTGAAAACGGAGAGAATGGGAGTTAAGGAGTTGAGCCGGGCGGCATGTTGTAATCTGGCTGAAAGTTTTGAGACAAATCCGTCTGTTGATGTTGCATATAATGATGCCGTAACGGGGGCAAAACAGATACAAATGTTGGGAATATCCGGTAACTATGTACAGTTGTTGACCGAAAATTTCCCTAACTTCAGAGGAGCGGCTAAAATCTATGGTCTTGACTATATTCCCGGTCCCTGGATGGAAAGTGTGCAGATATCGAAAGGTGCGGCATCTGTAAAGAATGGTTATGAATCTATATCGGGACAAGTAAATGTAGATTATAAAAAGCCTACGACGGCAGACCCTCTTAGCTTGAACTTATTTATGAGTGATGCCAGTCGTATCGAAGGAAATGCAGATGCTGCATTTGCGTTGAATGATAAATTATCTACAGGATTGTTCTTACACTATTCTAATGAGAAAAAAGAGCATGACGGGAATGATGATTCTTTCTTGGATATGCCTAAAAAGCATCAGTTCAATGTAATGAACAGATGGCATTATCAGACAGATAACTTTATTTCGCAGACAGGTGTTAAGTTCGTAAATGATGAGCGTATAAGCGGACAAACCCACCATACTATGTTCGAAGATCAGAAGTTTGACCCATATGAGATCAGAAATATAACTAATAGAGGAGAATTCTTTTCTAAAAACGGATTTATCCTTGATCACGAAACGAATGAAAGTATAGCACTGATTGTATCGGGCTCATACCACGATCAGAGAACCCGTTACTCCGAAAACAAATATAACTTGTATGAAAGTAATTTGTACGCTTCGTTGATGTATGAGAATGATTTTTCTCCAATGCACAAACTGAGTACTGGTCTAAGTTATAACTGGGATAAATATACAGAATCTACATATTTACCAAATGTTATTTTAGGTAACCAGCCTGATCGTGAGAAAGTAGCGGGTGCTTATGCCCAGTATACTTTCAGTTTGAATAATAAATTGATTGTGTTGGCAGGACTTCGTGCTGATTATAGTTCTCTGTATGACTGGTTTGTAACACCCCGTATCCATGTGAAATATGATATCTTTCCGGGAGCACACTTGAGAGTTTCTGCCGGAAAAGGTTACCGTTCTGTATTTGTAATGCCGGAAAATAGCTACTTATTGGCTAGTAGCAGGAAGATAAATATTGCAGATAATCTGAAACAGGAAAGTGCATGGAATTATGGTGTAAGTGGAACGTTCCATATTCCGATTGCAGGAGAAGAACTGGCACTTTCGGCAGAATGGTTCTATACTGATTTTTCGAATCAGGTAGTAGTAGATATGGATTCTGATCCTCATGCAGTGAGTTTTTATAATCTGAAGGGAAAATCGCGTTCAAGTGTATTTCAAGTAGAAGCTTCTTATCCATTGTTTACAGGATTTAGTATTCTCGGTTCATACAGATGGCAAGATACCAAAGTAAACTATGGCGGAGTGGAGATGATGAAACCGCTTACCAGTAGGTACAAAGCGTTAATGACAGCATCTTATGAAACTCCGATGAGAATATGGCAGTTCGATTTTACTACCCAGTTCAACGGAAGTGGAAGAATGCCTACGCCCGATCCTGTAAATCCGTTATGGGATAAGAATTTTAAATCTTTCATAGTTATGAATGCCCAGATTACAAAATTTTTCCGAAATTGGAGCGTTTATGTAGGAGGGGAGAACCTTACAGACTTTAAACAGAAGAATCCGGTGATAGCGGCAGCTGACCCTTACAGTGCGGACTTTGATGCAACAATGGTATGGGGACCTACTCAGGGACGAAAATTCTATGTGGGATTCAGGTATAATATTGGAAAATAAATTTTTGATAACTAAATACAAATTATAAAAATATGAAAGCAAAAGTTTTGTTATTGATAATGGTTTGTCTTACGACATTTAGTTTTGGAACTTATGCTCAAGACAAGAACAGTAAGAAGAATAGTAAAGAAGAGATAGTCTTTGAGGTTCCTATGGATTGCCATAGTTGCCAGAAGAAGATAGAAAAAAATATTCCTTTCGAAAAAGGAGTGAGTAATTTGAAAGTAGATTTTGATTCTAAAACGGTGATGGTGCAGTATAATCCGAACAAAACAAATGTAGGTAATTTGCAAAAAGCATTTGAAAAATTGGGTTATAAAGCGAGCTTATATACTCCAGAAGAACAAAAGAACTGATAGATTTATCAATCGAAATATGGGGAGCTGTAAATATATAATATATTTGCAGCTTCTTTTTATATCTATAAAAATGCTGAACTTTTCGTGTCCGGCATTTGTTAATAAACTGAATAAAGAATAAGTTATTATGTTTTTATTGCAAACGGATACTGTTTCGAAAATAGAAGTGATTACCCAGACATTGCTGCAACAGGGAGCTCATCTTGGGTTAGCTATTATTAAGGCAGTAGTTATTTATGCTATCGGACACTTATTGATTAAAGTTATAAATAAGTTGGTTCGTAAGGTGATGGTGCGGAGAAATCTGGACCCTTCGGTTCGCTCTTTCATCGGAAGCCTTGTAAATGTTGTTCTGATAGTATTGCTTATCATTTCTATTATAGGGGTATTAGGTATTCAGACAACTTCTTTTGCCGCATTGCTGGCGTCAGTCGGTATTGCACTCGGAGCAGCGCTTAGTGGTAATTTATCGAACTTTGCAGGTGGTCTGATTATTTTACTCTTCAAACCTTTTAAAGTTGGAGATTATATTTCTACAAAAGATACGGGAGGTACTGTATCTGAGATACAAATATTCCATACAGTATTAACCACTCCTGATAATGTGGTGGTATATGTCCCGAATGGAACTTTGAGCAGTGGGCTGGTAAATAATTTCAACGTTCAAACACGCCGGGTGGAATGGATAATTGGTGTGGATTATGGCGAAGATTACGATAAGGTGAAAAGTGTAATAGAGGATATTTTAAGTAAAGAAGAGCGAATACTCCGATCCCCCTCGCGCTTTATTGCTTTACATCAACTGGCAGATAGTAGTGTTAATATTGTAATACGGGCTTGGGTAAAAGCCTCTGATTATTGGGACGTATATTTCAACATAAATAAAGAAATATATTCGCGGTTTAATGAAGAGGGGATTGATTTCCCATTCCCCCAAATGACAGTGCATCAAGTAGAAAAGAGTTAATTATAGTGCTTATATTCTTAGAAATGCCCTCCGGTTTTATTAGAAATAAAAAGGAGGGCATTTTTTTTATTTTGAGCGCTCTTTCAGCATATCTTCTAATTTTATGAGTTGATCCCTATATTGAGCAGCCTCTAAAAATTCTAATTTCTTTGCAGCTTCACTCATCTGTTTTTTGGTTTTCTTGATTTCTTTCTCCAAGTCAGATACAGTTAGGTAAGAAACTTCACTCTCGGCAGCAATGGGAGATATGTGATACTCCGGTTCTACATAAGGTTTAGGACTATCATCCGTATGTGATCTTTGTGTCAGGGCAGATACCTTTGCTTTCTTGATTTGTTGAGGAGTAATTCCGTGTGCTTCATTGTATGCCAGCTGTATCTCTCTACGACGGTTCGTTTCGTTTATGGTAAGTTCCATACTATTCGTGATCTTATCTGCATAGAAGATAACCCTGCCATTTACATTTCGGGCAGCACGACCGACAGTCTGTGTGAGCGACCTGTGCGAGCGTAGAAATCCTTCTTTATCAGCATCCAGTATGGCTACTAAGGATACTTCGGGTAGATCCAATCCTTCACGTAAGAGGTTTACTCCGATAAGTACATCGAATAACCCGTTGCGGAGATCATCCATGATCTGTACACGTTCCAGTGTATCTACGTCGGAGTGAATGTAGTTACATCTTATCCCATTATTAGACAGATAAGTTGTAAGCTCTTCTGCCATACGTTTAGTAAGGGTGGTAACTAATGTCCTTTCATCCTTTTCTACCCGAAGTTGAATTTCTTCCATCAGGTCATCTATCTGGTTCAGGCTTGGACGAACATCAATTGGAGGATCTAACAATCCTGTCGGACGGATTAATTGTTCTACCACGACTCCTTCCGATTGTATCAACTCATAATCGGCCGGTGTAGCACTTACATATATAATCTGTTTAGCTATTGCTTCAAATTCTTCAAACTTTAATGGTCTGTTATCGATTGCAGCAGGAAGGCGGAATCCATATTCGACCAGATTCTCTTTTCTCGAATGGTCTCCTCCATACATAGCACGTATCTGCGGTATGGTAACATGGCTTTCATCAATAACCACCAGAAAATCATCAGGAAAAAAGTCTAACAGGCAGAAAGGACGTGTTCCTGGTGCGCGGTTGTCAAAGTATCGGGAATAATTCTCTATACCTGAGCAATGACCTATTTCGCGAATCATTTCTACATCGTAAGTTACACGCTCATATAACCTTTTTGCTTCTAATGTTTTACCTATTGAGTTGAAGAATTCGACTTGTCTTCCTAAATCTATTTCTATTTCACCAATAGCCTTGTTTATCCGCTCTCTTGTTGTAACGAAAAGATTGGCAGGATAAATGACATATTCGTTGAACTGTTCTACACGAACCCCTGTGAGAGGATCTATACTTTCAATACTTTCTATTTCATCTCCCCAGAATACAACTCGTATTATAGTTTCGGTATAAGCCAGAAATATATCAACAGTATCCCCTTTTACTCTGAAATTTCCATGAGAAAGTTCTATTTCATTTCGGGAATAAAGACAATCTACTAATCTTCGTAAAAAAACATCTCGGACTAGTTTTTCATCTCGTCGTATATGAATCGTACTTTCGCTGAAATCATCCGGATTACCGATACCATAAAGACAACTTACAGAAGAAACTACAATAACATCTCTTCTTCCGGATAATAGAGCCGATGTCGCAGACAGCCTGAGCTTTTCTATCTCATCATTGATAGAAAGGTCTTTTTCGATATAAGTATTCGTTGTCGGAATATACGCTTCTGGTTGATAATAGTCGTAATAAGAAACGAAGTATTCAACAGCATTATCAGGGAAAAATCCTTTAAACTCACTATATAGCTGAGCTGCCAGTGTTTTATTATGACTTAATATTAAAGTCGGTTTCTTAACCTCCTGAATTACATTGGCGACTGTAAAGGTTTTTCCGGAACCTGTTACTCCTAACAATGTCTGATAAGGCAGATGATCTTCTATCCCGTCAGAAAGGGCTTTTATGGCGGCAGGTTGGTCACCTGTCGGTTTATATGCAGATGTTATCTTAAAATCCATGATTAATTCGAATGAGATTACAAAGATAGCTATAATTATAAAAAAGAATAACAGCATAGGTTAATCTATGCTGTTATTATATGTAAAAATAAATAAGATACAATTCAGATAATAAAGCCTAGTAACCAGTAAAATAAGCCAGCCATAAGCGCACTGATGGGGATCGTCAATACCCATGCGGTGATGAGGTCTTTTGTTACTCCCCATCTTACAGCAGAGAGTCGTTTTACGGCACCTACTCCCATTATACTTCCCGATATAACGTGTGTTGTACTTACGGGAACATGTAAAGCCTCTGATATAAATAATGTAATAGAACCTGCGGTCTGAGCGCAGAATCCTTCCAGAGGAGTTATTTTGGTAATGCGGTTACCCATTGTTTTCATAATTTTCCATCCTCCTGACATAGTACCTATAGCAATAGCCGTGAAACATGCTAATGGAACCCAATCGTGCATTTCTCCCATATTGCTCATCTGCATCCAGTGTGGTAGACCGGGAATATGCTGATTGGCGATAAGTGCTGCACCAATAATCCCCATAACTTTCTGAGAGTCGTTTAGCCCATGACCTATACTAAGTAGTGCGGATGATATGAGTTGTAACCCCTTGAACCAACGGTCTGCTTTTCCCGGTTTTGCTTTTCTTGCCAAGTGCAGAGTTAATATGGTTATTATGTTACCACTTAACATCCCGATAAGAGGCGCGGCAACAATAAAGATGGCTATGATGCCTACTGTAGATAAATGAACCGCCTGAAATCCCGATCCGGCAATTGCAGCTCCTGCAAAACCTCCGATCAGGGTATGAGATGATGATGAAGGAATTCCCAGCCACCATGTGATCAGATTCCATGTAATAGCAGCAACAAGACCGGCGATTACTACATGGGAAGTAATGAATTGTTGTTCTACGGTCTTAGCTACGGTATTGGCAATACTTTCCCCGAAACCTCCTAAGAAGTGTACAGCAATGAAGTAAGCTACAAAGTTGAAAAAGGCTGCCCATATTACAGCTTGTGTTGGAGTTAAGACTTTGGTGGAAACAACAGTTGCTATAGAATTGGCTGCATCGTGGAATCCGTTTATATAATCAAAAACAATAGCAAGAACAATAATTATAATAAGTAGAGTCATCGTATTGCTTTATTTATGAATATTTTATTATGATCGTTTTTATGATTTTCCCTACAGCCTCTTCTGCATCGGTTGCTTTTTCGAGTTCGTGCAATATATCTTTCAATTTGATAATTTCTATAGCATTCGGCTCGTTTTCGAAAAGGTCGATAAGGAAATGTTCATACACATCGTCCGCTTTTGATTCTATTTGGTGAAGATGTTCGCAATATTCTGTGATTTTCTTAGGATTCTTTTTCAGGACATCCAGCTCATCAATTGCTTTTACAAGCCATTCGGCAGATTCGTGGACATGATGTGCCAGAAGTTTAGCACTTTCGGGTATACTTTTAGGACTGTAAAGCATTATCCTTTTAGCACAACTGTTTATATAGTCAATGACATCATCCATCCTGTTAGATAAAGCATTGATGTCTTCTCTATCGAAAGGAGTAATGAATGTATTGTTTAGTTCCTCGAATATTTGCGATTGTATATTGTCTCCGCGTCTTTCCTGCTCCTTTATCAGTTTATAAAACTCTACTGCCTGATTGTGGTCTTTTGCTTGTACAGTATCAATAATTAGTTTGGATGCGGAAAGTATGACATCAGCCATTTGGTCGAGAAGAGGGAAGAATTTGTTCTCTTTAGGCTTGAACCGATCAAATAAATTATTCTTCATAATTATAATTAAGTATTATTTACAGAGACGTGAAGACTCTGTTGCTTTTTTGTCAACAAAGGTAAAGGAAAAAATAAAAAATAGAATTTATTTAATCTTAAAAACGGGAATTATTGTAGTTTCTTTCTTAAGTTATTGATTGGATATAGAACAATCAGAAAACCTATTGTACACACGGTGAGAAAAATGAATAAAATATCTGACCATAAAACGGTTACAGGATATGCTTCGATAATAAATGTACCGGGCGATTGCCCTAATTTGAGCAGTCCGAAATGCTCTTGTAACAGGCAGAGTATTACTCCTCCTATCAGTCCTATGATAGCTCCTGTAAGAGATATGAGCCACCCTTCTATCATAAAAATACGAGTTATAAGTTTGTTGTTTGCACCCATATTACGGAGTATCTGTATATCATTGCTCTTATCGATAATCAGCATAGAGAGTGAACCGACAACATTGAAAACTGCAATTATAAGAATGAAAGCCAGAATAAGAAATGTTACCCATTTCTCAATATTGACCATCCTGAAAGAATCTGCTTGTTGTTCGAATCTATTTTGTACAATATAATTATCTCCCAGAATATTCTGAATTTGATTTTTTATGTGGTTTGAGTTTTCAGCTTTTTTTAATTTGATATTAAGAGAGGAAATTTCATTCTCGTAACGAAAAAGTTCGCGGGCTAAAGGCAATGAGATAAGAATCATGTTCTCGTCATATTTTGCTTGTCTTAAAGAGAATATACCTGCCGGATAAGTATATATGTGAGTGAAGGCATTAGATGGATTAGCGAGATTGACTTTTACATCTCTTTTGGGTGAGAATAATTCCAGAGGAGTTATATTATCGGCACGCAGTTGTAGGTTTACGGCTACGCCAACTCCGGCAACGCAAAAGTCGACATCTCCTTCTCGTAAACTGAACGAACCGTCTATCAGGAGATGGTCTAAATCAGCCATGTTGCGAAAACTATCAGATACACCTTTTATAAGGACTGGCTGTTGTTTTTCTCCATATTTAGCCAAGGCATTTTCTTCTATAACCTCCGAAGTAGCCTCTATATCAGGTAGTGCTTTTATTTGTATTATTTTCGGATCGTTTGGGTCAAATACTTTTCCCTTAGAAGGAATGACCAACAAATCGGGATCGATGATACTAAAAGAATCCGATACCAGTTTTGTGAATCCATTGAATATAGAAAGTGTACATACCATAGCTAGAGTGGCAATGGCAATTCCACATACAGATATAATCGAAATCACATTTATAGCATTATGAGATTTCTTGGAAAATAAATACCTGCGTGCTATATAAAAGGGTAAATTCACTCTTCGCCTTCTTTTTTATTATCCTTATCGGAATTAAGAAGCTTATCTATGTTATCTAAATAGTCGAGAGAATCATCCAGATAAAATACCAATTCAGGTATTATGCGTAATTGTTTTCCTAAACGTTGTCCTATGTCGTAACGGATAGCCTTAGCGTTCCCTTTAATATTTTCGAGAATTTCTTTACCTCTTTCAGAAGGGAAAATACTTAAATAAGCTTTGGCTATACTTAGGTCGGGGCTAATGCGTACACCGCTCACCGATACTAATAAGCCGGGCATAGCCTTTGTTTGTAGAAGAAATATTTCTCCCAGTTCTTTTTGGATTAGCCTATTTATTTTCTGTTGTCTGGTTGTTTCCATAAATTTATTTTTTCCAAATTAAAGTCAACCCATCTCGGATGGGGAGTATTGTTTTCTCGACTCGTTCATCTTGAGCGATTCTGTCGTTGAATTCCTGAATACCAATAGTCTGTTTATCTGTATGGTGGGCTTTTTCTAAAACCTTACCATCCCACAGGGTATTATCAGCTATAATCAATCCGCCCGAACGAACTTTGTCGAATATTAAATCATAATATTCATTATAATGCCTTTTATTGGCATCAATGAATACAAGATCAAAGATACAATCAATTGTTGGTATTATTTGCATTGCATCTCCTATATGTAGATGAATTTTATCTTTCAATTTCGATTTATGCAAATGTTTCAGAATGAAGTCCTCCAACTCGTCATTGACCTCTATAGTGTGTATTTCTGCATCGTCTCGCGCTCCGGCGGCTAAGCATAGTGTTGCATAGCCTGTATATGTCCCGATTTCAAGAATATACCGAGGTTGAATCATTCGACAAAACATTTTTAATAAAGATCCTTGTAAATGTCCTGATAACATACGTGGGCGAAGCAGATTAACATGGGCATCCCTGTCCAGCTGTCTCAGTAAGGTGTCCTCTTCTTCGATATGAGAAAGGATATAATCCTCTAATGCTTTGTCTTTTTCTAAACTCATGATTGTTTCGTTGAAAAGAAATGAGATAATAAACGAATTTTACTTCGCTATTATCTCATCCTATTTTGATTGCTTAATTCTATCGTTTATCAGATATCGACCGAATTAGTCTACAGGTACAAAATATTTGTCGCCTAAGTCGATAACAGCTCCTACTTTTTCGATTTCCAAGAAAGAAGTTCCGCCTTTACCGTCAGTGAAAGTTCCACTTAGGTAAGTGATAAGGTCATCATTTTCTACAGTTTTTGTTGCAGCTAATTTCTTGATAGCTTTCAAGAAATATTCTTTATGTCTGTTAGTTGTGAATTCGCTGTCATCT
Source organism: Dysgonomonas sp. (assembly GCA_032477055.1). Lineage (GTDB taxonomy): Bacteria > Bacteroidota > Bacteroidia > Bacteroidales > Dysgonomonadaceae > Dysgonomonas_A. Next base: position 86,589 of record JAWDXP010000007.1, on the reverse strand, counting down.
TGATAATGAGCGTCAACTCCATAACATACAGATAGCCAGCGAGCAACTTCAACTTTTCTACAGAAAGCGATTACCGGAGCTTTACTGCGGAATGCAGCAATTGTACGTGCTGTACGTCCAGTTACACTATCTGTAATAATAGCTTTAACATCTAGTTGGCTAGCAGATTTTACAGCTTGTTTTGCTAAGAAAGAAGTTCTGTCATATTCAGAATCTTTGAATGGTACAGGAACAGCTTTTTCTTCTAGTTTTGCAACTTCTGCAGCACGAGCAACTTGTGCCATTGTGCGAACAGCTTCTACAGGATATTTACCGTAAGCAGTTTCTCCACTTAACATCACAGCATCAGTTCCGTAATATACTGCATTTGCAATATCTGTAACTTCTGCACGAGTTGGACGTGGATTTTCGATCATTGTGTGTAACATTTGTGTAGCAACAATAACCGGTTTTTTATGTTCGATAGCTTTACGGATAAGTAGGCGTTGGATTCCAGGAATGTTCTCTTGAGGAACTTCGATACCTAAGTCTCCGCGTGCAACCATTACACCATATGCTGTTTCGTAGATCTCGTCGATGTTGTCTACACCTTCTTGATTTTCGATTTTAGCGATGATTTTGATATCACTATTATGTTCGTCTAGTATTTTTTGTACAGCTAGTACGTCTTCTCTGTTTCTTACGAAAGAGTGAGCTATAAAGTCTGCACCATATTTGATTGCAATCTCGATGCTTCTTTTGTCTTTCTCTGTAATCGAAGGTAGATTAACGCTTACTCCAGGAATGTTAACACTCTTACGGCTACCGATAGTTCCATTATTTTGAACTTCGCAAAGCAGATAATCAGCAGTTTTGTCGATTACTTTAAGAGCTGTTTCACCATCATCGATAAGAAGAACGTTTCCTACTGGCACGTCAGCTACAATGCTAGGATATGATACTGAAACTTGTTCAGGAGTGGAAAGAGTATTGATGTCCCCGATAACTTTAATTTTATCTCCTGTTTTAACAACAATTTTCTCTCCAGATGCAGTTGCCGTAGTACGGATTTCAGGACCTTTTGTATCCATCATGATACCGATTGTTTCAGATACGGCACGAGTGTTATTGATGACTTTTACAAATCCTTCTTCGGTCATGTGAGCCGAATTCATCCTCACAACGTTGATACCTTCTTCATACAGTGACTTGATGAAATCAACATCACAACGCATGTCTGAAATTGTTGCAACAATTTTCGTTTTCTTGAACATAAAAATAGTTTTTAATTATATAATTTATTTGGTATTTCTTGTGAAAAAATCAATTGCCAATCTATAAGAATCCATTCCTAGACCCAGAATAGAGCCTTTACATGCAGGTGCAATATAAGATTTATGCCTATATTCTTCCCGTGCATGGATGTTAGATATATGAACTTCTATAACTGGTGTGTTTATTGCCTTAATAGCATCATGCAATGCTATCGAAGTATGAGTATATGCCCCGGCATTCATCACTATTCCATCATAGCTAAATCCAACTTCATGCAATTTGTCTATAAGACTTCCTTCATGATTGGATTGAAAAAATGTTAATTCACATTTGGATGAGTATGAAGATTGTAGTTCAGTAAAATACTCCTCAAAAGAAGTATTTCCATAAACAGACGGTTCTCGTTTCCCTAATAAATTCAGGTTGGGACCGTTTATAATAATTATCTTCATGAATAATAATGTTTTAGCTACGCAGTCTATTTCTCAAAAAATCACCACAAAGATAGTGATTTTTTTATTGAAAATATATCTAATTGTATTTACTTTTTTATGTAAAAGAGGTATTATTGATGAGCTTTCCGGTAAATCAAAATTTTGGTGTGTATAGGTTTATGCCTGAAGAATACCGGGCTGTATTGAATTGAATAATGGTAGTGTGTTAAGGAATATGTAAATAGCTAATAAGTATTTAATACTTATTAGCTATTGTGTTAGTTTTCAATTAGGAAGAGGGGCTTTTATTTTTCATTAATGTTATCTGAATACCAGTTTGGACGTTTTTGTTTATCAGTCCAAAATAGTGCCCCTTGTCCCCAAATGGTTCCATTATCATCTTTCAGTTGCCACACAATGCCATCATAAATGTTAAATGTTTTTCCATTTTTATCAACTCTGGGCCCTTGATAATTATATGCTATCCCGTCGCTAGTAACTGTTTCTAATAATTTTTGTCGTTCAGATCTGTCTTGTTCGCCTGCACTTAACCTGGAAGGTAATTTCATCATTTCTTCTTCCGTATATTTGAAGCAGGATAAAGCATATTTGTTAGCGTAAATAAAGTGTGGATCACTATCAGCGTTATGGGCAAGAATACTATATGGTGCTTCTTTATCTAGCCATTTGTAACGGTCATTTACTTCTGAAGGACAAGGTAATGGCTCTCCATTTAATTTATGAAAGGACTCATCAATTTGTTGCAACAATTTTCGTTTTTTGTCAGTAAGCATAATCTATAAATTTTTAAGACGAGGGTTATTTCCTAAAAACTGGAAAGGATCAACAGGGATTTCTATGAGTAACGAACGTTTCAATCCTTTGTCTATCTTTTTTAATAACTTGTCTAAGTTTGACATATCAGGTATTAACTTTTCTGCATCCCATCCGCAGGCTTTTGCTACTCCACAATAGTCTATGCTTCTTAACCATGCATGATAGTTTTCTTCCGGAACATCAGGTAGCACAATTTCCAAACCTTGTTCCACAATTGATAGGGTTTCATTATTTAATACAAACATGACTATACCTAGATCACGAACTTCTCCTAAAGAACCGGAAAATAAGCGGAAGCATCCATCTCCGGTGAATAGAAATACATTACTATCAGGTTTTGCTAGTTTTGCTCCTACTGCAGCCCCAAATGCACCACCCATTGCCGAGCCACGATACAGAGAGTAGAAATGGATATTGTCATTAGGACGCTGGGTTACATATTGTCTGTCTTTATATGAAAGACAGACATCGTCGATTCCGATAGAATTTGCAGGCCACCATTTGTCCATTTTTTGATAAAATGCGACCATATCTACATGCTCTTTACTCGGTTTGTTAAATGACTTGTCATTTAAGTCTTTCGGAGCTGGTTTTACAGGCTTATTTTTGAATGCTTCATCTTCAGAAGCATTTATGAGACTTTTCAATAATGAGTCTAAAGGTCCATGAACCTGATAATATTCACCTTCTGCCATATGTTGCATACTGCTATTTATTGTCCCATAGGCCTGCGGGATATTGCTTAAGTAGAATGTTGATGCAGCTTTAAATTTATTTAGACTTACTGTGTATTCATCGGGGCATGCTCCCAGAATCATAAGTACATCGTTTTTACCTATCGAATTGTATAATGACATTGCTTTATCATTACCACCAAAAGAGATATATCCATATCCGTAAGGATTATCGTGGGCGACAGCATTGGCTCCATTGATACTCCATACAGCAGCAGCTTTTAGTTGAGAGCAAAGTTTAGTAGTAAGATCCTTTGAATTGGGATAACGAGCCATTTCCTCTCCTATAAGCAGGATTAATCGTTTATTCTTAGTGGCTTCTCTGAAGTCAGAGATAAATCGACCGAAATGATCGTCCTCTATTATATGAGATTTGTTTTTGGGTAATGTGCTCGGTTCATGGAATGGGACATTCATTACCTCATTATCCAATACAAATACAACAGGCTTAGAGTTATCTAGCTGAGCTTTCGCTAACGAAAATTGTTCGGATAGTTTTGACTTGTAATCAAGAAAGAATACAGAATCGGGTAACTCTGCTTGTAATTGTTCTATAATGTTTATACCATATTTGGATGTGTCCTGTAAAGGAGAAAAACCTACAGTGTTTTTGCCCGAGATTGGTACGATATACACTGCGGGTATATCGTGCATTTTGGCATCGCTTAAACCACAGCTTAATAATTTTGAGGCAGCACCTGTGGTTGCAATACCGGCAGCGATTTTGCCCGAAGCTAGATAGTATCCGAGAGGAACAAATCCCGCACTATATTCGGCAAAGGTCATAAATTCAGGTTTGTCTGTCGGTTTTTCGCGAAGTGGCTTCAGATGTTTTAGAAAATGGATAATACCTCCTCCGGTAACTCCTGTGTATAATGTAATCCCCCAACTTTCTAATGTATCTGCTAGATATTGGTGATAATCAATTGTTTTTTGTTGCGTTTCTTTTCTCATATTCATTCTGCTTTTAGTTTTGTACTTGTTGTATCTCAATATTAAAACAAGATACATTGTTAAGAAGTTTTGAAGAATATCAAGGAATATGATATTTATAATATCGATTAGATTACTTGTTTTTTATGGGTGTGTTAAGTCGATGAGGCTACTAATAATAAATTATCACAACTATATTTTTCTTCTAGGGATAAAATAGTAAAAGGGGGTTGGGGAAAATAAATAAAGAGGAGTTTCTTACTCCTCTTTATCAGTAATTATACTTGTGTAATATTATTATCAATAAATGAATTTAGGAAGATAGGATCTTTTATCTACACCTTCAATGTAATTAAGGAAGGCTGTATTCACCATACGGTTTCCACCGGGAGTAGGATAGTTTCCCGAAAAATACCAATCTCCGTTGTTGTCCGGGCAGGCCTTGTGCAGATCCTCAATGCTTTGGAAAACAAGTTCTACCTGAGCTTTTGTCCCCGCGGGAGTCAGCATTTTAGCCATTTGTGCCGAAATCTGTTCGTTTGTAAAAGGTTCATAAATTTCTTTTACGTAATTGACTATTTCTTCTTTAGGTTTATTGCGTTGTTCAGCCGACTTGCGATATACTTCATCTATTATATGTTGCATATTATTGTCCCTCAGGAGTTCAATTGCAGCCCTGAATGCAGCAAATTCGCTCATACGCGACATGTCGATTCCATAACAGTCGGGATATCGTATTTGAGGAGAAGATGATACTATCACAATTTTTTTCGGATTCAGCCTGTCCAGCATTTTAATAATACTTTGCTGAAGAGTTGTACCTCTGACAATACTATCATCGATAACTACCAGATTATCGGTGTGAGGATTAATAGAATCATATGTGACATCATATACGTGGGCAGCCAAATCGTCGCGTCCTTTATCTTCAGCAATAAATGTTCTCAGTTTAATGTCTTTTATTGCTACTTTTTCGGTACGCACTTTCATCGATAGTATCTGGGCTAAATCATCATCCGAGATGTTTTCGCCTTTTTCCCGAATCTTCTTGAAACGTACTTGTCTCATATAGTCTTCCAGTCCTTCTGTCATTCCATAAAAGGCAACTTCCGCCGTGTTGGGAATGAAAGAGAATACAGTATTGCGTAAATCAGAATCTATGGATTTCAGAATAGGTGGGATTAGTAATTTACCCAACTCTTTTCTTTCTTTATAAATATCAGCATCAGAGCCTCGTGAAAAATAGATTCTCTCGAAAGAACATGGAGCAAAAGATTCTTTTTTCTCCATTATTTGTGAGAATAATATCCGACCATCTTTCTTCACAACGATGGCTTGTCCGGCTTCTAATTCTTTGATGTCCGATACATCCAAATTCATGGTTGTTTGTATAACGGGACGTTCCGATGCTACTACTACTACTTCATCATCTGCGTAATAGAATGCAGGGCGTATTCCCCACGGATCACGAAAAACAAAAGAATCTCCGCAACCAATAAGTCCGCCAATAACAAATCCACCATCCCACTTTTTGCTCGCGGTTCTAAGCATGAAAGGGATATCGAGATTTTCCTCGATCAGATTATTTAGCCGTTCTCCTTTTGTATCTGTATCTTTTCCGTATTTATCATATTGGAACTGTACTTCTCGGTCTAGGTGGTGTCCTAAGGATTCGAGAAGGACAAAAGTATCTGCATAATCACGTGGATGTTGGCCTTGTTCAACCAGATCATTAAATAATTCATCCACATTTGTCATATTGAAATTTCCGGCTAAAGCCAGGTTTCGCGAAGTCCAGTTATTTCTTCTCAGAAATGGGTGCACATACGATATTCCGGTTCTACCGGTAGTACTATAACGAAGATGTCCTAAAAATAACTCACCGGCAAAAGGTAGGTTTTCTTTTGCATAAATAGGGTTATTTAATTTTTCTGAAGATATGTTGAAGTTCTTATTTACATTTCCGAATATTTCGGCAATAGCCCCCGATCCAGTTGCTCTTTCTCTGAATATAAATTCACTTCCTTGCGGAGCATCTATTTTTACAACAGCTAATCCGGCTCCTTCTTGTCCGCGATTGTGTTGTTTTTCCATCAGAAGGTACAGCTTATTCAGCCCATAACGCCATGTTCCATATTTTTCTTGATAATATTCGAGAGGTTTTAATAAGCGTATCATTGCGATACCGCATTCGTGCTTCAGAGCTTCGGTCATTGTTGTTGAACTATTTTTGAAAATTATTCATCTCTGTTTTTTCGAATACAAAGATAATGCGAATTTTAATCGGAAAGAAACTGTTTACATTTTTAATGTTGTAAAAAGATTTATTATGAAAAATATAAGAAAGATTCTTAATATATTTGTGCTACATTTTTTTACCGTTAGAGGGGTATTATTGAAAAAAAACTATTTCTTGCCAATTATTTAAAGGAAAATGTAAATTCTTGTGGGATTTATTAAAAATAATTTAGAACTTTGCGGTCTTCTTATGAGGCAAAATTAAATAGAGGGTTGGGATTCGTCCTGTTTATATACTATAAATATAGGAGAAAGTGATAAGAATAAGGAATTTAAACAAAACTTACTATGGAGGGTCTCCTTTACATGTCCTGAAAGGCATAAATATGGATGTCGAAAAAGGAGAGTTCCTATCTATTATGGGGGCTTCCGGTTCGGGAAAATCTACCTTATTAAATATATTGGGGATTCTGGATTCTTATGACACAGGAGAATATCTTTTAGATGATGTACTTATCAAAGATTTGAGTGAGACGAAATCAGCAGAACTAAGAAATCAGAAAATTGGTTTTATATTTCAGTCATTCAATCTGATATCATTCAAAAATGCCATGGAAAATGTGGCACTCCCTTTATATTATCAAGGAATAAGCCGGAAAAAAAGAAATATTCTGGCTATGGAATATTTGGATAAGATGGGGCTTAAGACTCATGCGGAGCATCTTCCTAACGAATTGTCGGGAGGGCAGAAACAACGCGTAGCAATTGCTCGGGCTCTAATAGCTCAACCTAAAATAATTCTTGCCGACGAACCTACAGGAGCTCTTGATAGTAAGACCTCAAAAGAGATGATGCAAATTCTCAGGGAAGTCAATGCTGTAGATGGTGTAGCGATGATTATTGTGACTCACGAAAAAGAAGTTGCAGAAGCTACAGATCGTATTATTCATATTAAGGATGGTATCATTAGTAATGATGAAGAATTAAAATACAGGGCGGAAGTAACACCACCACCTGTAGAAACTCCTATAATAGTTAATACGGAAGAAAGCGATTCTCCTCTTGTATTAAATGAGGATATTGATCAGGAAATAGCTTTTGAGGAGAAAGAAGATGTGAATACGGATTCGCTTTTGGTGGATACGAATTCTGGTGTGAATGATATCCAAGAAGCTGTATTGCTAATAGAGGAGCAGTATGAGGAACTTGTAATAGAAGAAGTGCCCGTATCTTTTGAAGAAGAAAAAACTGTATCGGAACCTAAGCCAGAAAGTGTAGATAAGTTTGATATTTTCCTTAAAACTGAAGAAGAAATTGAAATACATCCGATAATGAATACTTCTGAGGAAGATGAAGAGGTACAACAAAAAATAGTTGTAGTAGAGCCTGAAACGGATATTTCAGTGGAGGTAGATAAAGAGAGAGAAAATAACGAGATAAAATATACAGATACAATCGACAATGCAGTCGAGAGTGTTAAAGAGGAAGCTGAAGAGCCTTTAGAATTAAAAAAAGAAAAAATAGAGAGTAGTTCTAAAGAGGAAAAGTCGAATCGAGGATATAACCCTAACAGAAGATGGCAATATATCTGATTATTGATCAAATACTGTTTTGTATCTAAAAGCGTTGAGATTTTCATATGTTTGATTTTGATTCATTTCGGGAGATTGGTGCCACGATAAGAAAAAATAAGTTGAGAACATTCTTGACTGGTTTTTCTGTTGCGTGGGGAATCTTTATACTTATTGTATTACTCGGAGCCGGTAATGGCTTGAGAAATGGGATAGAATCGAATTTTGCCCGGCGAGCTAAAAATACGGTGAGCGTATGGCCGGGAATTACCACTATACCATATAAAGGATTGCCTGTGGATAGAAGTATATCTTTCGATCAGAAAGATATTGACTTGATAAAAAGACACTTCCCAGAGGTAGATCATTTGTCTGCTCAGATATCTCAGAACAGGATTATTACTTATGGAAGAAATTATGGTTCATGGAGTATGAGAGGAGTGCATCCTGATGCAGCTTATATAAACAATATAAACACGAATGCGATAGAAGGACGCTTTATCAATAATGTTGATATAGAGAAAAAAAGAAAAGTTATCGTGATAAATACCGAGATGGCTGACGTTTTATTTCAGAATGAGAAGCCTTTGGGGAAATATGTTGTTGCGCAGAATATTGCATTCCAGATAGTGGGTGTTTATGAGGATGAAGCAGGAAATACCAATGTCCCTTGCTACATTCCGTTTACTACAGCCCAAAGCCTTTATAATAAGAATTATGGCTTTGGAAGGGTAGACTTTACCATCTCCGGTATAAAATCGATGAAGGATAATGATCTATTCATTGAAAGGTATAGAGAGAAGATGAGCCAACTTCATAATTTTGATCCTAAAGATAAGGCTGCTATAAGTATCTGGAATACGGCAGAGCAAGCTATCGATACAGCAAAAAGATTTAATACAATTACCTATTTTATCTGGGCTGTCGGTATCTTTTCTTTAATAGCTGGAATTGTGGGTATTGGGAATATTATGCTGATAACAGTTAAGGAAAGAACAAAGGAGTTTGGTATAAGAAAGGCAATCGGAGCAAGTCCGATATCGATTCTTAAACTTGTATTACTTGAGTCTATATTGATCACGGCTATATTTGGTTACATCGGTATGATGTTGGGTATAGGCTTGACTGAACTTGTGAATTATGTCATCGAGATGATAAATCAATCTGCTCCTCCAAATAGTGTGGTAGTATTTAAAAACCCTACGGTAGATATAATGATTGTATTGCAAGCTACAGCTGTACTTATATTCGCAGGTGTAATTGCCGGAGGTATACCTGCAGTCAGAGCCGTGAGTATAAGCCCGGTTGAGGCAATGCGTTCAGAATAAAAAGATTAGAATAGTTCTATATGTTTGATTTAGATAAGTGGCAAGAAATATGGAGTACCATAGTCGCCAATCCGATGCGAAGCTTGATGACCGGATTTGGTGTATTTTGGGGTATATTTATGTTGGTTGTACTTATTGGTTTGGGAAATGGCCTTGAAGGAGGAATAAAAAATAGTGTAGAAGGATTTGCCTCTAACTCTTGTTTTGTATTTACAAATATTACGAGCGAGCCTTATAAAGGTTTTAGAAAAGGCCGATTTTGGAGTATGAATAACCGTGATATTGAGATACTAAAAGAGAAGGTACCTACATTGGAGTATATATCCCCTATGCTTTTAGGTGAAAGTTCAGCAAAAAATATTGTTATAGGTCGGAAATCGACTTCAGCACAAGTAATGGGTGTATATTCAGATCATTTTAAGATTCAGACTCAGAAAGTTCTTGCTGGTAGACTTTTTAATGAACTGGATGTTTTAAATCTGAATAAAGTTGCATTGATAGGGAAAACTATTTCTGAAAATTTATTTGAAGAAGGTGTAGATCCTATTGGTAAGTATATAAGAGTAAATGGAATATATTTTCAGGTTATAGGTGTAATAGAGCCTAATTCTATGGCTCAAGTGGGTACGGATGCTAAAACCACAGTTTTTACGCCATTTACCACAATGCAAAGGGCTTTTAATAAGGGTGATGATATATATTATCTGGGGGCCACAGCCAAACCTGGAGTTCCCGTGGCAGTCTTGGAAAATCAGATTAAAAATATATTACGACTCAATCATGATATTGCGCCAAATGATGAAAAGGCTATCCGTAGCTTTAATATTGAGCAAGAGTTTATGGCTGTAGTTATGCTCCTGCTAGGGGTTGCAATTGTTATCTGGATCGTTGGACTCGGTTCTTTATTTTCAGGTATCATCGGTGTTAGTAATATTATGTTGGTTACAGTTCGTGAGCGGACGAGAGAAATTGGAATTCGCAGGGCACTAGGTGCAAAACCAGGAACAATAGCTTCGCAGATTGTTAGTGAAAGCTTTGTCCTTACCTTTATTGCCGGTTTTCTGGGACTTTTCGCCGGAGTAGTTCTATTGGAATATTGGATGCCTATTTCGGAGATGCTAAATAGTGCAGTGGGTTCAGAAGAGGAGGAAACGATGATGATTCCACCTTATATTTCATTTAATATTGCTGTTGTATCAATTATAATTTTAATTTTGTCAGGATTGTTGGCTGGTATAATTCCTGCAATTCGGGCATTGAGTATTAAAGCTATAGATGCTATCAGGGAAGAATAGTCTAAAATAAACATATAGGTCAAACATGAAACAGGGTACGAAAAAGAAAGTTACTGTAAAAAAGATTCTTGTTATTCTTTTATTAATACTTGGACTAGCAGCAGTCATAGGTCTGTTTGCCTTTCTATATATGAGAAGTCAGCCCAAAGAAACTATATATGAAATAGTGGAGGTGAAGACTTCGGATATAGAAAACTCTACTGTAGCTACAGGTAAGGTCTCCCCAAGAGATGAGATTCTTATCAAGCCTCAGATCTCGGGTATTGTAACGGATGTGTTAAAGGAAGCTGGAGAATCGGTAAAAGCTGGAGAAGTGATTGCAAAAATTCAAGTTGTTCCGGAATCATCTTCTCTTAGTTCAGCAGAATCCCAACTGAATATTTCAAAAATAAGCTTGGGACTAACTACTTCGGAGTATAATCGCCAAAAACAATTATTTGAAAAAGGTGTGATTGCGAAAGAAGAGATGGAGCAGGCTGAGACTAATTATCAAAAAGCATTGGAGGATGTTGATAATGCTCAGGATAATCTGGATATTGTCAAAACTGGTGTTTCCAGAAAAACGGCACAATACAGTAATACACAGGTGCGTTCAACAATAGATGGTGTATTATTAGATGTTCCCATTAAAGTCGGAAACTCTGTTATTCAAACTAACAATTTCAATGAAGGAACAACAATCGCTAGTGTTGCCAACATGTCCGATATGCTTTTTATTGGAAAAGTGGATGAGACTGAAGTCGGACGTATTCATACAGGAATGCCTATCAAATTATCTATCGGTGCTATAGAAAACAGAACTTTCGATGCTGTATTAGAGTATGTTGCCCCTCAGGGTGTTGAAGAGAATGGAGCCATACTCTTCGAAATTAAGGCTGCTGTGCAATTAACAGACAGCATTGAGTTAAGGGCAGGATACAGTGCGAATGCTCAGGTGATTCTTTCATCTGTCAAAAATGTTATGACCATTCCTGAAGGTTCCATTACATTTAGTAATGATTCGGCATATGTATATGTCGTAAAACAAACTGAACCTAAACAGATATTTGAGAAAAGACCTGTTAAATTGGGATTATCTGATGGAATTAACATAGAAATAAAGTCAGGGTTGAAAAAAGGTGAAAAGATAAGGGGAAATTCCCTTAATGATGGGGATAAATAGAGAGATGTAGATGTGTAGAGATTTATCCCGAAAATACAGAAATTATATGAGAAAATATATTCTAATTGTTGGTTCTTTGTTTTTAAGCTTTGGAGCTTATGCCCAAGAGAGAGTGTGGAATTTGCGAGAGTGTGTGGAATTTGCGATTGATAATAATGTAGAAATAAAGCAACAGGAGTTGCAGGTTAAGTCTGCAGAAGTTAGTCTGAGTACTAGTAAAAACAGTAGGTTACCGAATTTGAATGCTCAGGTAGGACACACTTTTTCATATGGTCAGGTTAATAATGCCTATACAAATGGAAATGTTACAACAAATGCGAGTCGTACAGACTTTCAAATTGGAAGTGAAACTCCTATTTTTACAGGATTTAAGATACCCAACCAGATTAAGCAGGATCAATTTAATTTAAAGGCTGCGATGGAAGGTCTTCAAAAGGCTAAAGAAAATCTGGAATTGCAAATAACCTCTTATTATCTTGAAATACTCTTTAAGAAAGAAATTTTGAAGGTATATCAAGAACAAGCAGCTTTAACAAAAAAACAAGTTACTCGTACGTCAGTATTAGTGGAATCGGGAAAAGTTGCTACATCTCAGCTATATGACATTAAGTCTCAGTTGGCGAGTGATCAATTGAATGTAACGAATGCTAAGAATGATCTAGATATTAGTTTGCTGAATTTGGCTCAGGCTTTAAATCTCAGGTCTGCTATAGGTTTTGATGTTGAAGAGCCTGATTTATCTGGTGTTAATATTTCAGGAAATGACTTATTAGGACTTAGAACTCCGGATGAAGTATATCAGACTGCTATAAATATAAAGCCTCATGTCAAAGAAGCATTATATAATGTAGAGAGTAGTAAGGCTTCGCTTAAAGTAGCTCAGTCCGGATATTGGCCTACTCTTAGCTTTGGCTTAGGATATAAGACCTCAAGCCAGAGGATGTATAATTCTGATAATGACTCTTTTAAAGATCAGCTCGATAATAATGGAAATAAATATATACAATTTACATTGAGTATCCCTATCTTTAATAGATTTGAGGTGCGAAACAGTGTTCGTAAAGCAAGACTTGATATTCAAAACCAAGAATATAATCTTGTGAATGTGAAGCTTAATTTGTATAAAGAGATACAACAGGCATACCAGAATGCTGTGGCTGCTGAAGCAAAATATGTTTCGACACAAAAGGCTTATGAAGCATCGAGCGAGTCTTTTAAATATGCAGAAGAGCGTTATCGCATAGGTAAATCTACAGTTTTTGAATATAATGAGGCTCAAACAAAACTGGTGAGTAGCCGTTCGGAACAGATACAAGCTAAATATGATTTTGTATTCCGTAGTAAGATATTAGATTTTTATCAAGGAAAAGAAATCAATATTTAATATAATAATGATATATTTATTGGATAAAAGAGGCTTTCGGGAAATGCCTCTTTTATTATTTTTGCTTGGGTAATAATTAAAAATAAACTTTCTTACTTTTGTATATAAGAAAAATGTAATTTGAGATACAATGAAAAAGATTTTATTTGTCAGTATAATTTTCTCACTGTTTCTATTAGGTTGTAGTGGTGAGCAGAAGAAGGACGGAAGATTGAAAGATGGAAGGTGGTATGGAGAATTTGCTCTCAAAGATGCAAATGTTCCATTCTTTTTTGAAGTGGAAAAGGGAGATAATGATTCTTTAACTGTTATAAAACTGATTAATGGAGAAGAAAGAATACCATTGGAAGGTGTGAAATATAAAGAGGATAGTGTCTTGATACCTATTCAGATGTATGATACTGAACTAAGAGGTATATTGCAAGGCGACTCGTTAAAAGGTACTTTTAAGAGATTATTTTCTGATAATGATCCAGGTATCCCTTTCAAAGCAGTATACGGGCATTTACCTCGATTTCAGTATGATGGCTTTTCGTCTGATACTATAAAGGGAAAATGGGATATTCAGTTTATTTCAGGTAATGATGTTAAAAATAATGTAGGTATTTTTGAACAAAAAGGTGATATTGTTACCGGTTCTATTCTTACCACAACAGGAGATCTGCGCTACTTGGAAGGGGGCATTGATAAGGATGGATTTAGGTTATCTGCTTTTGCTGGTTTGAGTCCCTATCTTATCCAAGGACGATTTGTTGATAAAGATCGTTTCGAAGGAGAATTTATCACTGCTCGTGGAGTACAAAAGATTGAAGGTAATAGGAATGATAGAGCAACTTTAGTAGATCCGTATAGTTTGACGAAATTAAATAAGGGATACAAATCATTGGGTTTTAGCTTAAAAAATATGGAGGGAAAAGCGGTCTCATTGAATGATCCTCGATATAAAGATAAGGTAGTTATTGTTTCCATTCTAGGAAGTTGGTGTCCAAATTGTTTAGATGAAATGGCTTTTCTAGCCCCATGGTACGATCAAAACAGGCGTAGGGGAGTGGAAGTTGTTGGAATCGCTTTCGAGAGAAAAAATGATCCGGAATATGTGAATCGTGTTCTATCTAATTTAATTAAAAAATATGATCCTAAATATGAAATATTATTTGGTGGCAAATTGGGAGATGAAACAAAGGTGCTTCCCGAGATAGATGGTCTTAAGAGTTATCCTACGACTATCTTTATAGATAAAAAAGGTGTAATACGTAAAATACATACTGGTTTCAATGGTCCTGCTACTGGACTGTTCTATGAAGAGTTTAAAACAGAGTTCAATAAGCTTGTAGATGGTTTATTGACTGGTCGATAACCAAAGTATAGAATTTCTAAATATAATACAGACAAGGCATATCTTAGATATGTCTTGTTTTTTTATGCCATTAATTTTTGAGAAGAGTAGGGTAGTCGGCTAGTTCGAGTAGTTGCTTGTCTCCCGGACTATCACCATAAGCGTAGAGAGTGTAGTCATCACGATTGGGATATAAGCAAAGAAGTCTATTCACCTTTTCTTGTCCATAACAATTTTTAGATTTAAATCTCCCTGTTAATATGCCATTCTCAACCTCTATCTCCGTGCCTATAACTTCTTCTATATTCATATTTTTAGAAGCCCAAGGTTTGATCCAAGTTGAGATAGAAGCACTAATGATTATTACTTTATGATTTTGATTTTGATGACTTCTGATCTTCTCTATGACAGATGACTTTATTATTTCTTCAATTCTCGAAGCATATTTCTGACCTTTTGTGTCAAAGTCATTAATTGATTCGCCTTTAAAAAAATAGGAGAACATTTTCTGTTTTGCAACATAATTTTTTATTACTCCTATTCTGTAAAGTATCAGGATCGGACTAAGAGTGACCAGACCTAGAATTAATTTTTTCTTTCCAACATAAAATCTGATGAAGTCAAAGAGAGTATCCTTTGTCGTAATTGTTCCGTCAAAATCAAAAGCAGCAATAACTTTCATTTTTCTTAGAGATATTTGAATATATAGGAGATTGAAATAAATGATATGACCCATAAGACGATGTCTATCTGTAAAAAGAGGTCTGATGTTAATAGTTTTGTTGGACTATCTCCTTTTTTTTCAACAAATATAACTTGCAGATATCTAAATAACCCTAACAATACAAATAAAGAAGTAAGATAGAGATATTCGCCATTTCTGTGTACAACTTCCGGAGAGATAGTGTACATTAAATAACACATTGTTATTGAGGTAACAGTCATTATTATGATGGCATTCAAGAACTCTAAGTTATAGCCTATAATACTTTTTCTCATCTGTTGTTTCGTTTGCTCAAATATAATAACATCGTGTCGGCGTTTGCCAATGACTAATAATAAAGCCAGCAAGAATGTGAGTAAGATAAGCCAGTAAGATAATACTATCTGAGTAACTATACTTCCTATGAATAATCGAATCACAAAGCCTGAGGCTACGATAGTAATGTCAACAATGGGTATCTGTTTTAATTTGAGAGAATAGGCAATATTAAGTATAAAATAAAACATCAAGAGTATTGTTGCAAATTGGCTCTTTAGAATATATATATATATGAAGATGCCAAGCAGAGTGAGTACCGTAAACAGGATAAAAGCAGATTTAGGTGCGATAGCTCCCGAAGCCAAGGGCCTGTTCTTTTTGGTTGGGTGAAGCTTATCTACTTCAATATCTTTCCAGTCATTTATAATGTATATAGAACTTGCGATGAAGGAGAACCCTATAAATGCATAAAGAGCGTTGAGAAAGGCTTCGTAATCATTGAAATGAAAAGCAAAAAAGATAGGTGCAAATATAAATAAGTTCTTAAGCCATTGGTTGACACGGCAAAGCTTTAGATATTTGATCATGTTGTTGTTTTATTTAAGATTCTAATAACTTGTGAATATATATTGATTTTAGATACCCTTTATTAAACCTCTATCTCATAATAAAAGATAAATTTTCGTATTTCTCTACTTCCTCTTGAACTAATATTACAATAAAAAATGAAAATCTTTAATATATTCAGTTCTCTCTATATTTTATTTTTATTGATATTGATAATAGTATTACAAAATTATAGATTAATTGATATTCTATCTTATAGAATAAAGGTTAAATTTTTAATATTAATATAATTGATGGAAATTATTCTATACGGATTGATTTATTTAATGAAAAAACAGGACTCAGCAATAGGAGTCCTGTTTTAATTAATATGTTTTTACTTTTTAGAATTCGGCATTATTTGGCGTGCGAGGAAAAGGTATTACGTCGCGTATGTTTGCCATTCCAGTGATGAATAGGATTAATCTTTCGAAGCCCAAGCCAAAACCAGAGTGTGGGGCAGTACCAAATTTACGTGTGTCAAGATACCACCACAGTGGCTCTGTACTCATATTTAATTCCTGCATTCTGGTTACCAGCTTATCATAATCAGCTTCCCTTTCTGAACCTCCTATTATTTCTCCAATCTTAGGGAATAGAACATCCATACCGCGAACAGTCTTTCCATCCTCATTTTGCTTCATGTAGAAAGATTTTATTTCTTTCGGATAGTCTGTCAATATAACAGGGCGTTTGAAATGTTTTTCTACTAAATAACGTTCATGCTCGGATTGAAGATCGGCTCCCCAGAAAACCGGAAATTCGAACTTATGTCCGCTTTTTTCCAAAATTTCGACACCTTCTGTATAGGTCAATCTTACAAAGTCATTTTCTACAATGAATTTCAATCTTTCTATTAACTCTTTATCATACATTTCGTTCAGAAATGCAATATCCTCAGAGCAATGTTCAAGAGCATAACGAATTAAATATTTCAGAAAATCTTCCGCTAAATCCATGTTGTCATGAATATCATAAAAAGCAACTTCAGGCTCAACCATCCAAAATTCAGCAAGATGGCGAGGAGTATTCGAATTTTCGGCTCTGAATGTAGGACCGAATGTATAAATCCCTCCAAGTGCCATTGCACCTAGTTCTCCTTCGAGCTGCCCGGATACTGTTAGGTTGGTCTGACGACCAAAGAAATCCTGACTATAATCAACTTCACCTCCCTCGGTACGTGGAGTATTGTTGAAGTCTAGGATGGTCGTTTGAAACATCGAGCCGGCTCCTTCCGCGTCAGAGGCTGTAATAATGGGTGTATGAAAATAGTAAAACCCATTATCATTGAAATATTTATGAATTGCATAAGACATATGGTGGCGCATACGATAAATCGCGCCGAATGTATTGGTACGGGGACGTAGATGTGCTATCTCCCTTAAGAATTCTAAAGAATGTCCTTTTTTCTGTAGAGGATATTCTTCCGGATTTGCAGTTCCATATATTTCGACTTTTTCTGCTTGAATTTCGCCGTTTTGTCCTTTTCCTTGAGATTCTACGTATGTGCCTATTACATGTATACAAGCACCGGTAGTGATGGGTTTAAGAAACTCTTCACCAAACTTTTCAATATCTACAACAATTTGGAGATTATTAATAGTAGAACCATCATTAAGTGCGATAAAATTGACTTGTTTATTACCTCGGCGAGTACGTACCCATCCTTTAACACTTACTGTAACTCCAAATTGACTTTGTTGGAGTAAATCTGCAATTTTAGTTCTACGAATTGTTTCCATTATTAATTATAATATGGGGGGACGTGAATATATTCACGTCCCTTGTTAGTATTGAATTATTAATTAGTCCTTTTTCTGTAACTGCTTATTCAAAAGCACCCATTCGGAGCATGTTTACCTCATCTGCTGTAAGATATCTCCATTTGCCTCGACTTAGGTTTTTCTTCGTTAGTCCTGCAAAATACACACGGTCCAATTTCTTAACCTGATAGCCAAGTTTCTCGAAAATACGTCTGACAATACGGTTACGTCCCGAATGTATTTCGATTCCTACTTCGTCTAAAATATCTTCCCCGACGTATGCAATCGAATCTGCATGAATTTCACCATCGTCTAATTCTATTCCGTCAGCTATAGCCTGCATGTCTTCTATTGCAACATCCCTGTCTAATTTTACCTGATAGATTTTCTTTTTCGCATATTTAGGGTGCATTAGCTTAGATGCGAGGTCTCCATCATTCGTAAGCAATAGGACTCCGGTTGTATTGCGGTCTAATCTTCCTACTGGATAGATACGCTCTGGACATGCTCCTTTTACCAGATCCATTACTGTTTTTCGGTTTTGAGGATCGTCCGAAGTTGTTACCGTATTTTTAGGTTTGTTCAGTAATACATATACCTTACTTTCCAGACGAACTGGTTGATCATGGAAACTAATCTGGTCTCCACGTTTAACCTTAGCCCCCAATTCAGTCACTACTTCTCCGTTTACTTTTACTGCACCGGCTGTGATGTATGAGTCTGCCTCACGGCGAGAACATACTCCGGCATTTGCCAGATATTTGTTCAAACGAATAAGAGTTTCCGGATCAATATTCTCTTTGTATTTAACCGGCTTAACCAATCTTGGAGTCTTTTTTATCTTGCGAGTAGGAGCTCCCTTGGGGCTGTTTCTATTATTGCTGGGTCTACGGTTATCTCCTTGCCCTCTTCCCCGATTTGATTGATATGAGTTATTGTTTCCGTACGACGAACCTTCTCGTCTGTTATTTGTACTGTAAGAATTACTCTCGCGGCTAACAGAAGTGCGTGCATCACCTACACGAGGTCGTTTCTTTTTGATTTCTCCTTGTCCGTTTCTGTTCAATGACGGTCTGTTTGATGATGAATAGCCGCCATCTCGGCGTTCATTATCTCTTTCTGTGATCATTTGTAATTAGAATTAAAAATTTAATAAACTCATTTTGTTTAAAATAGCCTCTCGGCTCCATCTACACCCCTGTATACGATTGAGGGGTTATTTTTCGTAATTCGTTTTTGATATCTTCTTTAATATTCAATTTATTAATAAATTCTTCTATAGACTTGGCAGTAATAGTTTCATTTGTCCGTGTCAATT
Source organism: Dysgonomonas sp. (assembly GCA_032477055.1). Lineage (GTDB taxonomy): Bacteria > Bacteroidota > Bacteroidia > Bacteroidales > Dysgonomonadaceae > Dysgonomonas_A. The sequence continues at coordinate 67,414 of JAWDXP010000007.1, read as the reverse complement.
CTTTTAAAGCCTCGTATGGCTTTGGATAACCTTCGCGACGGAGTATCGTTTGTATTCCTTCTGCGACTACTGCCCAATTATTTTCTAAATCTTTATTTAAAGCGCTCTCGTTTAAAAGGAGTTTATTTAATCCTTTTAGCGTACTTTGCAATGATATTATAATATGTCCTAATGGAACACCTATATTACGCAAAACAGTAGAGTCTGTAAGATCCCTTTGTAGTCTCGAAATAGGTAATTTCGAGGACAGATGTTCTAATATAGCATTTGCTATTCCTAAATTCCCTTCCGCATTTTCAAAATCGATAGGGTTCACTTTATGAGGCATAGCAGAGGAACCGATCTCTCCGGCTTTTATTTTTTGCTTAAAATATTCCATTGAGATATATTGCCAAAGATCGCGGTTAAGGTCTATCATAATGGTATTGATACGTTTTAACCCGTCAAATATCGCTGCTAGATCGTCATAGTTAGATATTTGAGTAGTATATTCCTCTCTGGTCAAACCTAACTTGTCTTCTACAAATTTATTGCCAAACTCTTTCCAGTTATATTCCGGATATGCAATGCTGTGTGCATTGTAATTTCCTGTAGCACCTCCGAATTTTGCAGAATATGGAATTTGCTCTAACTGGTTCACCTGATTCTGGAGTCGGCTTACAAATACCATAATCTCTTTGCCTAAACGAGTTGGAGATGCGGGTTGCCCATGCGTTTTGGCAAGCATTGGTATATTATGCCATTCATCAGCTTTTGTTCGAAGTGTCTGGATCAATTCGTTAATCAGAGGATAGTATACTTCTTTTATCGCGTCTTTCAGAGAAAGCGGGATAGAAGTATTATTAATATCCTGAGATGTTAATCCAAAATGGATAAATTCCTTATATTCATCTAACCCTAATGCGTCGAATTTTTCTTTAATGAAATATTCTACAGCTTTGACATCGTGGTTAGTTACACTTTCTATTTCCTTAATATGTTGTGCATTATCTTCTGTAAAATCACATACTATTTGTCGCAATTTTGGGAAGACTGATTTATCAATGTTTCTTAGTTGAGGTAAGGGTAATTCGCATAATGCAATGAAATACTCTATCTCTACATGAACACGATATTTTATTAATGCATATTCTGAGAAATAATTAGCCAGCTCTTCGGTTTTACTACGATAACGTCCATCAATAGGGCTGATGGCAGTTAGGGCATCTAATCTCATCTGTATTTATTGGTTTGTTAAATTTCTCTTTTCTATTTAAACCGGTTTATTCTTCTGGAAATATTGTGTTTTTATTTTCGATTTTCCTTAATAACCACAACAAAGATAATTATTTTAATCAATTATCAGTAAATACTTTGTACGAAATATTGTAATATTTGAGGTAACTTTTTAGAATTAGTGAGATTATTTCTAATTTTGGGTTAAATAATACTTCGAGTTATGTTAGAGGTCTCATTCCGTAAAGGGATATTAGAAGCAGGGTGTGACGAAGCAGGACGTGGATGTCTTGCCGGTCCGGTATTTGCAGCAGCAGTGATTCTGCCTTCAGATTTTGAGTGTGAATTACTTAATGATTCTAAGCAAATAAAGGAAAAAGTCAGATATGAGTTGAGGACAATCATAGAGAAAGAAGCGGTCTCATGGGCTGTAGGGAGCGTTTCTCATGAAGAAATTGATAAAATAAATATATTGAATGCATCCTTCTTAGCAATGCATAGGGCTATTGAAAAACTAAATGTTACTCCCGAACATCTGATAATAGATGGCAACCGTTTTAAGTCATACAAAGAGATTACTCATACATGTATAGTGAAAGGTGACGCTAAATATCTGTCGATAGCTGCGGCTTCAATTCTGGCTAAAACATACAGGGATGATTATATGATGGACTTACATCGGTTGTATCCTGATTATGGATGGGATAAAAATAAAGGCTATCCCACGGTATTTCACCGTAATGCAATCGAACAATGCGGAACAACTCCCTATCATAGGATGACATTTAACCTTCTAAGCAAACAACTGAAACTGGATTTCTGATAATCCTTTTTTAAGGATTAAGGGATTTAGCTAAACTCTCGGCTAAATTATTGAAGTAGTATAATGTTCCTTTTTGCGTCTCTATTTTTTCCTTTATGTACTGGTCTTGTATAGAGAGAGCCTGTTCAGTAACAAAGTCTTCAGCCTTAACTTTGTTTTTCAGATGTGGTATTGCATTCTGAATTTTATATGTGATGTCAGTCACTTCAAAAATGCATCTTCCGTTTGAAATGAAAATATTAAGAGAGTAAGACATCACAGATTTTTCACTTATATTTTGAGCATTAAGTATAGGTAGAAGTAATTCTACTCTCGATTTGATGGAAGCTCTTTGGTCGTCATTATGATATAATATACTTGAAGTAAAAATATTGGTCGTGTAATTCTTTTTTACCCAGCTTTTTATTCTATTATAGTTTTGGGCTGCTTCTGAAGTATTTCTAAGAGGAATTTCTTTTACAAGAACTGCCTGTCCCTTATATACCGGAACATATCTGAAATCGTTATTTTGTAATAACCCTTGCGCTTTTATACTGCTGACAGAGATCGTACAAAATAGTACGAAAAATACAAACTTGAGAAACTTCATCATAAGGCAGAAACTTATATCGTTGTTGTATTATTAAAGACTTTTCTTTGGTTTTTCCCTATTGCAAATCTACAATAATATATTTAGTAGAAATAATGTTTAGGTAAAAAAACTCCTTACTCATGTGATTTTCTATTGTGCAGCGAGAAAATTACGTAAAGTGTTGGAGTACATCTCTAATAATTTAGCCATTAAGAATTCTTCATCTTTATTCTCCAAATTAATCTTATTAATCTGTTTGGTAAGATATTCTTGAAAATCGTTCACCTCCTTATCTGTATATTTGTCTTTGAACTTGTTTGTCTTTTCCAGAGTGTCATAAGCAATGTAGTTACATGGATAAAACATGTAGTTCTTATGTATCTCCTTATCTATAACTTGTGCAATGGCTCCGGCTTGTTCCTTCCTGTCTAAAGAAGCAATTGGATCCAGTTTATCATTTATTTCTTTTCCAAACTGGAAATGTATATGTCCCTTAAATCCAAGGAGACCGATCTCCATATTCCTTAAATCATCTATTTGTGACTTCTTATATTCCGGATTATCTCTTTTTAGCTGAAATTCCATTGCCTTTAGATAATCACAAGGATCATATTCGTATGATATGGATAAAGGAACAATATTTAGTTCTTTTATACTTTCGACGAATGAACGTTCTTTTGGCATTAACGCTAACATCTTCAGAAGGCTTTCTTGTGTCCTGTCATTCGAGTCTTTGGCTCTGCCTTCTCGTTGAGCAATCCAGACAGATTCTTTTTTCTCGTTAATTGTATAGTGGATATATTCGGACATATGGGATGACACTTCCAGCATTTGTCGAACAGATACTCCACGTTTTACCAAGAAACTTTTATTAAGACGAACCAGTTTCTCTATCCAGGGATGGATTAGCAAGTTATCTCCAATAGCTATTTCTGTAGTAGGAAGATTCTTTTCAGTTAGTAGTATGTTTAAAATACCTGCATCGAGAACAATATCGCGGTGGTTTGAAATAACTAAATGAGATTTTCCATCTATCAGGTTTTCCCATCTGGTACTATTAACACTCGAAGATGTTTTACGAGTAATTCCCCATACTGTAGGAGCGATCATGTGAGTTTGGAATTCAAACTTGGAATTGTATTTAGACATCTCAGCAGAAAACTCATTCCAGTCGATATCAGGTAGGATGTACTTTACGGCATGTATGAATCCAGGATCTACAAGAAGTTCCTGAATAGTTTGTTTAACATCCTGGTCTTCTATTGGGGCTATATCTATATATTTTTTATCACTCATGATTTCTTACATTTGTTGTATTCAGCCTCGATTATTTCAGTCAATACATCTGTCATATCCAATCCTGCTGCTCTTACTTGTTGGGGTATAAAGCTAGTTGCAGTCATTCCCGGAGTAGTGTTTACTTCCAGTAAATACGGAGTATCTCCTTTAATAATAAAATCTACACGGATAAGACCTTTTGCTCCAACGAGGTCGTAAATTTTTGAAGTTAGCTTTTGTACATTGACACTAATTTCCTTTTCTATATTGGCAGGAGTTATCTCTTCTACTTCTCCGTTATATTTAGCATTATAGTCAAAAAACTCGTTCTTTGTAATAACTTCGGTAATAGGAAATATAGTCTCATTTCCATTTGTTTTGTAACATCCACATGTAACTTCCCTGCCTTCGATAAAGCTTTCTATTATGACGTCAGGTCCTTCATTAAAAGCTTCATAAATAGCCTTTTGGATTTTATCAGTAGTAGTCACTTTCGTTGTCGCAAAACTAGACCCTCCGGTATTTGGCTTTATAAATATAGGCAATTTTAGCCTATTGGCGATTTCTGGAATGTTATATTTTGTTTCTTTATTCAGATATATAGAGTCTGCAACAAGTATACCGAAATTTTTTAGATAATTATTGCAGATGAATTTGTTAAAAGTCAGTGCTGAAGCTGTCATGCCACAAGATGAGTATGGAATGTCCAACATGTCGAAGTATGCTTGTAAATGCCCGTCCTCACCGGGAGTGCCATGTATCGTAATGTAAGCAAAATCAATATTTATTTTATTGTTATTGTTGATGATGCTGAAGTCATTTTTATCGATGAGATATTGTTGACCGTCAATTTCAGCAGTCCAATTATTACGATCTATTTTGACCTTGTAAATGTTATATTTCTCTTTGTCCATGAACGAATAAATTCCATTCATGCTTTTCTCGGAAACTACTATTTCTGACGAGTATCCTCCCCATATAATAGCAACATTCTTTTTCATATTACTTGGTATAGTTTAAATGTTACTCTAAACAAAATTTTATATTTAAACAACTTAGACTAAGATTTCGATCTTTTAGAACTCCCTGTTAGAGACGTAATTTCTCCATTTGTCGATTAGCATATTCATATCATCCGGTAAAGGCGCTTCAAAAAGCATATTTTGTCCTGTTACAGGATGTACGAAGCCTAATGTACGGGCATGCAATGCCTGTCTGGGACAGATATTAAAACAATTTTGGACAAATTGTTTGTATTTAGTGAATGTTGTACCTTTCAGAATTTGATTACCGCCATATCTTTCATCATTAAATAATGTATGTCCTATATGTTTCATGTGAACCCTTATTTGATGGGTTCGTCCTGTTTCTAGGCTACATTTTACCTGCGTGACATATCCCAAACGTTCAATGACTTCGTAATTGGTAATAGCAGGTTTGCCTTGTTCACTATCTTCAAAAACTGTCATTTGTAGCCTGTCCTTGACACTTCGCCCTATATTGCCTTCTATGCGACCTTTATCTTCCTGAACAAGCCCCCATACTAGCGCAATATATTCTCGTTGGGTGGTTTTATTGAAAAACTGTGCCGATAGATGGGTTTTTGCATTTTCATTTTTTGCAATAACCAACAAACCGGAGGTGTCTTTGTCAATACGGTGTACTAGCCCCAGCCGAGGGTCTTTTGAATTGTATTCGGGAGTATCTTTGAGGTGAAACGCAATTGCATTGACCAAAGTTCCTGTATAGTTCCCATGCCCGGGGTGAACTACCATACCCGGTTGCTTATTTATTACCATTAGGTCATTATCTTCGTATACAATGTCTAATGGCAGGTCTTCGGGGATTATTTCTAACTCGCGACGAGGTCTATCCATTACAATGGAGATAACATCGCAAGGCTTTACTTTGTAATTGGATTTGACAGGATTATCATTAACAAGAATACAACCGGCATCTGCGGCATTCTGTATTCTATTTCGGGATATACCCTCTATACGTACCGAGATAAATTTATCTATACGAAGCAGGCTTTGTCCTTTATCTGCAACAAAACGGTAGTGCTCGAATAATTCGGATGGATTTTCGCTTTGTTCTTCTTCCGGAAAGTCTTCTATATCTTCAAAGTTGTCCTCTGTCATAATTTATTGTATGTCGTCTTCTATAGGTAACGTATCTTCTATACTGTCAGTCGGCATTCCCGAAAGATTTCCATCACCTACTTTCAGAGTGAGAGTAGCCCCTTTAGGTATTTTCTGTCCTGCAACAAGTTTATTCCCTTTATATTCGACCGAATAAACCAGTCCCTGATACTCAGAAGGAATATATTCTATATTGATATTCGTAAATCCTAGTGTTCTTAATAGGGTCTCTGATTGTCTTAGGGAGGCATCTACCAAGTCTGGAATGGCTATCTGTGGTTCATTGACACTTTGGATGGTCAGATAAATAGTTCTTCCTTCTTTCACTTTCGATTTACCTTTTGGTATCTGTTCCAAAATGGCTCCGGGTATTCCATCTTTCTGGTAGATAGAATCTACTACTTCATATTTTAGATCCGATGATAGTACAATAGCTGCGGCATCTTCCACTTGCATTCCTTTGAGATCCGGTACTTCGCGCGAATCGTTGTGGCGTGTATATACATTAAGAGCTAGTAGTACCAGTCCTAACAAAACGATAGCCACTATAGCCATTAATGCTATATTTCGTATATATATATTAGAAATAAGTTGTTTGATCAAACTACTTTTGTTTTCCTTTCCCATGTTTTGAGGGCTTTTATTATAAAGTGCAAAAGTATTAAAAAAAATATAGGATATGGATTGCTTTTGCTTTTTTTAGTAAATGAGAAAGGATAATCTATATTAAATATTTAGATTATCCTTCCACTTATATGTTATTGCAAAATATACTACTCCGGTTTAGATATAGGTATTTGCCGTTTTACACCTTGGCTCAAAGATATCATCGTCTCTGTTGCAACCACTCCCGGGATTTCCTGAATCCTGTTATTTAATAGCTCCATAAGGTGTTCATTGTCCCGTGCATATAATTTTATTAATATTGTATAAGGACCTGTTGTAAAGTGAGACTCTACTACCTCCGGAATTTTATCCAACTCCGGAATTACAGTCTTGTACATCGAACCTTTTTCGAGCTTCACTCCGATATAAGTACATGTATTATATCCTAATACTTTTGGATTAATGTTATATCCGGAGCCAATAATGACTTTCATTTCGATCATTCGTTGTACTCGCTGATGAATGGCAGCCCTTGAGACACCACATTCCAGAGCGACATCCTTAAAAGGGATTCTTGCATTCTGGGAGATAATTTCTAGAATCTTTTTGTCTAGCTTATCAATTTTTTCCATAAATCTATCTTTTTATTCTTTTTCTGTATCAAATATAATGATCTTTTTTTATAATCGATGTTTTTTTGTCAAAAATAGGCTTCTTTTCTAACAATTTTCTCAAAAGAGGATGCTCCTCATATTAATGATAAAGCCCGGATAAATTTATCCGGGCTTCATTTCGCTAAGTATAACGAATATTGTTTGTCTTATTTCTCTATACTTAATAATTCTACATCAAAGATCAAAGTAGAGAATGGAGGTATAGAACCAGCTTGTTGTGCTCCATAACCTTGATCGTAAGGAATATAAACAGTCCATCTAGAGCCAACAGGCATCAACTGTAGAACTTCTGTCCATCCTTTGATTACTTGACCTACACCGAATACTGCGCCGTCATTGGCATCGAACTGAGTTCCGTCAACTAAAGTTCCTTTATAGTTTACTTTTACGCGGTCAGATGCTGTAGGTTTAGCGCCTTTACCTTCTTTTACTATTTTGTACTGAACTCCACTTGGAAGAACTACTATTCCATCTTTAGCTTTATTTTCAGTAAGGAATTTTTCTCCAGCTTCTACTTTATCTGCATGTTGTGCCTTTAGTTCTTCTTCTTGCTTTTTCATAGCTTTTTCCTGATTAGCCATTGCTTTAGCTTGAACTAGTTCACCTGCATTCTCAATGATAGATTTTTCATTTTTGATGCTACCGATCAAACCTGATAAGAAAGCTTGTTTGTTAACGTGAGCTCCAGAGTCTAGAACTTGTTTTTCGAAGCTTTCAGACATTTGTTTGATTTGTCCACCTAATTGTAAACCGTTGAAGTAAGCATCATTGTCTTTGTTTGAAGAGTTGAAGCTTTCATTCAGACCTTTAAGGAATAAGCTCAATTTTGTTGAGTTAGATTTATTTAAAGAGTCCAATTTAGTTTTAAGTTCACTCTCTAAAGAAGCTTTTTTAGTAGGGTCGCTTTCAGCAGCAATTCTACCTTGGTATGACGCTCTGAACATAGCTGTGTCCTGAACCACACCTAGTTGTTGTAGATATTGTGTTAAACCGCTCTGAGCCAATTGTACTCCATAAGCGTAAGAGATAGTGTCTACTTCACTTTTTAGAGAAGCTGTTGGAGTAGCTGTACTTCCTCCATCGCAAGATACTGCGAGTGTACCAACCGCAGCAATAGCACTTAGTGCAAGAACATAAATTTTTTTCATTACTATTTTATTTTTAATTTTATTACACAATATCTAAAACCTCTACTTCAAATATGAGAGCAGAATTAGGTTCTATACTCTGCCCTGCACCGGATGTTCCGTAAGCCAGATCAGATGGTATAAATAGTTTCCATTTAGAGCCTACAGGCATAAGTTGAAGTGCTTCTACCCACCCTTGAATTACTTGGTTTACCCCAAATGTTGCAGGAGTACCTCTTTGTACGGAACTATCAAATACAGTCCCATTGATCAAAGTACCATGATAATGGCATTTAACCTGATCGGTTGCTTTTGGAATTGCGCCATTTCCTTCTTTTATAATTTCATATTGCAATCCGCTAGGAAGAGTAACTACTCCCGGACGTTTTTTATTGATTTCTAAAAATTCTTGTCCGGCTTTAAGATTATTGACCAATTTTTCTTCTTGAAGTTTAGTAAAATATTCGTTTATAATACCTTTAGCTTCGTCATAACCCATTTCAGGTTGTTTGTTGTTAAGAACATCTTCTACTGCTTTAGAGAATGCGCTGATATCAAGTTTGTTAATTCCTGACGTTAGGAAATTATTTCCTATGCTTAATCCTAGAGCATAACTTATTTTATCCATAGATTTTATAAATGTTTTATTCTGTTTTTAAGTTATTTAGTCTATCAGATTACTTATAACTTTATAGTTTAGTTTTTAAGTTGGGACAAAAGTAATGTTTTTCATGGTATTACAATAGAATTTTTGTGTGAAAATATTTTATAAAAATATGCTTTATTTTAAAAAGTATATCTTAAATTGAATTGTAGTGCCTTCATTATATCCTTTATTTTTTATTATTAAGGCTGGCTGATGTCTCATTACAAAGAGTAGATGGTAAATAATAAAATTGGAATAAAAGATGATATGTCTTTTTTATGAGAAAATACCGGACAATTAATTAAATTTGTTTGAATATATAAACAAGAATAGATATGAAAAATATAGTGGTATTGACAGGAGCAGGAATGAGTGCCGAGAGTGGCATTGCCACTTTTCGGGATTCGGGTGGACTCTGGGAGCAATATAGGATCGAAGATGTGGCTACACCTGAGGCTTTTATGCGAAATCCGGAGCTGGTGCTGGAATTCTATAATGTGCGTAGAAGAGAATCTTTAAAGGCTCAACCTAACAAGGGACATGTTGGCTTAGCTGAAATGCAGGATGAGTATAATGTATCTATAATAACTCAGAATGTAGATAATCTGCATGAAAAGGCCGGAAGCAAAAATGTATTACATCTACATGGTGAACTAATGAAGGTTCGGTCGTTGAAAAATGAGAATAAAGTGTACGATGTTGATCCCGATCATATTGATATTAAGCTGGGTGATACTTGTGATGATGGATCTCAATTGAGACCTCATATCGTTTGGTTTGGAGAAGCTGTACCAATGATGACAGAAGCCGAGAAAATAGTTCGTACAGCAGATATTTTGGTAATAATCGGAACATCCTTAAATGTTTATCCGGCTGCCGGGCTTATTTATTATGTGAAAGAAGGCACTCCTATCTATCTGATAGACCCTAATGGAGTAGCAGTGTCCAAACCGGGAGTGCATTTTATAAGAAAAGGAGCCTCAGAAGGAGTAGAGGAGTTACGGAAGTTGTTAAAAGAAAAAAGAGATTAAGCATCTACTTAACCTCTTCGTAATCTATATATTCTCCTTCATCCTTACCAAATATTTTTTTGTGTCCGGAGGATGTGTTTGATGGATCGTCTCTGCGTTCCTGCTGTCTATTGGAATATCTTTTATTATTAGAGTTTGCAGAGTTTGGGTGCTTTACGAAAGTACGTACAAATCTACTTAAAAATCCTACTCCCAAGAGCAGTATGATTAAGAATATAACAAATAAAAATAATATGAACTTTAATATCATCAATTAATTGTTTTAATACCTCAAAAAGACTCGCTATACTAATAACACTTGGATACTATAATCTGTTTTATAGAAAATAATACCTTTTCTCTGTTTGTAAATATACAGTGAATCTGATTGCTAAAAAATTCTTTTTGGAAAATTTAACGAGTATGCTTTATTTAAGCAGATGGAGTTGATTTTTTAGAAGAGATAGCGGAGAGTAAAATATAAAGCACTATCCCTGCTGATATGCCTATAGGCCCCCATAAAACTATGGCAATTATCATAAAGGCAGCGAGGATATACCTATATTCGTTGCCTTTAGGTTTCAGGCTTTTTATTTTCAATGAGAACATTGGTATCTCTGCTACAAGGAGCAGAGAGAATGTAATGACTAAAAGTATTACAGCATAAAAAATAATCGTATCAGAAATATTGAATGTACTCGAATTTAGTCCATAACATAAGCTTATCCAGAATAATGCATTTGCAGGAGTATTGAGACCTATAAAAGAATCTGTCTGGCGTTCGTCAATATTGAATTTTGCTAACCTTAAGGCTGAAAATATGACAAGCAAAAAACTGATATAAGGAATGTATTGAGCATAGGGTACAGAAATACCTTGTAATACTGGAGAATCAGATAGATATCTGAAAACTATTAGGGCAGGAGCAAGACCGAAGCTAACCATATCAGCAAGGGAATCTAATTCTTTACCGATTGGAGAATAAGCTTTGAGTAGTCGGGCAGAGAATCCATCAAAAAAATCAAAAATAGCAGCAATAATTACCCAAATTACTACCCATAAATAATTACCCTCAAATGCCATTGTACAAGCAATGCATCCGGATAATACATTCATTGAAGTCAGGAAATTAGGAATATGCTTCTTCATGTTTCTTTATCTTAGAGGTAGTTCTCCGATTATTGTTTGATTTCCTGTAACTTTCTGATCCATTTCCACCAGTATTTTGGTGTCTAAAGGCAGAAATAAATCAACACGGGAACCCAATTTTATAAAACCCATATGTTCGTCTATGTGAGCCTCATAACCCACATCAGGATAAGTGACAATCCTTTTAGCCATAGCACCTGCAATTTGGCGAACCAGTATTTCTACACCGTCTTTCCTTCTGATTACGACTGTAGAACGTTCATTCTCAGTACTTGATTTTGGAAGATATGCAGCTTTAAATCTTCCGTTATGGTGTTTTTTTACAAGGACTTCTCCATTAATAGGAAACCAATTGGCGTGTACATTGAAAGGCGACATGAATACAGAGACTTGTAATCTTTTTTCTTTAAAATATTCAGGCTCATCTACCTCTTCTATTGCAACTATCTTCCCGTCAGCCGGAGATACAATAGAGTTCTCCATATCTCCCAGAAAACGACGATACGGACTTCTATAGAAATTGACAAATATAAAGAATACAACTACTGAGATACACAATAGTATATATGTGAAAATATTCTTCCCGAAAAAATATAATAGAGGGCCATTAATCGCAAGTAGTACTAAAAATAGTACTGTTAATTCTGTACGTCCTTCGTGATGCAGTTTCATCCAATTTATTTTATTTGGCTGTAAAAATATCTCTATTTACGCAGATTCCAAAATTAATATAAACTATTTCTATAATAAATATAGAGATAGTTTATATTAATATGTTTTGCAATATGTAGTAATAAAATATTATAAAACGTATAAAGAGCTGATAGATTCGTTATTGCAAACACGACGAATAGAGTTTGCGAAAACATCGGCAACAGACAAAATTGTAACTTTTTCGCTTTTTCTCGAATAAGGTATACTGTCTGTAAATATAATTTCGGTTAGAGCCGATTGATCTACACGCTCCGAGGCCGGATCAGACATTACAGCATGGCTGGCAATAGCTCTGACAGATTTTGCACCATGAGCCATCATTAGATCGGCAGCCTTGGTGATTGTACCAGCTGTATCTACAATATCATCAACTAAAAGAACATCCATACCTTCAACATCTCCGATGATTTGCATTTCCGAGATTTCGTTTGCTTTTTTGCGTAATTTATAGCAAATTACCATGGGTACACCGAAAAATTTAGCATAGGAACTGGCACGTTTAGTTCCGCCAACGTCTGGAGTCGCAATTACCAGATTGTCTTTATCCAATGTTTTTATATAATCGGTAAATATAGCTGAAGCATATAAATGATCTACCGGTACATCAAAGAATCCTTGTATTTGGTCTGCATGTAAGTCCATTGTAATAAGGCGGTTAATTCCGGCTGCACTTAGCATATCTGCAATAAGTTTCGCCCCTATCGATACACGAGGCTTGTCTTTGCGGTCTTGTCTTGCCCATCCGAAATAAGGGATAACAGCAACAATAGAACGAGCCGATGCCCTCTTAGCTGCGTCCACCATCAGTAAAAGTTCCATCAGGTTGTCTGAACTTGGGAAGGTGGATTGTATCAAAAACACTTGGCTTCCGCGAATTGACTCCTCATAAGAAACAGAGAACTCGCCGTCGGCAAAGTGTTCGATATTCATGTTACCCAAAGGACAACCTAAACTGTTACAAATTTTTTCTGCTAAATAACGGGATTTGGATCCTGAGAAAATTTTGAATGGCATTTCTTCCATCGATTGGATTTTTATAAATGAAATTGTAGATAAATGAATTTTGCTGCAAAATTACAAAACAATTTCTTAGATGAATAAATATGATATATAAAATATCGTTAGATATTGTATTTTAAGAAATCTATTCTTTTTCGAAAGAAATAGGTTTTTCGATAACTAATTCATTATCCTTTTTGTTGAATTCTTTCATTGCAGTCTCATAACCTATATCAAAGATTTCTTTTTTATGGTCTAGTGCAAACATTGCATATTTTGCCAGACGGTCTGTCTCGATTAATGTATCGCATAATTTGCGGTCTGATAAAGAATTAGCTACTGATACATAATGAAAAGAGCGCTCAGCTATATAAAGTAAGGAGTTTTTATATTTTTGTCTGGTTAGAGGTGTGACATTCACTCCAACTATTTTTTCGCAGTCGGGGCGAATGGTTGTTACAGGGAAATTCTTAAATAAACCACCATCAACATAATGAACTTTGTCTATTTCGACCGGAGTGAAAACGATCGGATATGCACAGGATGCCAATACTGCCGGAATTAACGGTCCTTTGTCGAAGGTCACACTTATCCCATTCGCTAAATCTGTAGCTACTATTTTCATTGGAATTTTGAGATCTTCGAAATTCCTTGCCTTAATATTTTTTTTCAGAAAGGTTTTGAATCTTTCTGCTTTAAATATTCCACAATTGGGAATGGTAAGTTCTGCAAAATCTTTGAAGGCTCTTTTCTCGAAAAAGGATAATATTTCTTCGGGTGCATTCCCATCTGCATACAAAACTCCGGCAAATGCACCTGCACTCGTTCCTGCTATTATATCGGGATACATGCCTTTTTCTTCCATGGCTTTGATTACTCCCAAATGAGCAAACCCTTTGGAGCCTCCTCCGCTTAAGGCAAGGCCTAATCCGTATTGATATATATTTTTATCTTTTGTTGCCATTTCTAAATTCACTCTATCCAATTGAAGCTGAGATACGGTGTAATTGCAGGGGCTAAAGGTTGAATATACTGATAAGTTTTGGATTTCTCTTTTAAGTCAGCATCTATGAGCGTGTGATTTTCGTCCATTTTAGATAATAGATTAAAGATAATGCTTACAACCAGCATCCATTTCGCCAGACTTAATACTGCTCCTGCCATTTTGTTGAGAGTCCCCATCTTTACCGTTTCCAGAATGCTTTGGAGCATATGCCCTAAAATCATCACGACGGCAAAGATAAGCAAGAAAGACGTTATAAAAGCTGCCGGTTCTGCCCAGTTGGCAGGTATTCTGTCTTGTATATAAGGTAAGAGGATAGAAGAAACTTTACCTGAAATTAATATACATGCAATGATAGCAACTAAAGAGGCTAGTTGTTTAACAAAGCCGCTTCTATATCCTTTAAATATACTATATATTGCAACTATTATTATTAAAATGTCGAACCAATTCATCTTACCTTATCAAACTATATAAAAAAACAAAAGTAAGAATTTTTTAATTCCTACTTTCACTTTATGTCGTACAAAGTAATTATATTACTTATTTGCTACTCATCTCGCTAGATACAGAAAGTTTAGCTCTACCTTTAGCTCTGCGAGCTGCTAATACTCTGCGTCCGTTAGCTGTAGCCATTCTTGAGCGAAAACCGTGTTTGTTTACTCTTTTTCTGTTTGATGGTTGAAAAGTCCTTTTCATCGCTGTATATTATATTATCGTTATTATTCTAAACTTGGGATTCGGGTTGCAAAAGTAGATAGTTTATTTGAAATATCCAAGAATATTTACATTTTAACTTGCCAAAAGATTGAAAGTTATTCCTTTCCTTAAAATATTAGTTTATTGGAAATTCAATCTTGTTGCAGAAATTCTCCGGCTCTATCTAATGCAATATAGATGTTTTCACAGATATTTTCTTCTCCTATGATAGTCGGGAAATCTGCATTCTCAAGAGCTTCTTTTACATTCGGATTTACCCCCGAAAGTATTATATGTATATTTTCGCTTTGCGATTTTTTGCATAAGCTTTCGAGGTTGTGAATACCGGTTGAGTCGATAAAAGGAACTTTTCGCATGCGGATAATTCTAACTACCGGTTTGTCTCCGATAATACGCATACTTTCTTCAAATTTGTTAGCTATACCAAAAAAGAAAGGTCCATCTATCTCATATATTTCAACCCCTTTGGGGATTGTGAGGTCTTCATGATTGTCCGGTTTTTCACCATCGGACATATCTAGTTTGTTTTTAATGACAGATACTTCTGTAACATCCATAATTCGTTTCAGAAAAAGTAGAACCGCAATCAGCAGTCCGATCTCGATAGCTATTGTGAGGTCGAAGATTACAGTCAGGAAGAATGTTATCAGAAGTACAATGACGTCAGATTTGGGGTTTTTAAGCAAAGCTTTGAAAGAGCGCCACTCACTCATATTATAAGATACGATAATGAGTACTCCTGCGAGGCAAGCCATTGGTATATGTTTGGTAAGGGGTCCAAGAAATAACAGAATCAGCAATAATGCTATTGCATGAATAATACCTGCAACGGGTGTACGTCCTCCATTATTAATATTTGTCATTGTACGTGCAATAGCGCCTGTAACGGGTATTCCTCCGAATATAGGTACTACTATGTTGGCAGCTCCCTGAGCTATTAGCTCGGTATTCGAATCATGTTTGTCACCTGTAACACCGTCTGCAACTGTTGCGGAAAGGAGTGACTCGATAGCACCTAACATCGCAATAGTGAAAGCAGAAGGCAATAGCTTATTTATCGTTTCCATATTGAAAGATATGGGTTCGGGGGCAGGTAGGGATGCATTGATGGTAAAGCGGTCACCAATAGTTTCTATACCTGTTATTCCTAAATAATCCCTCATTAAATAAACTACAATTGTCATCAGGATAATTGCAATCAAAGATCCTGGAATTTTCTTTGAGACTTTTGGGGTAAAAGCAATAATCAATATACTGACCAAACCTATCAATAAAGGCCAGAAGTTGATAGTATCGATATGTTTGAAATACGCAATCCATTTCGATATAAAATCGGCAGGAACTCTATCTATTGTCAATCCGAATAAGTCTTTCATTTGTGTGGTGAAGATGGTTACTGCAATACCACTGGTGAACCCTACTACAATAGGGTAAGGAATAAACTTGATAATGGTTCCTAGCCTCAAAAAGCCCAAGATTACCAGCATAATGCCTGCCATAATAGTAGCAATAGCGAGACCTTCGATACCGAAATTTTGAATGATACCATATACAATGATAATGAAAGCTCCTGTAGGGCCACCGATCTGCACCGTACTTCCTCCAAGAAAAGAAACTATAAAACCTCCAATAATAGCTGTTATTAGCCCTTTCTCGGGGCTTACACCAGATGCAATACCAAAAGCAATAGCTAGGGGGAGAGCAACTATACCAACTATTAATCCGGCCATCAGATCGGCAAAGAACTTTTCTTTTGTGTAACTTTTTAACGAATCGATGATCTGAGGTCTGAATGTCTTGAGAAAATCTGCTTTCATGATTGAAACCTAAATATTTAGAGCTGCAAAGGTATGAATCATTTTCTTTAAATCTATTTTAAATCCGGTTGTTTTACGATCCTTTGTTATGGGCTACTTCTGTTATTTTTGCTAATTTTGTACTCTGTTAGATGCAATCTTCAATGATACTGGCAATTATAAAGTCCATCTTATCTGATAAATCAATGATGTATAGAATATTATATATAATTTCAATCATATTTGTGTGTTTTGCTTGCGGGGGAGGGAATGATAACGCAGAATCTGCCGGACAGGAAAGAGCTAAATATAAGCCATTTCGCTCGTATGCTGCTTTTAATGATAAACCTGAATTGCATATGGCAGTAGCCCTTAAAAAAGGGATTACGCCGATGGAGAACAGGGGAGATACTGTGAAGTGCATCGATAAAATGGTGCATCTGCCACAAGAATTGGATATTTATAAATTAGATAAGCTGACGCATTCCCTGCCATTTCTGGTAGAAGATGCTTCGAAACTCTTAGTAAGGATAGGCATGAATTTCAGAGATTCATTGAACTCGAAAAAACTGCCAGCCTATAAACTGAGATTGACTAGCATAACGAGAACAAAAGAGGATGTGAGATCGTTAGGTAAAAGAAATATAAATGCCAGTGAAAATTCAGTCCATTGTTATGGAACAACATTCGATATTTCGTGGAAACGTTTTGATAAAATAGGACCGGAAGGAGATGATGATGTGACTACTGATAGATTGAAGTATATATTGGCTGAAGTTTTGCATGATTTACGAGAAAGAGGTCAGTGTTATGTAGTTCATGAAAAGAAGCAGGCTTGTTTTCATATAACTACCAGATAATAATGAGATGAAGAGATATTTTATCTATCTGGCTTATAATGGAACTAACTATTGTGGTTGGCAAAGCCAGCCGAATGGTTTGGCAATACAGGAGGTCTTAGAAAAAGCCCTTTCTACTTTATTGCGAACCGAAACTCCGATTGTAGGAGCAGGGCGTACCGATGCCGGAGTACATGCACGTGAGATGATTGCTCATTTTGATGGTCATGTTTTGGATATTGCGGATCTGACTGAACGAATGAATCGTATCCTTCCTAAGGATATAGTTATTTATAAGATTGTTCCTGTTACGCAGGAGGCACATGCGCGTTTTGATGCAACTTCCCGTTTGTATCGTTATTACATGACTACACAGAAAGATCCCTTCATGTTCCCGTTTAAATATAAAATTCATGGGGATATAGATGTGGATATAATGAACAGTTGTGCTAATATCCTTTTTGATTATGAGGATTTTACGAGTTTTAGTAAATTGCATACAGATGTGAAGACAAATAACTGTACCATTATGCAGGCTCGATGGGTGCAAGAGGGAGAAGACTATATCTTTACCATACAGGCAAATCGTTTTCTTCGTAATATGGTACGCGCAGTAGTTGGTACTTTACTTGAAGCAGGACGGGGAAAATTGGACGAAGCGGGTATGAGAAGGGTTATTGAAGCTAAAGATCGCCGGGTTGCCGGACTTTCGGTTCCGGGGCATGCTTTGTTTCTTGAAGAAATAGAATACCCGGAAGATATTTTTGTAAGATGAAAGCTTAATTCCGGCTTTATATAAATATAGGTAATAGATGGTATTTAGGAATCGTTTGAGGAAATTTATTAAAGACGAAAAATCCGGTGGACTTGTCTTAATTATTTGTACCATTGTTTCTTTGATAATGGCAAATTCTCCATTTAATGAGCAATATTCTAGCTTATGGCATATCTATATAGGTGGTCTTAGTCTGGAGCATTGGATAAATGATGGCTTAATGGCTGTGTTTTTTCTGATGATCGGTTTGGAGCTGGAACGGGAAATATACATTGGTGAATTCTCGAAACCTAAAAATGCAATATTGCCTATTGCAGCAGCAATAGGAGGTATGTTGGTGCCCGCAACTTTTTACTTTTTCTTTAATCGGGGACTGGATACTCAATCGGGTATAGGTATACCGATGGCAACGGATATTGCATTTGCTCTTGGTATTCTTTCTCTTTTGGGAAAACGTGTACCTTTCTCTTTGAAGTTGTTTTTAATGGCTTTAGCTGTAGTGGACGATTTAGGGGCAATTATTATTATAGCAGTATTTTATACTAAAGATCTAGATGTTTATAATCTGTTTATAGCATTGGGAATCTTTGTCGGATTAATAGTATTGAACAGGCTAAAAATATATAGCCTGCTAGCATATCTTATTGGGGGTGTTGTGATGTGGTATTTCATGCTTCAGTCCGGAGTTCATGCTACGATAACCGGTGTGCTTCTGGCTTTTGTGATCCCATTTGCCGGTCGTAAAGACGGAAAGTCACCTTCTTTCTACCTTCTCCATAAGTTGCATCTCCCTGTGGCATTTGTAATACTACCCTTGTTTGCATTAGCGAATACTGCGGTAACGGTTTCCTCAGATATTGGACAAATTATTACCCAACCTGTTTCTCTAGGTGTAATAACTGGTTTGTTTCTAGGCAAACCTTTAGGCATATTTTTAGCTTGTTGGTTGGTGCTTATCACAAAATTGTCGAAGTTACCCACAGATATAACTCGAAATAATATTTTTGGAGTTGGTTTCTTGGGCGGTATAGGATTTACAATGTCTATTTTTATAACTTTGTTGGCTTTTGAAAATGCAGAAGTTATCAATGCTGCAAAAATAGCAATATTACTTAGTTCTCTGCTGGCAGGAGTTGCCGGTTATTTTTACTTGAAAGTGACGTTGAAAGAAACAAACACAATTTCTTAAAATATAATATAATCTATGTGGTTGGCACTAGCCTTTGTTTCGGCTTTTTTTCTGGGGTGTTATGATATCAGTAAAAAAATGTCGGTTCATAATAATGCGGTGATTCCTGTATTATTTCTGAATACGCTTTTTTGTACTGTTCTCTTATCCCCTTTATTTTTCATATCCCGAATTTCTCCTTCTGTTTTTGAGGGGACTATATTTTATATTCCGACTGTAGATTTCGAAACGCATTTGTTTATTATGCTGAAATCTGCAATTGTACTTTCGTCGTGGATATTCGGCTATTTTGCAATTAAGCATCTGCCATTGACCATAGTAGGACCTATCAATGCTACTCGTCCTGTTATGACATTAACAGGGGCATTACTGATTTTCGGAGAACGGCTGAATGTCTATCAGTGGATAGGGGTAATATTGACAATTATTTCTATTTTTCTACTTTCTGCTACAGGCAAAAAGGAAGGCATAAATTTCAGACAAAATAAATGGATATTATTCCTCTTTCTTGCAGCTATTCTAGGAGCAGTGAGTGGACTGTACGATAAATACCTGATGCAGAGGTTTAGTTCCACTGCTGTACAGTTTTGGTATAACCTGTATCAGTGTATCATGATGTTCGTTGTCTTGTTGGTGTTATGGTATCCGCGACGTACAAAGACTACTTCTTTTGAATGGAAGTGGAGTATATTGCTGGTTTCTCTCTTTCTAACCATAGCCGATTTTGTATACTTTTATGCATTGACAGATTCGGATGCTATGATATCTGTCGTTTCAATGATTAGGCGTAGTTCGGTGATAGTATCTTTTATAGGAGGAGTGATGTTCTTCCATGAAAAAAATCTAAAAGGAAAGGCTATCGATTTAGTCTTAATATTTATAGGAATGTTTTTCCTATATTTGGGCACGGAATAAACAGGATGCATCTTTCGGGTGTTCTATGATTGTTCTTTTATTTGTTTTTAATTGAGAAAATAATGAAACATATTACTACTATACTTTTTGCTTTTTTTCTGGGTGCTGCGTCTTATGCTCAGGATAGTCTGTCTTCGCTTGTGATCAGTATGCCTGAAAGTATGCTTATTGGAGTTTCCGCTGAGCAAAAGAATGAACTGGTTACTACTTCCGATACAGCTGAGGTTGCTATAATTAATGCCATTAATGAGAAGGTAGAAAGAACCGCTTTCTCAGATGACTATATCGCTCTGAAAACTTCTGATGCCGGAACTCTGCAAATAAAGCTTTTGCCTTTGGTAAATAATTCAAATATCATAGGTGTAATAACTACTGTTTGCGGACGAGCTTGTGATAGCCGTATCGATTTTTATACAACATCATGGGAGCTGTTACCAACCCAAAATATGTTTCCGGCAAAAAATAAGGAATGGTTTATTAAGTCTGATATAGATAAAAATTCGGAAGATTTTCGAAATGCTATTGCAGCACTGGATTTCAATCCTATCAAATTGAGTTTCTCTCCTGATAATTATGAATTGAAAGCCGACTATGATATAATGAATTATTTGTCGGCAGTTGATTATAAATTAATAGAGCCTTTTCTGATAAAAGAGTCTAAGACTTTTCACTGGGATAAACAATCTTTTAAATGATTCCGAACTTATTTCAATATGAAAGGGATTGTCTTCACAGGCAATCCCTTCTGCGTTTAGAACATGAGCCAATTATAAAACGACTCCATGAAAAAAGGTCTTATTTTTTTATGAATTTTCCTGAAATCACTTTGCTGTCTGTCTGCACCTTTACAATATAGCAACCTGCATAAAGGGCAGATATATCCATCATATTGTGATTAGTTGCATTACTGATAGTGTACCCCGACAGATCATAAATTGTCATAGACTTAGGGATGTCCTCCCCTGTGTACTTAATATTTTCCTGAGATATTATTAATGATGTACTATTATTTTCATCTTTCTCGTCTTCAATAGATGCAATAGCTCCATCATCAAAAAATAACTTGTATTCTCCCGGTTGTAAAGTAACAGAGTAGTTGGTATTTGAAATATTTATTGAGTTTCCATTCAGCGCATCATACCAATCACCTGCGTGTGGCAATGTAACTGCAATACTAGCTTCCTTTACGTCGAAATTCCCAATTAAGAAGGCATTCATATCTGAACTTCTCCATACAATGTATTTAGTGACTTTATCTAAAGAATAATCTATATTGGTGGTCTCAAATATTTCATTCTCTGTCTTTAGTTTGATAAGTTTCGAATAATTATCATATAGGGCTTTTCTTTCACTATCATCAAAATAATCCCATCTGATAGGCTTTTCTGCTACGCGGCAGTCTTCGGTGATAGTTGTTCCGTCCTTACATGTATTGATAGAATAATCATAGCCGAGTTCTCCGAATTGCCATATCATTTTAGGTCCCGGTAGTGTAAGATAGAAGGATGCGGAAAGTCCGGCACGCTGTAAGGCTGTCGATTTATCTTTAGTACTATATCCTGTGACTTCTTTACCCCATGTTTTAGTCTTATATAAGAGGCGTTCTTCATCATGACTTTCCATATATGGAATAAGGTTTGGTTTGCTCCATCCTCTTTTTGAATATATACCCCACGATAAATCACTGTTAGTTCCATCTGTATATCCCATAATAGCCTCACAATAATTGTGATTAATATTACCCCACAACAGAATATCTGCATCAGATAAAACTTTTTCTTCACTGTTTTCTGCCAGATGTTCCATTATTATGATAGCATTAGGATTACGTTTGTATATTTCATTGGTCATTCTTTTCAGAATATCGATTCGTGACTGGTCATATTCCCATCCACTACCGGGTTTGTTGGTAAACCCTTTGGTAAAGTCGAAGCGAAAACCGTCAACCTTAAATTCATTCATCCAAAAACTATTGATGCTGTCAACCAATGCTTGTGTATGCAATGATTCATGATTGAAATCATATCCCCATTGATATTCCTGATTAGGAGACTCTGTATTGTACCATGGATTGTCAGATGCAGGGCGATTATTGCTATTATCCCAATATAGCTGAACAAATGGAGATTGTCCGTAAGAATGATTTAAAACCATATCAATAATGACTGCCATCCCTCTTTTGTGGCATTCATCCACCAAGGCTTTAAAAGCATCCTTCGTTCCGTAATATTTGTCTACGGCAAAATAAAAAGACGGATTGTATCCCCAGCTACTATTTCCTTCAAACTCGTTGACAGGAAGCAACTCAATTGTATTTACCCCTAGTGTTTGCAGATAATCTAATTTTTGTGTGGTAGGCTCGAAACTATGTTCTTGGGTGAAATCACGGATTAGTAATTCATATATGATCATCTTTTCTTTTGAAGGAATAGTATAATTCGGATGTTTCCATTCGTATGGACTTTGTCCTGTTTGGAGTACTGAAACAATGCCTTCTGCCTTTCCGATAGGATAGGGCTTCAGATTCGGATAAACAGATGTTGGGATATATGAGTCATTCCATGGATCGAGGACTTTATTTGTATATGGGTCAGCAATTTTCAGTGTCCCATCTATGAGGTATTGGAAAGCATATTCTTTGTTTTTTTCCAGATTGGAAATAGTTAGCCACCAATAATCTCCGTCTTTGGAGAGCATATAATCATTTTTGATTTTCCAGTCGTTAAAATCCCCGATCAGGAAGACATTTTCTTTGTTAGGAGCATATAAGACCAATACTGCTGTGTTATCATTTACATAATTAATCCCAGCCCGTACATTTTCGGGAAGAGTCTGAACAAGTTGCTCTTTCTTTACATTTATATAAATACTATCACGAATAGTATTTGGAGTATTTCCGGCTTCTGCTATCAGCCAATAATCCCCTTCTGTGTTGAAGGTATGTGTGTATGATATAGTGCTAGTGTTATTTGTGGTGTAAAGAATTTGGTTATTCAGAAGTAGGGTTAATGTGGTTGTTTCGGAGCTGTTTGCTTTTATATTCAGTGATGTATTCTTATCTAATAACTGGTCTTTCTCAGGCGTTTCGAAAGCTACCTGAAGCCCTGCTTCTTTGACATCTGCATATATGTTTTTTCCATTATCTTTTCCTTCTTTTGATCCATCATTATTTCTGAATACAAAAGCTAGTTTTAGGATTTTCTCGTCGGTAGGGACATTATAATAGGTACGTATATCAGGCGTAATATCCAATTTCCATTTGTTATTTCCTAAAGGAGATAATTTATATTTCGGATTGTTATCGAGCCAGATTGGAGCATATTTCCAATCATTGTCAGATGCACTTTTATCGGTAATAACTCCCGTATGAGCGTATACATCGTCATTCTCATAGTTGTCTAATCCTGTATTGGTTGCATCAAAAATTATTTCGGCAGAGATGTCATCCGTTAGGAATGCCGGATTTGTACTTATTATTTGTGCTTGCGAGTAAAGCGGTAGTAGAATTAGTAATATTAGGTATAATCTTTTTTTCATGGGTATTTGGTTTTAGAGTAGAAAAAGAAAGGAGAAGTAAATGTTACTCCTCCTTTCAGAACTTAATTTGCACTAAATTCAATTATCAAAATAACCTGATTTGATGAATTGATATAATGTCTGGTTATATCAGAGGGCTCATAGTTAATAAGTACCTGTTCCTGCACTAAAATCCAGTGTGACAGTTTTGCCAGCTTCGACTCTTACTCTATCTTGGTCACCACCGTTTCCGCGATAGACTATTTTACCATCCAGAATAATAAATTCTCTCGTCCACCAGTCGCTGGTTGCAATAGATGAGCCTGCATACATTCTTAGTTCACCTGCAGCGGATGTTGTGATCGATGCTGTTCTACCATTCACGGTAAATGGATATTTATTGTCGTCCCATCCACCGAAGCAGTCACCCATTCCATATATTAGGGCTTCTTCGATAGCGATTTTGCCATTAGGCATATCTATATATACTGTATATAATCCATCTTTAGGTACAAAAGCATTTCCATCAGCTGTAGTGTAGCCTATCTTTTCTGTTAATTCGGAGAAATCACCGTTCCAATCTTTAACGGGTGACCACTTGAATCCATTAGCCGCTGTAAAATATTGGATACACCAGAATTCACCTTCTTTACCGTTTACCGGTATCATCTCTACAATACCTGCATTACCCCAGTTCCAATCTCCAAAGTCTTTCCCGATCATGTATAAATTTTCGGGATATATAGCCATCCCTGTATATGGAGTTAAAGTTATTGTCTGTATATTGGAATATACAGGCTCTACTACGCTAGGGAATTCATATTGAGATAAAATTGCCTTTAAACGGACAAATAATGTAATCGGGTTTGCTTCTTTGGTATATTTCAGAGCAGCTTTGTTAAGCATCTCAGCGGTGATAACCAAAGAGGTAGTTGTTGAAGTACCTATATCTGTCGAGTGAGTGAAAGTCGCTATAGTATCGACCTCTATAGTGTAAGTAACTGCTGCCGGAAAACCATAGTCTCCTTCTGCCCAATGCCAGTAAGCTACTTTATCTTGCAGATTTGTATTCTCTGTTATTACCAGATTTTCGGGTAATAGCTCTTCTAATGTTGGAGGTGTGATCTCCGTATTCATTGTTACCTTATCATCGTCTTCACAACTGAAGAGGCTAAAAGCAAATAAGGCTAGTAATAATATATTTAGTTTTTTCATGTGTTCTTACTTTTAATGATTTATTCGATATTTTCCGTTTTTATTAATAGCCCGGATTTTGTGTCAGATTACTATTAGAGCCAATCTCGTCTGATGGTAAAGGATAGATTTTGTAAATATCAGAAACACTTCTGCCTTCCTGCACTCCGCCTTTCCATTCCCAAACATAATCCGATCCTGTAAATTTGTTGAAACGGATCAAGTCTGTACGGCGTTGTGCTTCGTGCAATAACTCACGTCCTCTTTCTGCTAATAAGAAGTCTAGATTTAAAGCACTGTCAGATATAGGAGCCAGGCTTTTATTACTATATGCACGAGTCCGTAACTCATTGATGAGTTCTAAAGCTTTGCTTCGACTGCCACCATTACCACCTCTTACAACCGCTTCTGCATAATTCAGGTATACTTCACCTAGTCTGAACAGAGGGAAGTCTGTGTATGCAATATTACTTGGAGGTAATGAACCATCTTTATTTACATTATAATATTTGACAATAGGTATACCATTATTAGTATAAAGAGTTGTGTTATCTATTGTAATGTTGTTAGTCTTATCTAGTCTTAGCATTGAGAAGCGAGAGTCTTGAGCATAACCATTCTCTGCCTCAAATACTTGTAATAGGCTAGAGCGCGCACGATTTCCTTGCCATGCCCCTACAGCATTGACCGAAGCCTGAAGGTCGGAAGGAACACCACTACAAAGAAGGAATGTCATTCCACCCCATGTCTGCGTATCATCACCCTCGTAACGGATAGGGAAAATCATTTCGTTGGAATATCCATTGTCAGCTTTGAACATATCTATGTAATTGGGCTCTAAAGAATAGCCAACCTCTAGAATTTTATTACTATATGTAATACTTTCAGTGTATTTATCTACTCCTATATATACATTTGCATTCAGATATAAGCGTGATAGAAGAGCCCATGCAGCAGCTTTGCTTGCACGTCCATAGGTTGAATTATAGCCTACAACAGGAGATAGCATATCCAATTCGCACTCTAATAATTCTTTTTCTATATAATCAAATAACTCCTTGCTTTGTATTTGAGGAGGCTCTACTTTTCCGATAGGAGAGTTTTCGTCAACGAACGATACATTTCTGAAAAGATCTAATAAGTAATAATATGATAGTGCTCTGGAGAAACGTGCTTCTGCTCGGTATATCTTTATTTGAGTTTTCACATCTTCCGGTACATTTCGTCCGGCTAACTTATCATCTGTAGTTTCCCTCAAAAATGCATTCGTCAATTGTACTTGATAATACAGACGATAGTATAGACCTTTTATGAATACATTTCCTGCATTCCATGAAATATTATTGAAATCCGAAATTCCCGCATCGCTCCAGCAACAGTGTGCTGCTTCGGTAGGTAATTCCTGCAAATTCCATAGTCCTCTAAGGAAAGATGCCTGACTACCACCATCTACGCCGGATATATCCTGATCACCATCTCCTCCCGAGTTTCCGGATAGAGCATATCCTGCATATATTTTAGCCAGACCTTGGGTATATGCTCCCAGTTCTGCACCATAAACTACATCGGGAGTCATTTCGCTTTCATCCAAAGGAGTCGTATTCAAGTCATCAGTACAAGAGGTTACTCCTATCATAGCACTAAATATGAGTGCTAATGTGAGATATGTATATTTTAATGTTTTCATTATTTCTGCTTTGTTTTATTAGAAGTTTACACTTACTCCAAATACGTAAGACACTGGACGAGGATAGATGTTATTATCTATTCCTTTATTGTTGATTTCAGGATCCAGACCATCGTATTTAGTAATTACAAATGGGTTTTGGACTGTTGCTGATAGACGTATCGATTCGAACAAATTCCATGGTTTTACGAATGTATAACCTAGCGATATATTATCCATTCTTAAGAAAGATGCATTTTGCACATAATAGCTGGATAAAAATCTTGTTTCATTAAAATTGGTATAAGAAGCGCTATTTACACGGTTTTTCAAAAATCCCGAAGGATCATATATTGTTGATTTGGCTTCTCTGTTCGATTGGATGTTGTTGTAAGCATAATTTCCTATGCTGGCATGCATCGCAAAACTGAAATCCCAGTTCTTATAAGTTAGTTGAGATGAGAATCCCATTGTAACATCTGGTGCAGCCTTTTTATAAATAATAAGGTCTTTACTATCTATAACTCCGTCGCCGTTCTGATCGACATAAGCACCTTCTACCGGTTTACCGTCATTGTCATATACTTGTTCGTAGACATAGAACGAGCCATATGGTTTGTCGACAGCATGTATAATTACTTTATTACCTGTACCACCTGTGATGCCTCCGTCCGAGTCCATAACGCCTGCGTAATTAGGATCATCATTCAGTGTAAGTTTGGTAATCTTGTTTTTGTTGTAAGCAACATTATAACTTACCGACCAATCTAAATCGCGTGTAACAACAGGATGAGCTGTAACCGAGAATTCGATACCTTTGTTCACTAATTCTCCTACATTTGTTAGCACTTCGTTGTTATAGTTGCTTCCGGCAGGAACTGATACTGTATTTAATAAATCTTTGGTCTTGCGGTGATATAAGTCTAAAGCTCCTGATATACGGTTGTTCAAGAAACCATAGTCGATTCCGATATTATAAGTACCTGTCTCTTCCCATTTAAGATCCTGATCATAAGCCAAAGGTCTTAAGAGTGCAACTTTGTCATCTCCAAAGAAATAGTTTGCACCAGCTTTGCTGTACATATACCGGGCAAGATAAGGATAGTCTCCCGCTCCAAGATTCTGCTGTCCGGTAACTCCATACCCAACTCTTAATTTAAGGTCGGAAAGTACTTGCTGATTCTTCATGAAAGGTTCATCTGCCATTCTCCATGCTAAAGCTACAGCAGGAAACAGTCCCCAGCGATTGTCTTTGCTGAAACGTGATGAGCCGTCGTTACGAAGAGTGAATGTTAATAAATAACGGTTTAATAGGGTGTAATTTAAACGTCCAAAGAAGGATACTAAATAACTTTCTGTACTATAATTATCTCCATCTTTATAATACACATTTCCGGTTTCGGCTTGCATCTTTTGAGAATAAGGGTAAATATTGCTCTCACTTCTGTAGAAATGTTGCCATGAATATCCTCCCATTACATCAATTTTATTTATCCCTATTTCTTTCTGATAGTTAAGGTAGAAATCCAACAATGTATTACGTTTTAGCTGAGTGTAGTCTTTATTATCACCCCATCCTGATTTGTAATTACCCCAGACATAGCTCATTGGAGAATTATCATCTATATATACTCCACCATCGCTGCTTGAAACATCATAACCTAAATTTAGGTTAGCTCTAAGATCCGGTAAAAAATGGAATCTATAATCTATTTGAGCATTACCAATACTTCTTTTTACTGTAGACTCATCGTGCTTCTGGTTTAAGATTGCTAATGGGTTTGCGATACCAATATCTATTGGAGTGCCATCGGCTTTTAGAGACATATAGTATCCATTTCCGTAAGGAGAATTGTCAGAATAAATAGGTTGTGTCGGGTCAAATTCTGCAGCAGCACCAATTGCAGCAGCATCTGCAAAACGGTTTTTATTATATACGCCTTTAACGTTTAGCTGTAAGCTAAGCATGTTGTTGAAAAATTTTGGATTCACATTGATCGCTCCAGTCCAACGGTCTAGATAAGATGTCTTTAATATCCCATTTTCTCTAGTGTAACCAACAGAAATGCGGTAAGGCATCACGTTAGGGATTGTACCCGAAAAGCTCAAGTTATGGTCTGTGCTTACTGCTGTTCTGAATATCTCTTTTTGCCAATCTGTAGAAGCTTTTCCTAAAGCATTTACTTGTGGGCTTCCTTCTCCGAAAGTTTCGGTAATGTAATTGCGGAATGTGCCTGCATCCATTACGTCAATATCTTCGGATTTGTGGCTGACAGACAGATTTCCGTTGTATGTGATATTTAATTTCCCGGACTGACCTTTTTTCGTTGTGATGATGATTACACCATTAGACGCCCTCGAACCATAAATGGCTGTGGCAGAAGCATCCTTTAATACAGTAAAGGTTTCAATATCATTGGGGTGAATGGTCGCCAGAGGGTTAGCCATACCATTAATGGCCGTAGTATTGTCTACTGGCACACCATCGATAACGATAAGCGGATCGTTGCTTGCCGACATTGATGACCCTCCGCGGATACGTATTGTGGCATTTGATCCCGGTGCTCCTCCGTCGGAAGTAACCGTAACTCCCGGAGCTTTGCCGACTAACATGTCAGAAGCTGAAGTGTTAAGACCTTTAGCCAGTGAACTGGCATCAATTGCTGTAACAGATCCGGTAAGGTCTTCTTTTTTTACGCTACCATAACCGATAACCACTACTTCGCTAAGGAGTTCTGTGTCGTCTTGTAGGGTGATGTTCAGAAAATTCTGGTTTTGTACGATAATTTCTTGAGGTTTGTAGCCTATGTAAGAGATAACAAGAGTATTTCCTTGATTAGCGTTGATTTGAAAGTTTCCATCAAGGTCGGTAACAGTTCCGTTTGTAGTTCCTTTTACTACCACACTAGCTCCAATAATTGGCTCTCCCTGTGCATCTTTTATGACTCCACTGATAGAGCTGTTTTGGGCATTTGCTGTTGTAATAGACAATATTCCTATCAGAAAAAGAAGGAATAATGACTTACAATTTTTTTTAATTTTTCCTTTCATGTGCAAATTATTAAGATCAACTTCAATTAATTATTTTCTTAGCTTTTTTGAGAGTTTGCTGTTTCAAATAACAAATTTTATATATGTTATTACGATACAAATATGTAGGGTTGAATTATCTTTTTTATTATTTTTTATCTATAAAGTTTGGTTTTCGTTATGCAAACGATTGCACAAAGAGTGTCAAAATGTTAGAAAAAAAACTTATAGGCACAACTTTTCCTGTGGGATACAATTTTGTATCTCAAACATTAATATAGAAAGTTTTAAAAAAGTCTTGTTTGTTAAATTTTACTATTTTCTAATATAAACAACAAAAGAATGTGGGTATTTGTTCTTTTCATCTGAAGGATTATCTATTCTCGATTCTTCCTTCCATACAGTAGTGTCTATTTCTGGAAAGAAGGTGTCTGATCCTTCGAATGTGTGGTGTATGTGGGTTATGTAGAGGGTATCGGCAAGAGGGAGTGCCTTCTCATATAGTGTACCTCCTCCTATAATGAAAATATTTTCTTCTTTTTCACAAGATTTTATTGCAGCTTCGATAGAGTCAACTGTTTCTGCATTATCATAATGCAGATTTTTATTATGTGTAAGTATAATATTTCTTCGATTGGGAAGAGCTCCGTTGGGTAAAGATTCAAAAGTTTTTCTTCCCATTATAATTGTATGCCCTTGGGTTATATTTTTAAAATATTTCAGGTCGTTTGGTAAGTGGCAAAGTAAGTTGTTTTCTTTTCCTATTGCATTATTTTCGTCCATTGCGACAATGATAGATATAGTAGGCATAAGTAGTATCTTTTTGTACAAAGATAAGAAATATATATGTTGAAAGAAGAAGAATTTTTAAACAGATAATTCTCTTATTTTTAATAGTTCTTTGAGGTTTTTTGTCTTTTTTGTTAATCTTATACCTCTTTTTGGGATATTTTAGCAAATTGTCTATCTTTGCGCAGAGATTAAAGTGATAGGGAGGTATTTTCGCTAGAGGGTAATTGTAAAAAATGAGACTACGAAGCTTACTTCATCAATATATTACATGATATTGAACATTTTATAAACATTTAAATATATATTGGAATGAATGAGATTATAGCTAACTTTTTAGACATTGTAAAAAACAAGTATGCAAAATTTGACGGACGTGCCAGAAGAAAAGAATATTGGTATTTCTTTTTAGTAAATTTGGTAGTCGGCATTATTTTAGGAATAATAGATGGCATTATTGGAATGCAAATATTGAGTACTATCTGGTCTTTAGCACTATTAGTTCCGGGTATTGCTGTTGCTATACGCAGAATGCATGATGTAGGAAAGAGTGGATGGTTTATTCTTATTCCTATTTATAACCTAATCTTGGCTGTTACTGAAGGTGAAAGAAAAGACAACGAGTATGGTCCGGATCCTAAAAAGAATGAAAAACTAGTATAAGTATAAGTAGCTGGAAAGCTGGAAAAGTGAATAGAGGCGAAGAAGCGATAAACAGAATATGTTTATCGCTTTTTTGCTTCTTCCCATAATATATCCATTTCGGCGAGAGTCATATCTTTTAATTTCTTTCCTTGTTTATTAGCTTCTTGTTCAATATAATTGAAGCGACTGATAAATTTTTGATTTGTTCTTTCGAGGGCATTATCCGGGTTTATTTTATATAGCCGCGCTGCATTTATCAGGCTAAAGAATAGATCTCCGAATTCGGCTTCCATTTTATCGGTATCCATATCCTTGATTTCATTCTCGAACTCTTTTATTTCTTCCTGAACTTTTGTCCACACATCTTCCTTCTTGTCCCAATCGAACCCAGCATTTCGGGCTTTATCTTGTATACGATGCGCTTTTGCAATTGAAGGTAAAGACGCAGGTACACCTTCTAATACTGTTTTGTTGCCGCCCTTTTCTTTTAGTTTTATTTGTTCCCAGGATTGTTCTACTTCACCTGCTGTTTTTGCAGCATCATCTCCAAATACATGAGGATGGCGAAATATGAGTTTGTCACATATACTGTTGCATACATCTGCTACATCAAAAGCCTTTTTTTCTTCACCTATTTTAGAATAAAATACGATGTGCAATAGGAGGTCTCCCAGTTCTTTTTTTATTTCCTGATTGTCATTCTGAATAATCGCTTC
The DNA here is from genome assembly GCA_032477055.1 of Dysgonomonas sp. Classification (GTDB taxonomy): domain Bacteria; phylum Bacteroidota; class Bacteroidia; order Bacteroidales; family Dysgonomonadaceae; genus Dysgonomonas_A. Next base: position 35,668 of record JAWDXP010000007.1, on the reverse strand, counting down.
GCAAAGTTCATATGTTTCTTCTATCGTATTTGTCCGTAAACTTTCGTTTGTTTGTTTTGCATCCCACGGACATTTCACACGCAATTCGTCCATGATATCCAGTAATCGTCCAAATGCTTGTAGCTTCTCTTCTCTTGTGTTCATATTTTTATCATAAAGTTGGGCGGAGTACAACCCCGCCCTTATCCCTACTTATTTTATTGTTTCTTGAAATTTTCTAATCCTGTATTGAGGAATTTGAGGTATTCTTCAATGTCTTCATCGTATGCATAAGATGGTCCGATGGGTTTCCCTTCTTTGTCCAATAGCACATAGTAAGGTTGTGAATTTGTTCCAAACTTATGGCGTTGCAGATAACTCCATTTATCTCCGATCGTTTTTAATTTAGTCGTTTTTCCGTTTTCTTCCACCTCTATCACTTCGGGTAATTTTTCTTTGTCATCTACCATCAGGGTGATAAGTACATATTCGTTTTCCAAGATATTTTTTACACGAGGATCTGTCCAAACAGATGCTTCCATTTTTCGGCAGTTGACGCATCCATAACCGGAAAAGTCGATTATAACAGGTTTGTTATTTTCGCGCGCATATTCCATACCTGCTTCATAGTCATCGAATTTGGCATGTACTTCTCCATCAAATAAGCTGAAGTCTTGAGTGTATAGCGGCGGAGTAAAGGCACTCACCGCTTTTAATGGGGCTCCCCATAAGCCGGGAACCAGATAAACTGCAAATGAAAGTGAAATAATTGCCATGAAAAGTCGTGGGACAGAGATGTATTTTAGGTCACTGTCATGAGCAAGTTTCAATTTTCCTAAAAGATACATTCCAAGTAAAATGAATATCACGATCCATAGTACAAGGAATACTTCACGGTCTAATATTCCCCATTTGTAAGCAAGGTCAGCCACAGAAAGGAATTTCAGTGCTAATGCTAATTCCAAAAAGCCTAATACAACTTTCACCGAGTTAAGCCATCCTCCCGATTTGGGCATACTTTCGAGCCATGATGGGAATATCGCAAAGAGTGAGAATGGAATAGATAGAGCTAAGGCAAAGCCAAACATTCCGATAGCGGGACCTACTATACTACCTGATCCTGTAGTTACTAACAGAGTTCCGATAATTGGTCCTGTACATGAAAATGATACGAGTGCCAACGTAAATGCCATAAAGAAAATACTGATAATACCCGTTGTAGAATCTGCTTTACTATCCATTTTATTAGTCCAAGAGGCAGGTAATACCATTTCGAAAGCACCGAAAAATGAAACTGCAAAAACAACTAGCAATGCAAAGAATATCAGGTTGAATATTGCGCTGGTAGATAGATCATTCAATGCACTGGCACCAAATATGGCAGTAATGATAAGACCTAAACTTACATATATGATTATAATTCCTAATCCGTAGATGATAGCATCTTTGATAGCTTTGCTTCTTTCTTTTTTGTTACGTTTCAGGAAGAAGCTCACAGTCATAGGTATCATTGGCCATACGCATGGAGTGAGCAGGGCTATAAGTCCTCCTCCAAATCCGGCTATGAAAATCCATAGAAGAGACATGTCGGATGTATCTCCTGCTGCACCATAAGCTTTTATTTCATCAATGACCGGAGTCCAAAGTTTAGATACTTCGACAGGAGCCGATTCGTTAGGAGATGTTATAACCTCTTGCGTAGAATCAGCAGTAGTCATGTTATTATCTAGACTTGCAGGATTGCCGTCTTTGGGTTCTGTGGTTTCCGGCGTTGTAGCAGCTATAGATGCCGTTGTAGGTAAATCAGATGCTTTGAAGCTAAAATCGATGGGTATCGGGGGGGTACATTCCTGATCGTTACAAGCCTGTGCACGAATATCTCCGGCTAATACAAATTTTGATTTATCTGTTATTTTGAATCTTTGCACAAAGGTTGCAGAATTATCATAATATCCGACTTGCATCTCGAATATCTGATCAAACTGTTTGTGCAGTTTAGAGTTCACAGCGTGAAATTTTCCTATAGGGGTAGCACCCTTTACTTCATCTATAGAAATAGAGGTGGGGAAAGGTCCACCTTCGTCTATTTCTGTATCGTATAAATGCCATCCTGCTTCAATAGAAGCATTTGCAACTAATTCTATTTCACCATTACCTTTGTCCGCAAGTGATATCTTCCACGATACAGGCGTCTGAGCATAGAGTCCGACTGTGAAAAAAGATAATAGAAATAACAGGGAAATTAATCCTTTTTTCATAGATTATATAATATAATGAATGTGTAAAAATTACAGGATGCAAAGGTAATAAAAATTAAGGCTCAACTTATTGTTGAACCTTAATTTTAGAATTCATTAAATATTTACTTTTTTAATCTTCTTTTTTACTTCTTATTTGTGACCAGATCATAAATATAAGTAATATTATCAATACAGGTTTAAGTCCGACTTTTGTCCAGAATGGAATTTCCGGAGTATCCGGAATATTTAGGTTGTATTCAGTTTTGATACTCTGTAGAAGTTCGGCATCAACATCCCAATATGTATCTTCGGCATTGTTGATCAATACATAAACCACATCTCCATAATTCCACACTGGTAGCCAAAATAAACCGAATTGTTCGTACATTACTGCAAGATTTACATGAGTGCCGTCTATGTTAGCATCTTCCGGCAAATCTGCTACTTTAGAGATTGTTGGTCCATTGTGATACACTACAGCCCCTTTTGCTTCAACTTTTTGCGTTGCTCCTATAAATATAAGAACAACTAATAATGATAAAATTCTCTTCATCTGTTCTCTCCGTTCCGAATGTTAATAAAATTTATAATACTAAAAAGAATGCAAAGGTAAAAAGATATTGTGAGTCTGAGAAAGAGTTTTTCACTTAGTGAAGTTTTTTAACTCAAAAAAAAGAGGCTTCTATCACTTTTTGATAGATTTGAATGATTTTTATTGTTTCTCAGTAAGGTATTTCCAGAAGCGTCTGGGCATGTTTTGACGGTGTAATTTTGGATTGATACGTTCTTTAATAGTCATAGATTTGAAATAACCTTTCCATAATTCCTGAAACATTTTTTCATCTTCTGCCATGAGGCTCTCATCCAACTTTCCACTAAGGAGATGGTCATCATTTTCAAGAGTTATTTCTACTGTAGTTTTCAGGTCATAATAGTAACCATATCTTCTTTTCGTGTCGTAAATAACCCATCTCTGATCAGAAAAGCGGTCTGTAAAATGGGGTATGGCTAAAGGTAAGGCATTATAGATGGGAGATACAGGCGCGAAAAATATATCATCTGCTGCCTTCTGGAAACGTACAAACATATGAAGATAATGCCTTTCGTGGCTTACCTTTCTTGCCAGCTGGCTAAGCTCGAGTACGTCCTTGTCGCCGAAATTCATTTCTATGGAGGTAGGACTGTCTATATTCTTTCTGATGTATCTGAACAGCATCTCATCACTACCCGTTTCTTCTGATAACCATGCATAGGTAATCATATTGCATGCGGTTTTCGATAGCTTTTTTTCTAAAGCTGTCCACACACGATTTGCTCTGTCTTCTTGTGTTATAACATTATAGCTTTCTTCCATAAATAGTGGGGCTATATCCCCTTCTTTAAGAAGCTTGTCCGGAAATGTCTTGCGGCTATATGCGTCGAATATAGCTGTAAGCAACCCTTCAAATGTTTTGTCGTAAAAGAAAACCAGCATGATAATAAGGAATGTGATTATTCCGGAAAAATAATGGATAACTGTTTATCATCATCTTTTTTCCGTTTCTTGGGTTCAGTAAGTATTTTTCGAAGGTATTCGGGGGTTGCTTCATTTACCGTATACATCGGAAATTCGTTGCAAGTAATGAAGTACTGTGCTTTCTTCATTACAATACCTATTTTCTTTAACTGATAAGCATTTAATTTTCCATATCTACGGGACGAAACAATAAGCTTAGCTGATTTTACGCCGATTCCGGGAACACGCAATATCATATGATAATCGGCTCTGTTGATATCTACCGGAAACATCTCGGGATGACGGAGAGCCCAAGCTAGCTTTGGATCTATTTCCAGATCGAGATTAGGAAAAGCATCATCAACAATCTCGCTTGCGCTGAATTCATAAAAACGCATTAACCAGTCTGCCTGATATAATCTGTTTTCGCGAACTAACGGAGCCTGTTTAAGTGCAGGCAACCGGTTATCATAACTATTTACAGGTATAAATCCGGAATAATATACGCGTTTCATACTAGGGCGTTTATACAACAGAGATGAAACCCGAAGGATGTCTTTGTCTGTTTCGCTGGTTGCCCCTACAATCATTTGTGTACTCTGTCCGGCAGGAACGAAGCGAGGTGTAGAGCGTATTCTCTTCCTGTCTTCTATACTCTGCAACATTCCTTGCTGAATGTATCTCATTGGCTGGAATACACTGGTGTGATCTTTCTCGGGAGCCAATAACTTGAGATTTTGTTCTGTAGGGATTTCCAGATTCACACTCATACGGTCGGCATATAATCCGGCTTCATTTACTAACTCCTGACTCGATCCCGGGATACTTTTCATGTGGATGTATCCGTTAAACCTGTGTATGGTTCGTAAATCTTTTACGACTCTCACCATACGCTCCATTGTATAGTCGGGACTGTTTATGACTCCAGAGCTAAGGAATAGCCCTTCGATATAGTTGCGCCTATAAAATTCTATAGTGAGGTCCACTAATTCCTGTACTGCGAATGTTGCACGGCGTATATCATTACTTCTTCTGTTGATGCAGTAAGCACAATCATACATGCAGAAGTTAGTCAGCATGATCTTCAATAAGGAAACACATCGTCCGTCTTCCGTAAAACTATGGCATATACCCATTCCTCCGACGGTATTACCTAAACCGCCGGGCTTGTTTTTCCTGACTGTTCCGCTCGAAGAGCAGGAAACATCGTATTTAGCCGACTCTGCCAGTACTTTTAACTTATTGAGTATCGCTTCGTTCATTGTTCTACAAAGAAAGAAATTTCAGACAAAATTCTACCTCGAAAAAATATTAAATTAATCATTTCTGTTGATAATTTTTTTAGGCTTTTAGGCATAGATAAAAAGCATGTTCTTTTTTACGATCGATATATGAATTATTGTAAAGGAAATAAATAATATATGTAAATTTTTTTTACATATGATTCATTTTTTTTTGATGTTAATGTGTTGATTTATATTGATTTATTTGTTTTGGCATAGATTTGGATATATTATATATAAAATGATTTTTACATGAAAAGAACATATTTTATATTATTAATTTTAGTAGTTATTGCGAAGGAGGGGTTTTCTCAAGAAAAGAAATGGACACTTGATGAGTGTATGAGATACGCAGTAGAAAATAGTCCTTCTAAAAATAAGCAATCTGCTCAAAATAGTATTTATCATCAGAATTACCTTGAAGCAATAGGTAAAGTTATTCCATCCGTAAATGCTGCAACAAATGCCAATTTCAATTTTGGACGTGCACTTAATGAAGACAATACTTATTCGGATGTGAATTCTTTTAGTAATAATTACGAGTTATCATCTTCATTGGTTCTGTTCGATGGGTTGGCAAATATCAATCGTATAAAGATGGAAAAAATGAACCGTCTTATGGGTAAAGAAAGGTTGCAGGAAGTAAAAGATATTGTAGCGTATGATACGATGGAGGCTTTTTTCAACGTATTGTATTACAAACAAATGGTAAGATTGGCTCACCAGCAATTGGAACAGAGTTCAAACGATTTGAAACAGGTGAAAAGGATGGAAGAGCTAGGTGTAAAAAGCTTTCCGGATGTAGCAGAAATGCAAGCAAAGGAAGCAAAAGATACTTACAATCTTACTCGTCAGAAAAATTTACAAATAATAGCTGTAATTAAGCTAAAAGAAAAAATGAATTATCCGATAGATGAAGGGCTTGCTATCGATGATTATATGTCAGAAACTTTGATCGCAAAAACCGCAGAATCGGCTCTAGATATTTATAATCAATCTGTATCTTTCTTACCAAAAGCTTTGGCTGCAGAGGCTTCATACAATGCTTATAAACTGGCTTATCGTACAGCGAAAGGAAGTCTATTTCCCACAATCTCGGTTGGGGGTGGTATCAGTACAGGATTTTACCGATTGATGGATGGAAGTGATTATTCCCCATTCGACAACCAGTGGAAAGATAAGATGGGGCACTATGTGGGTTTTACGTTACGGATTCCGATATTTAATGGATTCTCAAAGTCTGCGCAAGTCAAAAGAAGCAAAGCTCAAATGATAATTGCTGAAAACGAAAAAAATGAAATGCTACGTATACTTTATAGTGAAATAGAACAAGCTGTCGCCGATATGAATGGGCAAGCAGATGAATATCATCAGGCACAAAAACAGGTAGATGCTATGAAGGTAGCTCATGACGTGAATGAAAGAAAATATAAAGAAGGACTTATAAGTGCATTGGAGTTGCATACAAGTGCCAACCGTTTATTTGAATCCAGAGTCGAAGAGTTAAATACTCAACTTAAATATTATTTGAAAAACCGTCTGGTAAACTATTATAAGGGAGAATCATTTATAAAATAGGAAATAAAATATCTCAGTATAGAATTATGGATACAATTATCGAAAAGAAAAAAGGTTTAAGGAAGAAACATATTCCGTTCATTATAGGAGGTGCAATGTTTTTAGTTATCGCAGGCTGGCTGATATTTGGGAATCATGCCTCGAAACTGAATGTCGAAAAAAACAAAATCAGTATTCAGAATGTCACCAAAGGTCAGTTTAATGATTATGTACGTATCAATGGTCAGGTGCTACCTATTAGTACTATACAATTAAGTGCTGTCGAAGGTGGTATGGTTGCCGAAAAGCTGATAGAAGAAGGTTCAATGGTACGTCAGGGGGATATTATTGTACGTCTGACTAATCCGATGCTTAACCTGCATATTTTGGATAGTGAGGCCCAACTGGCTGAAAAACAGAATATGCTACGTAATACACAGGTTACAATGGAACAAGAACGCTTGAACCTTAAAAAAGAAAAGCTTCAACTAGACCTGGATGTGGACAGGAAGAAAAGAAAGTATGAACAATATAAGCAGTTGCATGCAGAAAATCTGACATCTAAAGAAGAATATCTTCAGGCTAAAGAAGACTATGAATTTGCTGTAAATGGCAGAACATTGGTGGTTGAACGGCAAAAGCAGGATTCGATATACAGAGGTATACAGGTTGACCAGATGGAAGAGAGCTTGCGTAGTATACGTATGAATCTTATGCTTGTGCGCCAACGTGTGGATAACCTGAATATAAAAGCTCCTATAGATGGACAATTAGGATTGTTGGATGTGGAGATCGGGCAAAATATAGCTACCGGAGGTCGTGTGGGACAAATCAGTGTATTATCGGATTATAAAGTAGAAGCTTCGATTGATGAACATTATATCGATAGAGTTAAGCAAGATTTAGATGCAACTTTCGAGCGTCAGGATAAAAACTACGCCCTTCGTGTCAGAAAAGTATATCCGGAAGTGAGGGAAAAACAATTCAAAACTGATTTTGTGTTTGTCGGAGAACGTCCTGATAATATTCGTGCGGGGCAGACTTATTATATAAATCTGCAACTTGGGCAACCTACCGAGGCAGTTCTTATCCCTCGCGGAGCTTTTTATCAGACTACAGGCGGACAGTGGATATTTGTGGTAACTCCTGATGGGGATAAGGCTATAAGAAGAAAAATATCTATAGGTCGCCAGAATCCGAACTATTATGAGGTGACGGGTGGGCTCGAAGCTGGAGAAAAAGTGATAACATCATCTTATGACACATACGGTGAGATCGAAGAATTAATCCTGAAATAAAGAATCTTCACGAGTTATGAAATTGATTTTAAAAGATCTCATTTATATAATTCGCTGTTTCCGAACAACCAAAACAAGTTTTGTAAAGGCTTTAAGAAGTATACGAAAAATGTAATCTAATATAATAAAAACCAGTTGTAGATGAAACTTATTATCAGAAATTTATTATTTGTCCTGAAACGTTTTAAAACAGCGACAATACTGAATGTTTTAGGGTTAGCCATAGCGTTTGCTGCTTTTATGATTATACTTATGCAGGTGGAGTATGATTTAAGTTTTGACAAGTTCCACAAAGACGTAGATTGTATATATCGAGTTGAAATTGGTAATGATAAAGGAGCTTCAGTATTAGTTTCACGTCCGTTTGCCAATTCATTCGGACAGTCTTCTCCTCATATAAAGTCATATGCTATTACCAACTCATGGCTTAAAACATTATATTTTACTGTTGACAAAAATGGGAATAAGAGTGGTCATGTCGAGAACATATATGGAGCTCAGGAGAGTTATAATAAGATATTTACATTTGATATACTAGAGGGTAATGAAAATGCTCTGAATGAGCCAAATAATGTATTGATCCCTTTGAGTATAGCTCGTAGGATTTTTGGGGAAGAATCTGCTATAGGAAAGAGGTTGGTATGTGATGTAACGACATTTATTGTAGGGGGAGTTTATAAAGATTTTCCTTCCAACTCTATAATACAAAATCCGATTATATATCCGATAGATAAAAATGAAAATCTTTCTAGATGGGGAAATCAGAACTATGAGTTGTATATTAAAGTAGATTCTCCTGAAAATATCGGCAACCTGATTGAAAATTTTAGACGAAATTTTGATGTCTCAAACTTAGATGAACCATATCGTTGGATAAAAGATGCAAATTTCCGTCTGACCCCTTTGGATGAAATACACTTTACAACTGACACTACTTATGATACTGCTCCTAAAGCAAGCCGCCAGACATTGTATGTATTGTTGGCTATAGCTATTACTATTATTGTTATAGCTTCTATTAACTTCATCAATTACAATACCGGTCTTGCACCTATGCGTATAAAAAGTATAAATACCCGTAAGGTAGTCGGAGCCTCTGAAAGGTCTATTCGTCTTTCTCTTTTAACAGAAGCTGTTTTGGTAAATATTCTGGCTTATATATTATCATTGGTTCTTATTATCGTCGCCTCTTCAATATTCCTTTCCTCTTTATTAGATATAGATGTTAGTCTTTCAGAGCATCCGTATCTGGTTGGTATGGTCGGTCTAATAGCATTGGTCACGGGTGTTTTGTCGGGTTTATATCCATCTTATTATCTGACTTCTTTTCCGCCGGCATTAGTCTTGAAAGGATCTTTTGGTTTATTTCCGAAAGGCAGAGCATTGAGGAGTGTGCTCATCAGCATTCAGTTTGTGGTATCTTTTGCTTTGATCATATGTACATCATTTATGTATCTACAAAATAATTTTATAAGCAATGCTTCGGTGGGATATGATAAGGATCAGCTTATTGTAACAGGTATTAGTGATGATATAGTAAAGAATATAGATGCATTTAAGAAAGAAGTAAAGTCTTTTTCCGGAATTGAAAATATTACATTTTCGGAAGTATTATTATCCAGTAATGACGATTATATGAGTTGGGGACGCAAATATCAGGGAAAAGAAGTTTGGTTTCAATGTCTTCCTGTAGAATATTCATTTTTGGATGTGATGGGAATAAAAGTAGTTGAGGGACGTGGTTTCAGGGAAGATGATCAAAGCTCTAAATCGGGTAAGTTTATTTTTAATGAAACTGCCCGTAAACTTTACAATTTGGAGTTGAATACCGATATAGAAGGTCCTGAGATTGTCGGTTTTATTTCTGATATACAGCATACTACTTTTAGAAAAACTGCTACCCCGATGGGATTCTATATGTGGGGTACCGAGAATTGGGGTACTAAACCTAGTTATGCTTATATTAAAATACGTGCCGGAAGCGATATGCGCGCCGGAATAGAACATGTAACACAGGCGTTGAAAAATATTGATGCAGAATATCCTTTTAATATCCGTTTTTATGATGATGTATTCAATCAGGTATATGAAAAGGAAAGGCGTGTGACCATGTTAGTTACAGTGTTTAGTATCATGGCTATTCTGATATCTATTGTGGGAGTATTTGGGCTGGTTGTTTTTGAGAACGAATATCGCCGTAAAGAGATCAGTATAAGGAAAGTATTGGGTTCGTCTGTAGAAGAGGTACTTGCTCTTCTTAATAAGAAATATCTTGCAATTCTTGCAATATGTTTTGTAATAGCATGCCCTATATCTTATTATATAGTTAGTAGTTGGTTAGAGAATTTCACAAATCGTACCCCTATGTATATATGGGTGTTTGTAGCAAGTTGGTTTCTTGTAACATTGATCACTGTTTCTACTATCAGTTGGCAGAGTTGGAGATCTGCTACAGCTAATCCAGTAGATGCTTTGAAGAGTGAGTGATATTTTTATATTCAGTTTGTAAATAATTATGAAGTGAGTATAAAATTATTTTACATACCATATTTCGGTGTTTTGTGTAAATTATTGATTATTATGGGTTTTGTGATTGTGGCACAATAGTAGTATATGATTTGTAACGAATATTATAAGATTTGATATCATGAATGTATTAAGAGCTTTTAAGAAAACTCGTTTCTTTTTATTTATCAATATTGCAGGATTAGCGGTAGGTTTGGCTGTTTCTATAATGTTGATACTCTTTATTGTCAATGAATTGGGCTATGATAAACATCTGGAGAATTATGAACGGATAGTCCGGTTGAATACGGTAAAAGAAGAGAATGGGAATAGGGAGGTATATGGAATAAATCTTCGGAAAGCTTATACAGAGTTGCCTGAGAAAGTCCCCGGAATAGAGGCTGCAACACAGATATACTTTGCCGGAGAAGCTGAAATCCAGTATCAGAAAGAACGTTTTCAAGACAAACTGACCTTATATGTTGATGAGGGATTCTTTGATGTGTTTCGACTAAAATTTATTGAAGGAACACCTCAAACTGCTTTTGCTGAGAGTAATTCGGTAGTTATTAATCGTTCTTTAGCAAATACTATATTCGGAAATGTTAGTAATGCAATAGGCAAGAGCCTTAAAATAGAGAGAGAAGAAGTCCTTGTTAGCGGTGTTGTAGAAGATTTACCATTGAATACGCATTTTACTTTTGATATCCTTGCTAATATGAGGACTCAGACATGGATAGAGAGGTCACATGGTCTCGAATTCTTTACATATTATCTGATAAGGGACAATGTGGCATTCGAGAACACTTGTGAAAATATAGTTAAGGAATACCAACCGATGATAGATCTTTGGGGTACATTTTTTGTCGGGAAGGCATATGGAAAAATCGAAAAACTAAGTGATATATATTGGAATAGTGAAGTATCTAGTAGTATAGGAAAAAGTAATAGTATGAGCTTTATATGGTTGTTATCTATACTGGCAACTTTGATATTATTCCTTGCTGTAGCTAACTTCATTAATCTTTTTGTTGCTCAAGGAGAATCGCGCATGCTGGAAGTCGGTATACGTAAGTCGAACGGAGCTAAACGGCAGGATATTATCCGACAGTTTTTTAGAGAAGTTTTTTTAATCGTTCTCATATCTTTTGTTTTGGGACTTTGTCTTACCATACTGTTGACTCCGGCTTTTGCCGATCTGATCAAGAAAGATATTGATTTAATCCAATTACTTAATCCTTGGTTTATTTTAAGTATTGTTTTACTCTTTATTGTAACAGTTATTTTATCGGCAGCTTACCCGTCGTTTTATCTTAGCCATTTTAGTCCGTTGGATATCTTAGCTAAGCGTATTAAGCTATCGAAAAGGCGTTTGACTGTTTCTATTGTAGTATTTCAGTCGCTTATAACTATTGTGCTTATTTCTTTTATATGGATGATTAACAAGCAGGCTTCGTACCTTGAGAATATGTCTTTAGGGTATAACCCGAAGCAAGTTGTGTATTTATATTTGAATAGAGATCTTTTTGGAAGTTTCGGTGCGGTGGAGCAGGAGCTTCTTGCCCAACCTGAAATCGAAAAGGTTGGAACTGCTCAACATACTTTTGGATTAGGAGGGAGTGGTCAGTCTATTAGCCTATATGAAGATGAAGGTATTAAATTTAGTATAAACGAATATCGGGTTAGAGCAGATATACCGGAGTTGATGGGAGTGGAGTTGGTTGACGGAGAATTTTTTAAATCAAACCTTCCGGATAGTGTGAGGCAGGTTATTCTGAATGAAGCTGCTGTAAAAGAATTGGGATTGAGGCTTCCTGTTGCCGGAAAAGTAGTTAACTATAGTGGAGGTGCTACGGAAATAGTTGGGGTTGCAAAAGACTTTTTTTATCTGGATCCGACACAACAAATAACGCCATTAGCATTAAAGAGAGTTGGTGGAGGTGGAAATTTATATATTCGGTTGGCAGACAATGTAACTCGCAGCAAAGCCGGAGAGATAATAACGGAAGCATTGCATAAATTTGATTCTGAATATGTTTTCAATCCTCTATGGGTAGAAGATATTCATGTACAAAAGCTCGATAATCTGAAAACCCATTCACAAATGATACTGATTGCATCCTGTTTATCAATGCTTATTGCTATGTTGGGATTGGTTGCGATTCATCTTTATGCTACCAAGAGGCGAACGAAAGAAGTAGGAATACGCCGTGTAAACGGTGCAACAGCCTCGGATATATTTGCTTTGCTCTCGGTCGATATTATCAAATGGGTACTGATCGCCGGTCTGATTGCTATACCTATAACATATTATATCATATACGAATGGATGAGCAATTTTGTGAATCGTACCTCATTGTCATGGTATATACTTGTTATACCTATATTAATACAGGGAGTAATAGCTATTACTGTTACATCAGGGATAAGCTGGAAAGCTTTGTCCCAGAATCCGGTAGAAACATTAAAGAAAGACTAAATAATAATAAATATAGATACATAATATTATGATACAAATTAAAGATTTAACAAAAGTTTTTAGAACAGAAGAGGTTGAAACACGAGCACTAAATGGCATAGATGTGCATGTAGATAAAGGTGAATTTATAGCTATAATGGGACCTTCGGGATGTGGCAAATCAACACTTCTGAATATTCTGGGATTATTAGATAATCCTAGTTCGGGGCAGTATCTTCTGGATGGAAAAGAAGTGGGGAATCTGAAAGAGAAAGAGCGTACTCAAGCCCGTAAGGGAAATATAGGATTCGTGTTTCAGAGCTTCAACTTGATCGAGGAAATGACTGTTGCTGAGAATGTGGAATTACCTCTTGTCTATCTTAAAATAAAAACAGCAGACCGTAAAAAAAGAGTTGAGGAAACATTGAAAAAAATGAATATCAGCCATCGTGCCAATCACTTCCCCAATCAATTGTCAGGAGGACAGCAGCAGCGTGTTGCTATAGCCCGTGCTGTAATAGCTAACCCAAAGTTGATACTCGCGGATGAGCCTACAGGTAACCTTGATTCTAAAAACGGAAAAGATGTGATGGACCTTCTAACGGAGCTGAATCAGGAGGGTGCTACTATAGTTATGGTTACTCACTCTCAGCACGATGCTTCGTTTGCTCATCGGATAATAAATCTGTTCGACGGGCAAATTGTTACCGAAGTAGAAGGTGTGATGTGATTTTGCGTGATTATATTAGGTTTTCTCTGGAAAACATACAGGAAAAAAGAGGCAATATATGAAACAATTTTTCAGGAATTTCAGAAAGCAAAAAACTGTAGGTATACTCAATATTTGTGGATTAAGTTTTGGCATCATGGTGTCTTTAGTCGTTGGATTATGGGCTATTAACGAGCTTTCATTTGATAACTTCCACGAAAATGGGGATAAAATGTATCGGGTTATTCAGACTTATGAAATGAATAATAAGCCTGTCAGGGCAGCCACAGCCTTCGAACCTTTGGGTAGAATAGCTAAAGCTGAGATACCTCAGATAGAAGATATGTGCCGTATCTTTAAAGAACATGATGGAATAACAATGAATGAAGTGGTTAATTTTAATTTAACCTCCATTCTGACAGACTATAATTTCTTTTCTTTTTTCACCTTCCCCATGAAGGAAGGAGATCCCAAAACGGCTTTTGCTTCACCTAATAATGTAATAATAACAGAATCGACAGCAAAGAAATATTATCCGAATAAAAATCCTATCGGAGAGAAAGTCAGTTATCATGGAGTAGATTTTTCAATATCCGGAGTGATGTATGATATGCCCCGTAATTCGCATATTCAGGCAGATATAGTGTTCCCTTTCTTTTGGTATTTCGTTGACTGGGGATGGAAAAGCAGTTTTTCGTACGATACTTATTTTATTATATCCGATGCATCTGCTATCCCTTCTATTGAAAAGAAACTTACTGAGATTGCTTATAACGGACTGGCTACTTCTGAATTAAGTAACATGCGTTTTGGAGAAGAGCTTGAACCATTAAGAGATGTTCATTTTAGTGTAGCAAGTAATGACAGTGCTGTGAAGGGGAATAAACAGCTGTTGAATATTTTTATCATCATCGCTATAGCTATTTTAATAATAGCTTGTATAAACTTTACAAATTTATTTATTTCAACCTCTTTCATTCGTGCTAAATCAATCGGGATACAAAAGTCTTTGGGGGCAACTAAAGGAGTTCTTATTCTCAATTTTTATAAAGAAACGACTTTATATGTTCTTGTATCTGTTATTGGAGGCGTACTGTTGGCTTTATTAGTACTTCCTTTTTTCAATAGTTTTACCAGATCGTATGTGACAATCGATTTCTCTTCACCTCAGTTATACATATTCGTTATCGGTTTGTCTGTTATAACAATTCTTATGGCAGGCTCCTTTCCTGCTTTTCAAATGACTCGATTCGGTATTATTGAAACCCTGAGGAGTAAATTCAAGGGCAAGAGAATGTCAGTATTTCAGAAAGGACTCATTGTTACACAATTTACAGCATCCATATGTCTGCTTATTGTTGTCGTTTTCTTTGCCAGGCAAGTCGAGCAAATTCTTTCACAGGATTTGGGATTCGATAATAAGAATGTGATTTATATAGATGGTTGGAGAGAGTTTGGTAGTAATTATAAAGCTTTGCGGGAGGATTTTATCCAAGATCCATCGATACAAGATGTGGCTATGAAACAATATGATTTACCTCTTAAAGGGGGGAATGGTGCCGGAGGGAAAAATCTGAAAACAGGAGAAGTTGTAATGCTTGACATGTCGGAAGTTTCACCTAATTATTTCGATTTTTTTGATATGAAATTTGTCGCCGGTGAGAATCCATTATTTCTGGAAAGTGCCCTTCAATTAAGATATTGTGTGTTGAATAAAAGAGCTGTAGAGGTTCTTGGACTTGGCGAAAATCCCATTGATAAAACTTTCATTTTTGCATCGATAGCAGGATCACGTAGTGAACTTAATGGAGAAACCTTTATAGTAAAAGGTGTAATTGCAAATACTTATGTAAAGTCACTTTATCAGAACCCGGATCCTGAATTATATCTTAATCTGTCGCGGGACGATCATAATCCTATATTTTTTAAAGTAGCAGGAGATCCGCGAAAAGCTATAAGCATAATAGAAAAAAGGTGGAAGGAAATAGTGCCTAATGTATCTTTCGAATATCATTTTCTGGATAAGACATATGAAGCACAATATGAGGCAGAAATCAATTCCAGAAATGTTTTAAGTTTCGCGCTTGTCATAACATTCCTGATAACAGTTGCAGGATTATACGCTATGATATTTTATTCGACTCAACGTAGGGTAAAAGAAATCGGGATACGAAAAATTAACGGAGCGAGAGTAGAGGAACTTCTTTTATTACTCAATAAAGATATTCTGGTGTGGGTGTTAATATCTTTTGTGGTAGCCTGTCCTATAGCTTATTTATACTTGAGAAACTGGCTCGAATCGTTTACTGTAAAAACACCTTTGAGTCTTTGGGTATTTCTTTTAGCTGGGTGTGTGACTTTAGTTATAGCACTGTTTACTGTGAGTTATCAAACATGGAGGACTGCGACAGCTAATCCGGTTGATGCAATAAGAAACGAATAAAATACTGTTTATGAGACAAATTATAAAGAATCTTGTTAATGCGCTGAAGCGCTTTAGGCTAGCAGGCTTGTTTAATATCTTAGGATTGAGTGTTGCGTTTGCTGCTTTTATTGTAATCATGATTCAGGTGAGATATGAATACAGTTTCGATAAGTCATATCCCGCTCATGAACGAATTTTTAGAGCAGGTGTTGCAGGAGAAGAAGATATATTTGGTATAATTCTTCCCCGTCCTTTTATTGAAAGTATAATAACTTCTTCTCCTCATATTGAAGCCGGTACTATTGTTAATCCTTTTATAGGAGATGTATACATTACGATTAGTGATAAGGGAGAAAAGAAAGGATTCAGACAACCTTTTGTTACTTGTAGCCCGGCAATCACGCAAGTGTTTGGTTTCGAGATGACAGAGGGGGATCGGGATTGTTTGAAAAATCCCGATTATGTAATTATACCTCAAAGTATGGCGTATACTTTGTTCGGAGAGGCAACAGCTATTGGGCAGGTAATTCATGCTGAGGAGCAGATTTGGTCTAAAAATCGCTCAGATCTAATTGTGGGAGGAGTTTATAAGGATTTACCTCAAAACTCCCAAATGGATAATGTTATTTACACAGCTATGGATGTCAATCATGCTATCGATAACTGGGAAGCGAGTAATTATATATGTTATTTATTACTCGATAATAAGGGTGCATCCGGAGGTGTTGTTGATAATTTTAATAAGACCTTTGATTATACCAAAATGAATTGGGAAGACTCGAAAAAGACTATCAACTTAACTCCCCTTACAGATATTTATTTTAAGAATGAGATGCAGGATGGTAATATTCTGAAATCGGGGAATAAGACATCGACTGACATTATCTTTTTTATTGCCATATTGGTAATTGTTATTGCTGCCATTAATTTTATGAATTTTAGTACTGCTCTTGCTCCTATACGCATAAAAAGTATAAATACACAAAAGATTTTGGGATGTACTACTGTTTTTTTGAGATTTGCTCTTATCCTTGAAGCCATTAGTATTGCTTTCATCTCCTTCTTGTTTAGTCTTGTCTATATCTGGATATTGAATAAAACCGGGATGTTGATGTTTATCGAAGCAGATGTTGCTTTGAGTAATAATTTGCCTTTGATAATATTGGCAGGCGCAGTGGCAATATTTGTAGGTTTTTTAGCAGGATTATATCCATCTTTTTATATGACTTCATTCTCTCCGGTGCTGGCTATAAAAGGAAATTTTGGAGTGTCTCCAAATGGGAAAAAATTGCGAACTATGCTTGTCGGCTTTCAATTTGTTATTTCTATTGCTCTGATTATATCTGTGTCTTTTATCTGGATGCAGAGCAGATATATGAAAAAATATTCTTTAGGTTTTGATAAAGATCAGATTGCTGTTGTCGAACTTAATCGAGATTTTTTTAGTAATCATAGAAGCACTTATGAAAATGAACTGAAAGAGTATGCAGGTATAGAGGATGTTGCTTTTTCAGGGCATAAATTAGGCTCTAGTGATTCCTATTCAATCTCAGGGATAACGTATAATGAACAGGAGTTTAGTACATATATCATTACTGTATCATCTAATTTTATGAAAGTTATGGGTATATCCATATTAGAAGGGAGAGAGCCTATACCAACAGATGAAACTAGTGAGAAGGATATTTTCTTAGTAAATAAAAATATCCATGACAAATTTGGAGTTGTTTCTACTCCTTCAATTAATATATTTGGCAAAGAGAGTTCTATTATTGGTGTTACGGATAATGTGAAATTTACTTCTTTACGTAAACAAAATGATAATGTAACGTTTACAACGAATGTTCGTTATCCATTGACAGTATCTTATGTACGACTAAAACCCGGAACGGACTATTTTAGTGCTGTAGAACATATTCGTAAAACTGTTGCGAAAATAGATCCTGCTTTTCCTTTCAAGGTCGAATTTTATGATTCATTATTTGACCAATTGTATAAAAAGGAAGAGAATTTTCGGAAAATGATGACTCTTTTTTGCTTTTTAGCTATTGTTATTTCTATTGTAGGTGTTTTTGGGATGGTTATTTTTGAAACAGAATATAAGCGTAAAGAGATTGGAATAAGGAAAGTACTGGGTTCGACAATTCGTGAAGTTATTATTCTGCTTAATGAATCATATGCGCGAATTATTATAGTCTGTTTCGTTCTTGCTGTACCTATTACATATTATGGCATTACGCAATGGCTAGCCAATTTTGTATTTAAAATACCTCTATATTGGTGGGTCTTTTTGGCCAGTGGATTTGTGGTACTGACAGTGACTGTATTGATCGTGAGCTTCCAGAGCTGGAAAGCGGCAAATGTGAATCCGGTGGATTCTTTAAAAAACGAGTAGGTTTATTTCCATGTAGGGGAGGGTAGGTTAATAGTCTTTTACGAATTCTTTTTTAACCTCTGTTCCACAAACATCCCTCCTCTTCTAATAAATATAATTATAAGTATGAAGATACCTTTTATTTTGCGTAGGTTGTCAAAGACAAAGGGATTAAGATTAATAAATCTTATTGGGCTAACACTTATTTTCACTTCTATTATTGTTTCGTTTGCCTATATAAAATGGGAAACAAGTTTTGATAGTTTTTATAAGAATGCTGATAGGATAGGGAGATTGTCTTTGGCTTTTGAAGGCAAGCAGGCTGATGGGCGAATCTTTACAGAATCATATGATGAGTTATTAAAACAAAATCCGGAGATTGAAGATATCCTTAAAATGGTAGTAGTACAAACTACTACATTAACGAATAAAGATTCTAAGGTTGTAGTGAATAATCTTGTCTTGACTGGGAATAATTTTCTTGATTTTTTTAATATTCCATTGATTTATGGTAATACCGAAGATGTTTTTAATAAAGCCGGGAATATCATTATTAGCGAAAAACTAGCTTTGCAATTGTATGGAAAAACGGATGTTGTTGGTCAGGAAATTAAGCTGGAAGGTCGAAAATATGTGTTGGATAAAGGATTTGTGAATGGGGTATTTAAAAATATTCCTGCTAATTCACATTTTCATACAGATATTATTGTAAGTGAAACAGACTTTTCTAATCTTCTGATGTATTATTATCTACTGTTGAAAAAGGGAGTATCGAACAAAGAATTATCTCATAAGATAACAGAGGCAATACAAAATACCTCGGAAAATCCTATCCGGAAAACAGCCGAAGCCTCAATTCTTCCATTAACGGATATACATCTGCATAGTAATGTTGCCAAAGAAATAGAACCCGGTGGTAAGATAGATTATATTTACCTTATTGCAGGGGCTAATATCCTACTACTCATAATTGTATTGTTTAATTTGTGGCTCAATTCGAGTGTGATTTTTTCATATAATAAACGTTATTATCAGCTATTGCGATTAAATGGGGCATCAAGTTCCGCGATAGTAAAAGATGAATTTCGGATTTCATTTTGTATTAGCTTTACATCTTTGTTGTTATCATTCATATTATCCTTGTATGTCTCGGAATATTTTGGAATAAATCTTTATTCTGTATCAGTTGTTTATTATTTAGTCATATCCGTTATTCTTCTGCTTCTTACTGTTTTTACGTTTCTGATCCCTGTTTTTAAAAGTCTTTCTTATACCTTGTTTTTTAATCGGGGAGAAGAACTTAAACCTGTACGTTTTTCTTTTTCTAATGTTAAGTATATGCTTCTGGTTCAGTATTCTATTGTTGTTTTTGTTATTATACTTTCTGTAAGTATAAATAATCAGATTTCGATAATCAGAACAACCCAGATAGGAGCGGTTAATGATAGCATTGTAGTACTAAAAGAAGAATTGCCAACAGAAGTTATTGATAATTATTCTTTACTTAGAAGTGAGCTTCTGAAGCATCCCGAAATAGAAAGTGTTACGGGAGCGATGCAGTTGCCGGGAGAAGGTATAAGGGATATGATCCGGATTCGTATAGAAGGGAATGAGGAGATAGTGACCTGTCCTATTTTGGTTGTTGGAGACGACTTTTTTCCTTTCTTTGGGATAAATACTATTGCCGGTAATTTGCCTCCTCAGTTAGCTATTACACAGCAGGAGGAGAAAAGAATGTTTGAAGAAAAGTATAGGATAGAATCTCAGGGAGAGAAGTATATAACTTCTGTTAGAGATAATTATATTATCAACCGGAAAGCTCTTGGTTTGCTTGGGATTTCATCTCCCGAAGAAGCTCTTGGTAAAGATATTACATTAATGCATCAGTCGTTGGATTATATTCCGTCCGGAAAGATTTGTGGAGTAGTGGATGATTTTGTTTATACAAATGTGTATGAAGATGTTATTCCCATGCTGATTATTCCCCGTAATCTATTTATGAGCTGTTTTATGCTGAGGTTATCCCCGAAATATCCATCGGAAGGATTAGATGTACTTAATAAAGAATGGGAGAAAATTAATCCGGACTTTCCTCTAAATTATGGTTTTCTCAAAGATTATTATCGGGTAATCTATAAAAATGAGCTAAATGCAGAGCAAATGGTCAGGTTGTTTTCATCATTATGTCTGATCATAACCTTATTGGGGTTGATTATATTTATGGCTTTTATGATGAAAGTACGGCGTAAAGAAATTGGTATACGAAAAGTAAACGGAGCATCATCTCTGGATATTTTATTTATGCTCAATCGTAGCCTTCTTTTTTGGCTTACTCTATCATGTATTATAGCTGTTCCTCTATCTTCATATATTTTAAATATATGGCTGGCTAACTTTGCTTTTAAGACAAGTTTGACGTTTTGTCTTTTTGCCGGTACCTGTCTTTCTGTGATTATTTTTTCGTTAATTATAGCAACATGGCAAAGCTTGAAAGTAACTAAAATCAATCCTGTTGATTCGATAAAGAGTGAGTAGGTCAATTTTCTATTGAAAAATTGTAACGAAATAAAAGTTTAATCCGTCATATAGTATAAATAACAAAATCTGATTAATATGAAAAAAAGTGTTTTGATTTTATTGATGTGTTGTATATATCTAACAGGAATTTATGCACAAACATCGGAACAACGGAATGTGGGAAATTTCAATGGAATAAACGTTTGTTGTGGGATAGAGGTATTTCTGACTGAAGGGAAATCCTCGACCATTGTTGTAAATGCCAATCCCGATGTTCTCCCAAAAGTTAAAACTGAGGTGAATGGAAATACATTGAACATAGGTTTCAAGAATAATATAAGTAATATTAAAGGAAAGGTAACTATACAGGTAACAGCGAAAGACCTCATATATCTTGGTGTTAATTCAGGAAGTAAGATTAAAGGAGCGAGCGCTATCAATGCAAAAGATATTAAGTTACAAGCTAATTCGGGTGCAGGTATAACACTAGACCTGAAAGCCAATAATGTTACATGCGAAAGCAACAGCGCGGGTAGTATAAATCTTATAGGTTCTGCAGACTTAGTGAAAGCATCTAATAATAGTGCAGCATCTATAAATATGAAGGATTTTGTGGTAACGACGGCAGATGTCTCTTCAAACAGTGGAGCTAGTATACAGATCAGTGTAAAAAAAGAGATAAAAGCCCATGCAAATAGTGGTGGGCGTATTCAATATTACGGGAATCCGCCTAAGGCTCAAGTTTCGTCTAATAGTGGAGGTAGTATTCAAAAGAAGTAAAGGATAGTTCGGAATCTCGTTAGAACACCATGCTGAAGATAGTCCAACCATCTAAAGTGTGGTGTTTTAAGTTTCCTCCATGTAGCCGCATCATATACCGTGACACACTAAGACCGATACCTGTTCCTGTATCTTTCGTTGTAAAAAATGGAATAAATATATGAGCTGCTACGTCGGCAAGGATAGGGAGTCCATTATTACATACATCTATCTGTATTTTAGTTTCTTTTTCAGAGATTCTTATCTCTATTTTGTCATTCTGCGAAACGGCTTCCTTCGCATTTTTTATCAGGTTAATAAGTATCTGGGATATCTGAGATTCATCTGCTGTCAGGCTATAGTGTTTATTTTCTGCAAATAATTGTATGTTGATGTTTTTCTCTTCCAGATTGTGTGATTCTAAATGAATTATCTTTTCTATCAAAGGGATAAGATTGATTTCGGACATTTCGGGTTTAGGAATACCTGTAAATTTACGATACGATTCTACAAATGATAATAATCCTTTTGCTGTAGAACGAATGGTTTCAAAAGCTTCTATTGTATTTCTACTTATAGAGTTGTCAGGAATATCATCTTTGCTATTTTTGTATGTAAATAATAAGGTTTCGCTTAGCGAAGATATCGGGGCGATAGAGTTCATTATTTCGTGAGTCATAACTCTGATCAGGCGTATCCAGGATTCCATTTCTTTGGCTTCCAGCTCATTCCCGATATTGTTTAGAGTAATGATCTTCATTGTACCTTTCTTTAATCTTATGATAGAAGTGTGAAGGCTTATTTGGTATTCTTCTCTTTCATTGGCTATTTTAATCTGCTGTATAGTATTAGGATGTAGGTCTTTGAATAGTTGAGGAAATGAATCATCTATTGCTTTTAACTGATTTAGATGAGTAAAAACATTCAGCCCTAGTAATTCTGTTGTTGCCTTGTTGGTTGTTTGTATATTGTTATGTTCATCCAGAATAATGATTCCGGTAGATATACTTTCCACAATAAGGCTTAAAAATTTCTCATTTTCAATAACCTCTTTTCTTGCTTTTGTAAGTATGTCTTTTATGCGGTTAAGCATCTGGTTCAATTCCTTTTCTCTCGATGATAATTTAGCTTCTGCAAAATGAAAAGAATAATCTCCATTATCTAAAGCATTAAGAAGGAATAATATATTTTGGTTAAATTTCTTATAGTGCGCATACAATGTGCGTAGTATGACAAGTATAGTTAGAAAAGACAGGGCTGAATAAAGATATTCTTTGTTCACTACCAGATATGTGCAGAGTGATACTGTAATCATTAATAGGATTACATATAAAATGAGTTTATATTCTATGGACTTGAACATTCGTATCTTATAGTTTATACTTTTTCATCTTATTATACAGTGTCGGGCGAGTGATTCCTAGTTCAGCCGCAATAGCGGATATATTCATATTATGCTTTTTCATAGCTTTTTCGATCAGTATTTTCTCCATTTCTTCTAGAGATATAGACTCTATTACTTCTGTTTTCTCTTCCGTTGTGTGCATGTAAAAATCAGATGGTTGCAGTATGTTTCCATCACTTAATATGACAGCCTTTTCGATGGTGTGTTGTAGTTCTCTTACATTTCCGGGCCAAGAGTAGTTCTCTAGTTTTTGTAAAGCTTTATCACTTAGTGATAAGCCTTTTTTCTCGTATTTTTTAGAAAACCTTTGTAGAAAGAAGTTTGCTAACATAGATATATCTTCGCGCCGTCTACGTAAAGGAGGGACTTCTATCTGTATTGTATTTATTCGATACAATAAGTCCTCACGAAATATCCCGTTGGCAACAGACTGAAACAAATCTTTATTGGTTGCACTGATTAGCCGGATATTAACCGGAATAGGAACATTACTACCTACTCTTGTAATTTGTCGGGATTGGAGTGCCGTCAATAATTTAGCTTGTAATGTATAATTTAGATTTCCAATCTCATCCAGCAATAAAGTTCCCTTATCAGCAGCTTCGAATTTTCCGGCACGATCGGCTTTTGCGTCTGTAAATGCTCCTTTAGTATGACCGAAGAGTTCGCTTTCGAACAAAGTTTCTGTTAAAGCTCCCAAATCGACAGTCACTAATGTTTCGTTAGCTCTGTTGGATAAGAAATGAATCTTTTTAGCTATTAATTCTTTTCCTGTTCCATTTTCACCTGTAATGAGAATGTTAGCGTCTGTTTGTGCAACCTTCTTTATTATGGAGAGGAGTTCCTGCATTATTGCGGATTGTCCCCAGCAAATATCATCCTCTTTGTTTTGGTCTTGGTTCAAAACATTTTGTCTTTCACGGAGCTTCTTTACTTCTTTTCTTGTAAGCCTTAGAGATAATGCGGATTGTAGTGTAGCCAATAACTTGGCATTATCCCATGGTTTCACGATGAAGTCGCTGGCTCCTTCTTTAAGTGCATTTACAGCAAGATCAATATCGGCGTAGGCTGTGAAAAGTACTACAGGGAGTTCGGAATCGTATTTCTTTATTTCCGATAACCAGTATAGACCCTCATTTCCGGTATTGATTCCTGCCGAAAAATTCATATCCAGCAAGACTATATCCGGATTCTTTTCCCGTAATGTTGATAATAAGGAATTGGGAGATGGCAATAAATAGACATTATTAAAATAATTGTCTAATAATATTCTTAATGCACTGAGTACATTTTTATTATCATCCACAATAAGTATGCTTCCACTTTTCATGTTTTAATCCTGATTGCTCTTTTATACAAATGTAATTAATATCTCTAATATTATACCAAAGTGTATAAGGCTTTAATATATAGCTGATTATTGGTGTTGATGTGTTGGTGTTGTAAAATTATTTTACATAGTATGTATTTTTTCTTTACACTTTCTGTGTTCATATAAAAAAGAAGGAGTTTTACAAAATGTAGAACTCCTTCTTTAACTTATTTGTGATAGTATTATTATCCTGTGTTGCGCATTCCTGCAGCAATACCCGATATGGTTACCATTAACGCTTGCTCTAATTCCTGAGGTGGATTCTCTATTCCGCGACAGCGATGTAGGAGTTCTACCTGTAACACATTAAGCGGTTCTGTATAAATGTTACGCATTTCGATGTTGCCGGCAATGAAAGGGAGATTTTCCATTAATGATTGGTCATGGGCAATATCTAATATTGTTTGGGTGTCTTTTATTAATTGTTTACGGAGGTCTTCACCCAGATATTGCAATTTATCATTGACTAGGCGCTTATCGTAATAGGCTGCTATACGGCTGTCGGCTTTGGCATATACCATTTCGAGCATACTGATACGGGTGTTGAAGAATGGCCAGTCCTGATACATCGTTTCCAATAATTCCATTTGTCCATTATCAATTATTTGCTGGAGAGCTTGTCCTGCTCCAAGCCATGCAGGTAACATAAGCCTGTTTTGAGTCCATCCGAATATCCAGGGAATAGCTCTCAGGCTTTCCACTCCTCCGGTAGGTCTCCTTTTGGCAGGTCGCGATCCTAATGGAAGTTTTGCCAATTCCGCTTCGGGAGTAGCCTGATAAAAATAAGGGATAAAATCTTCTTTATGATGTACTAATCCCTGATAGATATCGCATGATATATCAGAAAGCTTATCCATTATATTTCTCCATTCTTCTTTAGGGGATGGAGGAGGTAATAGATTAGCTTCAAGAATAGCATCCATATACAGGGCAAGGGTATTGATTGCCAAATCAGGTAATCCTAACTTAAAGCGGATCATTTCTCCTTGCTCTGTAGCTCGTAACCCTCCTTTTAATGAGCCGGGAGGTTGTGAGAATAAAGCTACTTTGGCAGGTCCTCCACCTCTGCCTATCGTTCCCCCGCGACCATGGAATAGAGTGAGTGTTATACCTGCATCGTTACAGGTTTTTAGCAATGATTCCTGTGCCCGGTATTGTGCCCATCCAGCCGCTAAAGCTCCTGCGTCTTTTGCAGAATCCGA
The DNA here is from genome assembly GCA_032477055.1 of Dysgonomonas sp. Classification (GTDB taxonomy): domain Bacteria; phylum Bacteroidota; class Bacteroidia; order Bacteroidales; family Dysgonomonadaceae; genus Dysgonomonas_A. Next base: position 10,090 of record JAWDXP010000007.1, on the reverse strand, counting down.
GTAGCCGATCATTACCATTTGCTTATTATTGATCACTCCTTTGTACCAACTGACATTAAATAATTTCTGCATAACATCAGCGGCATTATTCAAGTCGTTCAGCGTTTCAAATAATGGAGCGACGGGTAGGGTATAGGGGCATCCTGATTCTTTCAGGAACAGATGAACCGCTAATATATCGGATGGTGTACGTGTCATGGAGATGACATATACAGGGATTACACCTTCGGGTGTTTCTGCTATTACTTTGCAAGTCTCCAGAACTTCTTTTGTTTCCGGACTTGGTTCCCATTTTTGAGGAATCAGAGGGCGTCTTGAAGATAATTCTTTTATCAGAAATGCTTGTTTCTCTTCTTCAGACCATGCTTCGTAATCTCCTAATCCTAGGTATTTAGTTATTTCAGAGAGAGCCTCTGTATGACGTGTGCTTTCTTGCCTTATATCTAATTTTGCCAGAGTGACACCAAAGCATTTAATCCGTCGTAAAGTATCCAGTAATTTGTCATTGGCGATACTTTGCATGCCACAAGCTACAAGTGAGTTGTAACATTGCATCAATGGTTCCCAGAGCTGTTCATTGCTGTGGATAATATCTTCTCTCACTGGAATGGGTTTGTCGTCGTCTTTTTCTTCGAAATAAGTAAGAGTTTTCTTCAATTTCGTACGAAGACGTTTCATCAATTCCCGATAAGGTTCGGGTGCATCCTGATCTCCCAGATATTCTCTGAATTCGGGGGTACAAGCAAACATAGATAGTTCTTTTACTAGCACTTCTATGTCGGCAAGGAATAGCTTCGCAGCTCGCTTTCTGCTTTGTAATAATACATCACGTGTAACTGCTGCTGTAACATTGGGGTTACCATCCCTGTCACCTCCCATCCAGGATGTAAAGTGTATAGGGCGGGCATCTACTGGAATTTTGTAACCTAATGTTGTTTCACATTGCTCGTTGAATTCTCTGATAAAAGCAGGAACAGCCATCCAGAGACTATTTTCTATAACATCATATCCCCATTTCGCTTCTTCATTGGGGGTTGGTCTGTTTTTCCTGATCTCCGATGTGAACCAATATTGTGCAACTAGCTGTTTAAGACGCCTCATGATCTGGTGTTTTTTATAATCGACCAAATCATCGTGATCTAATTGCTGAAGGCAATCGTTTACTTCGTTTAGATTGTTAATTAACGATCGTCTGTTTATTTCTGTCGGATGAGCTGTCAGTACCAGATCCATAGATATCTCGTCAATTGCTTTCTTTATAGATGCATCATCTATATTCCCCTTTTTTAATATTTCATATATATGAGGGAAATTGACCGGATTATCTTTTCCACTGGCATGCTGAGAAACTGTATCATACTGCTCGGCAGTATTTGTTAAATTCAGAAATTGATTGAAAGCTTGGGCTACCGGTAAAAATTCTTTGTCTGGCAGATTCTGTAATGTTTCTACTAATTTACCGTGAGACTCCTCGTCTCCGTTGTGTGATGCTTTTGATAACCTTCGTATTGTTTCGACACGTTCAAAAAGATCTTCGCCCAAAGCCTCTTTGATTGTTTCACCTAGCAGTTTGCCTAGCATCGCTATGTTTTCGTTCATCAAAGAGCTTGATTGACTCATAATTTTGTTTTTTATATGTTAGTTGGTGAGTGCCGGAGCAATACCGGCACTATGCTTTGTTCACTGATTAATTAAAGAGAATAGCTCCTCGGCTGCTAGACGTGGTCCTTCTTTCGTTTTGCCGTCTATAGCTAAAGATGTGTGCATCTCTCCGATTTTTACGCCATTTTCATACATTTTAGCAAAGTACTGACGTACTAGCTTTTCTGCTAGTTCGCGCTCCTGTACAGGTCCAAAAGGATTAGCAAAGTAAGATTTAACAAGACCTTTTTCTGTAGTCGTGCCTTTTGCTTTCCGCGCTCCGTCTTCAAATACCTGTATTGCTTTATCCAGATTGTCGAAGAAACTTATTTTATGTTCTGTATCAGTATAATTGTTTGCGTAGAGGAAGTAATCGACTTTGTAACCTTTCGAAATAACTTCGTATGTCGATACAGGTATGGTTACACGTGCATTTATTTTATCCGGATTAGAATAGATTCCTCTATCTAATTGCTGATATGCATATGATGGATCGAGATCATCAACACGGACGAAAGCTCCTATCTCTGTCCCGTATCCTTTGACCGCTCCATTCTCATCTATTTTGAGATATCCCATATCGTCAAAAATAATACGCATGTGGCGGATATATTTTTCATTTAATGTACGGAAGGCTTCTAGGCTTTCGGACTTACCTGCTCCACTGTCTCCCATGATTATGATATTGGCTTCTTTTCCGTTCTTAAGGGCTATATTTACCATTGCCCCATGTATAGGAAGGCGTTGCTGCTCCATTTGTTTTACATTGTGTAATGTAAGCAACATCTTTTTCATGTATCCGAAATAATCGATGTCGTCACAATAGTTGGCATATCCGATGAGGATATCATTCTTTTTATCTTTATAATAGAATGTTCGTTTCTCTTCGTGTCCGTCAGGATATCCAAATACATAAATCATATCCGGTTTTTTCCCTATATAATCACTAACACTTGCTAATTCGAAAAGGTTCGATAGCCCAAGCCCATGATCAATAAAATCTTTATGGAAGTAGACGAAAGTAAGCATATTTCCTACCCACGCAGGATATATGTAATAATCATCGTCGTTCAGTACAATATTTGATATAGGATTTTCGGTGTGTTCCTGAAATATTCCGTCACGTGTATTTCTTTTTGTGTAAGTAATTAATGGTGGTTGGAAAACAACCGTACTAATGAAAGGTACAGCTGCAAGCCCTTTATATTCCGTAGGGCAATTCCATGTTACGTCGTTGAGGGTAAGACCCGCATTTGCACCTGCTACAAGCTGGCGGTATACACGGTGCGTAGTCCCCATGATTGTTTCCTCTATACGACGGTATGTTGCTAAGATCAGGTCATTGAATTGTGCGTTTGCCTGAACAAACCGTACATTCTGAAGCCCATCCCCTAAGCTGGAGTTGCGGATGATGGATATACGCTCCATCCTGCGCCAATATGAGTATAGCAGTTCTATAAGTTCTATAAAGAGGTCTTTATCTTTAAATATTTCTGTGTACTTATTTTTAACTTTTAAAATTTCACTCTCACTGCAAACTGTTAAAAATTTGAAGACTTCGACAAGTGAACTTGAAAATTCTTCATCATTTTTAAAATACTTGATATAATGATCATAAATAATGATGTTGTCTTTTTTTAAGACTCCTATAAATGAATCGATAACCTTCTTAAATCCATAACTATTCAATAGTTTTTGACGGTTGTCGCAAAATTTTACAGAGAAATTGAGCGTAGCCTTTCCTCTGCTGATAGTAAATTCATTTAGCATGTCTATTATTTTTGTTTAATATTATTATTTACCATTCTCTCAAATCAATGCAGTTCCTGAGAAGAGATTTTCCTTGAATAAAAAATTCTATCAAAATTAAGAATTTTAGTGATATTATGGTATGGATAATAAACTAAATTTTATTATTTGCACACATATTTTATTATTTGTAACAATTATGTGGAACAAAGGCGTATTTTGTCTTATAATCGAAGTAGAATAATACTAAAATGTATAGTATAATAGTTGTTAGGTGGAGAATAAAAAAGAAGGATGTGCCTTATACTGAAGGAGAGTCAGTTTTGCGTTTGAGTTGATGAAGATATATATTTGCATCTGTTTTGGCACACCCTCTTTTATTAATATGCATTGCAAAGTAATATATAACTCTAGAAAGGCTTGATAATTAAAACCTCCTTTTTTCCTCCTTTTTTCTTTAGCGAATATAAGTGGTTTATATACATAATAATAGGGTGTATTTTTCGAGAGAGAAATACACCCTATTATATCATTTGTGATGAAAATATTAGAATTTTAAGTTTACACCAACAAGTACATTTATGCCTTGAAGAGTATAACCATAATACCTTTCATATTTTTGGTTTAGTATATTGTTAGCCTTTCCGTAAACCGATAACCAATCGAATATCTGATAGTTGGCTTTGAAGCTAAGTTCATTAATTGCATCCATTTTTACAGACTCACTATTCAGATAGGTTTTTCTTCCACCTTCGAAAGAATAATTTGCTGTTAATATCAGATTGTCGATGAATGAAAAATCTGCATTGAAATCAAATGTCAGGGAAGGTTTACCCCAGGCTTTTTTTTCGGAAGGAGAGATATCGGGAGTAACATAATCTTTCACATTATAAAAGTAGCCAACAGCTTTTAAAGATAAGTCAGTATAAGGAATCAATCGTGTTTTTAATGCTCCTCCGAAATGACCTGTTCCCAAGTTTGCATATAATGCATCGCTAACATTACCCCATGAAGCAGTCTGAGAAGGTAGATATAGGTGTTCATTTTTAGTGTATTTATATCCTCCGAAAATATCAAACTCAAAACCATCAACGACACCGGATTTAATCCCGACTTGTGCATTGTAGGGTGTTTGAGAAATTTCTATTCGGGAAGCAGGGGAAACATACTTGTTTTCACGATAAATATCAACCAGACTATTGTTATTAATACCTCCATCTAATGTCAGGTAAAAAGCACTTTTTTCTTCGAAGTTCCAGAAAATATCTGCGGTAGGCGAAATCTGAGTTTTGTCATTGTAATCGAGTGCTTGAGCTAAATTAGCCCCTACCGATATTTTATAGTTGTCTCCTTCTATGCTAAGATAAGGATTGGCATTGACCGAAGTTAAGCTATGGAATGGTTCAGTTCCTTCGGGGGCAAAGTCTACATCACTTACACTTTGATGGAATATTCCTCCTTTTACTCCAGCTCTGAATTCATTCATAAATGGAAATGTTAGATTTACACGTGCATCCACAAGGTTCGCTTTTGCACCATCATAGATCATGTCAGGTCCATATTTAGATGTGAATCGGTTGTATCTCAAACTTCCTGAATAAATTAGCTTGTCAGATTCTTCTTTTGATTTTATGCCTGTTTCGATTTCGAAGAGGCTGGAAGATTGTTTCTTCTCCAGATTTTCTTCTGGGAATGTAGTGCCAGCACTTGTACTGAATATATATGGGTTACCGTAATAATTATATTGATCGTTAACAAATGATCCACTAAGATACCATGTCAGAGGCTCAAATGTATGGCTATACCTCAGTTTTACCATATTCTCCATGTCTTTAGCTTTTACTTTATCTAATGGAGAGTTTTTCTGAAGATACTTTACTCGGGCATCAGTAAAACTATGGGTTGCAAATATATCCAGCTGGTCTTTTTCTCCATCTACAACACGATATCCTAATGCACCTTCTAAGTTGGTATACATTCCTGCACCAAATGTGAAGTAGCCACGGTGTTTACTATAGTCGACTGTGGTATTTATATCACCAGAGCCTGTATCACCAACCGAATAAGAGTCAATATTGACCGATGGCGCTGCATTTTCGAATTTTATATTGTATTGTTTCTTTACCGGATCGTGTAATGCCGGTAGGGTATTTATTTTTGATGCATCCTTAATAGTAGGGGTATACTCTCTTTCGAGGTTTACGTGGCGGTTGAGGGTTGTATCTTTTACTGCTGTTTGAGCTGAAATCTTAGAAGAAAAAGATAAGCCTAAGATGCTGGCAAATGATAGTATATATATTTTATTCATTGATTTATCAAATTTTTATGAGAACAATAATATTTATTTTAAAGCTTCGAGGCGGCTGTTTATCATAGACGTTATGTCAGCCTCGTTTCCTGTGTAATTTGCTTTCAAACTTTCCAGATATTGTTTTGCCTGAAAGTTATCTCCTTTTGCCAGATATGTATCGGATAGTACAATTATAGCTTTTGCCATCCAATAGGCGTGAGGAGTATTTTGCTTCATAAAATTATTAACCTGTTGTTCTGCATTATCATAAGATTTGTTTTTGTAATATGTATCAGCTAGCAAATATTGGGCTTCTGCTCCATAAATACTTCTGGTATCGGCTGATGCTTTTTGAAGGTCTGCAATTGCTTTGTTTGTATCAGATGAGTTTAGATAAGCTTTTGCTCTATACAATAAAGCTTCATTTCGTATCTCCGGAGAAGTTTTATCGGTAGATAATAATTGAGTTGCAACTGCAATGACATCTTGATTATTGTTTAGTTCATTTGCTGTTCTCAATATCCCTGATTGAGCGATATTCTTGTCTTCGGCACTCGTTGCATTTCGTTCCAGCTGTTTGTAGGCACTGTAAGCTGCCTGAGAGTTTCCTCTATCAGATTCTATACTACCTACAAGGGCTAGGGCTTTATTTAGATTTTTGGAACTACCCGAATTTATGGTATTGTTAAATTCAGACAAAGCTCTGTCATAGTCTTTGTTTTCGTATGCCGCATGTCCGATATAGAAATGCGCATCTCCTGCAAAACGTCCGTTCGGATAACTTTGCAGATATTTATTCATTGCATTTACAGCTTCACTTGTTCGTCCTTTCATGTATACATTTTCTGCGGCAAGATATGTTAAGGAGTCTTGTCTGCTCGCTGTGATTGTTATACCTCCACCTAAAGAGTTAACATAGTTGGCGTAAGAAGATACATCATTAATATCTCTGTATATACCTTCCAGACTTTGGATAGCCATACGAGCTTCTTCTGTATTTTTGTGAGATTCGACAACCTGCTTATAAGCAGCAATTGCTTGAGATGTATTATTGGTATTATGATAAGATTGTCCTAATAAAACTCCTGCCTGAGGGGCAATGCTAGAGTTAGGATGATCTTTCAGCATTTGGTTCAATACTCGTATTGCATCACTTTCTCTGTTTAGCATGACAAGGGCTCTGCTTTTCTCATACAAGGCATTATCCATATATTGAGAATCCGGATATTTTCGCATCATTGTGTCTAAAGCAGCAACTTTGCCACTGTAGTTTCTTTGTAGCCCTAAGACAAATGCTCTCTGAAAATCGGCATACTCAGCTCCCTGGTTGTTCGCAGTAGCCGCTTGTGCATAAACTCGTTCAGCATCGGAAAAGTTCCGATTATATAGGTAGCAGTCTCCCATTCGGTTCAGAGCATCCGAGTAGGTTAGTTGTTGCCTGTTTCTCTCTTGCGATACATATTTGCTGAAACTGTTTAGTGCATTATTATATTGTTTGAGGTTAAACTGAGAATATCCTAAATTGTATAAAGCATTGGTATAGTTCTCCGCCGAAGAGTTAGACCTTGAGATATAAGCTTGGTAATCGTTAGAAGCTGAGGTGTAATTTTGTATTCTATAATATGTCTCCCCTCGCCAAAAATAGGCTTCGTTTCTAGACTTTATATCATATTCACCCATATTTATGGTAGCGTTGAACTGCTTTGTTGCGTTACTATAATTGCCATCAATGAAATCTTGAGCACCTAGTTGGAACAATATGCTTTGTTTTGCTTCCAGTATTTGTCTGCCGGGCGATCGCATCTGATTTATTACATCTAATGCTGCTTGATAATTTTTGGTAGACAATAGTGTGGACGCAAGTTGATTGTTAATCTCATTTGAATATTTGGAATTCGGATATTCATTCAAGAACCTCTGTAAAACAGTTATTGATTGATCAAATAAAGATAAAGAGGTTTTATGAGTGAGCATTGCATAATTGTAGAGAGCAACCTCGCTTATTGAAGGATCAAATTTTACCCTAGAAGCAGCGTCAAATGCCATGAGAGCATTTGCATTGTCATTTGTTTTCAGATAGTTTTGCCCTAGCAGCATATATGCCGCTTGTCCTAATTTATCATCTTTAGATGCTGCATATTGTAATACATCAATAGCCTGTTGGGCTGCACCCCTCTCGGAATAAGCTGTTCCTAATTGGAAAGCGTCTTCCCTGAAAGGTTTTTCTACAAGGGAAAAATATTTTTCGTAATTATTTATCGATTGTTGTATATCTTTTTGCCTATAATAACTGTTCCCTAATATACGGTATATTTCGGATGAATTGTTATTGCTAGGATATTTATTAAGGTAGTTTTTACCGGCATTAATAGCTCCGGATAAATCATTCTTTAAAAATAATCCTTGTGTAATAAAGAAAAGGGCTTGTTCCGAATATTGTGGATTATTTTTTAGTTGTTCGAAAATGCTTAATGCACTATCATATCTTTTTTCTTGGAAATCGATATATGCTTTATAATAGGTTGCTGTTTCGAAGTATTTGTTGCTATTTTTGGCAAGCATATCGAAGCGCTGATAGGCTTCGGTTCTGTTTCCCTTTTGTAGATTGGCATAAGCAGAACGAAAAGTGTAATTTTCCTGATCACTATATGATAAATAAGCAACATCTGATTGGTTGAACCAAAATAAAGACTTATCCCAGTCTTTCTCTCCGAAATAATACGAGCCAATATAAAATGCAATATCATTTCTGTGATATGTTTCCGGGTAGGCTTCCCAATGGTCGTGCAATAACTCTATTGCATTTTCTTTTCCTCTGAAATAAGAGGATGCTGCTATCATATAATCAGCTTCTGATATTAACTCTTTATCAGTAGCAATATTCTTATATTCATTCAATGTATTCTGAGCACCAACATAATTTTTGTCGATGAACATCTCTTTTCCTTGGTTAAAAAGCTTGTTTGGAGTTTGATAACTTATTCCTTTTTGTGCATATCCTACAAATAGAGGGGAAATAAGGAAAAATAAAGAAAGTAATCTTATTTTCATTTCTGTATATATAATATTGTCAGTTTTAGATACCAATAAAACTTATAATAAGTGTAATTAAGTCCGAAAGTTAAAATGCTTTTTTTCAATTCGTAAATTTTACATTAAATAAAAGCATTTGTTATTATTTGATAGGGGAAAATTAACAATTGTAAATAAACTTTTTATTTTAAAGTTATTATAGCCTCATTGTTCTAATTTTTTCTATTCCCTCTTTTATCGATTTTAATCCAAATAAGGATGGGTCTAATTCATCGATAGGTATAAACTGAAGTTGTTCGACATCGTCATGAGCCTCTATCTTCTGCCTATGATCGACTTTACATAAAAAGAATAAATCAGTAGTTTCTACTTCAAATCCGGAATACATGTACAAATTAGGGATAGAAAATAAATATTTCAATTCCTTAATACTCAGTCCTGTTTCTTCCTTGACTTCACGTGTTATAGCTTCTTCAGCAGATTCGTTCAGGTCTATAAAACCACCGGGCAGATCCAGCGTGCCTTTTGCCGGTTCATTAGCGCGTGTAGCCACTAATATCTCTCGTTTGTCATTAATAATAACTGCAACCGTAGCGGAAGATGGATTAAAATAATATATGAAACCGCATGATTCGCATCGTTTCGACTTGAAATTATTTACAATGAATTGGCTGGAACCACATATTGGACAAAACTTAAATAGATGGAGAGGATGTTCTTTCTTTTGCATAATGTCTGCATATTTTAATATAGCTATGCAAATATAATTATTTTAATAAGGTTACTTCTAGTAAATTGTTTTCTGTATAGAAAATTTATGCCCAAATTATAGATGTTTTTAACGATTTAGGATATAATCATATATAAAGGGATAAGAATATGTAACTTCTATCCTGTAATTAATCCTTTCCTTTGTACCTGATGATTGACAAGATGTGGATTGTGATTTGAAATAAATGAGGAAGTATACTTATTTCGATTGATCATATTTTAAGACAAAATTTTCTATATATAATTTTTTAGAAATAGAAAATGTCAATCTCTATAAACTAAAATAGTAACTCTCTAAACTCTCTAATAATTAATATGTACTTTGTAATATAGTGACTATATTCAAAAACATACCCCCTTAAGTTCTAATACCTTTGAAAAACACGTTTCTTTTATTGTTAAGGTAATTTGTCTATGGCAAGTTGCCTTTTTTGTTTATATTATAATTAAGTCTTTTATTTTTCGTCCATCTCCTCCCCGTTTATTGGTTTCTCTCTAAGGTGCGACTTTTTTTATGATTTTGATAATTTGTTGTTAGTTGTTGATTTCTTAGGTATTAGGATATCTATAACGATAAAGGGGGATAAAAAGTTCAAATTTTCTTTG